>NZ_JAATUR010000060.1 GCF_011881725.1 Escherichia coli | reverse complement strand
CTCATGGACATATGCAACATATTGTCTCGTGGGATGATAAAAGTGAATTGATAATAGGTCAGTTACATAACATTCAGGGACGACAGCTATTTTTAATGGCGTTCCACCAATCCCATACCAGTTTTTCCGTGGCAAATGCATCTGATGAACCGCATATTGAACAATTGGTTGGCGAGTGCCGTGTTATGCGGCAATTAAAACGGCTTATTAACCGCATCGCACCTAGTCCATCCAGCGTCATGGTCGTTGGTGAAAGTGGGACCGGGAAAGAAGTGGTAGCCCGTGCTATTCATAAGTTGAGTGGGCGACGGAACAAACCCTTTATCGCTATCAACTGTGCGGCAATTCCGGAGCAGCTTCTGGAGAGCGAGCTATTCGGTTATGTTAAAGGCGCATTTACTGGCGCTTCTGCCAACGGTAAAACAGGATTGATTCAGGCTGCAAACACGGGAACGCTGTTTCTTGATGAAATTGGCGATATGCCTTTAATGCTTCAGGCAAAACTGCTGCGGGCGATTGAAGCGCGTGAGATCCTGCCTATTGGCGCCAGTAGTCCAATACAGGTCGATATCCGCATCATTTCTGCAACTAACCAGAATTTGGCTCAGTTCATAGCTGAAGGTAAATTCCGCGAAGATCTTTTCTACCGACTTAACGTTATTCCCATCACTCTGCCACCGCTACGTGAGCGTCAGGAAGATATTGAACTGTTGGTGCATTACTTTTTACATCTGCATACCCGTCGCCTGGGATCGGTTTACCCTGGTATTGCACCGGATGTTGTTGAGTTACTGCGTAAGCATCGTTGGCCAGGAAATCTGCGAGAGTTAAGTAATTTGATGGAATATCTTGTTAACGTCGTTCCCTCGGGTGAAGTCATCGACAGTACGCTGCTACCACCAAATCTGGTTAATAACGGTACGACGGAGCAAAGTGAGACATCAGAAGCCAGCGAGGCACATTTGGCTCTCGATGATGCTGGCGGCACAGCGCTGGAGGAGATGGAAAAGCAGATGATTCGCGAGGCGCTCTCACGACATAACAGTAAGAAGCAAGTTGCTGATGAGCTGGGAATTGGAATTGCCACGCTTTATCGTAAAATTAAGAAATATGAATTGTTAAACGCATAATCATAAAAAAATCCGGCCTGAATTCAGGCCGGATTGCATTTTACTTCGTTTCCTCGCAGTCCAGGACAGTATTCACAATCATCTGATATCCGGTACAGCGACACAGATTCCCAGCCAGGCCTCGTCGAATTTCCGTAATGGTTAACGGTTGCTCTCTGGGTTTTGCCAGCATTGCCGTAGTGGCCATAATAAGCCCCGGCGTACAAAACCGCACTGTACAGCGCCAGATTTCGCATAAGCCTGTTGTACATGAGAAAGTTTGCCGCCTTTCGCTTCACCTTCCAGTGTGCGGATCTGTTTTCCTTCAGCCCATGCGGCCAGGTACAAGCAGCTGTCTATCGCGGTTCCGTCAACCAGCACTGTACAGGCACCGCATTCACCCACGCAGCATCCTTGTTTGACACTTAGCAGCCCTTGTTCGCGGAGCAGTTCAGAGAGCGGCATGCCTGGCGCGGCGTGAAGCTGAAAAGGCATCCCGTTAATAGTGCATTCAATCGTAATACTTTCGCTGTGATTCATTGCAATTTTCCCCCCGCCGCGGCGACGGCTTCGCTAATCACTTTTTTGGTCATCGTTTGGATGAGATGCAGACGAAACTCTTTACTTGCTCGCCATGATGAACGCGGTGCGACATCCTGCACGACAGATTCGCAGATGGCCTCCAGCGTTTGCAGGTTTAATGGCGCATTTTGCGCAGCCTGTTCGGCGTGCTGGCAGCGGATCGGCGTAGGCGCAGCAACACCAAATGCCAGACGCAACTCGCTGAAGTAGCCGTTGCTCAATCGACAGTGAGCGGCACACCCGATTGTTGAAATATCCATCGCATCGCGCATGGCATATTTATAATGTGCGCTACCCGTGTGTTCTTTTGGCTGCGGAGGAAAATGAAACGCCGCAAGGATTTCATCATGCTCAAGGGAAACCTTGCCCGGACCGGTATGAAAACCATTAATTGAGACGAAACGGATCCCTCGCGGTGAATGGATTTCCAGCTTCGCGTCATAAATCAGCGTTGGCGTGGCTGAATCTGCGCTTGTGGCACCGTTGCAAATGTTTCCGCCATAGGTAGCGACGTTACGGATTTGCGGGCCGGCAATAGACGAAGCCGCAGCGCATAACGCCGGGAGATGATGTTGCGTTAACTGATTTTCTATTAACTGGGTAAAGGTTGTTGCAGAGCCGATGCGTAGTGCACCATCTTCCGCTAGCGTAATTCCCCGAAGCTCCGCCAGATTGTGGATATCAACAATATGGCGGTAACGGTCATTGTGGTGGTGGAGCTGAATCAGTACGTCAGTGCCACCAGCAAGCAGTTTGGCCTGCGGATTGTCAGCCAGCAGGTTGATGGCTTCGGCAATGGTCGTTGCGCGATGGTAAGAAGCAAAATCAAACATGATGTTATCCTCAAATCAATCCTGCCAGATGGAACTCTTCATATAACCGTTTTGGCGTCAGCGGCAGCGTATTGATTGCGACACCGGTAGCCATCTTCACCGCATTACGAATTGCAGCGGCAACAGGAATAATTGGCGGTTCACCCAGTGACTTATGTCCGTATGCTGATTGTGGTTCATTAATTTCGACAAACGCACTTTCCAGTTGTGGCAGATCCGGCATGGTCGGCATTTTGTAATCCAGTAAATTGGGGTTACGTACCACGCCGCTTTTCGCGTCGATGATCATCTCTTCAAATAGTGCCCAGCCAATCCCCATTCCCATCCCACCGTGTACCTGATCTTCAGCCAGCAGCGGATTAAGAATATGACCCGAATCATGAACGTTGAGGATGCGGTTGATTGTGACCTTACACAGCGCGATATCGACCGTCAGATCAACAAAAGTACAGCCAAACGCAGGTGGGTTCGTGGTAGTTTTGATTGAGCTTTCTGCAGAAAGCTGTCCGCCACGCTCGGGATGATAAAAAGCATCCATTGCCAGATCTTTTAACGACAGTAACGTATCTTTCGGTCTTTCTATCAGTACGATATGGCCTTTTATCAGGGTTAGATTCATCGCCGACTGATGCAGCATTATTGCAGCGTGGGCGATAATTTTCTCTCTTAGCAAAAGCGCGGCACTGCGTAGCGCCGGGGCTGCGACATAGCTCTGACGTGAAGCAAATGCGCCAGGGTCGAATGGCGTGATATCGGTATCTTGCGTCGAAATTACGCGTACATCACTGACCGGAACGCCAACGGTTTCAGCCACCATTTGCGAGAACACGGTGTCGGCCCCCTGGCCGATTTCCGTCGCACCGCTCTGCACGTTGATGCTTCCATCCTGATTCATCAACAGGCGCGCGCCTGCGATTTCTACACCGACAGGCCAGGTATTGGAGGTGTAACTAAAACAGGCAACGCCAACGCCGCGGCGCAGGTTACCTTGCTGCTTTTGACACTCCACTCGGCGCTTTTCCCATTCAAAGATTTCCCGCCCTTTTTCCAGGCACTCTGATAATCCGGCACTGTAAATGCGTTTTCCTGTGAGCGGATTTGCATCGCCTTCACGCGCGGCGTTGCGTAAACGAATTTCGATTGGGTCAATATCCAGCGCTTCGGCAGCGTCATCCAGCATGGATTCAACAGCAAAAACCACCTGTGGCGCGCCATAACCACGCATCGCACCTGCTGAGGGCAGATTGGTATAGCAAGTCTTTGAGCTGTAAGAATAGGCGCAGCGCGGGTAGAGATAAGCAACTTTATTGCCGCCAGCAGAAGCGATAGAGTGACCGTGTGAAGCGTAAGCGCCGGTGTTAGACAGAACATCCAGGCTATAGCCTTTTAGCGTACCATCGCGGTTTACACCCATTTGTCCGTCAATGGTAAAAGCGTGGCGAGTACGGGTAGCCAGAAAACATTCTTCGCGGCTTAGGGATACTTTCACCGGAATGCCGCCGAGTTTACTGGTAAGGAATGCCGCCATCGGCTCTTCAAGTACATCTTGTTTATTACCAAAACCACCGCCGACAAAGGGCTTGATGACTCGCACGCATGACCAGGGAATATTCAGCGCCTGACCGACAACGCGGCGGACAATGTGCGGGATCTGAGTACTGGAGACGATGGTAATTCGTGAGTCATCTTCCATCCACGCCAGCGATGTCACGCTTTCCATATGGCAATGTTGAATGACAGGTGTTTGATAGTGCCCTTGCACCTGGTAATCGGCGGCATCGATTGCTTGCTGAACATTGCCCGTCGACATCGAGCTTTGTTTGAGTAAATTACCACCGTCATGGATTGGTTCAGCATCTGCTGCCAGTGCCGCTTCTGGCGTGGTAATGACGGGTAATTCCTGCCATTCGATGTGAACAAGTTGCGCTGCCTTTTCTGCTGTGAGTTCATCACGGGCAACGACAATAGCAACTGCATCGCCATGATGACGAACGTGGCGTGTTAACAGGGCGCGATCGGCGGTATCTCGTTTATTCTCATCCAGAGTCCAGGCATGGCCTGCAGTGGCAAAGGAAATATCAGGGACATCTTCCCAGGTAAATACAGCCAGTACGCCGGGTAAACTTCTGGCTTGTTCATCGTTAATGCTCACAGCATAACCATGTGCGATTGGACTACGTACATATTTTGCGTAACACATGCCCGCCATAACATAATCGTCAGTATATCGTGCCCGCCCGGTGACCTTCGCAATGGCATCGACGCGCATGCATGATTCACCTGTAGCGGTTGCTTCCCGCGCTTCCATAGAAATCCCCTTGATTTGAACATTTGGTTCTTATGGCAATGATTAAGTCTTTAAAGGCAAGAATTACGCCAGAAACGACTATAAGCACGGGGGGAGGGGGGGAATTGTGATGTTGGTAAAAAAACACTAAGGATGATGCGTTTTTATCAGTAAAGAAAGTGAGTACAGTTTATCAATATGAGTGTGATAAAAATCATTGTGATAAATGAGTATTCGAGGTCAGTCAGGATGATTCCGATTTCGTCATCGTTTGCCTACGGTGCTAATAGATTTTTTAACAGTTATTGATTCGTGCATGCCTATTCCCGCGCAATGGATTGGGGAACTGCCGGAGGACTGCTATGATATAGCGTCTTGTTTTTGAGCGAGGAAAGATTTTGAGCGCAGGACGCCCGAATAAAAAAACTCTGGGTATCGTGATGCTGTTATCGGTAGGGCTGCTTATGGCTGGCTGCTCGGGTAACAAATCATCAGATACAGGAACGTATTCCGGCTCCGTTTACACCGTGAAACGGGGGGATACGCTTTATCGTATTTCACGCACCACGGGAACCAGCGTAAAAGAGCTAGCCCGACTCAACGACATTTCCCCCCCTTATACCATTGAAATCGGCCAAAAGTTGAAACTTGGTGGGGCGAAAAAAAGAAGTAGTGGCACGCGTAAATCCACCGGTAAATCGACGACAAAAACAGCGTCAGTGACGCCGTCTTCTGCCGTTCCGAAATCTTCATGGCCGCCGGTTGGGCAACGTTGCTGGTTATGGCCAACGAGCGGAAAGGTTATTACGCCGTACTCAATGGCAGATGGCGGCAATAAAGGAATTGATATTGCCGCGGCGCGCGGGACGCCAATTTACGCTGCAGGTGCCGGTAAGGTGGTATATGTAGGTAATCAGCTGCGTGGCTACGGTAATCTCATAATGATTAAACACAGTGAAGATTACATTACTGCTTATGCCCATAACGACACGATGCTGGTGAACAATGGGCAAAGTGTTAAAGCTGGGCAAAAGATAGCGACTATGGGGAGTAGTGATGCGGAATCCGTGCGGTTACATTTCCAGATTCGCTACCGTGCTACGGCAATAGATCCTTTGCGCTACTTGCCGCCACAGGGCAGCAAACCAAAGTGCTGATGGCGAATTAATCAGCAGTCAGTAGCAAGGCACTTGCTTAGGAGAGCGTAAGGTTTATAATGCCTTACGCATATCAAAGCGGGCGTAGTTCAATGGTAGAACGAGAGCTTCCCAAGCTCTATACGAGGGTTCGATTCCCTTCGCCCGCTCCAGAATCTCCCCAGGTGGAGAAGACTAAAAAAGTCTTCTCTGTCAGCAACTTAAACAGTTACCTATTTAATTTGCTTAGGAGTTCTACCATTGTGATCCGCCCTTAGTAACTGTCACGTTAAGTTACTCGGTGAGATGACAGTATAACCTAACGTTGGCGGCAGTTGCACCTCTCACACCGCGATAGCACAACGTGAAGATAAAGCCCATCCTGGCATTGTAATGTCATCGACAGACTGAACACACGCATTTAAGCCCGATGTGCGGCCTTGTGGCTGCGTAAACAGGTTTATGGTGATATTGGTCCTTGCAAACCATATGCAAGCTCTATCAGCGTTTCAGCCACGCTCCCAACGGGTACACGGTTATCCTGATAAGGTGTGATCTTTCTGACAATCTGATGAAGTCGCTACGCTCCCGCTTGTTGCTGTATCACCAACGGGGCTTTATGGTTTCTATTGTCTATAATAATCTCACAATTCCCCTGCATGAGGTTGATATGACTGTTAGCTACAAGATTACTTATGAGCATAGAGACGGTGATCAAATTAGAATGGAAGAGGTTTTATTCCATTCAGAGCATGAACCAACAAAAGATGAAATTCATGATGCAGTAAGAAAAGATACTGTGAGATTTAATTCTCCATCTAATGGAGTAACGGCTGTTTCAGGGTTTAAAGTGATTTCGGTTGTCCCTGTTCCATGAATGGTTATAGAAGGGGCTGGAAGCCCCTAATTATTACTTCTTAATATCGCCAGTGCATTGATATTCGATAGTCACAAGTGTTTGCATACAACCAGATGAAGAAGGTTGTGAACATTGAGAAGTGAATCCACCAAAAGGCTCGGCTCCTGAATATCCCCAAGCGGCACAACGCGCTTTGGCTGCATTCATGCCTTGTTGTGGATCTACAACAGGACTTTCAAACATACCGTAAGAATAACTCATCCTAACTGTGCCGTCTGATTTGCTTCCACCAGTTGGAACGAGTTGTTTTTTTGTTGCACATCCAGAAATAATCAATGTTGAAGCAAGTAACAGCATTAAACTTTTGCGCATGTAAATAATCCCAAGAGATAATGGTTATGTATTGATTTAAAGCGTTTTTAGATTAATGCATTAACTTAGCAAAATTAAGTCTTTTCTGATTGTTTGCAGAGTAAAAATGAGTTGCTTTCGAAATTATTTCGGATGTTTATTGTATTACGGTTTTTCAAACCGTCTAACTATTGTCGCTATTGAATGGGCAATAATAGCAAGAGGATTCATTTCGTCATTGGAGGCAACAAAAAGTCGGTAACTGATAGCTACAACGAATGAAACAATAACGAGAAAGCGGATAGTGCTAAGATGTTTTGAAGATAAATGCATAACGCCCCCTAAATGAATGTGAGGGGGATTAAATCATGCAAATTTGTTGTGTGCAATACTGGTAATTTATCTTAATAGTCTACTATTCACCTCAATCTACGTCAACCAATATTTGATGTAGATTTGATTTTCTTTTAAAAACAATATGTTGCAATTTGTTGGGTTTTGGGGTTAGGTTGTTTTTTGGACGTTTCCATCAAGTGTAAAGATACGTTTAGCCTTCATAGTGAGTTCAGTTACTGTCTTTTTCTCTGAAATCGGCGCATACGTGATCATCGCTTAACGAGAAGATCAGCGCCGTCAGGTCCATGCAGCGACAATTCTGAAATATCAGGAGGCATTACGCTTCCTGCTCTTTCTTGATACGTTGCACCGTCTGTGTGCTGACACTGAAATCTTTTGCTACGCTCCGAATTGATCCACCATTCGCGAGAGCGGCAACAATTCCCGCTCGATCAATTGCTTTTCCATTACCACGTTTTGCTATACGCCCAGCTGCCTTAGCTGCGGCGATCCCTTCACGTTGACGCTCAAGCATCATTTCACGTTCCATTTGTGCCACTGCTGCAAGCACTGTGAGCATCATATTCCCTGCGGGAGAGTTCTTCCCTGTCTTAAAGTCTTCTTTATGGAAATGCACAGACACGCCGCGCTCTGTTAATTGCTCAACCGTTGCCAGAAGGTCGGCTGTATTACGGCAAAGGCGATCAATACTGTGAACATGCAAAACATCACCTTCCCGCACATAGTTCATCATTGCCTCAAACTGTGGGCGCTGGGTATTCTTGCCTGACGCTTTATCTTCAAAGACTTTATCAAGAGCTACTCCAGCTAATTGACGGTCTGTGTTTTGTTGCACAGTCGATACCCTAATGTATCCAATATTAGCCATTTTCTTTATTCCTTCTGTGTTGATTTGTGTGTAGTGATTATTGATCGTGTTGATTAGGTGTGTAAAGGACTTTTTTCACTACGAAATTCGAAGGTTTTTAGTGTGGTGATTTAGCCTGCTTTATCACTACACGTCTTGCATGAGAATCATGTAGTTACGTTTTGGTAAAATTAGCAAGCTATTAAATAGTGTGTTTATTTTGAAAAAATAATTTTTTGTTGCATTAAAGAAAACTTGTTCGACAAATAATAGATTGATTTTTAATCAATAATTTCTGATAGTGCTCTGTAAGCCGCATTACACAAGGCTTTGCGAAAGTGATGTAAAAGTGAAGAAAGTAAGAATTGCACTTTTAAGCTACTTTTCATTGAATTTTTAGTATGGAATTACACAGGGATTAATCATCAATTACATTGAATTTAAGCCTGTTTTAGATGTTTAATTTTGGTAGCAAGAAACACTTTTAGAAGATCATTGCACAGATGTTATGTGATAAATGGATGTAACGATGGGTTACATTCAGCTATCTGAAATACTCTCTGTAAGAAATTTGGTAGTAACGATTCGTTACATAGACTAATTATTGAATGTAACGATATTACACATCGGTAGTAACGATACGTTACATCGGCAGATGATTGGTTGTAACGAAAGGTTACACAATAAGACTAACATCTATAATACTAATAATAAAACTAACTATTAAACTATATAATATAATTCTTTTTTATCTTTATAAGAATAATTATAGGGATACCCGTTAGGGAGTCTAACGACTATCCCTTAATCTATTGGCATTCGCCAGAACCTTGCACAAGTTAGAGTGTTAGTCGTTAGACTGCTTGTCATAACACATAGTTTTTGTTTGTTGATGTTAGTTAGTAGATCTATGTTCGCTTTCCGCTCACAACGAATATGTAATCTACTATGTGCAAATAGCCTACGGCTTGCGTAAGGCTAAATAGTCTTGCGCTGTGCGCAGAACGATAATTAACTAACTACCATCTAACGATCATCAATCATCTAAAATAAATTTCTTGTGCAATGTTCTTGCGAATGCAATTAGGGTAGCGTTACCCCTTTGGGGATGCTAGCGCATAACTATAGATCAACCATCAAACAGACAAAAAAGAAAAATATGGTTTAAAGATGTTAGGTAGTAGATGAGTTTCTACCGCTTAAATCAAGCCGTAGGCGAGCTAAACGTATATAAGGTAGGGAAACACTTAGCGGTAATAGATTAGCTCGTTATAGAGATTCTGAGGAGCTTTACAGGTATTTTATAAGGTGTCTGAAATTAGATTTTATCTACCATCACCTTTTCATATACCTAACAAATACAAAATAAGCACCTTAAATAAGCCTCTGGCGAGCTAAACGGTCATTACATAAGGGAATGTATTGTTTTTATCAAAACCTCGTTAGAACGCGTTTTAGAGCGTTATTAGACAATAATGAAGAATAGCACTACACAGGAGAGCACGAATTGCTAAGACAAATTATAAATTGCTGAAATAGATCAGATTTTTTGCAAAATGGTATTGACAAATGTCTCTTTCTGTGCAATAATAGGTATTAGAGGGACAGAAAACATTCTTATCCTCTAAGTAATTAAACCAATGCACCGCACTTTGAGCCGTCAGGCTGCAAGGTGTCTTTTTCTTTTAACCAAATAGAATAGGAGGTTAATTAATGAAATATTTCACTCCACAGGATGTAGTAGAAGCCTGGAAACGTGGTGAGATCAATCGTTTTAAAGTAAGGATGAACAGGAACACAGCGCGACGCTGTGGTTATCCAGAGCGTGAAAAATGTTTTGACGATGCACTAAAAATTATTGATGAACTGCGTAAGGCAGAAGTAGAGAAAGAATAATAACAGGAGAAGGAGAAAACTATGAGCGAAACTAAGAAACCAATTCCGCGCACTTACCTACACGTTGACCCTGAAATCTTCAAGGTTTTATTTGCTGAAGCCAAGAAAAGGCAAATTATGGTCAGTGATTTGATGTTAGAAATCATTACTGAAGCAGCAGAGAACATCAAACAAAAAAAGGGTAAGTGATCCTCATTCACTTTAGTAGCGCATTAAGCGTGATTTATAAGGAGATAATTCTAATGTCTAAAATTAAATTGATTCGTGAAAAATACCAGTATGTTGATAAACAAACAGGAGAAATTAAAGACAGAACTTTGAATATACCACACTACTTTTGTGAGATTGAATTCATCTACTCCTCAAATATTGAGGATGGAAAAGCGAAGTTTAGTGCAGAAATGCAAAAATTATATTGCTATGTTTCAGATTGGGAGAAATCAGGGGGGATATGTTTTGAAACACAAACGAAGTTAAGTAAAGTTTGTGGCTGTAGCCGTAAGACAGTTAATGAATTGATTGGTCTTATGATTAAAATCGGTCTTTTAGAAGAGGTCGGAGAACGAATCCCAAAACGTCCTTTAAAATTACGTGCGCTACCTCTCACAGATGCACATATTACTCCCCCTGGAGAATCATCACTACCTGATCCTTCTGAGAAAGAAGACGAATCTAATGAAATATTGAATGTTTCCGAAATCATCCTTGAAGAAGAAACACAAGAGCCAGAGTTCCCTGAGCGGCCCGAAATTTTTACTTGGCTTCTTTCCCTTGATAAGAAGAAACCACCGCACGAAGAAACAGAAGATTTTGTAAAACGTGCATTAGATTCAAAGAATATCTATCTTGAGAAACAGGCTTTTCACGATCTGATAATATCTCTAAGAGAAAAAAGTGAAATATACGATTCAATACCATTCTAAGGAGAATAAATGACTTATAACATCACTATAGGAAACAAAACTATTGAAATAACTGAAAGCGGATACAACATTTTAAAAGCTATTTTGGAAATAGAGTTCTCACCGCCGACAGTGGTTAGCTTTTGTAGTTTAGGCGGCTACAGCGCACAACACGTGAATCATTGGTTAAACCATTTTACATCGTTCGGTGTGCTGGATTATGAAGGGATTAACAGCACTACATTTCGTCTTTTGAAATTAAACAAAGATTTTGAATTGTTTATCACAAACAATCAATAACAACAGATCGGGCAATACATATGGCAAATGCATTTATGGCGATATTCATTGTAACAATGGTATCAAGTTTTTATAATCCACATAAAAAGAGGGAAAATGGGAAGAAAGAAAAAGAACAACTTAAAACGTATTGAAAAAAACAGTAACTTCAATTCAACAAGACAACGTCCACCGACACACACCAATAACGAAATTCCAGGGGAAGAGATAATATTTATTCTTGAAACAGAATCCCCTGAATTAAGCGATGAAGAATTAGAAATAATCCAGTCAATGCCAGGCGTTTACTTTCGCCCAAGAACAAGAAAACAAACTATCATTTCTGATGGCACTCTGAAACGTTGGCAGCTTTTAGGGTTTAGCTCCTATCATCATTTTTTGGGATTTAACGCTTTCAATAATTGTGTAGGTGGTGCATCGGAAGTCGATCTGATGGCTCATTTAGAAGATACATTAGCTTCTAACAAACGTTCTAACTAATAAAATGATGGGAGTATGTATAAGCGCCCAATGAAAATAATCGAAAAAGGAAAAATAATGATTAACTATCAACTATTAGAAACAACATTTTTTAAAGAAGCAAAACAACTTGCAGAAGTGTTTATTTCACTGGCTGAACGAGCAAAAGAAGAAAATGATTTTGCCTTGCTTGATGATGTGCTGGATGACATTGCAACCTATCGTATACCGCTACAGATTGCACTAAACAAGGCTAAACAGATTCAGCAAGAGATGGAATCAGCAGATCAAGGAGAGATTGCACAATGACAGACAACATTCTGGAAGTTATGGACACTCTTTCGGATCGGATGATCGCCCTACAGACACGTATCAATCAAGCCTATTCAGATTTATGCGATTACACGCTCTCTCAATGCGTTAGTAGCTTAATGAAGGTGAATGTAAGCCTTGACGATTTCATCTCTCTGGTGAGCGATTTAGAGCTATCTAAGGACGATGTCAGGCTGTGTACTCAAACCATCACAGACACCGCCAGCACGTTAAAGGCTGCAAGTGAAGAGATTCAGCAATTAGTAGATGATTTAGCAAAAAGTGCTATTTTCTCTAAATGATAATGAAAATCATTTGCATTTATAACGATTTCATTATATAATGATATTAGGGGTAGATAAAAAGGTTTTGACTGGTGTTAATCCTTCTACTGTCATAAATCCCTGCATATGGAAGGTGATAGCCTCAAGGGTTGAGTGGCATTAACCTCTAACAAATATTACCTTCCATCTCTCAAGAAGTTTTAGAATAATCATAACTCCCTCTTTGATTGTTGATTGTTTCTACGTTGTGTTGATGAATGTTGTTAGGCATTGTGCTTAATTTTGATAAAAGCGGGTAGGTGTTATCTCCTTGCCCTTCCCGCTCTTATTTTTCATCTATGCTTATCCTAAAGCTCCTTATTTTGTCCGAAAACATTAAAGAGCCTTACACTGATAGTTATATTTTATAACTATTTACTAACATCATTAAACTCTTATTTAATGACAGAAGTTAGTAACAGAATAATCTATTAAGTTGTTGTCAAAAAACTATCATCTGCATAGCGTTAGCCGCAAGTAGAGAGAGTTTAGTTAAGAATGGTGCAATAAACTTTGGAAATATTGATAGCAAAACTAGTTTTATAGAATGCGGATCTATAATCTTTGGTTGTAAAAACGATTTTCTGAAACGGTAGATTACTGTTGGTGTAGTTAATCCTTATTAAAAATTTAATCTGTGAGTAGATTGGAATAGTGATTCCTTAAAATCTGACTGGTGCATCCACACCATGAAAGATAGCGGTTGGCCACCGCGCCCCGAATAGATATTCCTGATTGATTCCGCATGTTTTCCTAAGAGCATGTTTTCAGGAATATCTGTTCACCCTTTAAACCTATCTTTAAGCATGTTTAATAAGCATTCTTAGAGATACGTTTAAAACCTCCTCAAGGTTTTACTTATCGCTGTGTATTGCCCGACACGTTAATAAATCCCCCTCGCTATTGTCAGATTGAACCTCTTATAGCCTGGGGGATTTATTAAATTCCAACATAATGGAATCGTTATATAAATGAAACAAGAAATTATCCTGAAATATGGCAATGAAAAGTTAACACTAACTGAAGATGTGTTGAATGCTACAGCCTACGCGCTTGGCATCACTCCCACAGAATTAAAGAAACAGTGTGAACGTCTTTATAAGGCTGAAAGCAATAAACCATCTCACCAAGATTTGATTAATGCTAAAGCTCAACAAATCAAACAATCTAAGGAAAAATAATGGCTATTTTAAAATTAAGCGATGTTTTCCCACATCGTAAAAGCATCACTGACGTAGTGAGCTATGCAACCGACCCTTACGCGGCTGTAGAAAGCAAAAAATTTGCAGCACTTGCACAAGATGTAACGTGCGGCGACCTCATTGATTCATCCGGCGCTAAATATGTTAGCGGCGCTGATGTTCTTGTCGTTGTGTCTGACTTCGTAACTGCTGATTCAAATAAAACAGTTAACGTGCTTCGTGCTAATGCCGGACTCGTTTGCATCAAAGCTGATGCCCTGAATGCCGAAGGCGCTGTAAAAGAAGCTGCTATTGCAGCTCTCGCTGCTAAAGGCTTCCAGCTTGAAGGCTTCCACTCTGTTTTCACATCTTAAGAAGGAATAAATAATAATGATTATCGGAAATGAAGTGGTTGATCTTGCTCCACTGTTCGAATTAAACGACTCACGCAATTACCTACTGTCTACTCTGGATTTTACTGATCCTGTGCCTGTAGAAAGTCACAAAGTGGCTGTTTCCCAGCTTATCGAGAGCAATGAATCTCTGTTCAACCATCCTACAAGCCGTTTTAGCTCTGAGCATAACGTTACTAAGCGTGAGAACGGGGAAGAATGGCTGATTGAAATCCCTTACTTCCTGCGTGAAGACCTGATCAAACCGCAGGACGTGCAAGGCAAACGCAAAGCCGGAAGCTCTATTGAAGAAACACTGCCGGATCTGTATACGGAATATATCGCTACACACAATGTTGCATTCCAGCGCACTAAAGAAAGCATCCTCGCGGCTTCTCTGTTCTCTGGCAAGACACATACCCCGAAAACTGACGATGTTCTGATCGACTACAGCACTCTGTTCGGTGTGTCTCCAATGACTGCAACCGTTGACGCATCCAGCACCAACACAATGACCGTATTCAAGCAATTTGATCAGATGCATACGGATATGATTGCTAAGGCACAAAGCCAGGCTGCAACCATTGAGCGTGTTGTTGTGTTCTGTAAACCTGCGGCATTCAACGCTATTCGTTACAGCGTTGGCATGGTTAATGCGTTCCAGTATGCAAGCCCTGTAGACGATGCAAACGTGGTGTTTAATGTGCGTTCTCTGCTGCCTGGTGTAACTACTTTCACCATTCCAGGAACTAACATTGACCTGATCAAAGTGACTGATCCGCTGCTGCTGGCACATATGACCGCTGACGCTGTAGCTATTCCTAAACTTGCTAAGGGGGCAGGTGTTTACCAAGCTATTTTTGGTGCGCCTTCCAGTTCATTCGATCTGCTGTCTCAAGGCGCTAAAGAGTATTACAGCTATGCTTTCGAATCGAATCGCGGCGACGCAGTGCACGTAGTGACCGAGAATAGCTCGCTTGTGGTTAACCACGGTGTTGGCTTCTCTGTGCAGATCACAGTAGCGTAAAAAGTGTTAAAGACGTTCCCCTACGTCTGGAAATAATCGGGGCAATAAGGGTAAGGGATAATCATATAAGCAAAATATGCGCTGTCTCTTGCACTTTTTGTTTTTCTACTGTCTACAAACCCAAATAAAAATATATATATGTGAGAGAAAACCAATGAATACAGAAAATTCACAGGCATTAATTCTTAAATCTGTAAAAGAACTGGCAGCTATTAGCGATGACTCAATAATCAATGTCAGTGCCTTATGCAGAATGCTTTCAATTGATGCAAATAATGTGCGGCAGCGTGTGTTTCAGACTGGATGCAGCACTTTTGAAGCAATTACATACTACTGTTCTAAAAAACAATAATAAACAACAATCATAATACAGGGAAACAATTAACATGTTAGAGCTAAACATCAGCCGCTTGTCAAACGTTGTCACCTTCGAAGTTAACCGACCATCATTAGAGAAAGCAAAAGCAGAAGTAGAAAAACTTCGTAAACAAATGGCGGCGGTGAAAGATATAGAATTGCGTGTTAAGACACATAAACAATCAACCGCTAGAGCAAAAAAAGACGTAGACGATATTGCTAAAAAGCAAGCACAGGCTGATAAAGCTAATGCTAAAGCACAATTAGCCGCTCAACGTGTAGTTGCAAGAGAACAAAAAGCCCTGGCAGCACGCAAAGAGAAGGCAGAATTAAAGCTTTTAGACGTTGGATCAAGCATTAGTGCAATGCACCGTCTTTCTGTAGCGGAACAATATAAAGCTATTGCACAGGCTAGAGAAATTGCCCTCCAATATGAAAGAGGCGCTATTAGTCTGGCACGTATGAATAGCCAAATGAAACGCCTACAACAGCAACAACGTAAGATTAATGGCAATCGTAACGCTCACGCTAAAGCCTATGCACCTGTTAAGGGTAGCGGGAGTATTGGCGGCGGTGCTGCGGCTGTTATGCTGGGTGGCTTAGGCGCTGGCGCTACGTATATGGCTATGAGCAAAGCCTCTGAATTTATGGCTAATAGCTTTGCGAATGCTGAAACAGAAGGGGAATTAATCCAACGTGCAAGGCTTGGTGGAGTTGATTACAACTTACTTAATAATCTTGAGCGTTGGGCTTACGATAACGGGATCGATAGCCTCCAGGGTGATCAGGGACGCAGAAAAATACTAGATGCCATCGGTAAAGATGTGCGTGAACGAGCAACCAAATCTTATGACGAGGCTGAATATGTAGTCGATAAGAAAACAGGGAAAGGCGAATGGAAGGGCGGCGATAGCGGCATCAATACTTTAATGAATGAAGGATTCCTAACTAAAAAGGATCTAAAAGACTTTGCTGATAATCCGGCTGGTCTGGTTAGTAAAGCAGTTCAGGGAATGGTAGCTAAAGGCTATTCAGATGCACAAATCGGTAGTCGTCTGGAAGATCTGGCTGATGATTTGATGCTCACCTCTAAATACTGGACACGCTCCGCTAAAGAAGTGGAACAATCAGCACGAGAACAACGAGAATCAGGGCGCTGGGTAACGCAGGCACAACAGGAAAGCGTTATTAAATTCCGTGAACTGAATAATGCACTTAGTGGGCTTTCTGACTCACAAGGGATCGCCTTTGTTGATGGCTTTATGAAATCTCTTGATCCGAAAGTGATTGAAGAGTTTAAAAAGAGCATGGTTGCAATGCTGCCAATGTTTACCAAATTAGGCGAGGCTATCGGCGGATTGGTTAACGCTGTAATGAAAGCAATCAACTGGCTGATGAAA
>NZ_JAATUR010000005.1 GCF_011881725.1 Escherichia coli | reverse complement strand
ACGGCTCCAGCAATATATTGAATTTGCATGATTTTGTCGGCCGGATAAGACGTTTACGCCGCATCCGGTATCAACAACGAGCACGTTGTCAACAATCTGAAGCGGCCAGAATAGCCGCTTCTTAATTTACCGATGTTCCGGCAGGAAGAATTACTTCTTCTTCGCTTTCGGGTTCGGCAGGTCGGTGATGCTACCTTCGAACACTTCTGCTGCCAGGCCCACAGACTCGTGCAGAGTCGGGTGTGCGTGGATGGTCAGCGCGATGTCTTCAGCGTCGCAACCCATTTCGATTGCCAGACCGATTTCGCCCAGCAGCTCGCCGCCGTTGGTACCGACAATTGCACCACCGATCACACGGTGAGATTCTTTGTCGAAAATCAGCTTGGTCATACCGTCTGCGCAGTCAGAAGCGATAGCACGACCAGAAGCAGCCCACGGGAAGGTGGCGGTTTCGTAGCTGATGCCTTTCTCTTTCGCTTCTTTCTCAGTCAGACCCACCCATGCAACTTCTGGTTCGGTATAGGCGATAGACGGGATAACTTTCGGATCGAAGTAGTGTTTCTTGCCGGCGATAACTTCAGCGGCAACGTGACCTTCATGTACACCTTTGTGTGCCAGCATCGGCTGACCGACGATATCGCCGATAGCAAAGATGTGCGGTACGTTAGTGCGCAGCTGTTTATCAACGCGGATGAAGCCACGGTCGTCCACTTCCACGCCAGCTTTACCTGCGTCGAGGTTTTTACCGTTCGGCACGCGACCAATCGCTACCAGCACGGCGTCGTAACGCTGCGGTTCAGCCGGTGCTTTTTTACCTTCCATCGTCACATAAATACCGTCTTCTTTTGCTTCAACGGCAGTGACTTTGGTTTCCAGCATCAGGTTGAATTTCTTGCTAATACGCTTGGTGAAGACTTTAACGATGTCTTTGTCAGCGGCCGGGATAACCTGGTCGAACATTTCAACCACGTCAATCTGTGAACCCAGCGCGTGATATACGGTACCCATTTCCAGACCGATGATACCGCCACCCATTACCAGCAGGCGTTCTGGTACTTCTTTCAGTTCCAGCGCGTCAGTGGAGTCCCAGATACGCGGATCTTCATGCGGAATAAACGGCAGTTGGATCGGACGTGAACCCGCCGCGATGATCGCGTTGTCGAAGTTGATCACGGTTTTACCGTTCTCACCTTCAACTTCCAGGGTGTTCGCCCCGGTGAATTTACCCAGACCGTTAACCACTTTCACTTTACGGCCTTTCGCCATGCCAGCCAGACCACCGGTCAGCTGAGTGATCACTTTCTCTTTCCAGGTACGAATCTTGTCGATATCGGTTTTTGGTTCGCCGAAGACAATACCGTGCTCAGCCAGTGCTTTGGCTTCTTCGATAACTTTAGCGACGTGCAGCAGTGCTTTAGAAGGGATACAGCCGACGTTCAGGCAAACACCACCGAGGGTGTTGTAGCGTTCTACGATTACGGTTTCCAGACCTAAATCAGCGCAACGGAAGGCAGCGGAGTAACCTGCGGGGCCTGCCCCAAGTACCACGACCTGAGTTTTGATTTCAGTACTCATCATGACCTCTATATATTTATCTCCGGCGGGTCTGACGTTTTTTTTATGACGCCCATTATCCACCGGGTCGTTCTATCCGTCGGTATTTTACAAAATTGTTAACAATTTTTAAACAACAAACGGCAACCGATTTATCTATTCGCTAATAACCTCAATATATTCATGAGATTACCAGAAAAGAGCCGGCCGTTGGGCCGGCTCTTTTACTTACATCACCAGACGGCGAATGTCAGACAGCGTGTTGTTAATGATGGTAATGAAACGGGCACCATCAGCACCGTCGATCACGCGGTGGTCGAAGGAGAGAGAAATCGGCAGCATCAGACGCGGCACGAACTCTTTACCATTCCACACCGGTTCCATCGCGGACTTAGAAACGCCAAGGATAGCCACTTCCGGCGCGTTCACAATCGGCGCGAAGTGGGTAGTACCCAGGCCGCCGATGCTGGAGATGGTGAAGCAACCGCCCTGCATTTCGCCCGCAGTCAGCTTACCGTCACGCGCTTTCTTAGAAATAGTCATCAGCTCGCGAGACAGCTCGATGATGCCTTTCTTATTGACGTCTTTGAATACCGGAACCACCAGACCGTTCGGGGTATCCACCGCCACACCGATGTTGATGTATTTCTTCAGGGTCAGACGCTGACCGTCTTCAGACAGAGAACTGTTGAAGCGAGGCATCTGCTCAAGTGCCGCAGCAACGGCTTTCATGATGAAGACAACTGGGGTTATCTTCACATCCAGCTTACGTTTCGCTGCTTCTTCGTTCTGCTGTTTACGGAACGCTTCCAGCTCGGTGATATCGGTTTTGTCGAAGTGAGTAACGTGCGGGATCATCACCCAGTTACGGCTCAGGTTAGCACCAGAGATTTTCTGGATACGGCCCAGTTCTACTTCTTCGATTTCACCAAACTTGCTGAAGTCCACTTTCGGCCACGGCAACATGCCAGGGATACCGCCGCCAGTCGCTGCCGGAGCTGCTTCTGCACGTTTGATGGCTTCTTTCACGTAAGCCTGAACGTCTTCGCGCAGGATACGACCTTTACGGCCAGTGCCCTTCACTTTCGCCAGGTTAACGCCGAATTCGCGTGCCAGACGACGGATCAGCGGAGTCGCATGAACGTAAGCGTCATTTTCAGCGAATTCAGATTTACCTTCGGCTTTCGCAGCCGGTGCGGCTGCCGGGGCTTCAGCTTTTGCTGCCGGAGCAGGCGCTGCCGCTTCCTGTTTCACTGGAGCTGCCGCAGGCGCTGCGCCTTCAACTTCGAAGATCATAATCAGCGAGCCAGTTTTCACTTTATCGCCAACGTTGACTTTCAGTTCCTTCACGACGCCTGCAAACGGAGCCGGAACTTCCATAGAGGCTTTATCGCCTTCTACAGTGATCAGTGACTGTTCAGCGGCAACTTTGTCGCCCACTTTCACCATCACTTCGGTCACTTCAACTTCGTCACCGCCGATATCCGGAACGTTAACTTCTTTCACGCCAGCCGCTGCCGCAGGTGCCGCTGCCGGAGCTGACTCCTGTTTCGCTGCCGGAGCTGCCGCGCCTGCTGCACCCGCCACTTCGAAGACCATGATCAGCGAGCCGGTAGACACTTTGTCTCCAACGTTCACTTTGATCTCTTTCACGGTGCCTGCAAACGGAGCAGGAACTTCCATAGAAGCCTTGTCGCCTTCTACGGTGATCAGCGACTGTTCAGCTTCAACTTTATCGCCAACTTTCACCAGGATTTCGGTCACTTCAACTTCGTCGCTGCCGATATCCGGAACGTTAACGTCTTTTGCCGCTGCAGCCGCTGGTGCTGCTGCCGGAGCTGCTTCTTTCTTCTCTTCTGCCTGAGCAGGTGCAGCGTCTGCTGCACCGTCGGCGGAATCGAAAATCATAATCAGTGCGCCGGTCTGGGTTTTATCGCCAACAGAGACTTTGATCTCTTTAACAATACCCGCCTGCGGAGATGGTACTTCCATAGAGGCTTTATCGCCTTCTACGGTGATCAGCGACTGTTCGGCTTCAACTTTGTCGCCCACTTTGACCAGGATCTCGGTGATTTCAACTTCATCAGCCCCGATGTCCGGTACTTTGATTTCGATAGCCATTATTCTTTTACCTCTTACGCCAGACGCGGGTTAACTTTATCTGCATCGATGTTGAATTTGGCGATTGCGTCAGCAACCACTTTCTTATCGATTTCGCCACGTTTAGCCAGTTCGCCCAGCGCCGCAACCACGACATAAGAAGCATCAACTTCAAAGTGGTGACGCAGGTTCTCACGGCTGTCGGAACGACCGAAGCCATCAGTACCCAGTACGCGGTAGTCGTCAGCCGGTACGTAAGTACGGACCTGCTCAGCGAACAGTTTCATATAGTCGGTAGATGCCACTGCCGGAGCGTCGTTCATCACCTGAGCGATGTACGGAACGCGTGGAGTTTCCAGCGGGTGCAGCATGTTCCAGCGTTCACAATCCTGACCATCACGCGCCAGTTCGGTGAAGGAAGTCACGCTATAAACGTCAGAACCTACGCCGTAATCTTTCGCCAGGATCTCTGCCGCTTCACGGACGTGACGCAGGATAGAACCGGAGCCCAGCAGCTGAACTTTACCTTTATTACCTTCAATGGTTTCGAGTTTGTAGATACCCTTACGGATACCTTCCTCAGCACCTTCCGGCATTGCCGGCATGTGGTAGTTTTCGTTCAGCGTAGTGATGTAGTAGTAAACGTTCTCTTGTTTTTCACCGTACATACGCTCCAGACCGTCATGCATGATGACAGCAACTTCGTAAGCGTAAGCCGGGTCGTAAGAGATACAGTTAGGGATAGTCAGCGACTGAATGTGGCTGTGACCATCTTCGTGCTGCAGACCTTCGCCGTTCAGGGTGGTACGACCGGAAGTACCGCCGATCAGGAAGCCACGCGCTTGCTGGTCACCAGCCGCCCAGCACAGATCGCCGATACGCTGGAAGCCGAACATCGAGTAATAGATGTAGAACGGAATCATCGGCAGATTGTTGGTGCTGTAAGAGGTCGCCGCTGCCAGCCAGGAACAACCTGCGCCCAGCTCGTTGATCCCTTCCTGCAGAATCTGACCTTTCTCGTCTTCTTTGTAGTAAGCAACCTGCTCGCGGTCCTGCGGGGTGTACTGCTGACCGTTCGGGCTGTAAATACCAATCTGACGGAACAGACCTTCCATACCGAAAGTACGCGCTTCGTCGGCGATGATCGGTACCAGTCGGTCTTTGATCGACTTGTTCTTCAGCATCACGTTCAGAGCACGAACGAAAGCGATAGTGGTAGAGATCTCTTTGCTCTGCTCTTCCAGCAGCGCGCCGAAGTCTTGCAGGCTCGGCAGCTCCAGCTTCTCGGTGAAGTTCGGCTGGCGGCTTGGCAGATAACCGTGCAGTTTCTGACGTTGAGCGTGCAGATAGGTATGCTCTTCAGAACCTTCCGGGAAGGTGATGTACGGCAGCTTTTCGATATCTGCATCAGATACCGGCACATTGAAACGGTCGCGGATATGACGCACGCCGTCCATGTTCATTTTCTTAACCTGGTGCGCGATGTTTTTACCTTCAGCTGCATCGCCCATGCCGTAACCTTTAATGGTATGAGCAAGGATTACTGTCGCTTTGCCTTTGGTTTCCTGCGCTTTCTTGAATGCTGCGTAGATTTTCTTCGGATCGTGACCACCACGGTTCAGAGCCCAGATCTGCTCGTCAGTCCAGTCTGCAACCAGTGCTGCGGTCTCCGGATATTTACCGAAGAAGTGCTCACGAACGTACGCACCATCTTTCGATTTGAAGGTCTGGTAGTCGCCGTCAACGGTTTCGTTCATCAGTTGGATCAGTTTACCGCTGGTATCTTTACGCAGCAGTTCATCCCAACGGCTACCCCACATCACTTTGATCACGTTCCAGCCAGCACCTTCGAAGATGCCTTCCAGTTCGTTGATGATCTTGCCGTTACCGGTTACCGGGCCGTCAAGACGCTGCAGGTTACAGTTGATAACGAAGACCAGGTTATCCAGTTTTTCACGGGTAGCGATGGTGATCGCACCTTTGGATTCCGGTTCGTCCATTTCACCGTCGCCGAGGAAAGCGTAAACGGTCTGTTTAGAGGTATCTTTCAGGCCACGGTGTTCCAGATATTTCAGGAATTTAGCCTGGTAAATAGCACCAATCGGACCCAGACCCATAGATACGGTCGGGAACTGCCAGAATTCCGGCATCAGTTTCGGGTGCGGGTAAGAAGAGAGGCCATTGCCGTGAACTTCTTGACGGAAGTTATCCAGCTGCTCTTGAGTCAAACGACCTTCCAGGAAAGCACGTGCGTAAACGCCCGGGGAGATGTGGCCCTGGAAGTAAACCAGGTCGCCGCCATCCTGCTCGTTGCGCGCACGGAAGAAGTGGTTAAAGCACACATCATAAATGGTTGCGGAAGACTGGAAGGACGCCATGTGGCCGCCCAGTTCGAGGTCTTTTTTCGACGCACGCAGAACCGTCATGATGGCGTTCCAGCGGATAGCTGAACGAATACGGCGTTCCAGTTCCAGATTACCCGGATACTCCGGTTGTTCTTCAACGGGGATGGTGTTGATGTAGTTGCTGATGCCGGTGCCTGCGGCTACGTTGACACCGCCTTTGCGGGCTTCAGCAAGCAGCTGGTCGATCAGATACTGAGCACGCTCAACACCTTCTTCACGGATGACCGATTCGATCGCCTGGAGCCAGTCGCGAGTTTCGATCGGATCCACGTCATTTGGGAAACGTTCTGACATGGGTTATTCCTTATCTATCTAATAACGTTGAGTTTTCTGGAACCTGTCCCATTGAACTCTCGCCGGAAAGCTCAATAAGACAGGTTCTACGTTTAGTTGCCGCGCTTTTATATGCGCTTGATTTACAACATCTTCTGGATAATTTTTACCAGAAAAATCACTAATTCTTGCGTTGCTCCAGACGACGCAGAGAACGCTCACGGCGGCTCTCCTCACGGCTTCTGTCGAGCAAAATTTCTTCGATAAAGGCAAGGTGGCGATGAGAAGCGTCTCGCGCATCCTCAGGCTTACCGGCCATAATCGCTTCGAATATGCGGGTGCGGTGACTACTCACCAGCGGCAGCATCTCGCGACGCGAATAGAGCAATTCGAAGTTCTGACGGACATTCTGGGCCAACATCGGCTCCATACACCTTAGCAGATGAAGCAGAACCACATTGTGGGCTGCTTCGGTGACGGCAATCTGATACTGGAGTACGGCGTTTGATTCCGCGTCCAGATCGCCAGACTGCTGCGCCAGCTCTATGGCGTGGTGGAGTTCACGGATGCGTTCCTTGTCTTCATCGGTACTACGCAGCGCGGCGTAATAGGCGGCGATACCTTCCAGGGCGTGTCGTGTTTCGAGCAAGTCATACTGTGATTCAGGATGGTCGGAGAGCAGTTCCACCAGCGGATCGCTGAAGCTTTGCCAGAGGCTACTCTGGACAAAAGTGCCGCCACCCTGGCGACGAAGCAACAAGCCCTTCGCTTCGAGACGTTGAATCGCCTCACGCAAGGAGGGACGGGAGACGTCAAACTGTTTCGCCAGTTCGCGTTCCGGTGGGAGTTTTTCGCCCGGGCGGAGTGTGCCTTCGAGGATCAAAAACTCCAGTTGCTGCTCAATCACATCGGAGAGTTTTGGTTGGCGGATTTTGCTGTAGGCCATGAGTTCCTGTCTTAAGCCACTTGCCGAAGTCAATTGGTCTTACCAATTTCATGTCTGTGACGCTAAAGTAACAAAGTATTCACCTTATGTCCATACAGGTTTTGATTGAAATCATGAAAGTGTGCACATTTTAACAATCTGACATATATAAAGTTTCAAAGTTGTAACTATGCACAAATGTAGGATTTACGTGACAAAGGATTTTTTTAACGATTATTAAACGATAAAAACCCGAATTGAACCGATTCACTTACCAATTTATCGATTATTAATTCAAATAAAATGAATTTATATTCACGTGTTGTGATAAAGATAATTTGGGGTGGGACTTTACAAACGGTTTCTTTTTAAGCAACCCATCTTCAACCATGCATAAAGCGGGTGCATTCGTTGGCGCATACCATTATTCTTGATCTGACGGAAGTCTTTTTGTAACAATTCAAACTTCTTAGATGTAAATAAATTAATACAACAAACGGAATTGCAAACTTACACACGCATCACTGCGTAGATCAAAAAAACAATCACCGCACGAGGTTTCATGATGGAAGGTCAACAGCACGGCGAGCAGCTAAAGCGCGGCCTTAAAAACCGCCATATCCAGCTTATCGCGCTGGGTGGCGCGATAGGGACCGGGCTATTCCTGGGTAGCGCCTCCGTAATACAGTCCGCAGGGCCAGGGATTATCCTGGGTTACGCCATTGCAGGTTTTATCGCCTTTCTGATCATGCGTCAGCTAGGTGAAATGGTTGTCGAAGAACCTGTCGCAGGCTCTTTCAGCCACTTTGCTTATAAATACTGGGGCAGCTTTGCCGGATTCGCTTCTGGCTGGAACTATTGGGTACTGTACGTTTTAGTTGCCATGGCAGAGCTTACGGCTGTCGGCAAATACATTCAGTTCTGGTATCCGGAAATCCCAACCTGGGCTTCTGCCGCCGTGTTCTTTGTGGTGATCAACGCCATCAACCTGACCAACGTAAAAGTATTTGGCGAGATGGAATTTTGGTTTGCCATTATCAAAGTTATTGCGGTTGTGGCGATGATCATCTTCGGCGGCTGGCTGCTGTTCAGCGGTAACGGCGGCCCGCAGGCGACCGTTCGCAACCTGTGGGATCAGGGTGGCTTCCTGCCGCACGGATTCACCGGGCTGGTGATGATGATGGCGATTATCATGTTCTCGTTCGGTGGTCTGGAGCTGGTGGGTATCACCGCAGCAGAAGCCGATAACCCGGAGCAAAGCATCCCGAAAGCGACCAACCAGGTTATCTACCGTATTCTGATTTTCTACATTGGTTCATTAGCTGTTCTGCTCTCGTTAATGCCGTGGACGCGCGTTACCGCCGATACCAGCCCGTTTGTACTCATCTTCCATGAACTGGGCGACACCTTCGTGGCTAACGCTCTGAATATCGTCGTGTTGACGGCTGCCCTTTCCGTGTACAACAGCTGCGTATATTGCAACAGCCGTATGCTGTTCGGTCTGGCACAACAGGGGAACGCCCCGAAAATGCTCGCTTCCGTCGATAAACGCGGCGTACCGGTAAATACCATTCTGGTATCTGCGCTGGTAACGGCCTTGTGCGTACTGATCAATTACCTTGCTCCAGAGTCTGCATTCGGACTGTTAATGGCGCTGGTGGTATCCGCACTGGTGATCAACTGGGCGATGATCAGCCTGGCGCATATGAAATTCCGTCGCGCCAAGCAGGAACAAGGCGTGGTGACTCGCTTCCCTGCTCTGCTCTATCCACTGGGTAACTGGATCTGCCTGCTGTTTATGGCGGCAGTACTGGTGATTATGCTGATGACGCCGGGAATGGCGATTTCGGTTTACCTGATCCCGGTGTGGCTGGTGGTGTTAGGCATCGGCTATCTGTTCAAAGAGAAAACCGCAAAAGCCGTAAAAGCGCATTAATCTTTCTACGCCCTCACCCGCTTTGGGTGAGGGCGACATTCTTTACACCAACGCCCCGTAAATTGTCAGTAGCGCAATCACCACCACAACCACGAACGAGGTTTTCTTCGCCATTGAAACCGCTGCTTTCGGCGTTTCAACCTTATCGACATGCGGTTCACGCGCCAGTGAGAACTGTGCCAGACGCGTTAAAACCTGGTATTGCGATGTATGGAAATCGGTCAGTGAAGCAAACCACGCAGGTAACGCTTTCTCACCGTGGCCGATCAAAGCATAAACTACGCCTGCAAGGCGAACTGGCACCCAATCCAGTACGTGAAGCACGGCGTCAACCCCCGACTGTAAACGATGATGCGGCGTCTGGTAACGTGCCAGCCAGTATTGCCATGCACGCAAAAACGCATAACCCATCAGCGTAACAGGTCCCCAGGTCCCCCCCACAATCAGCCAGAACAGCGGAGCAAGATAAAAACGAAAGTTAATCCACAACAGCGCATTTTGCAGTTCACGCAAAAACTCACGTTCATCGCAGCCTGCGGGGACGCCGTGAATCATGGTGAGTTCACCAGCCATCGTGGAACGGGCATGGCTGTCGTTACGAGAAGCAGCCGTCAGATAAGCATGATAATGGAGACGAACTTTACCCGCCCCCATGCATAGCAAACCAATCAACAGCCACACAACCAGAGTTGGGACGTTGAACAATAACCCATGCAACGCGCGCAACAGTAAAAAAGTCACCCCCATCGCGATAATGGTCATACCTAATGTGCGCCCTAGCGAGAAATGTTTCACCCGGCGGAAAAACGCTTCGAGTCGGTGATCAAGTTGCCAGTGCTCGCCCAACTTAAACAGGCGCTCAAAAATTAACACCAGTAAGGTTGTAAACAGCGTCATGTTGTCTCCTTGCTGACCAGCGCACGGAACCGCGCCCAATCAAATGCGGGACCGGGATCGGTTTTACGATCCGGCGCAATATCGCAATGGCCCGTCATGTTGTTAGCGATATCTGGATAGCGATCAATCAATGTCCGCGTGACCGCCGCCAATTGCTGATATTGCGCATCGGTGTAAGCCAGTGTATCAGTGCCTTCCAGTTCAATCCCAATGGAGAAATCATTACAGCGTTCGCGCCCCTGATATATGGAAACACCCGCATGCCAGGCGCGTTTATCGAAAGGAACATACTGGACAATTTCACCATCGCGGCGAATTAAACAATGAGCGGAAACGCGCAAATGGGCGATCTCAGCAAAGAAGGGATGAGCCTGCGGATCAATAGTTCCGGTGAATAATGCGTCAATCCACGGACCGCCAAACTCGCCTGGCGGCAAGCTAATATTGTGCACCACCAGCAAGGTGGGAGTTTCGTCATCCGGGCGACAATCGTAATGTGGCGAGGGAACGCGGCGCGCGCCAACCAACCACCCCTGTTCTAACAACATGCAGGATCTCCTTATATGTGGTGCTAATACCCGCTTCAGAGTAGCATGTTTCTATCTTATGATTCGTTAGCTATCTGGAGTTTTAACATGCCGCCTCGCCGCTACAATCCTGACACCCGACGTGACGAGCTACTGGAACGCATTAATCTCGACATCCCCGGCGCGGTGGCCCAGGCGCTGCGGGAAGATTTAGGCGGAACAGTCGATGCCAACAACGACATTACGGCAAAACTTTTACCGGAAAATTCTCGCTCACATGCGACGGTGATCACTCGCGAGAATGGCGTATTTTGCGGCAAACGCTGGGTTGAAGAGGTGTTTATTCAACTGGCAGGCGACGATGTCACCATAATCTGGCATGTAGATGACGGCGATGTCATCCACGCCAATCAACTTCTTTTCGAGCTCGAAGGCCCATCCCGCGTGCTGTTAACCGGCGAACGCACGGCGCTTAATTTTGTACAAACTCTTTCCGGAGTTGCCAGTAAGGTCCGCCACTATGTCGAATTGCTGGAAGGCACCAACACGCAGTTGCTGGATACGCGCAAAACCTTGCCGGGTCTGCGATCTGCCCTGAAATACGCGGTACTTTGCGGTGGCGGGGCCAACCACCGCCTGGGGCTTTCTGATGCCTTCCTGATCAAAGAAAACCATATTATTGCCTCCGGTTCGGTGCGTCAGGCAGTCGAAAAAGCGTCCTGGCTGCATCCGGATGCGCCAGTAGAAGTCGAAGTAGAGAATCTGGAAGAACTTGGTGAAGCCCTGAAAGCAGGTGCCGATATCATCATGTTGGATAACTTCGAAACAGAACAGATGCGCGAAGCCGTCAAACGCACCAACGGCAAGGCACTGTTGGAAGTGTCGGGCAACGTCACCGACAAGACTCTGCGCGAATTTGCCGAAACGGGCGTGGACTTTATCTCCGTCGGCGCGCTGACCAAGCACGTACAGGCACTCGACCTTTCAATGCGTTTTCGCTAATCGCTGACGGATTTATCCGCTCCGTCGCGGGCGGATATTCTTCCCTTCCCTCCTTTCTTCGTAACGCCTCGCAAATTTCTTGTCTTTCACTGCAACGTAGTAAAAAACCTCGGAAGCCGCCTTCCCGTTTTGTTTTTTGCCTCTCGCCTGTGCTGATGGCGTTTGCCAAAGTAGCGCCAACGAAATCAAGGAGCGAAACAGATGAACAAGCAACGCGGTTTTACACTTATCGAACTCATGGTGGTTATTGGCATCATTGCCATTTTAAGCGCCATCGGCATTCCCGCTTATCAGAACTACCTGCGAAAAGCCGCACTCACCGACATGCTACAAACCTTTGTGCCTTATCGCACCGCTGTTGAATTATGCGCGCTGGAACATGGTGGATTAGACACCTGCGACGGCAGCAACAATGGTATTCCCTCACCTACCACGACTCGTTATGTCTCTGCTATGAGCGTGGCAAAAGGCGTGGTATCGCTAACCGGGCAAGAGAGCCTTAATGGGTTAAACGTCATCATGACGCCCGGTTGGGATAACGCTAACGGCGTCACCGGCTGGATGCGCAACTGCAATATTCAAAGTGACAGCGCGTTACAGCAAGCCTGTGAAGACGTCTTCCGCTTTGATAACACCAACTAAGGAGCGGCAATGAATATTTCACAGCTCACCGCCCTGTGTTTGCGTTACCAGGGAGTCTTACTGGATGCCAGCGAAGAAGTGGTTCATGTTGCGGTGGTCGAAGCACCCTCACATGAGCTACTGGACGCATTGCATTTCGCTACCACCAAACGAATTGAGATAACCTGCTGGACGCGCCAGCAGATGGAAGGCCACGCCAGTCGCTCACAACAGACATTGCCCGTAACCGTTCAGGATAAGCATCAGCCCAAAGCAGAGTTGCTGACTCATACGTTGCAATCTGCACTGGAACAACGCGCATCTGACATTCATATCGAACCAGCGGACAATGCCTTCCGCATCCGCTTGCATATCGACGGCGTGCTGCATCCTTTACCGGATATTCCACTGGATGCCGGAGTCGCTTTAACCGCCAGGTTAAAAGTACTGGGAAGCCTGGATATTGCGGAACATCGCCTGCCACAGGATGGGCAATTCACTGTCGAGCTGGCTGGGAACGCCATCTCATTTCGTATTGCGACCTTACCATGTCGCGGCGGTGAAAAGGTGGTATTACGATTATTACAGCAGGTGGAGCAGGCTCTGGATGTTAACACGCTGGGAATGCAGTCATCACAACTGGCAGACTTTGCTCATGCCCTACAGCAACCACAAGGACTGGTGCTGGTAACCGGCCCAACCGGTAGCGGCAAAACGGTCACACTTTATAGCGCCCTACAAACGCTGAATACCGCCGATATTAATATTTGCAGTGTCGAAGATCCGGTTGAGATCCCCATTGCCGGGCTAAACCAGACACAAATCCATCCACGTGCCGGTCTTACCTTTCAGGGTGTTTTGCGTGCGTTATTGCGCCAGGATCCTGACGTCATCATGATTGGAGAGATCCGCGATGGCGAAACGGCAGAAATCGCCATTAAAGCCGCGCAAACGGGTCATCTGGTATTGTCCACGCTACACACCAACTCCACCTGTGAAACGCTGGTGCGCTTACAGCAAATGGGCGTTGCCCGCTGGATGCTCTCGTCTGCCCTCACTCTGGTAATAGCCCAGCGCCTGGTACGCAAACTTTGCCCGCATTGTCGTCAGCGGCAAGGAGAACCGATCCGTCTTCCAGACAATGTATGGTCATCTCCACTGTCCCGCTGGCAGGCTCCTGGTTGTGAACATTGCTACCACGGTTTTTATGGTCGTACCGCTTTGTTTGAAGTGCTACCCATTACGCCAACCATACGCCAGCTTATTTCCTCTAATACTGAAATTGAATCGCTGGAAATGCATGCCAGGCGGACAGGGATGCGCACACTTTTTGAAAATGGCTGCCTGGCCGTGGAACAGGGCTTAACCACCTTTGAAGAGTTAATCCGCGTGTTGGGGATGCCGCATGGCGAATAAGCAACTCTGGCACTGGCAGGGCGTTACCCACGAAGGTCACGCACAAAATGGAACGTTCTGGGCGGAAAGCCGTGCCTTGCTGCTTCTGGCTCTACAGCAACAAAGGGTTACTCCACTTCACCTGAAGCGAATCACCATCAATTCTGCGCAGTGGCGCGGAGATAAAAGCGCGGAAGTCATTCATCAACTGGCGACGCTACTCAAAGCCGGGTTAACACTTTCTGAAGGACTGGCGCTGCTGGCGGAACAGCATCCCAGTAAGCAGTGGCAAGCGTTGCTGCAATCACTGGCGCACGATCTCGAGCAGGGCGTTGCCTTTTCCAATGCATTATTGCCCTGGTCAGAGGTATTTCCGCCGCTTTACCAGGCAATGATCCGCACGGGGGAACTGACTGGTAAACTGGATGAATGCTGCTTTGAACTGGCTCGTCAGCAAAAAGCCCAGAGCCAGTTAACCGACAAAGTGAAATCAGCGTTGCGTTACCCCATCATCATTTTAACGATGGCGATAATGGTCGTTGTGGCAATGCTGCATTTTGTTCTGCCAGAGTTTGCCGCTATCTATAAGACCTTTAACACCCCGCTACCGACTCTTACACAAGGGATCATGACGCTGGCAGATTTCAGCGGTGAGTGGGGCTGGCTGCTGATAGTGTTCGGTTTTCTGCTGGTAATAGCCAACAAACTGCTGATGCGTCACCCAACCTTGTTTATTACGCGGCAGAAATGGTTATTACGCATCCCGATTATGGGGGCCCTGATGCGGGGACAAAAACTCACGCAGATCTTTACGATTCTGGCGCTGACACAAAGTGCGGGGATTACTTTTTTGCAGGGGGTGGAGAGCGTCAGAGAAACGATGCGCTGCCCATACTGGGCAAAGCTTCTGACACAAATCCAGGGCGATATCAGTAACGGTCAGCCCATCTGGCTGGCGCTAAAAAATGCCGGTGAGTTTAGCCCGCTCTGTTTGCAGTTAGTGAGAACGGGAGAGGCATCCGGTTCGCTGGATCTCATGCTGGAGAATCTTGCCCATCATCATCGGGATAACACGCTAGCGCTGGCGGATAATCTAGCTGCCATACTGGAGCCTGCGTTGCTGGTCATTACCGGAGGAATTATCGGTACGCTGGTGGTGGCGATGTATCTGCCAATTTTCCATCTTGGCGACGCGATGAGTGGGGTGGGATAATACTGGCGTGTGCTCCACGCCAGCATTGGGAGATTACAGGTTATTGAAGACGCGGTTTTCTTGTTCCAGTACGCGGATAAACGTGGTGCGCTTGGTCAACTCTTTCAGACGTGAAGCCCCAACGTAAGTGCATGCTGAACGCAGGCCGCCTAAAATATCACGCGCGGTATTTTCAACCGGACCGCGCAGCGGCAGCTTAACGGTTTTACCTTCTGCGGCGCGATATTCCGCAACGCCGCCAACGTGACGTTTCATCGCAGACTCGGAGCTCATACCGTAGAACAGCATAAATTTCTCGCCGTTCTCTTCAACAATACGGCCACCGCTCTCTTCGTGACCAGCCAGCATCCCGCCGAGCATTACGAAATCGGCACCGCCACCAAAGGCTTTAGCCACATCGCCCGGTGTGGTACAGCCGCCATCGCTGACGATCATCCCGCCCAGACCGTGCGCGGCATCGGCACATTCGATCACCGCAGAAAGCTGTGGATAACCGACACCCGTTTTCACGCGAGTTGTACAAACAGAGCCAGGGCCAATGCCAACTTTAACGATATCGGCACCGGAGAGAATAAGTTCCTCACACATTTCGCCAGTCACCACATTGCCTGCACAAATGGTTTTGGTCGGCCACGCTTCACGTGCCTTCGCAACAAACTGCACGAAGTGTTCGGAATATCCATTCGCAACATCAATACAAACGAAGTTTAATGCCGGATTCAGGTCGAGAATTTGTTTAGTTTTTTCGAAATCGGCATCCGACGTGCCGGTAGAAACCATCACATGCTTCAGCACATCAGCGGAAGAATTGTTGATAAACGTCTGCCACTCTTCGACAGAGTAATGTTTATGAACAGCGGTCAGAATATCGAAAGAAGCCAGAGCCGTAGCCATAGTGAAAGTGCCTACTGTGTCCATATTTGCGGCGATAATCGGCACGCCGGACCAGCTTTGACCTGAATGTTTGAAGGTGAATTGACGTTCCAGTTCAACATCGGAACGGCTTTTAAGTGTGGAGCGTTTAGGGCGGATTAGGACGTCTTTAAAACCTAACTTCAGATCTTCTTCGATACGCATGTGCGGATTCCTGGGGTTAATGGCTATAAGGGTAAGAGCGCAACTCCAGTGACGCTATCATACGCACTAATCGATATGGCGCAAGACTGCGAAATTGTCTTTTTTTACGCTACAATCCCATAAATTTACCTGGTAAATAGTGGGTGAACGCTTCATCTATTTCGCTTTCGCGCACTTTTTATTAACATTTTGATAATCATGATGAATTCCCAGGAATATAGATTATGAGGTATACAGTTGCCTTAACAGGCGGCATTGGCAGTGGCAAGAGTACCGTTGCAAATGCATTTGCTGACCTCGGAATTAATGTCATTGATGCCGATATTATTGCGCGTCAGGTGGTTGAACCAGGTACACCTGCGCTGCGTGCCATTGCTGAACACTTTGGCGCTGACATGATTGCTGCTGATGGAGCATTGCAACGTCGAGCCTTGCGCGAGCGGATCTTCGCCGATCCGGAAGAGAAAAACTGGCTTAATGCCCTGCTGCATCCTCTGATTCAGCAGGAGACGCAACGCCAGATCCAGCAAGCAACTTCACCTTATGTACTGTGGGTTGTGCCATTGCTGGTAGAAAATTCGCTGCATAAAAAAGCGAATCGTGTTCTGGTGGTAGATGTCAGCCCAGAAACTCAGCTTATGCGCACTATGCAACGTGATGATGTTACTCGCGAGCATGTCGAACAAATTCTTGCTGCCCAGGCAACGCGCGAAGCCCGTCTTGCGGTGGCAGATGACGTCATTAATAATAACGGCACACCGAATGCCATTGCATCAGATGTTGCCCGCCTGCACGCACACTATTTGCAGCTCGCGTCGCAGTTTGTCTCACAGGAAAAACCTTAATGCAGACCCAGGTCCTTTTTGAACATCCGCTAAATGAAAAAATGCGTACATGGCTGCGCATTGAGTTTTTAATTCAACAACTCACTGTAAATTTACCTATTGCTGACTACGCTGGTGCTCTGCATTTCTTCCGTAATGTCAGTGAATTGCTGGATGTGTTCGAGCGTGGAGAAGTTCGTACCGAGCTACTGAAAGAGCTGGAACGTCAGCAACGTAAACTCCAGACCTGGATTGGCGTGCCTGGCGTGGACCAGAGCCGTATTGAAGCATTAATTCAGCAGTTGAAGGTCGCAGGTAGCGTGCTGATTTCTGCACCGCGTATCGGGCAATTTCTGCGTGAAGACCGGATGATTGCCCTGGTGCGCCAGCGTCTGAGTATACCTGGCGGCTGTTGCAGTTTTGATTTGCCAACTTTGCATATCTGGTTGCATTTACCCCAGGTGCAGCGCGACAGTCAGGTAGAAACCTGGATTGCCAGCCTGAACCCCCTGACACAGGCGCTTACTATGGTGTTGGATTTGATTCGCCAGTCAGCACCGTTTCGCAAACAGACCAGCCTGAACGGTTTTTATCAGGATAATGGCGAAGACGCCGATTTGTTACGCCTGAATCTGGCGCTCGATTCACAGCTTTATCCGCAAATATCCGGCCATAAGAGCCGTTTTGCCATTCGCTTTATGCCGCTGGACAGTGAAAATGGACAAGTACCGGAGCGTATGGATTTCGAACTGGCCTGCTGCTAAGGAGTAAAAATGTCAGAAACTATTACGGTGAATTGCCCAACCTGCGGGAAAACGGTGGTATGGGGTGAAGTCAGCCCATTTCGGCCATTTTGTTCCAAACGCTGCCAGTTAATCGACCTTGGAGAATGGGCCGCAGAGGAGAAGCGCATCCCCAGCAGTGGCGATCTTTCCGAAAGCGATGACTGGAGCGAAGAGCCAAAGCCGTGACATTTGTCTGATGACGCACGCAGGCATGATAAATCGCGGTCAGCGTCGCATCAGCCATCTTGTGCAACTGTCGGATGCGGTGTAAACGCCTTATCGACCTACAAAACCCAATTTATCTGTCAGTTAATACACTCTGTAGGCCTGACAAGACGTGGTCAGCGTCGCATCCGGTATCTTGTGCAAATGTCGGATGCGGCGTAAACGCCTTATCCGACCTACAAACCCAATTTATCTGCCAGTTAACAAACTCTGTAGGCCTGATAAGACGCAGTCAGCGTCGCATCAGGCATCTTGTGAAAATGTCGGATGCGGCGTAAACACATTATCCGACCTACAGACGCTTAAGCTTCGCAATTACCGGTTCATTGGCTGGCGGAAAATCTTCTGCATTGAGGCTGGCCAACGCCACCCACTCAACGGGCTGCCCCTCTTTCCCCCACGGTTCCCCTTCCCAGTTCTCGACTAACCAGAACCACAGTGTGATATGCCTGTCAGGGAACTGATATTCCAGCTTTTCAAACAGCGAAAAACGTTGGGGGGTAATCCCGACTTCTTCCTGAAGCTCCCGCACCATCGCTTGTTCTGCCGTTTCTCCCGTTTCTATTTTACCACCTGGGAACTCCAGCTTATTTGCCATGTGCGCATCGGCGGCGCGACGGGTTATAAAGATTTGGTTGTTTTCGTTGCGAATAATACCTACCGCGATTTGCAGTTTTTTCATTGTATTAAGCCTATAAAAAAGGCGCAGATTTCTGCGCCTTTTGTCTTATTGATTAGTTTTTATTGCAGGCGACCGTGGCACTGCTTGTATTTTTTACCAGAACCGCATGGGCAAGGATCGTTACGTCCAACTTTACGATCGCCGGTTTGCGCTGCCAACGCAGCTGCGGCTGCAGAGTCGTCGTCCTGATGGCTAAGCTGCTGCATTTGCGCTAAACGTTCAGCTTCCATGCGACGTTGCTGCTCCAGCTCTTCAACTTCTTCAGGCATGCGTACCTGCACTTTGCTCAGCGTACTGATGACTTCATATTTCAACGATTCCAGCATCGCAGCAAACATGGAGAACGATTCACGTTTGTATTCCTGCTTCGGATCTTTCTGCGCGTAACCACGCAGGTGGATCCCCTGACGCAGATAATCCATCGCCGCCAGATGCTCTTTCCACAGGGAATCAAGCGTTTGCAGCATTACCCCTTTCTCGAAGTGACGCATCATCTCAGCGCCAACCACTTCTTCCTTACGCTGATACACTTCGATGGACTGCGCCAGAATACGCTCACGCAGCGTCTCTTCATGCAGCTCTGGCTCTTTATCCAGCCAGTCGGCAATCGGCAAATCAAGGTCGAAGTCGTTTTTCAGACGCTCTTGCAAACCTGGAATATCCCACATTTCTTCCAGTGACTGTGGCGGAATGTAGGCATCAATGGTCGCTTTGAACACATCTTCACGAATGCTGTTGATGGTTTCGCTCACATCGCTGACATCCAGCAGTTCGTTACGCTGGGAGTAAATAGCGCGACGCTGATCGTTAGCTACGTCATCGTATTCCAGCAACTGTTTACGAATATCGAAGTTACGGCTTTCAACTTTACGCTGGGCGTTGGCAATCGCTTTGGTCACCCACGGATGCTCAATGGCCTCACCTGGTTTCATCCCCAGTTTACGCATCATGCCGGACACGCGGTCAGAGGCAAAAATACGCATCAGCGCATCTTCCATCGACAGGTAGAAACGAGAAGAACCAGCATCACCCTGACGGCCAGAACGACCACGCAGCTGGTTATCGATACGACGGGATTCGTGACGCTCGGTACCGATGATATGCAGACCACCTGCCGCCAGTACTGCGTCGTGACGCACCTGCCAGTCAGCTTTGATTTTTTCAATTTGCTCTGCGGTCGGGTTTTCCAGCGCGGCAACTTCCGCCTGCCAGCTACCACCAAGCACGATGTCAGTACCACGACCCGCCATGTTAGTCGCAATGGTCACCGCTGCCGGATAGCCCGCCTGGGCAACAATCGCGGCTTCGTTGGCGTGGAATTTAGCGTTCAGAACGTTGTGTTTGATACCGGCTTTGGTCAGCTCGTTTGATACCAGTTCCGATTTTTCGATAGAAATAGTACCGACCAGCACCGGCTGGCCTTTCGCAGTACGTTCTTTAATATCTTCGATGATCGCCTGAATTTTTTCCGCTTCGGTCATGTAGACCAGGTCCGGCAGATCTTTACGAATCATTGGACGGTTGGTCGGAACAACTACGGTATCCAGTTTGTAGATCGAGCTAAATTCGAAAGCTTCGGTATCAGCAGTACCGGTCATCCCCGCCAGTTTTTCATACAGACGGAAGTAGTTCTGGAAGGTGATAGAAGCCAGCGTCTGGTTTTCGTTCTGGATCTGCACGCCTTCTTTCGCTTCCACAGCCTGGTGCAAACCATCAGACCAACGACGCCCCTGCATGGTACGACCGGTATGTTCGTCAACGATGATGACTTCACCATCTTTAACGATGTAATCGACGTCACGGGTAAACAGCGCGTGAGCACGCAGAGCTGCGGTTACATGGTGCATCAGCATAATATTTGCCGGAGAGTACAGTGACTCGCCTTCATCCATAATGCCTTCTTTCACCAGAAGCTCTTCAATAAGCACCAGACCACGTTCAGTCAGGTTCACCTGGCGAGATTTTTCATCCACCGAGAAGTGACCTTCGCCCTGGAAGGTTTCAGAGTCTTCTTTTTCCTGACGGATCAAGTGCGGAATGATTTTGTTCACTCGCTTATACATTTCCGAGCTGTCTTCCGCCGGGCCAGAAATGATCAGCGGAGTACGCGCTTCATCGATCAGGATGGAGTCCACTTCGTCCACCAGCGCATAGTGCAGTTTACGCTGTACACGTTCTTCAGGGCTGAACGCCATGTTGTCACGCAGGTAGTCAAAGCCGTATTCGTTGTTCGTACCATAAGTAATATCAGCTGCGTAAGCTTCGCGCTTTGCTGGTGCTGGCATGCCCGGCAGGTTGATACCGACGGTCAGGCCGAGGAATTCAAACAGCGGACGGTTGTTTTCGGCGTCACGTTGCGCCAGGTAGTCGTTGACGGTTACAACGTGCACACCTTTACCGGTTAATGCGTTCAGATAAGCTGGCAGCGTTGCAGTCAGGGTTTTACCTTCACCGGTACGCATTTCCGCAATGCAGCGTTCATTAAGAACCATACCGCCGAGCAACTGAACGTCGAAGTGACGCATGCCAAAGACGCGCTTACTTGCTTCACGCACCACGGCGAAAGCTTCCGGGATCAGATTTTCCAGCACTTCGCCTTTTTCCAGACGCGCACGAAACTCTGCGGTTTTTCCTTTCAGTTCTTCGTCGGAGAGTTTTTCCATCTCCGGTTCCATGGCATTGATAATGTTAACGACTTTGCGCATCCGGCGCAGGGTGCGATCGTTACGACTACCGAAAACTTTAGTTAATAATTTGATTAGCATAATAAAATCTCAAACGCCCCGCGTTGCGGAGTTAATAAAATGAAGTAAAGGTTTAGTGTGGTTAACTGAGGCGTTGAGGGCCAGCACGGATGCCTTGCGCCTGGCTTATCCAGACGGGCGTACTGAATGTTGCTTGCGGAGTAAAATACGCATAATTAATGCGATAACCATTTTCAGACGGCGTGCCTTCCTGGGTCAGCAGCGCGCTGAGCGTATCCAGTAATGCAAGATGTTGCGCCTGAAGCGGTAAAGATTCTTCAGCAACGGGCAGCGTTTGCGGTGCCATTGCGAAGGAAAGATGACGGATTACCGTGCGAATGGCATGTTGATGCCAGTAATCAACAGAATAATTTGAGTTCGGGCGGCGCGTGTTCGCTTCAAGCAATGCCAACTGACCAAAGTTAACTTTGGCGGAAGGCTCGTGGCTGCGGGTTGTCGCTTTTGCGGGAGCATTTGGCTCGGCGGCGTTGCTGAGCGCAGGCAAACCTAAACTCGCCGCGACCATCCCTAATAAGAGATGCGGCCAGAAGTAGCGTTTACCAAACTGTCGCCAGCGCGTCAGTATTCCACTCACGTTAATGCCATCCCGATCGTATTCAACGTTTTTAGCGCACAAATCTTATCATTAAAGCCAGAAGTCCACAGCACGAATGAAGATAAGTTGTGCGTAAAAGTGCTTAAGAAAACAGCGTTCGCACCGCTTTATATAGCTCTTATAAAATTCAAAAAAAAACGACTGGTTCATCTGGCCGGAGAGAGTGCCAGATTTGCCAGTCGAATTTTATACGACAGTATAAATGTCGTTATGCCAGTACGGCTGAAGGCGCTTTGAAGGCCAACGGCAGTTCTGCGTCGTCCTGGAAGGTCACATATTCCCAGGCTTCCTGTTTCGCCAGAACAGCCTGCAACAGTTTGTTATTCAGTGCATGACCGGATTTGTAAGCGGTAAATGCACCGATGATGTTGTGACCACACATGAACAAATCACCGATCGCGTCGAGCATTTTGTGACGTACAAACTCGTCTTCAAAACGCAGGCCATCTTCGTTCAGTACGCGATAATCGTCAACAACGATGGCACAATCGAAGCTACCGCCCAGGCACAGACCACGGGACTGCAGATATTCGATATCACGCATGAAACCGAACGTACGCGCACGGCTAATCTGACGCATAAACGCATCAGCAGAGAAGTTCATCGCATAGCGTTGATTGCTGGAATCGATAGCCGGATGGTTGAAATCGATGGTGAAGTCCAGCGAAAAACCATTGTACGGCTTGAATTCAGCCCACTTATCGCCATCTTCGACACGAACAGTCTCTTTGATGCGAACAAATTTCTTGGCGCAGTTCAGCTCGTCGATACCGGCGTCAAGCAGCAGGTAAACAAACGGAGCAGCACTGCCGTCCATGATTGGGATTTCCGGCGCGTTAACTTCGATAACAATGTTATCGATGCCTAAGCCCGCGAGCGCTGCGTTCAGGTGCTCAACGGTTGAAATCCGTACATCATGCTCGTTGACCAGACACGTACAGAGCATGGTATCACGCACAGATTTGGCATCGGCCGGGAAATCTACCGGTGGATTCAAGTCGGTGCGACGATAGATGACCCCGGTGTTGGCCGGCGCAGGGCGTAACGTCAGGGTGACTTTCTTGCCGGTATGTAAACCGACACCCGTCGCCTGAACGATACGTTTAAGTGTCCTTTGTTTGATCATCGTATTATCTCGCCAAATTATCTATCCAACCGAAGTGTACTATACATTCGGCAGGCCAGTTTAGCACAAAGAGCCTCGTAACCCAAATTCCAGCCAATTCTTAATCAGCTTGCTTACGCAGGAATGCCGGGATATCCAGATAATCCGGCTCTTTCACGGTTTGTGGCGTATTGTCGTTCACCACTTTGGCCACAGGCTTCTGCTCTTGCGTCAGCGGCGCCATACCATGCTGCTGGTAACGATCCATCACTGGCTGTTGAACTTGCTTATTGGTCACCAGAGTGATTTCAGGACGTTTGTCCATACCAATGCCCGTCGCAACCACAGTTACGCGCAGTTCATCGTTCATATCCGGGTCAAGAGAAGTACCGATAACCACGGTCGCGTTGTCCGAAGCAAATGCACGGATGGTGTTACCCACGGTTTCGAACTCATCCAGACGCAGGTCGAAGCCCGCAGTAATGTTAACCAGCACGCCGCGCGCGCCAGACAGGTCGATATCTTCCAGCAGCGGGGAGGAGATAGCCATTTCAGCCGCTTCTTCCGCACGGTCTTCACCGCTCGCCACGCCAGAACCCATCATTGCGTAGCCCATTTCAGACATCACAGTACGTACGTCTGCAAAGTCCACGTTCATCAGGCCCGGACGAGTAATCAGTTCGGCGATACCCTGAACAGCGCCTTTCAGGACATCGTTAGCTGCGCCAAACGCATCCAACAGGGAGATACCGCGGCCCAGAACTTTCAGCAGTTTATCGTTCGGGATTGTGATCAATGAGTCCACATGTTTGGACAATTCAGTGATCCCCTGCTCTGCGAATGCCATACGCTTCTTGCCTTCAAAGTTGAAAGGCTTAGTCACGACAGCTACGGTCAGGATCCCCAAATCTTTTGCCACTTCAGCGACGACTGGTGCTGCACCTGTACCGGTACCACCACCCATACCCGCTGCAATAAAGACCATGTCTGCACCTTCCAGCGCCGCACGCAGTGCATCGCGATCCTCATCAGCCGCATTACGGCCAACTTCTGGATTAGCGCCAGCTCCCAGTCCTTTGGTGATACCGCTACCGATCTGAATCGTCTGTCCAACCGCTGTTTTACGCAGCGCTTGTGCATCGGTATTTACCGCGAAGAATTCAACACCTTCAATGCGCTCGCGCACCATGTGTTCAACAGCATTACCGCCGCCGCCGCCGACGCCGATGACTTTAATCACCGCGTCATTGGTAAGTTCCATTGGTTCAAACATAGTTTCTCTCCGATTTGTGCCTGTCGCCTGAGGCCGTAATTATCGTCGACCTCATAAAAATTAAAACTCTTTTCGCAGCCAACTATTGAGTCGCTTGATCCACGAGCCAACTGATGCTGTAACACGTTTTTCTACTTCAGCTTCACCGTTAAGATGAGACTCTTTCCCGTAGTGAAGCAATCCCACCGCCGTCGAATAATACGGCTCCTGAGCATAATCCGTTAAACCGGTAATGTTCAGCGGCGCACCAATTCGCACCTGCGTATGAAACACGCGCTGAGCACAGGCTGCAAGACCTTCGATCTGCGCTGCGCCACCGGTCAATACAATTCCTGCCGCCAGGTGATGTTTAACCCCTTGTTGGCGAAGATTTTCCTGCAACTGCAATATCTCTTCGTTGACCAGGTTGAGCAGTTCGGTATAGCGCGGCTCGATCACCTCTGCCAGGGTCTGACGTTGCAGACTCCGCGGCGGACGACCACCTACGCTCGGCACTTCCACGCTCTCATCTTTTCCAACGATGGAACCCAGGGCACAACCGTGGCGAACTTTAATCGCTTCAGCGTCGCTTGGCGGTGTGCCAAAGGCGTAAGCGATATCACTGGTCACGACATTGCCAGCATAAGGAATTACCTTAGTGTGGCGCAATGCCCCACCGGTATAAACGGCGATATCCATTGTACCACCACCGATATCGACGACGCAGACACCCAGTTCACGTTCATCTTCCGTCAATACCGAATAACTTGATGCCAGTCCGGCAAATATCAGTTGGTCAACTTTCAGCCCACAACGTTCAACCGCTTTGACGATGTTTTTCGCCATATCGTTGTGACATGTGATCAGGTGCACTTTTGCCTGCATCCGCACACCCGAAAGTCCTACCGGATTTTTGATCCCTTCCTGATAGTCAATCGCATACTCTTGCGGGATCACATGCAGCACACGATGTTCATCGCGTACACGCACCGATTTTGCGGTATGGACAACATTTTCTACATCTTCTTGTGTCACTTCTTCTTCAGAAATGGGCACCATGCCAATTTCATTCTGGCAGCTGATGTGCTTACCAGAAAGCGCCAGATATACCGAAGAGATCTGACAATCTGCCATCAATTCTGCCTGGTCAATGGCGCGCTGTACGCACTTGACCACAGATTCGAGGTCGTTCACCCCGCCTTTATCCATACCACGTGACGGGCAGCTGCCCACACCAATGATATTGACCATACCGTCGGGCAGAACTTCCCCTACTAAAGCGGCAACCTTCGCGGTACCAATCTCCAGTCCTACTACCAGTTTTCTGTCCGTCGCCTTGATCATTGTTGTTCTGCCTGTGCCTGATTTTGTTGCTGAGTAGATTCCTCTGGCGGCAAGGGCGCCCAGCCGACTGCCGCACCAGAGTCATAACGCAAATCAACGTAGCTAATCCGTTTGCCATCGGTTTGCGCCTGCTGCTGTAAAACCGGATAAAGTTCTACAAAGCGAGCCAAACGCTTCATCGTATCGCCCCGGCCAAGATTGAGCTTAATATCGTTATTCAGCGTCAACTGCCAGGAGCGCCGCGCGGTCATCGCCGCTTCCTTCAGAGTAAATCTGTCCTTTGCCAGCATCTGCCCCATTTCGCGATAGCCCTGCAACACTTCATTTGCGCTGCCTTCCGGACCATACAACATTGGGAGCACCTGCTTGCTGGTGCGATCTGGCGGCACGCTGAAGGTGTTTCCTTCCGCGTCTACCATATGTTGATCATTCCACCGTGCAATAGGCACATATTCAACCAGATGAATCTTCAATTCATCTGGCCACTGCTTTCTGACGCTCACCTGCTTAATCCATGGCAGGCGTTGTTCAATTTGCGTCTGGATGATGTTTACATCCTGGGTCATAAAGGTACCGGGTTCACCCAATGCCAGTATCGACTGCCGGATATCGTCATTACGCGTGTAATGGCGTTCACCGGTCAACACCAGCTTTGAGAGCGGCAGGCGTTGCGCATCTTCCATCCAGCCCAACACGACCCAGCCGCTCACCAACACCGTCGTTAAAACGGTCAGCAGGAAAAGGATCCCCGCCAGACGCGTTCCATTATTGCGGTGAGAAGAAATCTCTTCTTCACTGTTTCGTGTGTTCAGAGCAGCCTGCGACATATTAGTCCGCCAGTTCCAGAATTCGTACTACCAACTGCGAGAAGCTCATACCCGCCTGACGTGCCGCCATCGGCACAAGACTGTGGCTGGTCATACCCGGTGAGGTATTAGCTTCCAGCAGATAAAACTGTCCATCGCTGTCCAGCATGACGTCAATACGCCCCCATCCTTTGCATCCTAAAGTCGTCCATGCTTTCAGCACTAATGCCTGCAAATTTGCCTCTTGAGCCGCTTCTAAACCTGCCGGGCAGAAATACTGTGTCTCATCAGAGAGATACTTCGCCTCATAATCATAGAAGGTTCCAGCGGGTTGAATACGTATTGACGGTAAAATTTCTTCACCGAGTATCGCAACCGTGAATTCAGGCCCACTTAGCCATTTTTCAACCAATACTTCTTCATCGTGCTGAAATGCCAATCTTAATGCATCTTGTAGAGCATTTTCTGCTACTACTTTTGACATTCCTACACTGGAACCTTCGCGGCTCGGCTTGACGATAAGCGGCAAACCTAAGGCAGAAATTTCTGCCAACTGCTTATCGCTAAGCCCTTTTTCAAACTCTGCGCGGGTTAATGCTACCCACGGAGCTACTGGTAGGCCCGCACCCTGCCACAGCAGTTTGCTGCGTAGTTTATCCATTGAAAGCGCAGATGCCATCACTCCACTGCCGGTATAAGGCAAGCCCATCAGCTCGAGCATACCCTGCAGCGTGCCATCTTCACCACCGCGACCGTGCAAAGCGATAAACACTTTCTGAAAGCCCATCGACTTCAGTTGCGTTACGTCAATTTCTTTCGGGTCGACAGGATAAGCGTCAATACCGCCTTCACGCAGCCCGGCTAACACTGCCGCGCCAGAATTCAGAGAAACTTCCCGCTCTGCGGAGGTCCCGCCCAACAGGACCGCGATTTTATCAGTCATGTTGTTCTTCCTCCGGAGTTTGCGGCTTCAGTTTGATTTCAGCTAAAGAACGGGCAATTTTTCCGATATTACCTGCCCCCTGGACAAGAATCAGATCATTACCGGTTAATACCGGCGCTAACATCTCAGCCACCTGCGCTGGGTCCGGCACCAGAATGGGATCAATTTTTCCACGTCCACGAATCGTGCGACACAGCGAACGACTGTCCGCTCCCGGAATTGGCGCTTCGCCAGCCGGATACACTTCCAGCATCAGCAGGGTATCAACCTGAGTCAGTACATTGGCGAAATCATCATACAGATCGCGCGTACGGGTAAAACGGTGCGGTTGAAACAGCATTACCAGGTTTTTATCCGGCCAACCTGCACGTGCTGCTTTAATGGTGGCATCCACTTCGGTCGGATGGTGACCGTAGTCATCGACCAGCATTGCCGTACCGTTTTTACCATTTACTGGCTCCAGCGGGAATTCACCAAGGAAATCAAAACGACGACCTGTCCCCTGGAAGCTCTCCAGCGCACGCAAAATAGCCTCGTCTTCAATCCCCTCTTCCGTGGCGACCGCAACGGCGGCGGCGGCATTCAGGGCATTGTGACGACCAGGCGCATTCAGTGTAACGCGCATTGGCTCTTTGTCCTGACGCAGCAGCGTAAAGTGCCCCTGCGGGCCAATCTGCTGATAATCTTCTACACGCACGTCAGCATCTTCGCTGAAACCATAAGTCGTGGTCTGACGACCCACGCGCGGTAACAATTCGCGGATCACCGGATCATCAACACACATCACCGCACGACCATAAAACGGCAGGTTGTGCAGGAAATTAATAAAGGTCTGTTTTAAATTCTCAAAGTCGCCCTGGTAAGTATCCATATGGTCGGCTTCAATATTGGTGACAATTGCCACCATCGGTTGCAGATGCAGGAACGACGCATCGCTTTCATCCGCTTCGGCAATCAGGTAACGACCGTGGCCTAAACGCGCATGAACACCCGCCGCTTTTACCAGCCCACCGTTAACGAAGGTCGGGTCGAGGCCCGCTTCTGCGTAAATACTGGAAACCATCGCGGTAGTTGTTGTTTTGCCGTGCGTTCCGGCAATAGCGATGCCATGACGAAAACGCATTAACTCAGCCAGCATTTCGGCACGACGGATCACCGGAATACGCGCTTCATGAGCGGCGACAATTTCCGGGTTATCGGCAGAAATCGCGCTGGAAACAACGACCACACTGGCATCACGCACATTTTCCGGGCGATGATTGAAATAAATCGTCGCGCCCAGATTCGTTAACTGTTGCGTGACCGGATTTGGCGCTAAATCGGAACCACTGATCTGATACCCTTCATTGGCCAGAACTTCGGCAATACCGCCCATACCGGCACCACCGATGCCGACAAAGTGTATGTGCCGAACGCGACGCATTTCGGGCACGATGGAACGCAGTTTTGCCAATTGTTGTGTATTCATTCTTTACGCCATTAACTTCTCAAATTCATACGATGCAAAAGGCATCGCTACAATTACGCCCGGGCAGCCCGGCTCACTTCATTTGCCACTCGCTCGGTGGCATCCGGAATGGATGCAGCACGGGCGCGTTCTGCCATGGTTAATAAGGTTTCTCGCGACCACCCGGCCAGGGTGTTGGCGACAGCATCCACGGTAAGCTGTGGCTGCTCGATAATTTTGGCTGCGCCCGCTTTTTCCAGCGGCAGCGCATTCCAGTATTGTTGGCGGTCTTTATGTTGAAACGGCACAAACAACGCCGGTAGCCCTGCCGCAGCGATTTCACTCACCGTCAACGCGCCGGAGCGGCATACAACGACATCCGCCCACGCATAGGCCGCCGCCATATCATCAATAAATTCCGTCACTTTATGCTGCGGTTGCCCCGCTTCGGCATAAGCCTGTTCAACGGTTTGTTGCGAACCTTTGCCGCTCTGATGCCAGATAGTGACTGAATCGCCCAGCTTTGCTGCAACCTGCGGCATTGTCTGATTAAGGATGCGCGCCCCCTGGGAACCACCCACAACCAGAACGCGAACCGGACCTTCACGGCCAGCCATACGTTGCTGTGGCAACGGCAGCGCCAGCACATCCGTACGCACCGGGTTACCAACAACTTCGGCATCAGGGAAAGCCCCTGGAAACGCCTGCATCACTTTGGTAGCAATTTTCGCCAGCCATTTATTGGTCAAGCCTGCAATACCGTTTTGTTCGTGAAGTACGACCGGAATGCCTAACGACCATGCCGCCAGACCACCTGGCCCGGAAACATAGCCGCCCATACCGAGCACCACATCAGGCTTGTAAGCTTTCATAATCGCCCGCGCCTGACGCCAGGCGTTAAAGATCCGCAGCGGAGCCGCGAGCAACGCTTTAATACCCTTGCCGCGCAGACCAGAGATACGAATAAAGTCAATCTCGATACCGTGCTTCGGCACTAAGTCCGCTTCCATACGATCGGCAGTACCCAGCCAGCGAACTTGCCACCCCTGGGCCATTAAATGGTGCGCAACAGCCAGTCCCGGGAACACGTGTCCGCCAGTACCGCCTGCCATCACCATTAATCGCTTCCCTTTACCACTCATCGAGAACCTCGTACAAACGCCTGCGCTTTCTCCAGGCGTGTTTCATAATCAATGCGTAACAGCATCATGATGGCTGTTGACATAATCAGTAAGCTCGAACCACCGTAACTGATCAGCGGTAATGTCAGCCCCTTGGTTGGCAACATCCCCGCCGCCGCGCCTACGTTAACCAGCGCCTGGAAGCTAAACCAGATACCAATTGAACAGGCGAGAAAACCGGAAAAACGGTGGTCAATTTCTAATGCTTTACGGCCAATAGACATCGCCCGAAAAGCGACGAAGAATACCATTAAAAGCGCCAGCACCACACCGATATACCCCAGCTCCTCGCCGATAATGGCGAAAATGAAGTCAGTGTGAGCTTCTGGCAGATACTCCAGTTTTTGTACCGAATTGCCTAAACCTTGCCCCCATAGTTCACCACGACCAAACGCCATCAGAGATTGCGTTAACTGATAGCCGCTACCGAAGGGATCTTCCCACGGGTTCCAGAACGCAGTAACACGGCGGATACGGTACGGTTCGGCGAGGATCAGCAGCACGACCGCTGAAATCCCCATGCCGATAATGGCAATGAATTGCCACAATTTCGCCCCTGCCAGGAACAGCATTGCCAGTGTGGTTACGAACAGCACGACCACTGTACCAAGGTCTGGCTGTGCCAGCAGTAACACTGCCAGCACAAGAATCACGCCCATCGGTTTCAGGAAGCCGCGCAGGTTATTACGTACTTCGTCGCCTTTGCGCACCAGATAGTTAGCGATGTAACAAAACAGCGACAGCTTGGTCAACTCCGCAGGTTGAATACGCAGCAGGCCGAGATCGATCCAACGAGATGCCCCTTTAACTGAGCTACCTACCACCAGCACGATCATCAGCAGAATGATTGATCCCAGCAGCATCGTAGCGCTGTAACGTTGCCAGAACTCCATCGGCAAACGCAGCGTAATGATCGCCAGAATGAACGCCAGGATCAGATAGACACCATCACGCTTCGCGAAGAAAAACGGATCATTGGTTAAGCGTTGCCCAATGGGCATTGACGCCGAGGTCACCATGATAAAGCCGATCGCCGCGAGGCCGAAGGTCAGCCACAGCAAGGTGCGATCGTACATGATCAGGCTGTCGGTATCTTTTTCCCGCGAGCCCATCACCCAGCCTTTTACTGCCGCAAAGAGCCATGCCAGGATACTGATTCCCGGCAGACGTGGCATTTTCAGGCGAGGGAGAGATAAACGCATCAACCTAACTCCTTCGCCAGACGGGCGAACTCATTGCCCCGTTGTTCAAAGTTCTTGAACTGATCGAGGCTGGCACAGGCTGGTGACAACAGCACCATATCTCCCGGCCGTACGCGTGGCGCCAGCAAGAGCATCGCCTGCTCCATGGTTTCGGTTTGCTCTGCCACGTCCGGACGCAGCGCCGCTAACTGTGCGCCATCACGACCAAAACAATACAAACGCACGTTGTCGCCATTCAGATAGCGCGCCAGTGGACTGAAGTCCGCCGATTTACCATCACCGCCCAGCAACAAATGCAGCGTGCCGTCTACGTGCAAGCCGTTCAGCGCCGCTTCTGTACTTCCGACGTTGGTGGCTTTCGAATCGTTAATCCAGCGCACGCCGTTGTGCTCCAGCACCACTTCAAAACGATGCGGCAGACCAGTGAACGTGGTTAACGCTTTCAGGCTGCTGGCGCGCGGTAAACCTGCGGCATCAGCCAGCGCCAGCGCGGCCAGCGCATTGGTGTAGTTATGTTGCCCGGAAAGTTTCATCTCTTTCACGTTCAACACTTTTTCGCCTTTCACCCGCAGCCAGGTTTCGCCCTGCTGATGATTCAGGTGATAGTCGCCCATGTTGACGCCAAAGCTGACGCAGCGTTCATCCGCACCGCGAATCGGCATCGTTAAGGCATCATCGGCATTGACGACACAAACTTTCGCGTTTTCGTAAATGCGCAGTTTTGCCGCACGATACTGTTGTAAACCAAATGGATAGCGATCCATATGATCTTCAGTCACGTTCAGAATGGTCGCCGCCACCGCCTGTAAGCTGGAGGTGGTTTCCAGCTGGAAGCTCGACAGTTCCAGTACGTACAGTTCGCACTCGGCATCCAGCAACATCAATGCTGGCAGGCCAATGTTGCCACCCACGCCAACGTTAACACCTGCGGCTTTCGCCATTTCGCCCACAAGTGTGGTGACGGTGCTTTTACCGTTAGAACCGGTGATCGCCACAATCGGTGCTTGCGCTTCGCGGCAGAACAGTTCGATATCGCCAACAATTTCGATTCCGGCATCGGCAGCGGCGCTTAAAGATGGATGCGCCAGCGCAATACCGGGGCTGGCGACGATCAGATCGGCTGCCATCAGCCACTCGTCATTAAGACCACCAATGTGACGTTCCACCGTTTCGGGTAATTTATCCAGGCCAGGCGGTGTCATACGTGTATCCATAACGCGTGGCGTCACGCCGCGAGCAAGGAAAAAGTCCACGCAGGAAAGCCCGGTGAGGCCCAGGCCGATAATAACGACATTTTTACCCTGGTAATCAGCCATGATTAACGTACCTTCAGCGTTGCCAGACCAATCAGGACCAGCATCAGCGAAATAATCCAGAAGCGCACGATAACGCGCGGTTCCGGCCAGCCTTTCAGTTCATAGTGGTGATGAATCGGCGCCATGCGGAAAATACGTTGACCGCGCAGTTTAAAGGAGCCAACCTGCAAAATAACCGACAGGGTTTCAACCACAAACACACCGCCCATAATCACCAGCAGGAATTCCTGACGCAGTAGCACAGCGATAATGCCCAGCGCGCCGCCTAATGCCAGCGAACCAACATCGCCCATAAAGACCTGCGCCGGATACGTGTTAAACCACAGGAAGCCCAGACCTGCCCCAACTATCGCGGTACAGACAATGACCAGTTCCCCTGCGTGTCGCAGATACGGTATGTGCAAGTAGCTGGCAAAGTTCATATTGCCGGTTGCCCACGCCACCAGCGCAAAACCACCGGCGACAAATACGGTCGGCATAATTGCCAGGCCGTCGAGGCCATCGGTCAGGTTTACCGCGTTGCCGGTACCCACAATGACGAAGTAAGCCAGCAGGATGTAGAACAGCCCCAGCTGCGGCATCACATCTTTAAAGAAAGGCACTACCAGTTGTGTTGCGGGCGTGTCTTTCCCGACAAGATACAGCGCGAAGGCGACGCCCAGCGCAATTACCGACATCCAGAAATATTTCCAGCGTGCAATCAAGCCCTTAGTGTCTTTACGCACCACTTTGCGATAGTCATCAACAAAGCCAATTACACCGTAACCTACCAGCACGACCAATACGCACCAGACGTACGGGTTGGAAGGGTAAGCCCACAGCAGTACGGAGATCACAATCGCCGTCAGGATCATAATCCCGCCCATGGTCGGCGTACCGCGCTTGCTGAAGTGCGATTCCGGGCCATCGTTACGAACGACCTGACCAAAGGAGAGTTTTTGCAAATGGGCAATCATACGCGGGCCCATCCACAATGAGATGAACAGCGCGGTCAGCAGGCTGACGATGGCGCGAAACGTCAGATAGGAAAAGACGTTAAAGCCGGAATAATATTTGACCAAATGTTCGGCCAGCCAAACTAACATGTCCCATTCTCCTGTAAAGCGCGTACCACCTCTTCCATGGCAGCACTACGTGAACCCTTAACTAAAATCGTAATCACCTGTTGCTCAACAATCAGTGATTTAAGACGCGAAATAAGCGCAGTTTTATCGGCAAAATGTTCGCCAACACCGCTGGCGGTGCTGATAGCCTGGCTTTGCTTGCCCACGCTTAACACACGGTCAATACCAGCCGCCTTCGCCGCTTCGCCCACCTGTACATGGCAGGCTTCGCTTTCAGCACCCAGTTCCGCCATATCACCCACCACCAGCATGCGGTAGCCCGGCATTTCAGCCAACACCTGAACAGCGGCGGTCATTGAACCGACATTGGCGTTGTAGGAGTCGTCGAGCAGCAGCTGGTTTTCTGCCAGTAGAACAGGGAACAGACGCCCGGGAACGGCTTTCAGATTCGCCAGCCCCGCTTTGATAGCATCAAGCGTTGCGCCCACGGACATAGAGAGCGCCGCAGCTGCCAGCGCATTAGCAATATTGTGACGCCCCGGCAGCGGTAACAGAACATCTACGCTACCCGTTGGGGTTTGCAGCGTAAATTCAGTACCGTGCGAGGTCACATGGATATTGGTGGCAGTAAAGTCGCTATTGGCGGCATTCGGCGAGAAGCGCCAGACTTTGCGTGAGCCAATCACGCTTTGCCAGTTCAGCCAGTCGTTGTTGTCAGCGTTCATAATGGCGATACCGTTTTCCGGCAGGCCGGTAAAGATTTCGCCTTTTGCTTTTGCGACACCCGCAAGCGAGCCAAAACCTTCCAGATGCGCCGCTGCAAGGTTGTTGACCAGCGCCGCTTCCGGGCGGGTCAGGCTAACAGTCCAGGCAATTTCGCCCTGATGGTTAGCGCCAAGTTCAATAACTGCGTAATCGTATTCTGGCGTTAAGTGCAGCAGCGTCATTGGCACGCCGATGTCGTTATTAAGATTGCCCGCGGTATAAAGCGTATTACCACACTGGCTTAAAATCGCCGCCGTCATCTCTTTAACCGAGGTTTTGCCGGAGGAACCCGTCAGGGCAACTACACGCGCCGGAACTTGCTGTCGAACCCATGCAGCCAGTTCACCAAACGCCAGACGCGTATCCTTGACGATTAACTGCGGCAGGTCGATGTCCAGCGGACGGCTAACCAGTAGTGCGCCAGCGCCGCCAGCTTTCGCCTGGTCGGCAAAATCATGAGCATCGAAACGTTCGCCTTTCAGGGCAACAAACAAGCACCCCGGAGTCAGTTTACGGGTGTCAGTGGTTACGGCATCAAGGGTAATATCTGCCCCTTTTAATTCACCGTTGAGAATATCGGTAAGTTGGCTAAGAGTTACGCTAATCATGCGATCACCCCCAGCAAACGCGCTACCGTGACACGATCGGAGTAGTCCAGGCGTTGGTTGCCAACAATCTGGTAATCTTCATGACCTTTGCCTGCGACCAGCACTACATCATTCTCTTTAGCCTGCATAACGGCACACGTTACCGCTTCTGCGCGACCTTCCATCACTTTGGCATGTCCGGCGTCTAACATTCCCGCCAGAATATCGTTGATGATGGCTCGCGGTTCTTCGGTACGCGGATTATCGTCCGTTACAACCGCAACGTCAGCAAACTCTTCGGCAATTGCGCCCATCAGTGGACGTTTGCCTTTATCACGATCGCCACCACAACCGAAGACGCACCACAGCTTACCCGCACAGTGCAGGCGCGCCGCCTGTAAGGCTTTTTCCAGCGCATCCGGCGTGTGAGCGTAATCCACAACCACCGTCGGTTTGCCCGGTGCAGTAAACACTTCCATACGCCCGCAAACCGGTTGCAGACGCGCGGCGGTTTTCAGCAGGTCAGCCAGCGGATACCCCAGCGCCAGTAATGTCGCCAGCGCCAACAGTAAATTACTGACGTTGAATGCGCCCATCAGGTGGCTTTCAATTTCCCCATCGCCCCAGCTCGAGCTGAAACGGATGGTCGCACCGCTATCGTGATAGTTCACGTCGGTCGCTTTCAACCAGCGGCCATGGCAGTTCGAATCAATATGATCTTCCATTGATACTGCTACCGCGTCTGGCAGTTTTGCCAGCCAGCGGCGACCCACTTCATCGTCGGCGTTAACAATTGCCTGACCACAATGATGTGCAGAATAAAGCAACCATTTCGCCGCTTCGTAGTGTTCCATATCACCATGATAATCAAGGTGATCGCGGCTTAAGTTGGTAAAGACTGACGCCGCAAATTTCAATGCTGCCACACGGTGTTGTACCAGTCCGTGGGAGGAAACTTCCATTGCGCAAAAAGTCGCGCCCTGATCCACCAGTCCCGCCAGCTCATGCTGAACGTCGACTGCCGATCCGGTGGTATTTTCTGTTGGGATGACTTTCCCCAGCAGGCCGTTACCAACGGTGCCCATTACCGCGCTGGTTTCGCCAAGCAGTTGGCTCCACTGCGCCAGCAGCTGAGTCGTGGTGGTTTTGCCATTGGTACCCGTTACGCCCACGAGACGTAAATTGTCAGAGGGTTCATGGTAAAAGCGGCCCGCCAGCGCTGATAAACGCTCATTGAGCTGGCTGAGATAGATGACCGGTACACCGTGCATTTCACGGATTTCACCGTCGGTCGCCTCATCTTTTGCCTCTGCAATAATGGCAGCCACACCTTGCGCTATCGCCTGCGGGATATATCGACGCCCGTCCGCCTGATGACCTACTACAGCTACAAAGAGATCGCCCGCCGCAGCCACACGGCTGTCGAGTGTCATCTCTCGCAGTGCTCGCGAAGGTGCGTCTGGCACCCACGGAGCTAGAAGGTCGCGCAAATTACGATCTGCCACCTGTCCCCTCGCCTTGATTAATCACAAATTCGTTTTTATCACCCGTTGTCAACGCATCCGGCTCGATGTTCATGGTACGCAATACGCCGCCCATGATGGCACCAAAGACCGGCGCGGAAACGGCGCCGCCGTAGTATTTACCCGCCTGCGGATCGTTGATAACAACAACCAGCGCGAAGCGCGGCTGACTCGCAGGCGCAACGCCTGCGGTATAAGCAATATATTTATTGATGTAGCGACCGTCCGGCCCGACCTTTTTCGCGGTACCGGTTTTAATGGCGATGCGATAGCCTTTAATCGCCGCCTTCACGCCACCGCCGCCCGGTAGCGCCACGCTTTCCATCATATGCACCACGGTGCGGACAATGGATTCCGGGAAAACGCGTTCACCGGGAACCGGGGGGTCAACCTTGGTAATCGACAGCGGGCGATAGATACCATAGCTGCCGATGGTTGCGTAGACTCGCGCTAACTGTAACGGTGTTACCATTAGCCCGTAGCCGAAAGAGAAGGTGGCCCTCTCTATGTCAGACCACCGTTGTTTTTGAGGATATAAGCCACTGCGTTCTCCGACCAACCCCAAATTGGTCGCTTTTCCCAGTCCAAAACGTGAGTAAGTATCTACTAACGCTGAGGACGGCATCGCTAACGCCAGCTTGGAAACACCGACGTTACTCGACTTCTGTAATACCCCGGTCAGGGTTAATTCGCTGTAGCGTGCCACGTCTTTAATTTCGTGGCCGTTAATTCGATAAGGAACAGTATTCAGTACCGAGTTTTCCCGCACCACACCACGTTGCAACGCAGTCATCACCACCATTGGTTTGACAGTAGAGCCCGGTTCAAACACGTCAGTAATGGTACGGTTACGCATCGCCTCTTTTGGCGTGCCACTCAGATTGTTGGGGTTGTATGACGGGCTGTTAGCCATCGCCAGCACTTCGCCGGTGTTGACATCCACCAGCACGGCGCTACCGGACTCCGCCTTGTTAAAGGCCACCGCGTTATTGAGTTCGCGATAAACCAACGCCTGCAGGCGTTCATCAATACTCAGCGCAAGGTTGTGCGCCGCCTGGCTGTCGGTAGAAGAAATATCTTCAATTACACGACCGTAGCGGTCTTTACGCACAATGCGCTCGCCCGGCTGCCCGGTAAGCCATTTATCGAAACTTTTCTCGACGCCCTCAATCCCCTGGCTATCGACGTTGGTAAAGCCGATGAGGTGAGCGGTCACTTCGCCGGAAGGATAGTAACGGCGAGACTCTTCACGCAGATGAATCCCCGGCAGTTTCAGTTTTTTGATGTAGTCTGCCATGTCAGGGTTTACCTGACGCGCCAGATAAATAAAGCGCCCTTTCGGGTTAGCGTTAATGCGGGCAGAAAGTTGATCCAGCGGAATATTGAGCGCGTTAGCCAGCGCCTTCCAGCGGTCACCGACGCTGATACCGCCAGCGTCATGAACTTCTTTCGGGTCGGCCCAAATCGCTTTTACCGGCACGCTCACCGCTAACGGGCGACCAGAACGGTCGGTAATCATGCCACGGGAGGTGGAGACTTGCTGAACGCGAAGAGAGCGCATGTCGCCCTCTTTCACCAGCATATCCGGGGAGATAACTTGTAACCACGCCACGCGCCCGAGCAGAAAAGCCAGTGCCAGCAAAATACAGCCGCATAACAACGCAAAACGCCAACTGATAAAGTTGGCATGTTCTTCCTGACGTTTTGGTTTCTGCGTTTTCGCCGCTGCTTTCATGCGTCGCGTTTATCCTTATTTTTGCACTACGATATTTTCTTGTGATGGATCAACATGCTGCATTTGCAGCTTCTCAGTGGCGATCCGTTCCACCCGGCTATGGTCGCCGAGCGCATTCTCTTCAAGAATGAGGTTGCGCCATTCAATGTCTAAAGCGTCTCGCTCCAGCACTAATTGTTCGCGCTGGGCGGTCAGCAAACGGGTATGGTGCGCCGTGGTTACCACGGTTACCGCCGTCAAAATAATGCAAATGAACAGGCAGAGTGGCAGCTTCCCAAATCGCAACAGATCGTCACCGATAACACCAGGCAAGGCATGGCGCTCGTGGCTTCCAATCGATCCTTTAACTTTGCTTAGAGCTTCTGTCACTCTGCTGATCATGCGTTCGTCCTCTCTGCAATACGCAGAACTGAACTACGGGCACGAGGGTTCTCTGCCACCTCTTCTTCGCCCGGCATCAACTTACCTAGTGCTCGCAACTGACGGCCGCCCAGTTTTTTGAGCTGCTCTTCAGTCATCGGTAACCCTGCCGGAACTTGTGGACCGCGACTGTTTTCACGCATAAAGCGTTTCACAATACGGTCTTCCAGCGAATGAAAACTGATGATCGAAAGCCGCCCACCAGGGGCCAGCACGTTGAGCGAGCTTTTTAGCGCCTGCTCTATCTCCTCCAGTTCACTGTTCACCCAAATGCGCACCGCCTGGAAGGTACGGGTCGCGGGATGTTTGAATTTGTCTTTCACCGGCGTTGCCGCAGCCACCACTTCCGCCAGTTCTTTAGTGCGGGTCATCGGCTGCTCACGGTTTCGTTCGACAATGGCGCGCGCAATACGTTTAGCAAAACGCTCTTCGCCATAGGTTTTTAATACCCAGGCAATGTCGGACTCTTCTGCGGTTTGTAGCCATTCGGCGGCAGACTGGCCGCGCGTTGGATCCATACGCATGTCCAACGGGCCATCGCGCATAAAGGAAAAACCGCGTTCAGCATCATCGAGTTGCGGTGAAGAGACGCCAAGATCGAGCAGAATGCCATCGATCTTGCCGATAAGATCACGCTCGGCGACATATTCGCCCAGCGCAGAGAAAGGTCCATGAATGATGGAGAAGCGCGGATCATCAATAGTCTTCGCGACGGCAATAGCCTGCGGATCGCGATCAATCGCCAGCAAACGTCCCTCTTCGCCAAGCTGCGAGAGGATCAGACGTGAGTGACCACCGCGACCAAAAGTCCCATCAATGTAGATGCCATCAGGACGGATATTAAGGCCATTAACGGCTTCATCCAGCAGCACCGTAGTATGTTTAAAGTTTTCCATCATTTTATAGAGACAAGTCCTGCAGTCGCTCCGATAAATCTCCGGTTGCCAACTGCTCTGCGTCGATATCTTCCTTGACCTGTTGATGCCAGGTTGTTTCATCCCACAGCTCAAACTTGTTGAACTGTCCAACCAACATCACTTCTTTTGTCAGCCCGGCGTGTTGCCGTAGTACTGGCGCGATTAATAATCGCCCCGCGCCGTCCATCTGACATTCGCTGGCATGACCTAACAGTAGGCGCTGCACACGGCGCTCAACCGGATTCATGCTCGACAGACGCGATAATTTTTGCTCGATAATTTCCCATTCAGGCAGGGGGTAAAGCAGCAGGCATGGGTGATGAATGTCAATGGTACAAACCATTTGACCGGCAGCGTTCTCAAGCAGCTGTTCCCGATAACGGGTAGGCACTGATAAGCGCCCTTTGCTGTCGAGATTGACTAACGTTGCTCCCCGGAACATGCCAGCCTCACCCCTTATTCCCACTTTGCCCCACAATTTCCCACTGAAAGGAGTTTACGGAGCGGAGGAAAAGCTTGTCAAGCCAGTCACAAGGCATACCGAGGTAAAAAACCCGATGTTTACGGCTAATATCAGCGTTGTTTATTTTACGTCCAGCGTGCGAAGCAAATTAACGTTATGAATAGCTGTAAGAAAAAATCCCTCACCGTCATCATCGTTTTAAAATGACTAACTATTCTTCAAAGGAAATATAAAGTGTCAGTTTGCGACGCGAGCGGCATTTTAGGACATATCTTCCCTGGTTAACAGTCCCCGTTGTATCTGCGTGACGCTTGATGCCAGAGGGTTTGCGCGAAAGCAAAGAAAAGTGTTTGTTAAATCGGCAATTCATCACTGCATGTAACAAAATAATGCAAAAGCAACTTCTCGGTATCACTTAATTATTGTGAATTGCAGCTAGAGAGTTTATTAGCGGGGACGTTTAAAAGGATTTATCAATAATAGCCAGGAATAATCTTATTTACTTTAAGGATATTGATGTCCAATCCCGTACTTCACGCGCCAGTAGAAAATTCATCTGGCGCGTATTCTTGTTCGCGACTTAGTTACGACTTAGTACACCACGACGATAGAGGTTACGTTTAATACGTGTTAAGCCTGGTTTTGGCTTACGCGGCTCGTCCAGGCTTGCCAGGACAATCTCCAGCACACGCTCTGCGACATCGCGGTGACGTTGAGCCACTGCCAGCACCGGGCACTGTAAGAAATCGAGCAATTCGTTATCACCAAAGGTGGCAATTGCCAGGTCAGAAGGCAGTTTACCATCGCGACGCAGCGTGACATCCATCACCCCTTGCAACAACGCAAACGAGGTTGTGAACAGTGCCTGCGGCATCGGATGCGTTTCCAGCCATTTTTCGAACAGTTGAGCGGCGGCTTCCCGCTCGTAACTGTTGGCATAAAGGAAATGGACTTCGCGTGGATCATCTTTCCAGGCGGTACGGAACCCCTGCTCGCGCAGGAAGCTGACAGAAAGCTCCGGCAACGCGCCAAGATAAAGCACCGTCTCGGCAGGAAACTTACGTAACTCTTCGGCCAGCATTTCTGCATCATCCTGGTCGGCGCCAACCACGCTGGTGAAGTGTTCACGATCAAGAGCGCGGTCCAGCGCGACGATCGGGAACGGGTCGTTAGCCCAGCGTTGATAAAAAGGATGTTCTGGCGGCAGCGACGTCGAAACAATTATGGCATCGACCTGACGCTGCAAAAGATGCTCAATACAACGCATTTCGTTGTCTGGCTGATCTTCTGAGCAGGCAATCAGCAGTTGATAACCACGTTGCCGCGCCTGGCGTTCAAGATAGTTAGCGATGCGGGTATAGCTGGTGTTCTCCAGATCGGGGATCACAAGACCAATAGAACGTGTGCGTCCAGCACGAAGCCCAGCAGCCACGGCGTTCGGGTGGTAATTGTGCTCACGCACCACAGCCATGACTTTTTCAACGGTTTTGTCGCTCACGCGGTATTGCTTCGCTTTGCCGTTAATAACATAGCTTGCAGTGGTCCGCGACACTCCCGCCAGCCGAGCGATTTCATCCAGTTTCACAATTGCCCCTTGAGTAAAATGTAAAAACCATACCCATTGTACTGGCATGGGTTAAATTCATTAACATCTAAGCGCAGAAAATTAACTGCGGCAACTGCTTTTATTCCAGGTTCCCACTGAATTCGCAAAAAAAGCCCAACGTGACATGTTGGGCTGTAAATTGCACATTGAGATCATTCTCAACGCATTATTTTATCGCCGCGCGAAAGTCCGACTACGCCGGAGCGAGCAACCTCCACTATTTTCGCCACATCGCGAATCGATGCTAAAAATGCATCAAGCTTATCGCTGGTTCCCGCCAATTGAACGGTATAAAGCGATGGCGTGACATCAATGATTTGCCCACGGAATATTTCCGTATTGCGCTTCACTTCGTCACGTCCGTAGCCACTGGCCTGAATTTTCACCAGCATGATTTCCCGCTCAACGTGCGCCCCCTGCCCCAGTTCGCTCACGCGCAGCACATCAACCAGCTTGTGTAATTGCTTTTCGATCTGCTCAAGCACTTTTTCATCGCCCACGGTCTGGATGGTCATACGCGATAATGTCGGATCATCGGTTGGCGCAACGGTCAGGCTTTCAATGTTATAGCCCCGCTGGGAAAAGAGGCCGATCACGCGAGATAACGCGCCTGATTCATTTTCGAGTAAGACTGATAATATCCGACGCATAATCAGGTTCTCTCCGTTTTACTTAACCACATTTCATCCATTCCGCCGCCACGAATCTGCATCGGGTAGACGTGCTCACTGCCATCGACGGTGACATCAACAAACACCAGGCGATTATTACGCACCTGTTCCAGTGCCTCGCTAAGTTTGTTTTCCAGCTCTTGAGGATGAGAAATCTGGATCCCAACATGACCATAGGCTTCTGCCAGACGAACGAAATCCGGTAGCGACTGCATATAAGATTGTGAATGGCGGCCGGAATAGATCATGTCCTGCCACTGTTTCACCATCCCCAGATAGCGGTTATTGAGATTCACCACCAGCACCGGCAGTTCATATTGCAAAGCGGTAGACAATTCCTGAATGTTCATCTGAATGCTGCCATCGCCAGTGACGCAAACCACGGTTTCTTCTGGCAGCGCCATTTTGACACCCAACGCCGCGGGCAAACCAAAGCCCATAGTGCCGAGCCCACCGGAGTTGATCCAGCGGCGCGGTTTGTCGAAAGGATAATAAAGCGCGGCGAACATCTGGTGCTGCCCGACGTCGGACGTCACATATGCATCACCTTTCGTCAGCCGCCAGAGTGTCTCGATCACCGCCTGCGGTTTAATCTTTTCACTGTGAGTGTCATATTTCAGGCACTGGCGAGCACGCCACTGTTCAATCTGCTGCCACCAGTCACGGATTTCATCCAACGGTTGGTGAGCCGTTTCTTGTGCCAGCAACTCCAGCATTTGATCCAGCACCAGCCGCGCATCGCCAACGATCGGGATGTCTGCGGTAACGGTTTTTGAGATCGACGTAGGATCGATATCAATATGTAAAATCGTTGCATTCGGGCAGTACTTAGCCAGATTGTTAGTGGTGCGATCGTCAAAGCGCACGCCGACCGCAAAAATAACATCGGCATTATGCATGGTCATATTGGCTTCGTAGGTGCCGTGCATTCCCAGCATCCCCAGCGCCTGACGATGCATTGCCGGAAACACCCCAAGCCCCATTAAAGAAGAGACGACGGGAAGATTAAGTTGCTCAATAATCTGTTTGAGTTGTTGATGGCAACTCGCAGTCACTGCGCCGCCGCCAACGTAAACTACCGGTTTTTTCGCTGCCGCGAGCGTCTGCAATGCGCGTTTAATCTGCCCCTTATGACCCAGTGTTGTCGGGTTATAAGAGCGCATACTGACCGACTCCGGCCAGACGTAGGGTAATTTGTTCGCCGGATTAAGAATATCTTTTGGTAAATCAACCACCACTGGCCCAGGACGACCACTTGCCGCCAGCCAGAATGCCTTTTTCAGCACCTGAGGAATGTCTTCCGTTTGCTTAACCAGGAAACTGTGTTTTACCACTGGGCGGGAAATTCCCACCATGTCGCACTCCTGAAAGGCATCGTAGCCTATCAGCGAGGTCGCTACCTGACCGGAAAGGACAACCAATGGAATGGAGTCCATATAAGCAGTGGCGATACCGGTAATCGCGTTAGTCGCCCCAGGACCCGACGTGACCAGCACGACACCCACTTCCCCGGTTGCGCGTGCCAGGCCATCGGCCATATGCACCGCCGCTTGCTCATGACGAACTAATACGTGATCGATACCCCCCACGGTATGCAATGCATCGTAAATATCAAGGACCGCGCCTCCGGGATAACCGAATACTTGTTTAACGCCCTGATCGATAAGCGATCGGACGACCATCTCGGCTCCAGACAACATCTCCATGGCTTGCCTCACTGTTTGGCGGAAAAATGTGTAAAACACATTAACCGTCCGATCTTGCTTAAGCAATTGGCAGACAGAGCCACTAACGTGAAGAAATAAGAATAAACAGGAGGAAAGGAGAAAAGAAACGATAAAATACTCCAGAATGAAGGAGTAAATTGATAATAAATTGGCTAGATTCGGCTACTTACAGCAATTTCTCTATTTTTTTAATTATTCATGAAATCTGGCGAACATGCATTTAGAACAATATCCTACATTTAATGAAAAAAGCAGAATAAACCAGAAATACCGGCCTGATTTATTCTGCATTTGTTTAGCGTTTACATATAGAGATTAATTGCTCTTCCATCCACTGATGGCCTTTATCACGCCCGGCAGCTTCATGCCAGGAGAGATAACAGGTTCTACTGTTCTGTTTTAATGGCAGCGGTAAGACCTGCAACTCTAAAGATTCAGCAAACTCCTCAGCCAGCCAACGAGGTGCAATGGCAACCAGTTGCGTTTGAGATACCACACTAAGGACGCTCATCATTGCCATTCCCTGATAAGCAATACTCGCTTGTTTATCTACTGTGTCGTACCACGGCTGACTAAATGACGCAAAACGGTCCAGCGCTACTGCGGCATGCTGCTCGTTATAAACATCATGTTTAAGTAATGGACCTTTAATATGCGGATGGTTCTTACTGGCTACCAGCACCATTTCATCTTTAAATAACGGCACACTGGTAAATTCGGGACGGTGGAAATCCTCATAACTTATAACAAACTCAGTTTCCTGATAGCGCAACTGATGTTCAGTGTTCTGATTTAATGAAGACTTGAACATAACATGTATATTTGGCGCAATCTGCTCAATGTGATTATAAATCTGCGAGGTCAGAATGCTGTCTAACGGGCTGCAAACACAGAGATGGAATACCCGCTCGCTACTGGCAGGCTCAAAACCTGAACCTGGTAATTCGTTTTGCACTAATTGCAGTGCCTGGCGCACAGCACCAAAAAGTTGAAATGCGCGAGCGGTTGGCTGAATACCACGACCATAACGAACAAATAACTCGTCATTAAACATCACCTTCAGGCGTGCAACAGCGTTACTGACTGCAGGCTGCGACATTCCCAGAACATGCGCGGCGCGAGTTATGTTCTGCTCCTGCATCACGGCATCGAAAACGGTTAATAAATTCAAATCGACCATACGCAGCTGTGGCTTGCTTAACTCTGCAATCTCTGGCTGTTCTGTTTTTACCTCTGACATACTTAACTCCACTGTCACACTTAACTCCCTTTCCCTTTTTGAATGCAGAGAAATAATCCTGAAAAATATGATTTACCATGCATATAAAATCAGAAAAAGGGGGATGCGTAAAATTAGGAAAACATAAAGATACGGGTTCTGATAAAAACAGAATCCACTGCCGTACGGAGAATTATTCACCACAGCATATTAATCCATAATGTTTTTGTTGCGTAAAGCATCTAATCATAACTATAGCGAATACTCAATCATCCGAAAAAATGGATTAAACGTGCTAATTCAATCATTATTTTATATATTTAATGCGTTAATTCTTAACATCAATCTCACATTAATATTCAGCAGATAAATATAAAATATTCATAAAATAAATAATTCAAAACAAATCATCAGGATAAGAGTATTTTCGCCCACGCCTTACCCTCTTTTAGTCCGTTGATTAAATGCAATAATCTATGCGGAAGTATGTCCATCTATGAAAAGCGTATGTCGTTAAGCAGAAATTAATATCGACTGTTATAGATTGCACAGCACAACTAGCTAATTTTGCATATGAAAAACTACCGCTGAAAGGCCGCTTTTCTAACAACAGGGTTGACATCCGTTTTTGTATCCAGTAACTCTAAAAGCATATCGCATTCATCTGGAGCTGATTTAATGACTCACATCGTTCGCTTTATCGGTCTACTACTACTAAACGCATCTTCTTTGCGCGGTAGACGAGTGAGCGGCATCCAGCATTAAGCCAGCACGCAGTCAAACAAAAACCCGCGCCATTGCGCGGGTTTTTTTATGCCCGAAGCGAGGCGCTCAAAAGAGACAAGGACCTAAACCATGAGCCAGCAAGTCATTATTTTCGATACCACATTGCGCGACGGTGAACAGGCGTTACAGGCAAGCTTGAGTGTGAAAGAAAAACTGCAAATTGCGCTGGCCCTTGAGCGTATGGGTGTTGACGTGATGGAAGTCGGTTTCCCCGTCTCTTCGCCTGGCGATTTTGAATCAGTGCAAACCATCGCTCGCCAGGTCAAAAATAGCCGCGTATGTGCCTTAGCCCGCTGCGTGGAAAAAGATATTGATGTGGCGGCCGAATCCCTGAAAGTCGCCGAAGCCTTCCGTATTCATACCTTTATTGCTACCTCCCCAATGCACATCGCCACCAAGCTGCGCAGCACGCTGGACGAGGTGATTGAACGCGCTATCTATATGGTAAAACGCGCACGTAATTACACCGATGATGTTGAATTTTCTTGCGAAGATGCCGGGCGAACACCCATTGCCGATCTGGCGCGAGTGGTCGAAGCGGCGATTAACGCTGGCGCCACCACCATCAACATTCCGGACACCGTGGGCTACACCATGCCGTTTGAGTTCGCAGGAATCATCAGCGGCCTGTATGAACGCGTGCCTAATATCGACAAAGCCATTATTTCGGTACACACCCACGACGACTTAGGCCTGGCGGTCGGCAACTCGCTGGCGGCGGTACATGCCGGAGCACGCCAGGTGGAAGGCGCAATGAACGGGATCGGCGAGCGTGCCGGTAACTGCTCGCTGGAAGAAGTGATCATGGCGATCAAGGTGCGTAAGGATATTCTCAACGTACATACCGCCATTAATCACCAGGAGATATGGCGCACCAGCCAGTTAGTTAGCCAGATTTGCAATATGCCCATCCCGGCAAACAAAGCCATTGTAGGCAGCGGCGCATTCGCGCATTCCTCGGGTATTCATCAGGATGGCGTCCTGAAAAACCGCGAAAACTACGAAATTATGACGCCAGAATCTATTGGTCTGAACCAAATCCAGCTGAATCTGACCTCCCGATCGGGCCGTGCGGCGGTGAAACACCGCATGGATGAGATGGGATATAAAGAAAGTGAATATAATTTAGACAACCTGTACGACGCGTTCCTGAAACTGGCAGACAAAAAAGGTCAGGTGTTTGATTACGATCTGGAGGCGCTGGCCTTCATCGGTAAGCAGCAAGAAGAACCGGAGCATTTCCGTCTGGATTACTTCAGTGTGCAGTCTGGCTCTAACGATATTGCCACCGCCGCCGTCAAACTGGCCTGCGGCGAGGAAGTAAAAGCGGAAGCCGCCAATGGTAACGGTCCGGTTGATGCGGTCTATCAGGCCATTAACCGCATCACTGATTACAACGTCGAACTGGTGAAATACAGCCTGACCGCCAAAGGCCACGGAAAAGATGCGCTGGGTCAGGTGGATATCGTCGTTAACTACAACGGTCGCCGCTTCCACGGCGTCGGCCTGGCAACAGATATTGTCGAGTCCTCCGCCAAAGCAATGGTACACGTACTGAACAATATCTGGCGCGCCGCAGAAGTCGAAAAAGAGTTGCAACGCAAAGCTCAACACAACGAAAACAACAAGGAAACCGTGTGATGTCGAAGAATTACCATATTGCCGTTCTGCCCGGAGATGGGATCGGTCCGGAAGTGATGACCCAGGCGCTGAAAGTGCTGGATGCCGTGCGCAACCGCTTTGCGATGCGTATCACCACCAGCCATTACGATGTAGGCGGCGCAGCCATTGATAACCACGGACAGCCGCTGCCGCCAGCGACGGTTGAAGGTTGTGAACAAGCCGATGCCGTGCTGTTTGGCTCCGTTGGCGGCCCGAAGTGGGAACATTTACCGCCAGATCAGCAGCCGGAACGTGGCGCGTTATTGCCTTTGCGTAAGCACTTCAAATTATTCAGCAACCTGCGTCCGGCAAAACTGTATCAGGGACTGGAAGCGTTCTGCCCACTGCGTGCCGATATTGCCGCTAACGGCTTCGACATCCTGTGTGTGCGCGAACTGACTGGCGGCATCTATTTCGGTCAGCCAAAAGGCCGTGAAGGCAGCGGACAATATGAAAAAGCGTTTGATACCGAGGTGTATCACCGTTTTGAGATCGAGCGCATTGCTCGTATCGCGTTTGAATCTGCCCGCAAACGTCGCCACAAAGTGACGTCGATCGATAAAGCCAACGTGCTGCAATCCTCTATTTTATGGCGGGAGATCGTTAACGAGATTGCCACGGAATATCCGGATGTTGAACTGGCGCATATGTACATCGATAACGCCACCATGCAGCTGATTAAAGATCCGTCACAGTTTGACGTTCTGCTGTGCTCCAACCTGTTCGGCGACATTCTTTCTGACGAGTGCGCGATGATCACTGGCTCAATGGGCATGTTGCCTTCCGCCAGCCTGAACGAGCAAGGTTTTGGACTGTATGAACCGGCGGGCGGCTCTGCGCCGGATATCGCAGGTAAAAACATCGCCAACCCAATTGCACAAATTCTGTCGCTGGCGCTGCTGCTGCGTTACAGCCTTGATGCCGATGATGCGGCCTCCGCCATTGAACGCGCCATTAACCGCGCATTAGAAGAAGGCATTCGCACCGGGGATTTAGCCCGTGGCGCTGCCGCCGTTAGTACCGATGAAATGGGCGATATCATTGCCCGCTATGTGGCAGAAGGGGTGTAATCATGGCTAAGACGTTATACGAAAAATTGTTCGACGCTCATGTCGTGTACGAAGCCGAAAACGAAACCCCGCTGTTATATATCGACCGCCACTTGGTGCACGAAGTGACCTCACCGCAGGCGTTCGATGGTCTGCGCGCCCACGGTCGCCCGGTACGTCAGCCGGGAAAAACCTTCGCCACCATGGATCACAACGTTTCAACTCAGACTAAAGACATTAATGCCTGCGGTGAGATGGCGCGCATCCAGATGCAGGAGCTGATCAAAAACTGCAAAGAATTTGGCGTCGAACTGTATGACCTGAATCACCCGTATCAGGGAATCGTCCACGTAATGGGGCCGGAACAGGGTGTGACATTGCCGGGGATGACCATTGTCTGCGGCGACTCACATACCGCCACCCACGGCGCGTTTGGCGCACTGGCCTTTGGTATCGGTACTTCCGAGGTTGAACACGTACTGGCAACGCAAACCCTGAAACAGGGCCGCGCGAAGACCATGAAAATTGAAGTCCAGGGCAAAGCCGCGGCGGGCATTACCGCGAAAGATATCGTGCTGGCAATTATCGGTAAAACCGGCAGTGCGGGCGGCACCGGACATGTGGTGGAGTTTTGCGGCGAAGCAATCCGTGATTTAAGCATGGAAGGCCGTATGACCCTGTGCAATATGGCAATCGAAATGGGCGCAAAAGCCGGACTGGTTGCTCCTGACGAAACCACTTTTAACTATGTTAAAGGCCGTCTGCATGCGCCGAAAGGCAAAGATTTTGACGACGCCGTCGCCTACTGGAAAACTCTGCAAACCGACGAAGGCGCAACTTTCGATACCGTTGTCACTCTGCAAGCCGAAGAAATCGCCCCACAGGTCACATGGGGAACTAACCCCGGTCAAGTGATCTCTGTTAACGATAATATTCCCGATCCTGCTTCGTTTAGCGATCCAGTTGAACGCGCGTCAGCAGAAAAAGCGTTGGCCTATATGGGGCTGAAACCGGGTATTCCATTGACTGAAGTCGCTATCGATAAAGTGTTTATTGGTTCCTGCACCAACTCGCGTATTGAAGATTTACGCGCGGCAGCGGAAATTGCCAAAGGCCGGAAAGTCGCACCAGGCGTACAGGCGCTGGTGGTCCCTGGTTCCGGCCCGGTTAAAGCCCAGGCGGAAGCAGAAGGTCTGGACAAAATCTTTATTGAAGCCGGTTTTGAATGGCGCTTGCCTGGCTGCTCAATGTGTCTGGCGATGAACAACGACCGTCTGAATCCGGGTGAACGTTGTGCCTCCACCAGCAACCGTAACTTTGAAGGCCGCCAGGGGCGTGGCGGGCGTACGCATCTGGTCAGTCCGGCAATGGCTGCCGCCGCTGCCGTTACCGGTCATTTCGCCGACATTCGCAACATTAAATAAGGAGCACACCATGGCAGAGAAATTTATCAAACACACTGGCCTGGTGGTTCCGCTGGATGCCGCCAATGTCGATACCGATGCCATTATCCCGAAACAGTTTTTGCAGAAAGTGACGCGTACTGGTTTTGGCGCGCATCTGTTTAATGACTGGCGTTTTCTCGATGAAAAAGGCCAACAGCCGAATCCGGATTTTGTGCTGAACTTTCCGCAGTATCAGGGCGCGTCGATTTTGCTGGCGCGGGAAAACTTCGGCTGCGGTTCCTCGCGTGAACACGCGCCGTGGGCGTTGACCGACTACGGCTTTAAAGTGGTAATTGCGCCAAGTTTCGCTGACATATTCTACGGCAACAGTTTTAACAACCAGTTGCTGCCAGTGAAATTGAGCGATGCAGAAGTGGACGAACTGTTTGCGCTGGTGCAAACCAATCCGGGTATTCAATTCGATGTGGACCTGGAAGCACAAGAGGTGAAAGCGGGCGATAAAACATATCGCTTTACCATCGATGCCTTCCGCCGTCACTGCATGATGAACGGCCTGGACAGCATCGGCCTGACCCTGCAGCACGACGACGCTATTGCCACTTACGAAGAGAAGCAACCGGCGTTTATGCGTTAGTTAGTACGCCGTACGGCACTCAATCGCCAAAAAGAAAAAAGCCAGCAGGTATTCACTGCTGGCGTGGCGATTAACACCAATACTCAGTCACACATGATGTCCGCAGATCAGTATTCAAAATGACTCCCCTCCCACTGCATCAGTTCTTCAAGCATGGCTAAACGTTGTGGAACGCTTAACCAATGCAACCAGCACAATGGCGCTGTCGCGATAAAATAGTGCCGATAAAACTGACGCATGGGACACCTCCTTGCTTCATCGTTAAGAATTATTGACTTAATATAGGGAAAATAAAATTGCTGACTTTTGCGCAGGAGTTCCCCTTTTATGCCTTCTGGTCGTCTGCAACAACAGTTCATCCGCCTGTGGCAATGCTGCGAGGGTAAATCGCAGGACACGACGCTCAACGAACTGGCGGAGTTATTAAGCTGTTCCCGTCGTCATATGCGCACCCTGCTCAACACCATGCAGGAACGCGGCTGGCTGACGTGGGAAGCGGAAGTCGGGCGCGGTAAGCGCTCGCGTTTGACATTCCTCTACACCGGGCTGGCGCTCCAGCAACAGCGGGCGGAAGACCTGCTTGAGCAGGATCGTATCGATCAGCTGGTACAGTTAGTCGGTGACAAAAGCGCCGTGCGGCAAATGCTTATTTCTCATCTGGGGCGCAGCTTTCGCCAGGGGCGGCATATCCTGCGCGTGCTCTATTATCGCCCGTTGCGCAATCTGCTGCCTGGCAGTGCATTACGCCGTTCCGAAACGCATATCGCCCGGCAAATCTTCAGCGCCTTAACTCGCATAAATGAGGAAAATGGGGAACTGGAGGCGGACATCGCCCACCACTGGCAGCAAATTTCACCGCTTCACTGGCGCTTTTTTTTACGTCCGGGGATCCATTTTCATCATGGTCGCGAACTGGAAATCGACGACGTGATCGCTTCTTTGAAAAGGATCAGTACACTGCCGCTCTATTCCCACATTGCTGAAATTGTTTCACCAACGCCCTGGACGCTGGACATTCATCTTACGCAACCGGATCGCTGGTTGCCGTTACTGTTAGGACAAGTTCCGGCGATGATCCTGCCACGCGAATGGGAAACCCTCAGTAACTTCGCCAGCAATCCGATCGGCACCGGTCCATACGCTGTGATCCGCAACAGCACCAATCAACTGAAAATTCAGGCATTCGACGACTTCTTTGGTTATCGGGCATTAATCGACGAAGTTAACGTCTGGGTTCTGCCTGAAAGTGCCGACGAGCCAGCCTGTGGTCTGATGCTGGAAGGGCCAAAGGGCGAGGAAAAAGAGATTGAAAGCCGCCTGGAGGAAGGTTGCTACTATTTACTGTTCGACAGCCGCACCCACCGCGGGGCGAATCAGCAAGTCAGGGACTGGGTAAGCTATGTGCTTTCACCAACCAATCTGGTTTATTTTGCAGAAGAACAATACCAGCAACTGTGGTTCCCGGCCTATGGGCTACTCCCCCGTTGGCATCATGCCCGCCCCACTCATTGTGAAAAACCCGCCGGGCTGGAGAGTCTCACTCTCACGTTCTACCAGGATCATATTGAACATCGAGTGATTGCCGGGATCATGCAGCAAATTCTGGCGAACCATCAGGTGACGCTGGAAATTAAAGAGATCAGCTACGATCAATGGCATAACGGTGATATTGAAAGTGATATCTGGCTTAACAGCGCCAACTTTACGCTGCCGCTGGATTTTTCACTGTTTGCACATTTGTGCGAAGTGCCGCTGCTACAAAACTGTATTCCGATCGACTGGCAAGCCGATGCCGCCCGCTGGCGCAATGGCGAGATGAATCTGGCGAACTGGTGCCAGCAACTGGTCGCCAGCAAAGCAATGGTGCCGCTCATCCACCACTGGCTGATTATTCAGGGACAACGCAGTATGCGCGGCCTGCGCATGAACACCCTCGGTTGGTTCGATTTTAAATCAGCGTGGTTTGCGCCACCGGATCCATGATTGCTGGTTGATAACAAAATCACTACACTAACGCCGTTCTCAACGGGGTGCCACGCAGACGCGTGCGCTGAGAAAATACCCGTCGAACCTGATCCGGATAACGCCGGCGAAGGGATTTGAGGCTCCTTCTCAAGTCCTTTGCCACTCTTCTTTGAGGTGCAAAGTGTTAAGAAAATGTCTTCCCCTGCTGTTGCTATGCACAGCGCCCGTTTTCGCGAAACCCGTTCTGACTGTTTATACCTACGACTCCTTCGCCGCCGACTGGGGTCCTGGTCCGGTGGTCAAAAAAGCCTTTGAGGCCGACTGTGATTGCGAACTGAAACTGGTGGCGCTGGAAGATGGCGTCTCACTGCTTAACCGTCTGCGAATGGAAGGCAAAAACAGCAAAGCTGATGTGGTGTTGGGTCTGGATAACAATCTGTTAGATGCTGCCAGCAAAACTGGGCTGTTTGCCAAAAGCGGCGTGTCTGCCGATGCAGTAAATGTGCCTGGCGGCTGGAATAATGACACTTTCGTACCGTTTGATTACGGCTATTTCGCCTTTGTCTACGACAAGAACAAACTTAAAAATCCACCGCAAAGTCTGAAGGAGCTGATTGAAAGCGATCAGAACTGGCGGGTGATTTATGAAGATCCGCGCACCAGTACGCCAGGTCTGGGTCTGTTGCTGTGGATGCAAAAAGTCTATGGCGATGATGCCTCGCAAGCCTGGCAAAAACTGGCAAAGAAAACCGTCACCGTCACCAAAGGCTGGAGCGAAGCCTATGGCCTGTTTTTGAAAGGCGAAAGCGATCTGGTATTGAGCTACACCACCTCTCCGGCTTATCACATTCTTGAAGAGAAGAAAGATAACTACGCCGCGGCGAACTTTAGCGAAGGTCATTATCTGCAAGTAGAAGTTGCCGCCCGCACCGCTGCCAGCAAGCAGCCAGAGCTGGCGCAAAAATTCCTCCAGTTTATGGTTTCTCCGGCGTTCCAGAATGCGATCCCAACCGGCAACTGGATGTATCCGGTAGCAAATGTCGCATTACCTGCTGGCTTTGAACAACTGACCAAACCTGCCGCCACGCTGGAATTCACACCAGCCGAAGTGGCGGCACAACGTCAGGCATGGATTAGCGAATGGCAACGCGCCGTCAGTCGTTAATTCCCGGCTGGTTAATTCCAGGGCTAAGCGCCGCCACGCTGGTGGTGGTGGTTGCACTGGCGGCATTTCTCGCCCTGTGGTGGAACGCCCCGCAGGGTGACTGGGCGGCAATCTGGCAGGACAGCTACCTGTGGCATGTGGTGCGCTTCTCCTTCTGGCAGGCGTTTCTCTCGGCGTTGCTCTCTGTCGTACCAGCAATATTTCTCGCTCGCGCCCTCTATCGCAGGAGCTTTCCGGGGCGGCTGGCGCTGTTGCGTCTGTGCGCAATGACCTTGATCCTCCCTGTGCTGGTCGCCGTTTTCGGCATTCTTAGCGTCTATGGTCGCCAGGGCTGGCTGGCCTCGCTCTGGCATTCACTTGGTCTGGAGTGGACTTTTTCCCCCTATGGCCTGCAAGGCATTTTGCTGGCGCACGTATTTTTTAATCTGCCGATGGCGAGCCGTTTATTACTCCAGGCACTGGAAAACATCCCTGGCGAACAGCGTCAGCTTGCCGCCCAGCTTGGGATGCGCGGCTGGCATTTTTTCCGCTTCGTCGAATGGCCGTGGTTACGGCGACAAATCCCGCCGGTTGCTGCGCTTATCTTTATGCTCTGTTTCGCCAGCTTCGCCACCGTGCTGTCACTGGGCGGCGGTCCGCAGGCGACCACCATTGAGCTGGCGATTTATCAATCACTGAGTTACGACTACGATCCCGCCCGCGCGGCAATGCTGGCGCTGATCCAGATGGTGTGCTGTCTCGGGCTGGTGCTGCTGAGTCAGCGATTAAGTGAGGCCATTGCGCCCGGCACCACGCTGCTGCAAGGCTGGCGCGACCCGGACGACCGTCTGCACAGCCGCATTTGCGATACGTTATTGATAGTGCTGGCGCTACTATTGTTACTACCGCCGTTACTGGCGGTGATTGTGGATGGTGTAAATCGCCAGTTGCCGGAAGTGCTGGCGCAACCGGTGCTATGGCAGGCGCTGTGGACTTCATTGCGAATTGCGCTGGCGGCAGGCGTACTGTGTGTGGTGCTGACCATGATGCTGCTATGGAGCAGTCGCGAACTGCGGGCGCGGCAAAAAATACTGGCCGGTCAGGCGCTGGAAATGAGCGGCATGTTGATCCTCGCCATGCCGGGCATTGTGCTGGCTACTGGCTTTTTCTTGCTGCTCAACAACACCATTGGTCTGCCGCAATCTGCCGATGGCATTGTGATTTTCACCAATGCATTAATGGCGATCCCCTACGCGCTGAAAGTGCTGGAAAACCCAATGCGCGATATCACCGCCCGCTACAGCATGTTGTGCCAGTCGCTGGGTATTGAAGGCTGGTCGCGCTTAAAAGTGGTCGAACTGCGCGCCCTGAAACGTCCGCTGGCACAGGCGCTGGCCTTTGCCTGCGTACTGTCGATTGGTGATTTTGGTGTCGTCGCGTTGTTCGGTAATGATGATTTCCGCACCCTGCCATTTTATCTCTACCAGCAAATTGGCTCTTATCGCAGTCAGGACGGTGCGGTCACCGCGTTAATTCTGCTACTGCTCTGTTTTATGCTGTTTACCGTGATTGAAAAACTACCGGGGCGAAATGTTAAAACTGACTGATATCACCTGGCTTTACCACCATTTGCCAATGCGTTTTAGCTTAACGGTAGAACGCGGCGAGCAGGTGGCGATCCTCGGGCCAAGCGGCGCGGGTAAAAGTACCCTGCTGAATTTGATCGCCGGTTTTCTGACGCCTGCCAGCGGTTCGCTGACTATCGACGGCGTTGATCACACCACAACGCCGCCGTCACGCCGTCCGGTGTCAATGCTGTTTCAGGAGAACAATCTGTTCAGTCACCTGACGGTCGCGCAGAACATCGGGCTGGGGCTTAATCCTGGCTTGAAGCTAAACACGGTACAGCAGGAGAAAATGCACGCTATCGCCCGCCAGATGGGGATTGATAATTTAATGGCGCGCTTGCCGGGCGAACTGTCCGGCGGTCAGCGGCAGCGTGTGGCTCTGGCGCGTTGTCTGGTGCGCGAACAGCCCATTTTATTGCTCGATGAACCGTTCTCCGCGCTCGATCCGGCACTACGCCAGGAGATGTTGACGCTGGTGAGCATGAACTGCCAGCAGCAAAAAATGACGCTATTGATGGTGTCGCACAGTGTGGAGGATGCGGCGCGGATCGCCACGCGCTCGGTGGTGGTCGCCGACGGGCGCATCGCCTGGCACGGGAAGACCGATGAGTTGTTGAGCGGTAAGGCGAGTGCTTCGGCGCTATTGGGGATTAAAGGTTAACATGCACTGTCGGATGCGGCGTGAACGCCTTATCCGACCTACAGGTCGTGCTTTTTGTAGGCCTGATAAGACGCGGTAAGCGTCGCATCAGGGCCCCGCCAGAACTATGCCCTAAACCCCAACCACTTTACGCAAAATATTGATATACACCGGCATCAACGGGTGGCGAATTAACACCACCAGCGCCACCACGCCAATGGCAGAAATCATCGGGGTAAGCCACAACAAACGACCGCGCGACAAATAATGGCTTAAGCGGTCAGTGGATTTACCACTGCGCCATAACCGCCAGCACAACCAACCGCCAGCCCACAAAAACACCGCCGTTACCAGCAACAACCATTTAAACTCACCGCTCTGCATACCCGCGGGAATATCTATCGCCGCCCCCGCCAAAATCCCCGGCAGGAAGTAGAACGGTGGCCACAACAGGCAACCCACAATATTCGGTAAGAGAAACTTGCGCACTGGCAGATCCAGCATCCCTGCCACCATCGGCACTAACGGACGCGTCGGCCCGACAAAGCGCCCGACCAGAATGGTAAACATGCTGTGCTGATGTAGCGCATGCTCGGTCTTATCGAGCAACGTTTTATTCTTCTTCATAAAAGACCAACGGTGCAGCGGCTTTTTAAACCGCCAACCCAGCCAGAACGAGATCCAGTCCCCCATCAGGCAACCGACAATTCCGGCCAACCAGGCATACCAAAAACTCAACTCACCACTGCCAATGAGCGCCCCCAGCCCTGCCATCAGTACAGTACCTGGCAGTATCAGACCTACCAGCGCCAGCGACTCCAGAAAAGCCACCAGTAAAACAGCCAGCAGAGAATACGCTGTCGATTGAGTAATAAAGTGTTCCAGCAGTGCTTGCATAATGCGCCCGATTGATGAGTTCGTTGTGGATTGTGCGAAGTGGTGGTATTCAGGTCAATATATTCTTTGCGTGAATATATTCGTGGCCTTTCCTGCAACGTGAATCATTTTGAGTATAAATTTAGCAGTCACGCAGGATTTTACTTAGTGGGAAGGCAGACCATCAGGAACATAGATGGCCTGAAAACAGCGGATTAACGGCTAAATGAACGGTAGATATTGCGTCCTTGTAACGCAACAACCAAAAAGAAACAGGCAGCCAGCGCCACAGAGAACGGACGCACCACAAACGCCAGCCATTCACCGTTAGATTTAATCATTGAGGATAACAAGTTTTTTTCCAACATTGGCTCCGGATTCATATCCTTCATATAAAGCACACCAATGATAATTGCGGCGGTAGAATCGCCTGGAATACCGAAAACTAACGCCCCGCCAGGCTGGCAACACTATAGAATTACTGCCTCATTGCGGCTCTATAACATACAGAAACTCACAGGTTGTATTAATAGGAGTAGCCTGCGACGTATTGATATTAATTGTAACATCATGCAGTGCGGTATCATCGATACCTTTTTCCACCGCTGTCGCCCTCACCCGGCTATCTCCACAACCGGCTGGTGTCATTCTGGTATAGCTACTCACGTAACGACAATAGGCACCGCGTTCATCCATTTTACTGCTATCACAGAGTTTATTATCTTTCATCAAATACGTTTGTAGCATTTTAGTAATAGTGCTCCCAGTGCTACGCAAATTAAGAGTTATTTCATGTGAAACAAAATCTGGGTTCCAGGAAACATCATACGGCGCAACATTGACAGAGCAGGCACTGAACATATCCGAAGGTCCGATATATGATTCGGGTGCCCGTATATTCGTTGACTTCATAAATACCTTCACGGTCCACGGGCAAAAATCCTGATCCGGAATTTGGACGTCTATTTTCGCGTACTGACAATCCCAATCGTCAGGCAAACCAGGGCAATGTGAACTATTCGCATTCCCCCAATCTTTCAATGTAATCTTAACAGGGTTTTGTATATCTGGAGTCCATGTGCAGGTGAAGTACTGGCCGGAATGTTCTGGCATAGTACAAACGCCATGAGTCCCGAAACCTACCGTGGAGAAATCTATATTGATAATATGATCGGTATATCCCACTGGATGATAATTAGCGTCATAAATCATTATGCCATTATAATCTTTAGCTTGTAGCGAAGGAATAAATCCATAGACGAATAACACGGCCAGCAAGCTAATTCTTTTTATCATTTTCATTTTAAAAATACTCAAATTGAACGGTCATGATAGACGTAAAAGTTCCGACCACTAATTCCTGCCCGGCAATCGCTTTTACCCAGGCATTAAGACTCAGCGTGGTTTCCGGGGGCGTCAGCGCAAAATTTGCGCCAACGGTATCATTAATATAAACGGGCGCTCCATCCGGCGTTTCCAGACCAATCGCCACGCCGCTGGCTTGCGAAGTGGGGTCCAACGCTAAATACCCGTTCATCCCGGTGGCTTCCGTCCCCGAAAGGGTGACGGTGACCGTCGTCAGCGACATCTCACATCCCGTTAATTGTAATACTACCGGGACTCGCGGAGATTCTTTGTTGCCGGAACGAAAAATATCAGCATCGAGACGACCAAAATCAATTTCATCCATCACGCCGTTCTGAACAACCGGCGTACAAATTCCCATTAATAAGTTACCGAAAAAATGTAAATTATCATTTGCCTGAGCGGGTAATAACAATGCGCCCCATACCAGCAGAATAGATAATAATGTACGCATCACGCCTCCCGTAATCATTGATAATCGACCTGCAGCGTTGCCAGTGCGTCAAAATTCCCTGCAGCCAGTTCAACTCCAGTTTTTCGAACAGGGATAGCCTTTAATACAGGTAAATTTGCTTTGTAGTTAGTAATACCGATAGCACTTCCCACTTTAAAAGGTTGTCCGTTAGCCAGTAATTTAATCCCGAGGCCATTAACATCTGTTTTTACTGCGGCTTGTTCAAAATCAGTTTGTTCACCACTGAATGTTAACGTCATCGTTAATAAGTCGTACTGTTCATCAGGAGCACAACTGATGGTATAAGGCACGTCGGCTAACTTATAGCTTACGCCATCTATTCGATTAATAATTACATCGCCAAAATCAATCTCAATATTATTATTGTTATTGATAGTACATACTGGTGGATTGACAAATTCGCCTTTAAATATCAATTCGCCATCAGCAGCCTGTACAGCGTTAGGGATCAGCAAGAATGCAATAATGAGGTATCTGTTCATTGGTAATCGACCACCAGCGTAGCACTGACGGAAAAAGCCCCCGTTGCAACGGTGCTGGTGGTTTTCACCGGAACTGCTTCCAGCACTGGAGCATTGTTGCCAGCGTAGTTGAAGTTGAACCAGCTTGCCGTTCCCGGCGCCAGTAGCGTTTTATCACTGGCTAGCTGTATCCGTAGGCCATAGCCAGAAATCCCCGTATCCAGCACCTGTTCGCCGTTAATATTTACCGCCGTCCCCTGAATTTGTAACTTCAGCAGATCGCTCAACCGGGAATCGCAGTTTAGGGTGTAGCCCACGGGTTTGGTGTAATTAGCGCCATTCACTTTAGTGATCAGCATTTTGCCGAAGCTCACCGTAGAACCTTGCACTGAACAGGGGGGCGGTGCGTCTACCAGCACCTTAACCACCATATTGACGCTTTTGCTGCCTTCGGCCAGCACCGGGGCACCTGCCAGCAGCGCTACCAGGCCAGTTACGCCCGAGAGAAGTCTTCTCATTGCGTTCATCGCTCCTCTGGTTATTGCTGTTTAATGCTGCGAGCGTCATCCACCTGACAACGATCGCCGCTGCAAATGAAGAACAACGGCAAACGAGCGCCATAATCATTCACATAGGTCAGCACTGGGGCACGCTCCAGAGCGCTGGCATTGACACTTAAAGGCTGAGTGTCTAACGGTGCCAACATTAGTGGCTCGAATCCGGCAGGCGATGGACCATTTTTACTCTCACTGGCGCCGATCAGAACCACGTAATAAGGCGTGGGGTTATTGACCTGGTAGCGATCGCCCAGACGATTGAGCGTAATTTTGTGCTGCCACGGATGGAACAAATCTGCCTGTTTTGCCAGCGCTGCCGGGCGATAAAACAGCTTGAGTCGGGTCTGTAGGGCAATTTGCAGGGTATTAGGTTTATCGCTTTTGGGTGGAATTTCGCGCACATTAAAGTAGAACAGTGATTCTCTGTCCTGCGGTAAGTGACTTAATGCCGGCATGCCGAGGATTTTCACCTGCCCGTCTGATTTCGGCTCAATACGCAATAGTGGTGGCAGAACCACCAGTGGCGAGGTCACCTTTTCTTTCTGCGCATTCTCCAGCCAGGATTGTGCCAGGTAGGGATGTTTATCGCTGTTGTTGCTCAACGTAACGCTGACCGACTTTTCGCCACCGTCAAAAATAACCCGAGAGCGATCGGGCGTTACCGCAGCGTGTCCCCAGCAAGAAAATAACAAACTGAGTAATCCAGGAAATAAATAGATTTTTTTCATTTTTCTTCCACCCGTCGATTATTTCTCGCGACTCTGCGCTTCGTTCACCACACAGGTGCTCCCGCTGCAATTGAATATCAGCGGTAACATTGCGCCGTAATCATTGATGTATGTCAGCACGGGCGTCGCCCCTAATGCACCGGCACTCACGCCTAACGGCTGATTGCTAAAAGGCGGAACAGAGAGTGATTTGAAACCTTGAGCGCTTTTCCCGCCTTTACGATCGCGAGCATCAACTAATACAACAAACCAGGGCGTTGGATTGTTCACCTGATAGCGGTCGCCAATTCGGGTCAGCGTCGTTTTATATTGCCAGGGATGGAGTTCATCCAACTGCTTTACTACGGCTGCGGGGCGGTAAAATACTTTTATCCGCGACTGGAGTGCGAGTTGCATCGAACTGGCGTTTTTATTACTGCTCTCCTGAGGAATTTCACGTACCACATAGAAAAACATCGACTCCCTGTCTTGTGGTAGCGCAGGCGCGGCAGAGATTAACTGAATTTTAACCTGCCCCTTACTCATTGGCTCAATACGTTGCAACGGTGGCAACAGTACCAATGGTTCGCTAATTTTGTGTCGACCAGTATCCTCAATCCAGGATTGCGCCAGAAAAGGCGATGTACTGCTGTCGTTTCTCAACGTCACAACGACCGATTTTTTATCACCATTGAAGATAACTCGGGTGCGATCCGGCGCTACGGAAGCCTGCACACAAGAGACTGAAAGCAGTGTCAGCATTACTCCCATCTGGAGTATTTTGTGATTCATACCGTATCCTTACGACTTATTAGTTAAGCGAAATCGACTTTGGCTTCGCAGACGGAGCGACTTGTGTTTGCTCTTGAATGGCAGGTTTAATTATCGGCTGGGCGATGTTAGTACCCGAATGCTCTCCGAGACATGGCAAGAGCAAACCGCTAAACAGATCGGCAGGTAAGGGAGTCGGTAGCGCGATATTACATTGCGCCTCGCCATCCCAGATGACCTGCATTTCTTCCCCGGCATTAACCCCCGCAAGGTAGACGTTGCCGTCCTCATCCAGTAAGCCTACCTGTTGACCGCGCGCATTTTTCACTTCAGCACCAAATGGCGGATGCTGACCGTTGCTCAGGCGAACGACAACCATCGCCTTCTGACCGCTAATCACCGCAAACTGGCGATAACCGATCGCACCTTCCGTCAGCGTCGCCTGCACGACTGACTGGGTGGACTCAGCATTTTCTGGCAAATTGTCCAGATCAATACGCGCCTGGCTGCGACTGTAATTGTTCACATCAGTCAGCACCGCCTTACCAAAGTGGTTGCTGTAAACCGGCGCATCGTAACCGCCAACCGGCACACCCGCGACGCCTTCCGTATCGACCAGCAGGCGAGTGCTACCTGGCGAAGTCATCCGATGCAAAGCGCCACCATTAGCCGTTAACGTCATCCCACCCTGTAAAGAAAGCGCCGCGGACCGGTAGCTACCGGCCTGATAACTGGCACTGAGATCTACATCCGCCACAGAACCATCATGGCTGAAATAGCCACTGGCGCTACCGCCATCACGGGTACTCCCTGCGCTTAACTGGTAGTTGTTGCGTTCATCAAGACGCTGATAAAAACCCACTTTGTTTGAGGAGTTATCTTTGTTGTACTGCCCGTTGTAGCTGATAGTGGCGTCGTTACCCCACGGAACTGAAATAGAGAGGTACGCACCTTTATCTGTGTCGTCATCGTACTCATTGCGGAAACCGGTCAGTGAGACGCTGACATTACGCAGGCTACCTGCGCTAAAAAAGTAGGACAGCATAACGTTGTAGTTGCTTTGCGATTCACGATCCCAGTAGGTGCGATGGGTGTAGGTTAGATATGCTGAAACATTCAGATCCGGGAAAACCTGGTTATAGCTGGCGGTATACATCTCTTTATCATGCCCGCTACGAGTGTGATCGTCATCGTTCGCATCCAGGTAATCACTCATGGTCATGAAGTTTTCTTCGGAAAAGCGATATCCGGCAAACGTAAAGCGACCATGAATAGAGTCAATGTCTTTGGCATAACTCACCCGGTACGAGTTGCCTTGCAGAGTGCCTTCTCCATAGCCGCTATCTGCCGGTAATTTGGCGCGTGAATGCGTCACATCGACAGAAAGCGCACCCAACAGCGCCATGTCGCGACCGAGCCCCAACGCCACGGCCTGATAGTCCTGCGAACCAACGCCGCCACCATAGAGTGACCAACCATCGGCAATCCCCCACGAGGCTTCGCTACTGGCAAAAGCATCACCTGTCATGTGGCGATCCCAGTCCTGAGGACGACCCGCTTCCATTTTGTAACGGACTTGTCCGGCCCTTGTCAGATAGGGAATAGACGCGGTGCTGACATCATATTCCTGTACCTGCCCGCCCTGCTCTTCAATGCGCACGTGCAGATCGCCAGAAACACTCTGGTCAATATCCTGGATATGAAACGGCCCGGCGGGAATCTGTTGATCATAAATAATTCGCCCTTGCTGACTCACCACTACGCGGGCGTTAGAACGCGCCACCCCGACGATATCAGGCGCATAGCCGCGAAGCCTGGGCGGCAACATTTGATCCTGCGTAACCAGACTGGCACCAACAAAGTCGAAGGTGTCAAAAATATCAGAGGCCAGAGAACTCTCGCCAAGCGTCAGTTGCGCGCCCAACGAGGGTAATGCCCGGTAAGCGTATAACCGCGTCCAGTCCCAGTTTCGTTGGGGAGCATTATCGTGGCTACTACTATTGTCGCTACCGCCACTATATTTGGTGTAGTCGCTCTGCCAGTCTGCCCTCAGACGCCAGGGGCCATAGTTTGCCCCCACCGTGCCGTTGGCATTAATACTTTGCTCACTGCTGCTTTCGCCTTCGCCATGTTGCCATTGTGTATTCACGTTGTAGTCGAACAGCAGGCTAGCAATACCATCATCCCAACGCGCCGGAGGGTCCCAGTCATCATCGGTGTATTCAAGATAAGCTTGTGGAATAACAATCGTCAGCAGTGAGACACTTAAATCAGCCTGCGTATCTATGCCATCAAGTTGAGCGGGCTTGAGACATTGTCCGTCTTTTATCCAGACAAATTTCTCCACAACTTCGGCTTTAAAGCCTAATAGGTTTACCAGCTCTGGAGACAAGCAGGGATAACTATTCGCAGGATCTTGATCATCGGCATACCAGGTGATGTCGTAATCACCTGCCAACGGATATTTATTTACCGCCACTCTGAGATTGTACTTTCCCGGCATGACGTAACCTTTGCGGGAGAAGCGAACCAGATCGACTTGCGTTCCCTTTTTGACGTCCAGGAACTGGGTATTAAACTGCGTAATCTCATCAGCGTGGCTGGTGTTCAGCCCCCCTGTAAGCGCTAATATGACGGCTGCAGTTAATACTTGTAAACGAAAATGGGCGCGTTTAAGCATCGGAATCCATCCCTGACCGCAAGTGGTGGCTATGTTCCTGGTGATAAGAAGAGCCCCCCCACCAACCAGAAAATATGCATAACAATCATTTAATGCTTAATTATTTTAAAATATCAAAATAAATATACTCGCTAATTAAACAAGTATACTTTCGACACTTTAAAATAAGCGTATTAATTCATCAGGCATTACGTACAGATGCGAGGAAATCATCACCCAATAAAATAAGGATAAAAATCCTCGCACATTACATTATCAATGATTCAGATAACTATAATTTAAGATTAACGCTTATGTCTGAGATAATACGCCATCAACTAATAGAATTAATCGTAGCTGATTTCGTAATTAGCTGGCGTTCTGAATGGACCAAGATCAATTGTGCCATTAGAAGAACCCGCGCTATACGTGGTTGTAGATACACCATGTACCCATGCGGTTAAATGTACGGTTTGGTTTGTTTTACCGGTTACATTGTCAGACTCCATCACAATGCCCTCATCAACCACCTCGCCCAATTTAACCGGGGTTTCATCTTTATTACCTAGCTGAATATATGCACCTTTCATTTCACCCGTTCCCTGCGTACTCATTAACGCCAGATAATCGGAGTTTCCTGAGTAAGCATCAGAAGCAGCAGTGATCACTGTGTGCATATTTTTGGTGCCCGCAGTGAAGTTACAACCTTCTAATTCAATGGTGTAATGAATTTTTGTGGAATCTTTACCCGCAGCAATCGTACCCGTACCGATAGAGCCACCCAGATCGACTTCCTTATCTACATCTTCTGCTTTAATGGAGCAAGCTGACTCTTCAATTGTACCAATATAAGTCACAGTACCGTGGTTACTGCCGTCAGGACCAGCATGAGCATACGATGTAATACCCATAACCAATGCGGCAGCAATGGCGCTCTTAATACTATTTTTCATTATTCATCCCTAAAATAACATATATAACTACATTACGATCACTTACAAATGAAAGTAATGGCTCGCAAAAAAAGCGCTCTACAGACAAGCGAGCTGTAGTTTTTAGTGTTACTCAAAGTAACATTAAGAAACTGCGCTCCTTTTGTGTAAGGCACATCATATACCTTTATTTTGCGTATTCAAGATTAGTTAATGCGAAATTTAAGATTTATTAATATGAGATGAAATCAAAAGAAGAACTTTTGCTCTGAATTACATTAAATAGAGCATAACCCTTCAGCAGAGCTAATACAGCAAAAAGAAATGAATTATTACAATTCCATTTTATAATTAGCACCTTTAATTCATTTATTCCAATGACTGATAGATATTAAATATGAGGCACCCAATGACACCCTGTTAAATATATATTTAATATCTATCTGAAAATGCTAACCATTCATTAAAAATGAAGTTTTATTCACACCCTGCACGAAACTCACTTGGGCTTGCACCTGTGCATTTTTTAAACACACGCGAAAAATAGAGTTGATCGTCAAAGCCGACATTGCGTCCCACGGTAGCGATAGGCATACGTGTAGTGCTAAGTAACAGTTTCGCCTGACTGATACGCTGATCTTCGCGCCAGCTTAAGACGCTAATCCCTAACTGCTGGCGGAACAGATGCGACAGACGCGACGGCGACAGGCAAACGTGCTGCGCGACGCTGGCAATATCAAAATTGCTGTCCGCAAGGTGATCGCTGATGTACTGACAAGCCTCGCGCACTCGGTTATCCATTGGCGGATGGAGCGACTCATTAATCGCTTCCATGCGCCGTAGTAACAATTGCTCAAGAAGATTTATCGCCAGCAATTCCGAATAGCGCCCTTCTCCTTGTCCGGCATTGATAATTTGCCCAAACAAATCGCTGAAATGCGGCTGGTGCGCTTCGTCCGGACGAAAGAAACCGGTATTGGCAAATATTGACGGCCAGTTTAGCCATTCATGCCAGTATGCGCGGGGCCGAAAATAAACCCACTGGTGATACCATTCGCGGGCCTCTGGATGGCGACCATAGTGATGAATTTCTCCTGGTGGAAACAACAAAATATCCCCCGGTCGGCAGACAAATTCTCTCCCCTGGTTTTTCACCACACCCTGCCCACGAATGGTGAGATTAAGAATATAGCCTTTCATTCCCAGCGGTCGGTCGATAAAAAAATCGAGATAACCGTTGGCCTCAATCGGCGTTAACCCCGCCACCAGATGGGCGTTAAACGAGTAACCCGGCAGCAGGGGATCATTTTGCGCTTCAGCCATACTTTTCATACTCCCGCCATTAAAAGAAGAAACCAATTGTCCATATTGCATCAGACATTGCCGTCACAGCGTCTTTAACTGACTCTTCTCGCTAATCCAACCGACAACCCCGCTTGTTAAAAGCATTTTGTAACAAGGTGAGCTGAAAGCCATGACAAAAACGCGTAACAAAAGTGTCTATAATCACGGCAGAAAAGTCCACATTGATTATTTGCACGGCGTCACACTTTGCTATGCAATAGCATTTTTATCCATAAGATTAGCGGATCCTGCCTGACGCTTTTTATCGCAACTCTCTACTGTTTCTCCATACCCGTTTTTTTGGATGGAGTGAAACGATGGCGATTGCAATTGGCCTCGATTTTGGCAGTGATTCTGTACGAGCGTTGGCGGTGGACTGCGCCAACGGTGAAGAGATCGCCACCAGCGTAGAGTGGTATCCCCGTTGGCAGGAAGGGCAATTTTGCGATGCCCCAAATAACCAGTTCCGTCATCATCCGCGTGACTATATTGAGTCAATGGAAGCGGCGCTAAAAACCGTGCTGGCAGAACTTAGCGCCGAACAACGCGCCGACGTGGTTGGTATTGGTGTGGATACCACCGGCTCAACACCTGCGCCAATCGACGCCGACGGCAACGTGCTGGCGCTACGCCCGGAGTTTGCTGAAAACCCGAACGCGATGTTCGTGTTGTGGAAAGACCACACGGCAGTTGAAGAAGCGGAAGAGATCACCCGCTTGTGTCACGCGCCGGGCAAAGTTGACTACTCCCGCTATATTGGCGGTATTTATTCCAGCGAATGGTTCTGGGCAAAAATCCTGCATGTGACTCGCCAGGATAACGCCGTGGCGCAGTCTGCCGCGTCGTGGATTGAGCTGTGCGACTGGGTACCCGCCCTGCTCTCCGGCACCACCCGTCCGCAGGACATTCGCCGCGGACGTTGCAGCGCCGGACATAAATCGTTGTGGCACGAAAGTTGGGGCGGTCTGCCGCCAGCAAGTTTCTTTGACGAGCTGGACCCGATCCTCAATCGCCATTTACCTTCCCCGCTATTCACTGACACCTGGACTGCCGATATTCCGGTGGGCACTTTATGCCCGGAATGGGCGCAGCGTCTCGGTCTGCCTGAAAGCGTGGTGATTTCTGGCGGCGCATTTGACTGCCATATGGGCGCGGTTGGCGCGGGCGCACAGCCTAACGCGCTGGTAAAAGTTATCGGCACTTCGACCTGCGACATTGTGATTGCCGACAAACAGAGCGTTGGCGAGCGGGCAGTGAAAGGCATTTGCGGTCAGGTTGACGGCAGCGTGGTGCCTGGATTTATTGGCCTGGAAGCCGGCCAGTCGGCGTTTGGTGATATCTACGCCTGGTTTGGTCGCGTACTCGGCTGGCCGCTGGAACAGCTTGCCGCCCAGCATCCGGAACTGAAAGAGCAAATCAAAGCCAGCCAGAAACAACTGCTTCCGGCGCTTACCGAAGCATGGGCCAAAAATCCGTCTCTGGATCACCTGCCGGTCGTGCTCGACTGGTTTAACGGTCGTCGCACGCCAAACGCTAACCAACGCCTGAAAGGGGTAATTACCGATCTGAACCTCGCTACCGACGCGCCGCTGCTGTTCGGCGGTTTAATTGCCGCTACCGCTTTCGGCGCGCGCGCAATTCAGGAGTGCTTCACCAATCAGGGGATCGCCGTAAACAACGTGATGGCGCTGGGCGGTATCGCACGGAAAAACCAGGTGATTATGCAAGCCTGCTGCGACGTGCTGAATCGCCCGCTGCAAATTGTTGCCTCTGATCAGTGCTGCGCGCTCGGTGCGGCGATTTTCGCTGCCGTCGCCGCAAAAGTGCACGCCGACATCCCCTCAGCACAGCAAAAAATGGCCAGTGCGATAGAGAAAACCCTGCAACCGTGCCCCGAACAGGCACAACGCTTTGAACAGCTTTATCGCCGCTATCAGCAATGGGCGATAAGCGCCGAACAACACTATCTTCCAACTTCCGCCCCGGCACAGGCTGCCCAGGCCGTTCCGACCCTATAAGGACACGACAATGACGATTTTTGATAATTATGAAGTGTGGTTTGTAATTGGTAGCCAGCATCTGTATGGCCCGGAAACCCTGCGTCAGGTCACCCAACATGCCGAACACGTCGTTAATGCGCTGAATACGGAAGCGAAACTGCCCTGTAAACTGGTGCTGAAACCGCTGGGCACCACGCCGGATGAAATCACCGCTATTTGCCGCGACGCCAATTACGACGATCGTTGCGCCGGTCTGGTGGTGTGGCTGCACACCTTCTCCCCGGCCAAAATGTGGATTAACGGCCTGACCATGCTCAATAAACCGTTGCTGCAATTCCACACCCAGTTCAACGCGGCGCTGCCGTGGGACAGCATCGACATGGACTTTATGAACCTGAACCAGACCGCGCACGGCGGCCGCGAGTTCGGTTTCATCGGCGCGCGTATGCGTCAGCAACATGCCGTCGTTACCGGTCACTGGCAGGATAAACAAGCGCATGAGCGCATCGGCTCCTGGATGCGTCAGGCGGTATCTAAACAGGATACCCGTCATCTGAAAGTCTGCCGTTTTGGCGATAACATGCGTGAAGTGGCGGTCACTGACGGCGATAAAGTTGCCGCACAGATCAAGTTCGGTTTCTCCGTCAATACCTGGGCAGTTGGCGATCTGGTGCAAGTGGTGAACTCCATCAGCGATGGCGATGTTAACGCGCTGGTCGATGAGTACGAAAGCAGCTACACCATGACACCTGCCACTCAAATCCACGGCGAGAAACGGCAGAACGTGCTGGAAGCGGCGCGTATTGAGCTGGGGATGAAGCGTTTCCTGGAACAAGGTGGCTTCCACGCGTTCACCACCACCTTTGAAGATTTACATGGTCTGAAACAGCTCCCTGGCCTGGCCGTACAGCGTCTGATGCAACAGGGATACGGCTTTGCGGGCGAAGGCGACTGGAAAACTGCCGCCTTGCTTCGCATCATGAAGGTGATGTCAACCGGTCTGCAGGGCGGCACCTCCTTTATGGAGGACTACACCTACCACTTTGAGAAAGGTAATGACCTTGTGCTCGGCTCCCATATGCTTGAAGTCTGCCCGTCGATCGCTGTGGAAGAGAAACCGATCCTCGACGTTCAGCATCTCGGCATTGGTGGTAAAGACGATCCTGCCCGCCTGATCTTCAATACCCAAACCGGTCCAGCCATTGTCGCCAGCCTGATTGATCTCGGCGATCGTTATCGTCTACTGGTTAACTGCATCGATACGGTGAAAACTCCGCACTCCCTGCCAAAACTGCCGGTGGCGAATGCACTGTGGAAAGCGCAACCGGATCTGCCTACGGCTTCCGAAGCGTGGATCCTTGCCGGTGGCGCACACCATACCGTCTTCAGTCATGCGCTGAACCTGAACGATATGCGCCAGTTTGCCGAAATGCACGACATTGAAATCACGGTGATTGATAACGACACCCGCCTGCCTGCGTTTAAAGACGCGCTGCGCTGGAACGAAGTGTATTACGGGTTTCGTCGCTAAGTCGCTACATCCGGCATTCAGCGCCTGATGCGACGCTGACGCGCCTTATCAGGCCTACGCGTTCCGATGTTGCAGGCCGGATAAGCAAAGCGCATCCGGCATTCAGCGCCTGATGCGACGCTGACGCGTCTTATCAGGCCTACGCGTTCCGATGCTGTAGGCCGGATAAGCAAAGCGCATCCGGCATTCAGCGCCTGATTCGACGCTGACGTGCCTTATCAGGCCTACGCGTTCCGATGTTGCAGGCCGGATAAGCAAAGCGCATCCGGCATTCAGCGCCTGATGCGACGCTGACGCGCCTTATCAGGCCTACACGTTCCGATGTTGCAGGCCGGATAAGCAAAGCGCATCCGGCACGAAGGAGTCAACATGTTAGAAGAGCTCAAACGTCAGGTATTAGAAGCCAACCTGGCGCTACCAAAACACAACCTGGTCACGCTGACCTGGGGCAACGTCAGCGCCGTTGATCGCGAGCGCGGCGTCTTTGTGATCAAACCTTCCGGCGTCGATTACAGCACCATGACCGCCGACGATATGGTCGTCGTCAGTATTGAAACCGGTGAAGTCGTTGAAGGAACGAAAAAGCCTTCCTCTGATACGCCAACTCATCGGTTACTCTATCAGGCATTCCCGTCCATTGGCGGCATTGTGCACACCCACTCCCGCCACGCCACCATATGGGCGCAGGCAGGTCAGTCGATTCCGGCAACCGGCACCACCCACGCTGACTATTTCTACGGCTCCATTCCCTGCACCCGCAAAATGACCGATGCGGAAATCAACGGCGAATATGAGTGGGAAACCGGTAACGTCATCGTTGAAACCTTCGAAAAACAGGGGATCGATGCGGCGCAAATGCCCGGCGTGCTGGTGCATTCTCACGGCCCGTTTGCATGGGGTAAAAACGCCGAAGATGCGGTGCATAACGCCATCGTGCTGGAAGAAGTCGCTTATATGGGGATATTCTGCCGCCAGCTTGCTCCGCAACTACCAGATATGCAGCAAACGTTGCTGGATAAACACTATTTGCGTAAGCATGGCGCGAAGGCATATTACGGGCAGTAATGACTGTATAAAACCACAGCCAGTCAAACGAAACCAGGCTATAATCAAGCCTGGTTTTTTATTGGATTTATAGCGTGGCGCAGGCAGGTTTTATCTTAACCCGACACTGGCGGGACACCCCGCAAGGGACCGAAGTTTCCTTCTGGCTGGCGACGGACAACGGGCCGTTGCACGTTACGCTTGCGCCGCAAGAGTCCGTAGCGTTTATTCCTGCCGAACATGTTCCACGCGCCCAACACATTTTGCAGGGTGAACAAGGCTTTCGCCTGACGCCGCTGGCGTTAAAGGATTTTCATCGCCAGCCGGTGTATGGCCTTTACTGTCGCGCCCATCGCCAGTTGATGAATTACGAAAAGCGCCTGCGCGAAGCTGGCGTTACCGTCTACGAGGCTGATGTACGTCCGCCTGAACGCTATCTGATGGAGCGCTTTATCACCTCCCCGGTATGGGTCGAGGGTGATTTGCGCAATGCCGCTATCGTTAATGCCCGTCTTAAACCGCATCCCGACTATCGTCCGCCGCTCAAGTGGGTTTCTATTGATATTGAAACCACCCGCCACGGTGAGCTGTACTGCATCGGCCTGGAAGGTTGCGGGCAGCGCATCGTTTATATGCTGGGGCCAGAGAATGGCGACGCCTCCACGCTCGATTTCGAACTGGAGTACGTCGCCAGCCGCCCGCTGTTGCTGGAAAAACTCAACGCCTGGTTTGCAACTCACGATCCCGATGTGATCATCGGCTGGAACGTGGTGCAATTCGATCTTCGGATGCTGCAAAAACATGCCGAGCGTTACCGTATTCCACTACGTCTGGGGCGTGAAAACAGTGAGCTGGAGTGGCGCGAACACGGCTTTAAAAACGGTGTCTTTTTTGCCCAGGCTAAAGGTCGGCTAATTATCGATGGTATCGAGGCGCTAAAATCCGCGTTCTGGAATTTCTCTTCATTCTCGCTGGAAACCGTCGCCCAGGAACTGTTGGGCGAAGGTAAGTCGATTGATAACCCGTGGGATCGAATGGACGAAATTGACCGTCGTTTCGCCGAAGATAAACCCGCGCTGGCGACTTATAACCTGAAAGATTGCGAACTGGTGACGCAGATCTTCCATAAAACGGAGATCATGCCGTTTTTACTCGAACGAGCAACGGTGAACGGCCTGCCAGTAGACCGGCACGGGGGATCGGTAGCGGCATTTGGTCATCTCTATTTTCCCCGAATGCATCGCGCTGGATATGTCGCGCCTAATCTCGGCGAAGTGCCGCCGCACGCCAGCCCCGGTGGCTATGTGATGGATTCGCGCCCAGGGCTTTATGATTCGGTGCTGGTGCTGGACTACAAAAGCCTGTACCCGTCGATCATCCGCACCTTTCTGATTGATCCCGTCGGGCTGGTAGAAGGCATGGCGCAGCCTGATCCAGAGCATAGTACCGAAGGTTTTCTCGATGCCTGGTTCTCGCGAGAAAAACATTGCCTGCCGGAGATTGTGACTAACATCTGGCACGGGCGCGATGAAGCCAAACGTCAGGGTAATAAGCCGCTGTCGCAGGCGCTGAAGATCATTATGAATGCCTTTTATGGCGTGCTTGGCACCACTGCCTGCCGCTTCTTCGATCCGCGTCTGGCGTCGTCGATCACTATGCGTGGTCATCAGATCATGCGGCAAACCAAAGCATTGATTGAAGCGCAGGGCTATGACGTGATCTATGGCGATACCGACTCAACGTTTGTCTGGCTGAAAAGCGCACATTCGGAAGAAGCGGCGGCGAAAATCGGCCGCGCACTGGTGCAGCACGTTAACGCCTGGTGGGCAGATACGTTGCAACAGCAACGGCTGACCAGTGCGCTGGAACTGGAGTATGAAACCCATTTCTGCCGTTTTCTGATGCCGACCATTCGCGGAGCCGATACCGGCAGCAAAAAGCGATATGCCGGGCTGATTCAGGAGGGCGATAAACAACGGATGGTATTTAAAGGTCTGGAAACCGTGCGCACCGACTGGACACCGCTGGCCCAGCAATTTCAGCAGGAGCTATATCTACGCATCTTCCGCAACGAGCCATATCAGGAGTATGTGCGGGAAACCATCGACAAACTGATGGCCGGTGAACTGGATGCGCGGCTGGTTTACCGCAAACGACTTCGCCGCCCGCTGAGCGAATACCAGCGTAATGTACCGCCTCATGTACGCGCCGCCCGCCTTGCCGATGAAGAAAACCAAAAGCGCGGTCGCCCCTTGCAATATCAGAACCGCGGCACCATTAAGTACGTATGGACCACCAACGGCCCTGAGCCGCTGGACTACCAACGTTCACCGCTGGATTACGAACACTATCTGACCCGCCAACTGCAACCTGTGGCGGAGGGAATACTCCCTTTTATTGAGGATAATTTTGCTACACTTATGACCGGGCAACTTGGGCTGTTTTGAGCAAAAAAAAGAGTTCGCCAGATACCATTTTGATGCGTGACGAATGCTTTGCCATCCAGTACCATAGCGCCCTTTCCATTCCTGGACCTGAATAACACCACTACCTCATATGCACGGTAGCGGGTGGTTATTGCCTGCAATTAAAGATATAGAGCCGAACACATATGCCTTTTACACTTGGTCAACGCTGGATCAGCGATACAGAAAGCGAATTGGGACTTGGAACCGTTGTCGCGGTGGATGCGCGAACTGTCACTTTACTTTTCCCATCTACTGGTGAAAACCGTCTGTACGCACGCAGTGATTCCCCAGTGACCCGCGTGATGTTCAACCCTGGTGATACCATTACCAGCCATGACGGCTGGCAGATGCAAGTCGAAGAAGTAAAAGAAGAAAATGGCTTGCTGACCTATATCGGTACTCGCCTGGATACTGAAGAGTCCGGCGTGGCCCTGCGTGAAGTTTTCCTTGATAGCAAACTGGTGTTCAGCAAACCGCAGGACCGCCTGTTTGCCGGGCAGATTGACCGTATGGACCGCTTTGCGCTGCGTTACCGCGCACGCAAATATTCCAGCGAACAATTCCGTATGCCGTACAGCGGCCTGCGCGGTCAGCGTACCAGCCTGATCCCGCATCAGCTCAACATCGCGCATGATGTTGGTCGCCGCCATGCGCCGCGCGTCCTGCTGGCTGACGAAGTCGGTTTAGGGAAAACCATTGAAGCCGGGATGATCCTGCATCAGCAGTTGCTCTCTGGCGCTGCTGAACGTGTGCTGATTATCGTCCCGGAAACTTTACAGCATCAGTGGCTGGTAGAAATGCTGCGCCGCTTCAACCTGCGTTTTGCCCTGTTTGATGATGAGCGTTACGCCGAAGCCCAGCACGATGCCTATAACCCGTTCGACACCGAACAGCTGGTTATTTGCTCGCTGGATTTTGCCCGTCGCAGCAAACAGCGTCTGGAACATCTCTGTGAAGCCGAGTGGGATCTACTGGTTGTCGATGAAGCGCACCACCTGGTGTGGAGCGAAGATGCGCCGAGCCGTGAATATCAGGCCATTGAACAACTGGCAGAGCATGTGCCTGGCGTTCTGCTGCTGACCGCAACCCCGGAACAACTGGGGATGGAAAGCCACTTCGCCCGTTTGCGTTTGCTGGACCCGAACCGTTTCCACGATTTCGAGCAATTCGTTGAAGAACAGAAGAATTATCGTCCGGTCGCCGACGCCGTGGCCATGCTGTTAGCAGGTAACAAACTGAGCAACGACGAACTGAACATGCTCGGAGAAATGATCGGTGAGCAGGATATCGAGCCGTTGCTACAGGCAGCAAACAGCGACAGCGAAGATGCCCAGAGCGCCCGTCAGGAACTGGTTTCCATGCTGATGGATCGCCACGGCACCAGCCGCGTGCTGTTCCGTAACACGCGTAACGGCGTGAAAGGCTTCCCGAAACGCGAGCTGCACACCATTAAGCTGCCGCTGCCGACGCAGTATCAGACGGCAATTAAAGTGTCCGGCATTATGGGCGCACGTAAAAGTGCGGAAGACCGCGCTCGCGATATGCTCTACCCGGAACGTATTTATCAGGAATTTGAAGGCGATAACGCCACCTGGTGGAACTTCGACCCACGCGTTGAGTGGTTGATGGGCTACCTGACCAGCCACCGCTCGCAGAAAGTGTTGGTGATCTGCGCCAAAGCAGCCACTGCGCTGCAACTGGAGCAGGTGTTGCGCGAACGTGAAGGTATCCGCGCCGCAGTATTCCACGAAGGCATGTCGATTATCGAACGTGACCGCGCTGCCGCCTGGTTCGCCGAAGAAGACACCGGCGCGCAAGTTCTGCTGTGCTCAGAAATCGGTTCTGAAGGGCGTAACTTCCAGTTCGCCAGCCACATGGTAATGTTCGATCTGCCGTTCAACCCGGATCTGCTGGAGCAGCGTATTGGTCGTCTGGATCGTATCGGTCAGGCACACGATATTCAGATCCATGTGCCTTATCTGGAAAAAACCGCTCAGTCGGTACTGGTGCGCTGGTATCACGAAGGTCTGGATGCATTCGAGCACACCTGCCCGACCGGACGCACTATCTACGATAGCGTGTACAACGATCTGATTAACTACCTGGCCTCACCGGATCAAACCGAAGGCTTTGACGAGTTAATCAAAAACTGCCGCGAGCAACATGAAGCCCTGAAAGCACAGCTTGAGCAGGGCCGTGACCGCCTGTTGGAGATCCACTCCAACGGCGGCGAAAAAGCCCAGGCACTGGCAGAGAGCATTGAAGAGCAGGATGACGATACCAACCTGATCGCCTTCGCCATGAACCTGTTCGATATTATCGGTATCAACCAGGACGATCGCGGCGACAACCTGATCGTGCTGACGCCATCCGATCATATGCTGGTGCCGGACTTCCCGGGCCTCTCGGAAGATGGCATCACCATTACCTTCGACCGTGAAGTAGCGCTGGCGCGTGAAGATGCACAATTTATTACCTGGGAGCATCCGCTGATCCGCAACGGTCTGGATCTGATCCTTTCTGGCGATACTGGCAGTAGCACTATTTCGCTGTTGAAAAACAAAGCGTTGCCGGTAGGTACGCTATTGGTGGAGCTGATTTACGTGGTTGAAGCGCAAGCACCGAAGCAGTTACAGCTTAACCGCTTCCTGCCGCCGACGCCGGTACGTATGCTGCTGGATAAAAACGGCAACAACCTTGCGGCGCAGGTCGAGTTTGAAACCTTTAACCGTCAGCTTAACGCGGTTAACCGCCACACCGGCAGCAAACTGGTTAACGCTGTGCAGCAGGATGTTCACGCCATCCTCCAGTTGGGTGAAGCGCAGATCGAAAAATCTGCCCGTGCACTGATTGATGCAGCGCGTAACGAAGCCGACGAAAAACTGTCTGCCGAGCTGTCTCGTCTGGAAGCTCTGCGCGCAGTTAACCCGAACATCCGTGACGACGAACTGACCGCCATTGAGAGCAACCGTCAGCAGGTAATGGAAAGCCTGGATCAGGCTGGCTGGCGTCTGGATGCCCTGCGTTTAATCGTTGTGACGCATCAGTAACGGAGCCGAAGATGGGGATGGAAAACTACAATCCACCGCAGGAACCCTGGCTGGTTATCCTGTATCAGGATGACCACATTATGGTGGTCAACAAGCCGAGCGGTTTGTTGTCTGTGCCGGGGCGTCTGGAGGAGCACAAAGACAGCGTGATGACGCGCATTCAGCGTGATTATCCGCAGGCCGAATCAGTGCATCGTCTGGATATGGCCACCAGCGGCGTGATTGTAGTGGCGCTGACCAAAGCCGCGGAGCGGGAATTAAAACGCCAGTTCCGCGAGCGCGAGCCGAAAAAGCAGTATGTGGCCCGCGTCTGGGGGCATCCATCCCCCGCAGAAGGTATGGTGGATCTGCCGCTGATTTGCGACTGGCCGAATCGCCCGAAACAGAAAGTCTGTTACGAAACGGGCAAGCCTGCGCAGACGGAGTATGAAGTGGTGGAGTATGCGGCGGATAACACAGCAAGAGTGGTGTTAAAGCCGATTACCGGGCGTTCGCATCAATTGCGTGTGCATATGCTGGCGCTGGGCCATCCGATTCTCGGCGATCGTTTTTATGCATCACCAGAGGCGAGAGCGATGGCGACACGTTTGCTGCTACATGCCGAAATGCTGACGATTACGCATCCGGCGTATGGCAATAGTATGACGTTTAAAGCGCCAGCGGATTTTTGACAGTAACACTGGTGCGATTCGGTAGGCCGGATAAGGCGTTCACGCCGCATCCGGCAATTGCGCACCGATTGCCGGATGCTGATCGCCGGATGCGACGCTGACGCATCTTATCCGACCTACCGCGTCCTATCCGGCCTACAATTTGAAACTTATTTAAATCCTTTCTGCTGCTTTATCAGCTCATAGGCCTGCTGAATTTCCTGCGCTTTTTGCTTCGCCATCTCCATCATTTCTGGCGGCAAACCTTTCGCCACTAGCTTATCGGGATGGTGTTCACTCATCAGCTTACGGTAGGCACGTTTAATGGTGGTCGCGTCATCCGTCGGCTTCACGCCCAGCACATTACAGGCATCTTCCAGCGTCGGGCCACGCTGCGCTTGCTGCCAGTTACCACCGCCAGACTGCTGCTGATAACCGCCGCCAAACTGCGCCCCGCCCTGCATCATGCGCAGGAACTGGTCAAACTGGGCGCGGGAGATCCCTAATTCTTCAGCAATGACATACAGCACTGCCCGTTCATTCGGATGCAGTGAACCATCAGCAAACGCCGCCTGAATCTGGATCTCCAGAAACATACGAATTAAATCAAAACGACCAAAGCAGACACTGCGAAACTGACGCATCTTTTCACGCAGTGGGTAATTGTCTGATTTTCCCACTCTGAACGCATTTTGCGCCGCTGTACGGGAAGCACCATGCAGATTCATTCGGTCCATCAGTTGGCTGGCGATATGAATATCAGCCTCCGTGACGCGACCTTTGGATTTGGTTAAATGCCCCATCACTTCAAAAGTGGTGGCAAAAAACAGCGCCTGACGCTCACGCTGGTTGGCGAACCACGCCATTTTGCGGCTACGGGCTTTATCAAACATATGGCCAATTAACAGACCTAACACTACGCCCCAAAAGCCGCCGCCCATCAATAAGGCCACGGCCACGCCAATGATTTTTCCCCAATACTGCATATATTCCCCAAATCGACACACGGATATCAGGGCTATCTCCCACAATATAAAGGTGCTTTTACCGTTTTCCGGCTGCGGTCAATTGTGGGACATCGCCTATAATTTGCATTATCATACCTGTCATTCAATGCCGTGCCTAACACCACTGACGCTATTCGGACAGGATTAACACTAGCGTAGAGATGACGAGTACGTTAGTCTCTGACCGTTTGTCACGCGCAACGTTACCGATGATGGAACAATAAAATCAACGTATGAAAAAACGTATCCCCACTCTCCTGGCCACCATGATTGCCACCGCCCTTTATAGTCAACAGGGACTGGCAGCCGACCTCGCCTCACAGTGCATGTTGGGCGTGCCAAGCTATGACCGTCCTCTGATACAGGGCGATACCAATGACTTACCCGTGACGATTAATGCTGACCACGCGAAAGGGGACTACCCGGATGACGCCGTGTTTACTGGCAGCGTGGATATCATGCAGGGTAACAGCCGTCTGCAGGCCGACGAAGTGCAGCTCCATCAAAAAGAGGCGCCAGGACAACCGGAGCCAGTACGTACCGTTGATGCGCTCGGTAATGTCCATTACGACGATAACCAGGTGATCCTCAAAGGGCCAAAAGGCTGGGCCAATTTAAACACCAAAGATACCAACGTCTGGGAAGGTGATTACCAGATGGTGGGGCGTCAGGGGCGCGGTAAAGCAGACCTGATGAAACAGCGTGGCGAAAACCGCTACACCATTCTGGATAACGGTACTTTTACCTCCTGTCTGCCGGGTTCTGATACCTGGAGCGTGGTAGGTAGCGAAATTATTCATGACCGCGAAGAACAAGTTGCGGAGATCTGGAACGCCCGTTTTAAAGTAGGTCCGGTTCCAATCTTTTATAGCCCCTATTTGCAGTTGCCGGTGGGTGACAAACGTCGTTCCGGTTTCTTGATCCCGAACGCCAAGTACACCACCACCAACTACTTTGAGTTCTACCTCCCGTATTACTGGAACATCGCGCCAAATATGGATGCCACTATCACGCCGCATTATATGCATCGTCGTGGCAACATTATGTGGGAGAACGAATTCCGCTACCTTTCCCAGGCGGGCGCTGGCTTGATGGAACTGGACTATCTGCCTTCAGATAAAGTCTATGAAGATGAACATCCGAATGATGATAATTCACGTCGTTGGTTGTTCTACTGGCAACACTCCGGGGTCATGGATCAGGTGTGGCGCTTCAACGTCGACTACACCAAAGTCAGCGATCCTAGCTACTTTAATGATTTCGATAACAAGTACGGTTCCAGTACTGACGGCTACGCAACGCAAAAATTCAGCGTGGGCTATGCGGTGCAAAACTTCAATGCCACCGTTTCAACCAAGCAGTTCCAGGTCTTCAGCGAACAGAACACCAGTAGCTACTCGGCAGAGCCGCAGTTAGACGTTAACTACTACCAGAATGATGTTGGTCCGTTTGATACGCGCATTTACGGCCAGGCAGTGCACTTTGTTAACACCAGAGACGATATGCCAGAGGCAACCCGTGTTCACCTGGAGCCGACTATCAATCTGCCGCTCTCCAATAACTGGGGCAGCATCAATACCGAAGCGAAGTTGCTGGCGACCCATTATCAGCAAACCAATCTTGACTGGTACAACACCAGAAACACGACCAAGCTGGCCGAATCGGTTAACCGTGTGATGCCGCAGTTCAAGGTAGACGGCAAAATGGTCTTCGAACGTGATATGGAAATGCTGGCGCCGGGTTACACCCAGACGCTGGAGCCGCGCGCGCAATACCTGTATGTGCCGTATCGCGATCAGAGCGACATCTATAACTACGACTCGTCTCTGCTGCAATCAGACTACTCAGGCCTGTTCCGGGACCGGACTTATGGCGGTCTTGACCGTATTGCTTCCGCGAACCAGGTGACGACAGGTATCACAACTCGCGTATATGATGATACAGCCGTTGAACGTTTTAATATTTCTGTTGGTCAAATCTACTATTTCACGGAGTCTCGCACCGGCGATGACAACGTAACATGGGAGAATGACGACAAAACAGGCTCACTGGTATGGGCAGGTGATACCTACTGGCGTATCTCCGAGCGTTGGGGATTGCGTGGCGGCATTCAGTACGACAAACGTCTGGATAACGTAGCCACCAGTAACTCCAGCATTGAATATCGTCGGGATGAAGACCGTCTGGTACAGCTGAACTATCGCTACGCCAGCCCGGAATATATTCAGGCTACGCTGCCTAAATACTATTCCACTGCTGAACAGTATAAGAATGGTATTTCGCAGGTGGGCGCCGTCGCTAGTTGGCCAATCGCCGATCGTTGGTCTATTGTCGGGGCGTACTACTACGATACCAACGCGAACAAGCAAGCCGACTCAATGTTAGGTGTGCAATACAGCTCCTGCTGCTATGCGATTCGCGTCGGTTATGAGCGTAAGCTGAACGGTTGGGATAACGATAAACAACATGCGGTATATGACAACGCAATCGGCTTTAACATCGAACTTCGCGGCCTGAGCTCCAACTACGGTCTGGGTACGCAAGAGATGCTGCGTTCGAACATTCTGCCGTATCAAAACACTTTGTGATTTGTTGATTTACCACGTAATCCGCAGTGCGGTTAATTAAAATGGAAAAAGTATGAAGAACTGGAAAACGCTGCTTCTCGGTATCGCCATGATCGCGAATACCAGTTTCGCTGCCCCCCAGGTAGTCGATAAAGTCGCAGCCGTCGTCAATAACGGCGTCGTGCTGGAAAGCGACGTTGATGGATTAATGCAGTCGGTAAAACTGAACGCTGCCCAGGCAAGGCAGCAACTTCCTGATGACGCTACGCTGCGCCACCAAATCATGGAACGTTTGATCATGGATCAAATCCTCCTGCAAATGGGGCAGAAAATGGGAGTGAAAATCTCCGATGAGCAGTTGGATCAGGCGATTGCTAACATCGCTAAACAAAACAACATGACGCTGGATCAGATGCGCAGCCGTCTGGCCTACGATGGTCTGAACTACAACACCTATCGTAACCAGATCCGCAAAGAGATGATCATCTCTGAAGTGCGTAACAACGAAGTGCGTCGTCGCATCACCATCCTGCCGCAGGAAGTTGAAGCTCTGGCGCAGCAAGTCGGTAATCAAAATGATGCCAGCACTGAACTGAACCTGAGCCATATTCTGATCCCGCTGCCGGAAAACCCGAGTTCGGATCAGGTGAACGAAGCGGAAAGCCAGGCGCGCGCCATTGTCGATCAGGCCCGAAACGGCGCTGATTTCGGTAAGCTGGCGATCGCTCACTCTGCCGATCAGCAAGCACTGAACGGCGGCCAGATGGGCTGGGGTCGCATTCAGGAGCTGCCGGGGATCTTCGCCCAGGCGCTGAGCACCGCGAAAAAAGGCGACATTGTTGGCCCGATTCGTTCTGGCGTTGGTTTCCACATTCTGAAAGTTAACGACCTGCGTGGCGAAAGCAAAAATATCTCGGTGACCGAAGTCCATGCTCGCCATATTCTGCTGAAACCGTCGCCGATCATGACTGACGAACAGGCCCGCGTGAAACTGGAACAAATTGCTGCGGATATCAAGAGCGGTAAAACCACGTTTGCTGCGGCAGCGAAAGAGTTCTCTCAGGATCCTGGCTCTGCAAACCAGGGCGGCGATCTCGGTTGGGCTACGCCAGACATTTTCGATCCAGCCTTCCGTGATGCGTTAACCCGCCTGAACAAAGGTCAAATGAGTGCACCGGTTCACTCTTCATTCGGCTGGCATTTAATCGAACTGTTGGACACCCGTAACGTCGATAAAACCGACGCTGCGCAGAAAGATCGTGCGTACCGCATGCTGATGAACCGTAAGTTCTCGGAAGAAGCAGCAAGCTGGATGCAGGAACAACGCGCCAGCGCTTATGTGAAAATTTTGAGCAACTAATGGTTAAACCCCAACGTGTTGTGATCACTCCCGGCGAACCCGCCGGGATTGGCCCGGACTTAGTTGTCCAACTCGCGCAACATGAGTGGCCGGTAGAACTGGTTGTTTGTGCCGATGCCACTCTCCTTACCGACCGGGCAGCAATGCTCGGTTTGCCGCTTACCCTCCGCCCTTATTCCCCCAACTCCCCTGCGCAACCGCAAACTGCGGGCACATTAACGCTACTTCCTGTCGCGCTACGTGCACCTGTCACTGCGGGGCAGTTAGCGGTTGAAAATGGGCATTATGTGGTGGAGACGCTGGCGCGCGCTTGCGACGGTTGCCTGAAAGGTGAATTTGCCGCGCTGATCACAGGACCAGTGCATAAAGGCGTTATTAACGACGCTGGCATTCCGTTTACCGGTCATACCGAGTTTTTCGAAGAACGCTCGCAGGCGAAAAAAGTGGTGATGATGCTGGCGACCGAAGAGCTTCGCGTGGCGCTGGCAACGACACATTTACCGCTGCGCGATATCGCTGACGCCATCACCCCTGCGCTTTTGCACGAAGTGATCGCTATTTTGCATCACGATTTGCGGACCAAGTTTGGTATTGCTGAACCGCGCATTCTGGTCTGCGGGCTTAATCCGCACGCGGGCGAAGGCGGTCATATGGGCACGGAAGAGATAGATACCATCATTCCGGTGCTCGACGAGTTACGGGCGCAGGGGATGAAACTCAACGGGCCGCTGCCTGCCGATACCCTGTTTCAGCCGAAATATCTCGACAACGCCGACGCCGTGCTGGCGATGTACCACGATCAGGGTCTTCCCGTGCTAAAATACCAGGGCTTCGGGCGCGGTGTGAACATTACGCTGGGCCTGCCCTTTATTCGCACATCAGTGGACCACGGCACCGCGCTTGAACTGGCGGGACGTGGCAAAGCCGATGTCGGCAGTTTTATTACGGCGCTTAATCTCGCCATCAAAATGATTGTTAATACCCAATGAATAATCGAGTCCACCAGGGCCACTTAGCCCGTAAACGCTTCGGGCAAAACTTTCTCAACGATCAGTTCGTGATCGACAGTATTGTTTCTGCCATTAACCCGCAAAAGGGCCAGGCGATGGTCGAAATCGGCCCCGGTCTGGCGGCATTGACCGAACCGGTCGGCGAACGACTGGACCAGCTGACGGTCATCGAACTTGACCGCGATCTGGCAGCACGCCTGCAAACGCATCCGTTCTTAGGCCCGAAACTGACAATTTATCAGCAGGATGCGATGACCTTTAACTTCGGCGAACTGGCGGAGAAAATGGGTCAGCCCCTGCGTGTTTTCGGCAACCTGCCGTATAACATCTCCACGCCGTTGATGTTCCATCTGTTTAGCTATACTGATGCCATTGCCGACATGCACTTCATGTTGCAAAAAGAGGTGGTGAATCGTCTGGTTGCAGGACCGAACAGCAAGGCGTATGGTCGATTAAGCGTCATGGCGCAATATTATTGCAACGTGATCCCGGTGCTGGAAGTGCCGCCATCAGCCTTTACACCACCACCCAAAGTGGATTCCGCCGTCGTACGTCTGGTTCCTCACACGACGATGCCTTATCCGGTTAAAGATATTCGCGTGCTGAGTCGTATCACCACTGAAGCCTTTAACCAGCGTCGTAAAACCATTCGTAACAGCCTCGGCAACCTGTTTAGCGCCGATGTGTTAACGGGAATGGGGATCGATCCGGCGATGCGAGCGGAAAATATCTCTGTCGCGCAATATTGCCAGATGGCGAACTATCTGGCGGAGAACGCGCCTTTGCAGGAGAGTTAACAATGATCAATTCGCCCCGAGTGTGTATTCAGGTTCAAAGTGTCTACATTGAAGCGCAATCTTCACCTGATAATGAACGTTACGTTTTTGCTTATACCGTAACCATACGCAATCTGGGGCGAGCGCCAGTGCAGTTGTTGGGGCGTTACTGGCTGATCACTAACGGCAATGGCCGTGAAACCGAAGTCCAGGGCGAAGGTGTCGTTGGCGTTCAGCCGCTTATCGCCCCTGGCGAAGAATACCAGTACACTAGCGGTGCAATCATTGAAACGCCGCTGGGTACCATGCAGGGTCACTACGAAATGATCGATGAAAACGGCATCCCATTCAGCATCGACATTCCCGTATTCCGACTCGCCGTTCCCACACTCATTCATTAAAAAAATATGGCGACATACCTTATTGGCGACGTTCATGGTTGTTACGATGAACTGATCGCATTGCTGCACAAAGTAGAATTTACCCCTGGGAAAGATACCCTCTGGCTGACGGGCGATCTGGTTGCGCGCGGGCCTGGTTCGCTTGATGTTCTGCGCTACGTGAAATCCTTAGGCGATAGTGTACGCCTGGTGCTCGGCAATCACGACCTGCATCTGCTGGCAGTATTTTCAGGCATAAGCCGCAACAAACCAAAAGATCGCCTTACGCCGCTACTGGAAGCGCCGGACGCCGACGAGCTGCTTAACTGGCTGCGTCGCCAGCCTCTGCTGCAAATCGATGAAGAGAAAAAGCTGGTGATGGCCCACGCGGGGATCACGCCGCAGTGGGACTTACCGACCGCAAAAGAGTGCGCACGCGACGTAGAAGCAGTGCTATCGAGCGACTCCTATCCCTTCTTCCTCGACGCTATGTACGGCGATATGCCGAATAACTGGTCACCCGATTTGCGTGGTCTGGCGCGACTGCGTTTTATCACCAACGCCTTTACCCGTATGCGTTTTTGCTTCCCGAACGGTCAACTGGATATGTACAGCAAAGAGTCGCCGGAAGATGCTCCTGCCCCGTTGAAACCGTGGTTTGCTATTCCTGGCCCTGTCAGTGAAGAGTACAGCATCGCTTTCGGTCACTGGGCATCGCTCGAAGGCAAAGGTACGCCGGAAGGTATTTACGCGCTGGATACCGGCTGCTGCTGGGGTGGTTCATTAACCTGCCTGCGCTGGGAAGATAAACAGTATTTTGTCCAGCCGTCGAACCGGCATAAGGATATGGGCGAGGGAGAGGCGGTCGCGTCTTAAATCCCGTCGAGCATAAAATCTAATGCCCCTTTAATCAACGTTCGGTGCGCGCTGGCATCGCAAAATTTCGTTCCCAGCGCGTTAACTGGAACGCTTGCAGTCTCATGTGTCATGAGCACATATTCTTTGCCGTCTACCAGTAAAAGGATTGGGTTAAGCCGTTCTGGTGGACGATTACGGCTAAATCGTTCAATAGGTGTTAATGGAATAACAATACGGCGATTAATCTCACCAATAATGTCGCTGGTTACATCGATAAGAAAGGGAAACGCGGCGTTCCTGCCGCGACTGAGGTATACCGTAAATTGCATCGCTAGAAGCTCCGGTACTCATCAGAGAAACATCCGGTTTCATCAGCCAATTGATTTAACGCAGCGATAGCTTCTGCGTTCTCTTCACGCCAGCGTGTAGCGGCATGTTTTTTAAGTTCAGCGTTGAGTGCAGCCGTAAGGATCGCGCTCATATTTAAACCAGCATCACGAGCGCGATTGACTAACTCACGTTCGACGGTAACAGTCACACTTTGTGTGGTACGTTTTGCAGTCATGATATCGTGCTCCTGTACAATTTATACGTCTAGTATACACGGATATCTGCACGTATCAGTGATGCCGGGATTCCAATATACAAACTTACCGCCGTTCCAGAATCTCAAAGCAATAGCTGTGAGAGTTCTGCGCGTCGGCGTCATGGAACTCGCTGAACACTGATTCCCAGTCATCCGGCTCGTAATCCGGGAAATGGGTGTCGCCTTCCACTTCTGCATCGATATGCGTCAGATACAGTTTTTGCGCTTTCGGCAGGAACTGCTCATAAACGCGACCGCCGCCAATCACCATAATTTCTGGTACGTCACCACACGCCGCGATGGCTTCATCCACCGACTTCACCCACGTTACGCGATCATCTGTACCCGGCTGGCTGCTGAGGATAATATTCTTGCGCCCTGGTAACGGACGACCGATAGATTCCCAGGTATGGCGGCCCATAATCACGGGTTTATTTAAGGTGTTACGTTTAAACCAGGCGAGATCGGCAGGCAGGTTCCACGGCATGGCGTTTTCCATGCCGATAACGCGATCTACCGCTAACGCCGCAATCAAACTGATCATTGAAGTTTCCCGATAAAAAAAATTGTCGCCACTATACGTAAAGCGTAAACCTTCGTCGACTGGCGCGAAGATGATGTTGAGGAAAATTTTACGTTCTGCTGGCGAGTCCGCGCTCTCCCCCTGGACTCGCCGCATTACAATGAAATAAAAACAAACAGTTAGCTGTAAAGCGTGATTTACGTCACACTTTATTAGGATAAGGGTTTTGTTTCCGGTTCATCCGCCATGTTGCCGGTATGCTTCCCCTCTTCGGTTCCCTGCCAGCCATGTCGTTGAATTAATGACAAATGTTCACGATCTTCGGTGATGATCTCACTTAACATCGCGCTGGTGCGTTTATAGACCGCCGCGCGGGCTTTGGTGTCGTTCTCAACCATTGCCATCTCTTCCACCATCTGAATATTAAAGCGACGGAACACATCGGCGCGTTCTCGCGCTTCATACGGCCCCAGACCTAAACTTTCCAGCGCCAGACGCCCGGTTTTGAGTGCCCCTTCAAAGGTTTCACGCTCCGGCTTTTCAACACCAGCCTGGCGCAAACGAATGTAGTGATCGACATCGCGGGCGCGGGCAATAATCTGCAAATGCGGGAAATGTTCTTTCACCATCTCCGTCAATTGCAGGTTGGTTTGCGGATCATCAATGGCGTTAATCAACACTTCTGCTTTCGCTGCTCCGGCAGACTCCAGCAAATCCATTCGCGTGGCGTCGCCATAAAACACTTTCATGCCGAATTTACGCAATGTTTCGATATGGTCCGGGTCGTGATCGAGTACCACCATTTTCACCCCGCTGGAGAGCAACAAACGTCCGGTGATCTGCCCAAAACGCCCGAATCCGGCAACGATTACCCGCGGCTGTTCTTCGTCGATCTCATCGGCTTCGCGCGACTCTTCAGTGCTGGATTGCTCAAGACGGTTGAGGATCACCAGTAGAATCGGCGTAGCCGCCATCGACAGCGCCACCGCCAGGGTCAATGATTTCGCCCACTCCGGCTCCAGCACATTCGCCATCTGCGCCGCGCCAAACACCACAAAGGCAAATTCACTGCCCTGCCCTAACAGCACTGCAAACCAGCGACGCTGTTTATTTGGCACCTGCAATGGTCGGGCAATCAGCCATAGCATGGCGATTTTGATGATAAGGAAACCAAGTAGCAGAATGACAATACGTAATGGATTTTCAATCAGCGTGCCGAAGTCTATCGACATCCCGACGCCAATGAAAAACAGCCCCAGCAACAAACCTTTGAACGGTTCGATATCGCTTTCCAGCGCATGACGATATTCCGAGCTTGCCAGCAGTACGCCCGCCAGAAATGCGCCCATCGCCATCGACAAGCCAACCTCTTCCAGCAACAAACCAAAGCCAAACACGAGGAATAAAGCCACGGCACTAAACACTTCGCGCAAGCCTGAGCGGGCAACAAAACGCAGCGCCGGACGCGTGACATAGCGCCCCAGCAATACCACCAGCACCAGCGCGCCCGCCACTTTTAACGCCGAGAGAGCAAATGCGCCCATCGTCGTCGAGGCACTGCTCGCCGCCAACAGGGGGATCATCGCCACCAGCGGAATTGCCGCGATATCCTGGAACAACAGCACCGCAAAGGCACTACGCCCCATTTGCGTCACCATCAAGTTGCGTTCATTCATCGCCTGCATGGCAATCGCCGTTGATGAGAGCGCCAGCGTCATGCCGATCAGTTCTGCGACCTGCCAGCGCAGTCCAAGTAACATACAGAACAGTCCCAGCAGGCCGCCGCAGATCACCATCTGCAATGCACCACCGCCGAATACCGCCGCCCGTAATTTCCATAACCGCTGTGGATCGAGTTCGAGGCCGATGATGAACAGCATCAGCACCACGCCGATTTCAGCAAAATGCAGGATAGATTCAGCATCGGTCACCAGCCGCAGCCCCCACGGGCCAATAATGCAGCCTGCAATCAGGTAGCCAAGAACCGAGCCAAGCCCGAGGCGTACCGCAATAGGGACAATTAGCGCCGCCGAACCAAGATAAATCAGCGCCTGAATCAGCGTATGGCTATCCATGATGTGCCTCCTGCCATTCCAGCAGACGTTGCTTATAGTGGCGCGCCTGCCCTTCGAGGGTTTCATCGTCACAAATAAAGGTGCAGTGCATGGCAAACGGCGGCAGCCAGTTCAGCCCGCAGTAAATTGCCGTCGCCTGTAGCGGCTGCGACAGCACATCAAATCCCGGATGCGCGCCAATCTCAAAATGACTTTCCCCACCGCCGGTCGTCACCGCCCACAGCAAATGTTTGCCATGCAGCGCCGTGCCGCCATGACCGTAAGCCCAGCCGTGAGAGAAGACTTTATCGATCCAAAGTTTAAGGAGCGGTGGAATGCTGTACCACTGCATCGGGTGCTGCCAGACGATCAGATCGGCGCGAGACAGCGCCTCCTGCTCGGCGGCAATATCGATATTGAAGTCAGGATAGAGTTGATAAAGAGAGCGAATTTCGACGCCTTCCAGCGTCCTTGCCTGTTCAAGCATCCGTTTATTCGCATGGGAATGATGCGGATACGGATGCGCATAAATTATTAGGATCATAGATAGCCCGCGTGTTTACGCCTTTGTTTTCCCACAAAGTGTAGTCACATATTCACGCGGCTTATAGTCAATAATATTGATTCAGAAAAGAGAGAAATCTGAATAAATTACCCCGCTCGCTGCCTGCGAATCGTCATATTGCTGGTCTGCGCCAGCGACATCCCACGTGTCTCCGGGGCAAACGCCACGGAAATCAACAAACCAAATAGCGAGATACCTGCTCCCATCAGCATGGTGCTACTGATGCCGTAATTATTGATAAAGATCGGCAGCGCCCAGGTCGAAATAATCGTGCCAATACGGCTTAGGGACATAATCACCCCCACGGCAGAAGCGCGGATATCCGTCGGGAAGAGTTCATTAGGATAGAGCCACTGTAAATTACCCGGACCGCCGGAGAAAAAGGCGTACACCGCAAACGCCATCACCACCAGCCAGATCCCCATATCCGGGATCAGCCCCAAAACCGCCAGCGCCAGCGTCATCATGGCAAAACTGCCAATCAACAATGGACGTCGTCCAGCGGTGTTTAGCCAGAGCATCGGTGGAATGCAGCCGAGCATAAAGAACAGACTTATCACCACATTCCCCAGCGCCGCATTTTTACCTACGCCCAATCCCAACAGGCCAACGATTTGCGGGCCAAAGGTGTAAATAGCAAACATCGGGATCACCTGGCAGGTCCAGATGGCAGCAACAAACAGGACAAAAGGAAAGTGTCGGCGGTTAAACAGATCGCGAAAACGGGTTTGCTGTGGCTGCTCTTCGTCGAAAACCACCGGTTCGCCAAACAGTTTGATCATCATCTCTTCGCACTCTTTCACTCGTCCTTTGCGTAACAACCAGCGGGGAGATTCAGGCAGTTCGAATCGACCAATCAAAATTAACAAACACGGGATCGCCGCGCTGCCCAGCATCCAGCGCCAGCCGCCTTCCACATCATAAAGCCAGTAGCCGACCAGATCGGCACAGGTCGCGCCGACATACCACATGGCAGCAATAAAGCTGATGGAGAACGCCCGCTGACGGGTGCTGGAGAACTCGGTGATCATTGAGGTCGCGATGGGATAATCCGCGCCGATGACGATGCCGATGAGTACCCGCATCACCAACAATTCGACGGGGGATGAGACAAACATCGTCGCCACCGATATCACGCCGATGGCGATGATATCGATCAGGAACATTTTGCGCCGTCCGACTTTATCGGAGATATAGCCAAACAGTGATGTGCCGACGAACAGCCCTGCGAGCGTTCCCGCGCCCAGCAAACCAATCCAGTCAGCGTCCAGTTTCAGCGCAGGAGTCAGTTGCTCCAGCGCCACGCCAATCATTACCAATACATAACCATCCAGAAACGGGCCTCCGCTTCCCCACAGCAAAATGCGGCGGTGAATGGAGGAGAATTTGAGATCGTCAAAGTTTCTGGACGGTTGCATGGGTTATTCCTGTTTTTTTGCAATGAGAGTCAGTACGGCGTTATTTCAGGCAACGCCAGGCTGGATACGCATCCGGCCTGCCGTTACACGTCATAAAAACCAACATCAGCCGTAACGGAACTCCACACCAAAGGTGCCGCGCGGGTATTCCCACTGTTCCAGCGCCGACCCCAGCCCCAGAATGCGACAGGTGCCACACTCAAGACATCCGGCGTAATCGAAGCGCACACTGCCGTCATCCTGCTTCTTGTACAGGCCAGCGGGGCATGCTTTCACCAGCAGCTCCAGCGCCTGTTCATCAGCATCGGCCTTCACAACAATGTGCGGATACTCTTCATCGACATTGAATTTATTGACGCCCAGTTTGACGTCCACATTGACGGGAGAAGTCATAAAACGGTCACTCCTTTCATGCCATCCTTGATCAGATTGATGAAGCCCACTTTCTTGCCGTGGCGGAGAATTTTCTTGCGCATCAATTCAGGCGCACTGCCGTCAATGGTGAACAGGTCACGCGCCACGCCTACCGCCAGTTCCGGGTAGCCGCTAAACATGCGTGGGTTATCAAGGAACGCCGGTAGTTTCTGGTACATGCGCATATCGCGCAGCGGGCCGTTCTCCAGATTCTGACGATACTCCGTCAGTTTTTGCTTACTGAAGTCGTCGCTTTTCATCGCTGAAAGCACAGTTTTTGCTGCTGCTTCCCCGGCGGCAATCGCCAGATCCATACCACGGATGGTAAAACCGAGGTTCATACACATTCCGGCGGCATCACCGGCAATCAATACGCCGTCACCGACCAGCTCCGGCAGCATGTTGATGCCTGCTTCCGGCACTACGTGAGCGGAATACTCCACCAGTTTGCCGCCCGCGATCAGCGGGGCAACAATCGGATGCTGTTTGAAATCATCCAGCATTTGCGGCACCGATTTTTTGGCGTCATGCAGATGATGCAGACCACAAACTAACCCCAGCGACAGGGTGTTTTCATTGGTATAAAGGAAGCCGCCGCCCATCAGGCCATCGGTCGGTGACCCCGCAAACAGACAAGCCGCGCCCTGATTCCCCTGCAACTGAAAACGGTCCTCGATAACCGACTTCGGTAACTCGATCAATTCCTTCACGCCAACCGCCACATCCGTCGGTTTGACGCGTTTTGCCATCCCCAGCTTTTCGGCAAGAATGGAGTTCACCCCGTCTGCAAGGATCACCGTTTTTGCTTCAATGACATCGCCATCGGCTTCTACGCCTACGACTTTGCCATCGCGCTGCACGAGGTTATCGACGCGAATGCCAGTAATTAGCTGCGCGCCCGCTTCTTCGGCTTGCTCCATCAGCCAGGCATCAAATTTACTGCGCAATACAGAGTAAGAACGCTGGGATGGCGAGGTTTCATCGCCATTGCAGTAATCCATGGTCATCGCTGACTTTTCCGTCATAAAAGCGAGTTTTTCATGGGTGATCAGCCGTTCTACGGGGGCGGAGTCAGCAAACCCCGGAATAATGTGTTCCAGGCTATGAGCATAGAGACGCCCGCCGGTGACGTTCTTAGCGCCCGCGGAATTGCCACGCTCGATAACTAGCACTTGCGCCCCTTCGCGAGCGAGCACCAGTGCGGCAACCGAACCGGCAAGCCCTGCACCGACAATGATGGCGTCAAAGATATCTTCGGACATAAGAGCTCCCTGTCAGCGGCAGGGCCAAAATGCAGCCCTGCCTGAATGGATTAACGGGCTAACGCTGCGGTCAGCGCCGGAAGGATCTTCACGGCGTCGCCAACAATGCCGTAATCCGCGTACTGGAAGATCGGCGCATTTTTATCTTTGTTGATGGCGAAAATGGTTTGCGACGCATTAGCACCAACCATGTGCTGGATCTGCCCGGAGATCCCCACCGCCAGGTACAGTTCAGGTTTCAGCATCAGATTGGAGATACCGACATAGCGCTCGTGTTCCATCCATTTCTCGTTTTCCGCTACCGGACGAGAACAGGCCAGCTCGGCGCCTATCGCCTTGCAAAGCTGTTCTGCCAGCGCAATGTTCTCTTTGCAGCCAATACCACGACCGACGCTGACCACCAGACGGGCTTTGTCGAGATCGACGCTGTTGCTCTGGCGCGCCTGCGTTGCCGTGCGGGTAATCGCCACCGCCGGAGCCTGCCACTCCACGGTGTTCGTTTCGCCAGTGCGTGACGCGTCTGGCTGAGCCGCATCGAACGTGCCGCTGCTGATGGTCAGCACCGCATACGGTGTGGCAATGCGTTCTTCGCCAATCGCCAGACCACCGTAAACCATGTGTTTCACTGTCGCTTTACCGTCCTGCACGCTGACGGCGCTGGCATCGTTAGACACCGCCGCCTTAAGGCGATAACCCAGTTTTGCCGCCAGTAACTTGCCTCGACGAGTGTTCGGCAGCAGCACCAGGCCGTCTGCGCCGTGCTGGCGAATAGTGTCAGCCATGACACCGGCGTAATCTTCGATCATCCGCTCGTCCGGTTTGCCGCTTAATTTCCAGACATGATTAGCGCCAAGCTGGATTGCCAGTGCGCCATCGGCATCATTGAGGACAAATGTGTTGATTTGATTAGCTAAAGCCTGCGCACCGTTCATCAGTTCCGGCAGACGAGAAGGGGTATCGCTGAATACCCAGACTTGAGAAAACGTGTTCATAGCATCCCCTGTAATTAAATGACTTTGCGAAGATTTTCAGCAAATGCGGCGATCTGTTCTTCACCGTCGCCTTCAATCACGATGCGCTGGCGCTCGCGCTGTTTCGGCGCAGCAACCTGTTGTTCAGACCAGGCTTCCACTGTGTTAAAGCCAATATCCGCCGCCGACCATACCTGGACTGGCTTTTTCGCCGCGCCGAGAATGGCTTTCATCGAAGGAATTTGTGGGGCATTGATATCAGTGGAAACAGCAACAACCGCAGGCAGCGGAATGCTTAACGTTTCTGTTTCATCTTCCAGTTCGCGCTCAACGGTGAGGGTATCTGCTGTCAGGGAGAGAATTTTGCTGACGCCGTTAACAGCCGGAATGTTGAGGATTTCGCCCACCAGCAGACCAACCTGCTGCGCATAAAGGTCGGAAGAACCATCGCCGCAGAGGATCAGATCAAAGCCTGCTTTCTGCGCCGCTGCAGCCAGTGCGCTCGCCGTTTGTTGCGGCAGTGCCTGCTCGAACTGGTCATCAATCACCACAATCAGTTCATCCGGGCCGCGCGATAGCACATCTTTACGCCCTTTGGCGTTGGTCAGGGCTTTACCGCCCACACTTAAGGCCGTTACCTGCGCCTCTGCCGCCTGCTGTTTTAACTGGCAAGCTGCTTCAATAGCATTGAGATCGTATTGGCTTATTTTCGCATCGGCTTTGCTGAGATCTAATGAACCATCAGCATTATTGATCGCAATATCCTGTTCATCAGGCACGCACTTATAGCAAGTAATAATCTTCATTGCATCTCCAGAAATCATGAAGGAAACGTCGTTCATATCGGTGGTGTTAATTACAGATATCACGCCCTTTAATTTGGAAATAAAACTTTAATCACCAATATTGAAAATGTCACACGCAGATAAATCCAACTTTCAATATTGTTAAGCGCTTCACCAATATTGAAACTACGGCGTAAAAAAAAGAAATTTTCAATATTGTTTTATGGATCACCAATATTGAAAGTCAGATGCTATCTTTTTACTCACAATGAATGTAATTCGATTGATTTATATGAAGTATTTACATCAAAACACCCTATTTTCACCTGATGGAAAACTGTGATATTTATCACGGAATGCCGCCAATTGAATACCCATTATGAGTTAGCCATTAACGCGTCCACGAGGTTAATAACAATTATATTAAATGTTAACAAAAATAAAACAAACGGGAACGCCAAATAAATATTTATTTTTACAGTGGAATTAACTCATGAAAGATAAAAAGAGAAAAACGGGAATAGAACCGAAGGTGTTCTTTCCGCCATTAATAATCGTTGGCATACTTTGTTGGCTTACAGTCAGAGATCTTGATGCGGCGAATGTCGTTATTAATGCTGTATTCAGTTACGTCACCAATGTATGGGGATGGGCATTTGAATGGTATATGGTGGTAATGCTTTTCGGCTGGTTCTGGCTGGTATTCGGCCCGTATGCCAAAAAGCGTTTAGGTAACGAACCGCCCGAGTTCAGTACCGCCAGTTGGATCTTTATGATGTTCGCCTCCTGTACGTCAGCCGCCGTACTGTTCTGGGGATCGATTGAGATCTACTATTACATCTCCACGCCGCCATTTGCTTTAGAACCAAACTCTACAGGTGCGAAAGAACTGGGACTTGCCTACAGCTTGTTCCATTGGGGGCCGCTACCGTGGGCCACTTACAGCTTCCTCTCCGTCGCCTTCGCGTACTTCTTCTTTGTCCGCAAAATGGATGTGATTCGCCCCAGCTCCACACTGGTACCGTTGGTGGGTGAAAAACACGCTAAAGGATTGTTCGGCACCATCGTCGACAACTTCTATCTCGTCGCATTGATCTTCGCGATGGGCACCAGTCTGGGCCTTGCCACGCCACTGGTGACCGAGTGTATGCAATGGTTGTTTGGTATTCCGCATACTCTGCAACTGGACGCCATCATCATTACCTGCTGGATCATCCTCAACGCTATCTGCGTGGCCTGTGGTCTGCAAAAAGGGGTAAAAATCGCCAGCGATGTGCGCAGCTATCTGAGTTTCCTGATGCTTGGCTGGGTATTCATCGTCAGCGGCGCCAGCTTCATCATGAACTACTTCACCGACTCGGTGGGGATGTTGCTGATGTATCTGCCGCGCATGTTGTTCTATACCGATGCCGTTGGCAAAGGCGGCTTCCCGCAGGGCTGGACCGTTTTCTACTGGGCATGGTGGGTAATTTACGCCATCCAGATGAGCATCTTCCTGGCGCGTATTTCCCGTGGTCGTACCGTGCGTGAACTGTGCTTCGGTATGGTCATGGGGCTGACAGCATCCACCTGGATCCTGTGGACCGTGCTCGGCAGTAACACTCTGCTGTTGATGGATAAAAACATCATCAACATTCCACATCTGATCGAACAGTACGGTGTGGCGCGCGCCATCATCGAAACCTGGGCCGCTCTACCGCTCAGCACCGCCACCATGTGGGGCTTCTTCATTCTCTGCTTTATTGCCACCGTAACCCTGATTAACGCCTGCTCTTACACCCTGGCGATGTCCACCTGTCGCGAAGTACGCGATGGCGAAGAACCGCCACTGCTGGTACGCATTGGCTGGTCAATTCTGGTTGGCATTATCGGCATTGTTCTGCTGGCGCTCGGCGGCCTGAAACCGATTCAAACCGCCATTATCGCCGGAGGATGCCCGCTGTTCTTCGTCAACATTATGGTGACGCTCTCCTTTATTAAAGACGCGAAACAGAACTGGAAAGATTAATTAACCCCCAAAATATCAAGAGGTTGAAAGATGGATTTTAAATTAAATGATGAGCAGGAACTGTTTGTCGCCGGTATCCGCGAACTGATGGCCAGCGAAAACTGGGAGGCCTATTTTGCCGAATGTGACCGCGACAGCGTCTACCCGGAACGTTTTGTCAAAGCACTGGCAGATATGGATATCGACAGCCTGCTGATCCCGGAAGAGCACGGTGGTCTGGATGCAGGATTTGTTACCCTCGCCGCCGTGTGGATGGAACTGGGTCGTTTGGGGGCGCCAACCTACGTGCTGTATCAGTTACCGGGCGGGTTTAACACCATCCTGCGTGAAGGCACGCAAGAGCAAATCGACAAAATCATGGCTTTCCGTGGCACCGGTAAGCAGATGTGGAACTCGGCGATTACCGAACCGGGCGCGGGCTCCGACGTAGGTAGCCTGAAAACGACTTATACCCGTAGAGATGGTAAGATTTATCTTAATGGTAGTAAGTGTTTTATTACCAGTAGCGCCTACACCCCATACATCGTGGTGATGGCGCGCGATGGCGCTTCTCCGGACAAACCTGTCTACACCGAATGGTTTGTTGATATGAGCAAACCGGGCATCAAAGTGACCAAACTTGAGAAGCTCGGGCTGCGTATGGATAGCTGCTGTGAAATCACCTTTGACGATGTGGAACTGGACGAGAAAGACATGTTCGGCCGGGAAGGTAACGGCTTTAACCGCGTCAAAGAAGAGTTCGACCACGAACGTTTCCTGGTAGCCCTCACCAACTACGGTACGGCGATGTGCGCCTTTGAAGATGCGGCGCGCTACGCCAACCAGCGCGTGCAGTTTGGCGAGGCTATTGGTCGTTTCCAGTTGATTCAGGAAAAATTCGCCCACATGGCGATCAAATTAAACTCCATGAAAAACATGCTGTATGAAGCAGCGTGGAAAGCAGACAACGGCACCATCACCTCTGGCGATGCAGCGATGTGCAAATACTTCTGCGCCAATGCGGCATTTGAAGTGGTGGATAGCGCAATGCAGGTGCTGGGCGGTGTCGGGATTGCGGGCAACCACCGCATCAGCCGCTTCTGGCGTGATCTGCGTGTAGACCGCGTCTCCGGGGGATCTGACGAAATGCAGATCCTGACGCTGGGTCGTGCGGTGCTGAAGCAATACCGCTAAGTTCGTGCGTTGCCTGATGCGCTTTGCTTATCAGGCCTACGGTAGGCCGGATAAGGTGTCTACACCGCATCCGGCAATTATGTGCTGCTGCCTGATGCGCTTCGCTTATCGGGCCTACGGTAGGCCGGATAAGGTGTCTACACCGCATCCGGCAATCATGCGCCGCTGCCTGATGCGCTTCGCTTATCAGGCCTACGGTAGGCCGGATAAGGTGTTTACGCCGCATCCGGCAATTATGTGCTGCTGCCTGATGCGCTTCGCTTATCGGGCATACGACGCTACACAAATTTTTTCAGGAGCTAATAATGGATCATCTACCCATGCCGAAATTCGGGCCGCTGGCCGGATTGCGCGTTGTCTTCTCCGGTATCGAAATCGCTGGGCCGTTCGCCGGGCAAATGTTCGCAGAATGGGGGGCGGAAGTTATCTGGATTGAAAACGTCGCCTGGGCCGACACCATTCGCGTTCAACCTAACTACCCGCAGCTCTCCCGCCGCAATTTGCACGCACTGTCGTTAAATATTTTTAAAGATGAAGGTCGCGAAGCGTTTCTGAAATTAATGGAAACCACCGATATCTTCATCGAAGCCAGCAAAGGCCCGGCCTTTGCCCGTCGTGGCATTACCGATGAAGTACTGTGGCAGCACAACCCGAAACTGGTTATCGCTCACCTGTCCGGTTTTGGTCAGTACGGCACCGAGGAGTACACCAATCTTCCTGCGTATAACACTATCGCCCAGGCGTTCAGTGGTTATCTGATTCAGAACGGCGATGTTGACCAGCCAATGCCCGCATTCCCGTATACCGCCGACTACTTTTCTGGCCTGACCGCGACTACCGCAGCGCTGGCAGCACTGCATAAAGTGCGTGAAACCGGTAAAGGCGAAAGTATCGACATCGCTATGTATGAAGTGATGCTACGCATGGGTCAGTACTTCATGATGGATTACTTCAACGGCGGTGAAATGTGCCCGCGCATGACCAAAGGTAAAGATCCCTACTACGCCGGTTGCGGTCTGTATAAATGCGCCGACGGCTACATCGTAATGGAACTGGTGGGCATTACTCAGATTGCAGAATGCTTTAAAGATATTGGCCTCGCGCATCTGCTCGGCACGCCAGAAATCCCGGAAGGCACCCAGCTTATCCACCGTATCGAATGCCCATATGGCCCACTGGTAGAAGAGAAACTTGATGCCTGGCTGGCGGCGCACACCATCGCGGAAGTAAAAGAACGCTTTGCCGAATTGAATATCGCCTGCGCCAAAGTACTGACCGTACCGGAACTGGAAAGCAATCCACAGTACGTCGCACGTGAATCAATCACCCAGTGGCAAACGATGGATGGTCGCACCTGTAAAGGGCCGAACGTGATGCCGAAATTCAAAAATAACCCAGGCCAAATCTGGCGCGGAATGCCATCGCACGGCATGGACACGGCTGCCATTTTGAAAACTATCGGCTACAGCGAAAACGACATTCAGGAGTTGGTCAGCAAAGGTCTGGCCAAAGTTGAGGATTAAACGTGTGGCGTCAGTCAACTTGCCTGACTAGCGCCCGCACAATAACAAACGAACAAAATGGATAGAGGTGCAATGGATATCATTGGCGGACAACATTTACGTCAAATGTGGGACGATCTGGCGGACGTTTACGGTCATAAAACGGCGCTGATTTGTGAATCCAGCGGCGGAGTCGTTAACCGGTATAGTTATCTTGAGTTAAATCAGGAGATTAACCGCACGGCAAACCTGTTTTATACGTTGGGGATTCGCAAAGGCGACAAGGTTGCTCTACATCTCGACAACTGCCCGGAATTTATCTTTTGCTGGTTCGGGCTGGCAAAAATTGGCGCGATTATGGTGCCGATTAACGCCCGCCTGTTACGCGAGGAAAGCGCGTGGATCCTGCAAAATAGCCAGGCGTGCCTGCTGGTGACCAGTGCGCAATTCTATCCCATGTATCAACAGATTCAGCAGGAAGATGCCACTCAGTTGCGGCACATTTGCCTGACAGATGTGGCGCTTCCCGCTGATGATGGTGTGAGTTCGTTTACTCAACTGAAAAATCAACAACTTGCCACCTTGTGCTATGCACCGCCGCTATCGACTGAAGATATGGCGGAAATTCTTTTTACCTCCGGTACCACTTCCCGGCCGAAAGGTGTGGTGATTACCCATTACAACCTGCGCTTCGCCGGATATTACTCCGCCTGGCAATGCGCACTGCGTGACGATGACGTCTACCTGACGGTAATGCCTGCGTTTCATATCGATTGCCAGTGTACTGCGGCGATGGCGGCGTTTTCTGCCGGAGCCACCTTTGTACTGGTCGAGAAATACAGCGCCCGCGCCTTCTGGGGACAGGTACAGAAGTACCGCGCCACTGTCACCGAATGTATTCCGATGATGATCCGTACCTTGATGGTACAACCACCTTCTGCGAACGATCGGCAACACAGCCTGCGGGAAGTCATGTTTTATCTGAACCTGTCGGAGCAGGAAAAAGATGCGTTTTGTGAACGCTTCAGCGTTCGCTTGCTGACGTCTTATGGGATGACGGAAACCATTGTTGGCATTATCGGCGATCGCCCCGGCGATAAACGGCGCTGGCCATCGATTGGTCGTGCGGGATTTTGCTACGAAGCGGAGATCCGCGACGATCACAATCGCCCGCTCCCGGCAGGTGAGATCGGTGAAATCTGCATTAAAGGCGTACCTGGGAAAACCATCTTCAAAGAGTACTTTCTTAACCCGCAAGCCACCGCCAGAGTCCTGGAAGCTGATGGCTGGTTGCATACCGGCGATACCGGATACCGCGACGAAGAAGGCTTTTTTTATTTCGTCGATCGCCGCTGCAATATGATCAAACGCGGCGGGGAGAATGTCTCCTGCGTGGAGCTGGAAAATATTATCTCCACCCATCCAAAAATTCAGGACATCGTAGTTGTTGGTATCAAAGATTCTATTCGCGATGAAGCCATCAAAGCGTTTATCGTGCTAAATGAAGGTGAAACCTTGAGCGAAGAGGAATTCTTCTGCTTTTGCGAACAGAATATGGCGAAATTTAAAGTGCCCTCTTATCTGGAGATCAGAAAAGATCTGCCACGTAATTGCTCGGGGAAAATAATCAGAAAGAATCTGAAATAAATGAAATGGCAGGGAAATACTCTGCCAGCTAATAATCACGTCAAAAAATAATATGCATCTTTTGCAGGGGCGTTGTCGTCTCTGAAAAAGCAAAAATGGAGAAAAGGAATGAGTGAATCATTACATCTGACCCGCAATGGATCTATTCTGGAAATTACTCTTGATCGCCCAAAAGCCAATGCTATTGATGCAAAAACCAGCTTTGAAATGGGCGAGGTGTTCCTAAATTTCCGTGACGATCCACAATTACGCGTCGCCATTATTACCGGTGCCGGAGAGAAATTCTTTTCCGCTGGCTGGGATTTAAAAGCGGCTGCAGAAGGCGAAGCGCCGGATGCTGACTTTGGTCCGGGTGGTTTTGCTGGCTTAACTGAAATTTTCAATCTCGACAAACCGGTTATCGCCGCCGTGAACGGCTACGCCTTTGGCGGCGGCTTTGAACTGGCGCTGGCGGCAGATTTTATTGTTTGTGCCGATAACGCCAGCTTCGCTCTGCCGGAAGCTAAACTGGGCATCGTCCCGGACAGTGGCGGCGTGCTGCGTCTGCCGAAAATCCTGCCGCCTGCCATCGTCAATGAAATGGTGATGACCGGCAGACGAATGGGCGCAGAAGAGGCGCTGCGTTGGGGGGTAGTCAACCACGTGGTTAGCCAGGCGGAACTGATGGATAACGCCCGCGAACTGGCGCAGCAACTGGTTGACAGCGCCCCGCTGGCGATCGCGGCACTGAAAGAGATCTACCGCACCACCTGCGAAATGCCGGTAGAAGAAGCGTATCGCTATATTCGCAGCGGCGTGTTGAAACACTATCCATCGGTTCTGCACTCGGAAGATGCCATTGAAGGGCCGTTGGCGTTTGCCGAGAAGCGCGATCCGGTGTGGAAAGGGCGTTAACAACCGTGAGCTATTACGCCTTTGAGGGATTAATTCCGGTGGTTCACCCGACGGCGTTTGTCCATCCCAGTGCTGTATTGATTGGCGATGTGATTGTGGGAGCCGGTGTCTATATCGGCCCCCTCGCCTCGCTGCGCGGTGATTACGGGCGGTTGATTGTGCAAGCGGGAGCCAATATTCAGGATGGCTGCATTATGCATGGCTACTGCGACACTGACACCATCGTTGGGGAAAACGGCCATATCGGGCACGGAGCGATCCTTCATGGTTGTGTGATTGGTCGCGATGCCCTGGTCGGGATGAACAGCGTGATTATGGATGGCGCGGTCATTGGCGAAGAGAGCATTGTTGCCGCTATGAGCTTTGTCAAAACAGGCTTTAGCGGCGGGAAACGCCAGTTGTTGATGGGCACGCCAGCCCGCGCTGTACGCAGTGTTAGTGACGACGAGTTACACTGGAAACGGTTGAATACCAAAGAGTATCAGGATCTTGTCGGGCGCTGTCATACAGCGTTACATGAAACGCAGCCGTTGAGGCAAATGGAGGAAAATCGCCCCCGTTTGCAGGGGACGACGGATGTGACGCCAAAGCGGTAATCTTGTCGGATGCGGCGTAAACGCCTTATCCGACCTACTCTGAGAGCACCCGTAGGCCGGATAAGATGTGCCAGCATCGCATCCGGCGATCACTGTCGGATGCGGCGTAAACGCCTTATCCGACCTGCCTGGAAAGCACCCGTAGGCCGGATAAGATGCGCCAGCATCGCATCCGGCGATCAGGTCGAGCAGCATCAACGAGATTAAATTAACGACGCATACTCTTTGACAACATCATCTGCCACTTCTGCTCGCGATTAAGTTCCGTGAGCGGAACAGCAGGAATACGCGGCGTCTTTCTTAAGCCGACTAATTTTTCCCGACTGTTATTGCGCAGGCGCGCGTAAATTTGCTCATCGATATCGACCACTTTTACCAGTCGTTGACACTGGCATCCCCGCCCTTCCAGCTTATTAGGGATCATCTTAACTTCGCAGCTTATTTCTGCGACTTCCGACAGAATATAAGTCAGGGTATTAATCGCCTTGCTGTGTTCAATATCGAAATGAATAGAGATCTCTCTTGCTATCACCCACCGGTTTTCAGCCATCATCCATTCAGCAATTAACAAATAGAGTGGTTTTTCAACATATCCTTCACACATACGAACTCCAGTATCAAAAATTAAAAGACTGGCTATGACTCGTTTTGAAGCAATTAAACAAGGCCATATTAAAATTATGGATATATCGATAGTATGCGACTTCACGAAGGATTAGTGTGAGCAAAATCCTGCTTGCGCCATCAAAAATATGAATGCCAAAAAAGTTTTGTCTTACAGATAAAAAAACGGTCCTCTTTCGAGAACCGTATTAGTTATTCGATCAATTTGGCGAATAAAAAATATCCGCCATAACTCGCTATTATTTGATCTGTGCGTGCATTTCCTGCACCGAAATAACTTTTTCGGTCGCATCAGCATTCAGCGCCATCGCGGTGGCAAAACCACCGTTCAGAGTCGTGTCGTAATGCACTTTATATTGCAGCGCACTGCGACGGATCACGCGGGAGTCTTCAATCGCGCGACGGCCTGAGGTGGTGTTGATGATGTAGGTATATTCGCCATTCTTGATACGGTCCTGAATATGCGGACGACCTTCATGCACCTTGTTCACCAGACGCGGATTAATGCCCGCTTCGCCCAGCACAATCGCCGTGCCGTGGGTTGCATCCAGCTCGAAGCCCTGTTTCAGCAGTTTTGCCGCCAGGTCCACCACGCGTTCTTTGTCGCCTTCGCGCACGGAGAGCAGCGCACGACCGTGTTTCTTCATCGTGGAGTTGCTGCCCAGTTGCGCTTTGGCAAACGCTTCAGCGAAAGTGCGACCAACGCCCATCACTTCCCCGGTAGAGCGCATTTCTGGCCCTAACAGCGGGTCAACACCCGGGAATTTGTTGAACGGCAGCACCACTTCTTTCACCGAGTAGTACGGCGGGATAACTTCTTTGGTTACGCCCTGCTCAGCCAGCGATTTGCCAGCCATCACGCGCGCCGCCACTTTCGCCAGCGGTACGCCGGTGGCTTTGGAGACGAACGGAACGGTACGCGCCGCACGCGGGTTAACTTCAATCAGGTAGACTTCGTTGTTTTTCACCGCAAACTGCACGTTCATCAGGCCGCGCACCTGCAATTCGAAGGCCAGTTTCTGCACCTGTTGGCGCATCACATCCTGAATTTCCTGACTTAAGGTGTAGGCTGGCAGAGAACATGCGGAGTCACCGGAGTGCACGCCCGCCTGCTCAATGTGCTCCATGATGCCGCCAATCAACACCCTTTCGCCGTCGCAGATGGCGTCCACGTCCACTTCTACCGCGTCATCGAGGAAATGGTCCAGCAACACTGGCGCATCGTTAGACACGCTGACAGCCGTCTGGAAGTAACGACGCAGGTCAGCTTCGTCATAGACGATTTCCATCGCCCGACCGCCGAGAACGTAAGAAGGACGCACCACCAACGGGTAGCCAATCTCTTTCGCCTTCTCAACCGCCATTTCAATAGCAGTAACGGTGGCGTTCGCCGGTTGTTTCAGTTTCAGACGGTCAACTGCATGCTGGAAGCGTTCACGGTCTTCCGCACGGTCAATAGCATCCGGGCTGGTGCCGATAACCGGTACGCCAGCGGCTTCCAGCGCACGCGCCAGTTTCAGCGGAGTCTGACCACCGTACTGGACGATAACGCCTTTCGGCTTCTCGATACGCACGATTTCCAGCACGTCTTCCAGGGTTACCGGCTCGAAGTAAAGACGGTCGGAGGTGTCGTAGTCGGTAGAAACAGTTTCCGGGTTACAGTTAACCATAATGGTTTCGTAACCGTCTTCACGCAGCGCCAGTGAGGCGTGTACGCAGCAGTAGTCGAATTCGATACCCTGACCGATACGGTTCGGGCCGCCGCCGAGGACCATAATTTTTTCACGGTCAGTAGACGGATTCGCTTCGCACTCTTCTTCATAAGTGGAGTACATGTACGCGGTGTCAGTGGCAAATTCTGCCGCACAGGTATCCACGCGCTTGTAGACCGGGTGCAGGTCATACTGGTCGCGCCGCTTGCGGATTTCCGCTTCGCGTACGCCCACCAGTTTAGCCAGACGCGCATCAGCAAAGCCTTTGCGTTTTAACTGGCGCAGGAAGTCAGCGCTCAGGCCAGTGATGCCCACTTCTGCGACTTTCTCTTCCAGACGCACCAGCTCTTCAATCTGTACCAGGAACCAGCGGTCAATGTTGGTCAGGTTAAAGACGCCATCTACAGACAGGCCCGCACGGAAAGCATCGGCGATGTACCAGATACGCTCTGCGCCTGCATCTTTCAGTTCGCGACGGATTTTGGTCAACGCTTCCGGGTCATCCAGGCTCACTTTCGGGTCGAAGCCAGTTGCGCCCACTTCCAGGCCGCGCAGGGCTTTTTGCAGGGATTCCTGCTGCGTGCGACCGATCGCCATCACTTCACCAACCGATTTCATCTGAGTGGTCAGACGGTCGTTAGCACCGGCGAACTTCTCGAAGTTGAAGCGAGGAATTTTGGTCACCACGTAGTCGATAGACGGCTCGAAGGACGCCGGAGTACGCCCGCCGGTAATGTCGTTCATCAGTTCGTCGAGGGTGTAACCGACCGCCAGTTTCGCTGCCACTTTTGCAATCGGGAAACCGGTGGCTTTCGACGCCAGTGCAGAGGAGCGAGACACGCGCGGGTTCATTTCGATAACAATCAGGCGACCATTTTTCGGGTTAACCGCAAACTGGACGTTGGAACCACCGGTTTCAACGCCGATTTCACGCAGCACCGCCATCGAGGCGTTACGCATGATTTGATATTCTTTGTCGGTGAGCGTTTGGGCTGGCGCGACAGTGATGGAGTCACCGGTGTGGATGCCCATCGCATCAAAGTTTTCGATAGAGCAAACGATAATGCAGTTGTCGTTTTTATCACGCACCACTTCCATCTCGTACTCTTTCCAGCCGATCAGCGACTCATCAATCAGCAGCTCTTTGGTTGGAGAGAGATCCAGACCGCGGGCGCAAATTTCTTCAAACTCTTCGCGGTTATAGGCGATACCGCCACCGCTACCGCCCATAGTAAAGGATGGGCGAATAATGCATGGGAAGCCCACGTCAGCGGCAACCGCCAGCGCTTCTTCCATCGTGTGTGCGATACCGGAACGCGCAGTTTCCAGACCGATTTTCTTCATCGCCACGTCGAAGCGACGGCGATCTTCGGCTTTATCAATCGCGTCGGCGGTAGCACCAATCATGGTGACACCGAACTCGGATAGCACGCCCTGACGCTCCAACTCCAGCGCGCAGTTCAGCGCCGTCTGGCCACCCATCGTCGGCAGCACCGCATCCGGACGCTCTTTTTCAATGATCTTGCGTACCACTTCCCAGTGAATAGGCTCGATGTAGGTTGCATCAGCCATTTCCGGGTCGGTCATGATGGTCGCCGGGTTGGAGTTCACCAGAATGACGCGGTAACCCTCTTCGCGCAGGGCTTTACATGCTTGCGCGCCGGAGTAGTCAAACTCACACGCCTGACCGATAACAATCGGGCCCGCACCCAGAATCAGGATACTTTTTATATCTGTACGTTTTGGCATGGCTCTTTTACTCCTGATTACTTAGCGGTTTTACGGTACTGCTCAATTAACTCGATAAAGTGGTCGAACAACGGCGCGGCGTCGTGTGGCCCCGGGCTGGCTTCAGGGTGGCCCTGGAAGCTGAATGCCGGTTTATCGGTGCGATGAATCCCCTGTAACGTACCGTCGAACAGGGATTTATGCGTAACACGCAGGTTTGCAGGTAATGTTGCTTCGTCCACTGCAAAACCGTGGTTCTGGGCGGTAATCATCACCACGTTTTTCTCAACATCCTTCACCGGATGGTTGCCGCCGTGGTGACCAAATTTCATTTTGATGGTCTTCGCACCGCTCGCCAGCGCCAGCAGTTGATGACCGAGGCAAATGCCAAATACCGGGATGTCGGTTTCGAGGAATTTCTGGATGGCGGTAATGGCGTAATCACACGGTGCCGGGTCACCAGGACCGTTGGAAAGGAAGATGCCGTCCGGATTCATTTTCAGCACGTCTTCGGCAGAAGTTTGCGCCGGAACAATCGTCAGGCGGCAGCCTCTGTCCACTAGCATCCGCAGGATGTTGCGCTTGGCACCAAAATCATAAGCCACGACATGGAACGGCAGCTCGTCTTCTTTTTTTGCTTCTGGCAGGCCGCCGGTCAGCGTCCAGCTCCCTTGTGTCCAGCTATAGGCTTCTGCGGTGGTTACTTCTTTTGCCAGATCCATGCCATTCAGGCCAGGGAACGCACGAGCTTTTTCTAAGGCCAGCGCCGCATCCGGGTTGTCGCCCGCGATAATGCAGCCATTCTGTGCGCCTTTCTCACGCAGTAAACGCGTCAGCTTACGGGTATCGATATCGGCAATCGCCACGATGTTATGGCGCTTCAGGTAAGAAGAGAGATCTTCAGTGTTGCGGAAGTTGCTGGCAATCAGCGGCAGGTCGCGAATCACCAGACCTTGTGCATGTACCTGAGAAGATTCTTCATCGGCTTCATTGGTGCCGACATTGCCAATATGGGGATAAGTAAGAGTAACGATTTGACGAGAATAGGAAGGATCAGTGAGGATTTCTTGATAACCGGTCATTGAAGTATTGAAAACGACTTCCCCAACCGCCGAACCTGTTGCCCCTATGGCCCGACCGTGAAACTGGGTTCCGTCTTCCAGAACCAATAGCGCTGACTTAATCAAAACACCCTCCAGAGAATATTCACTCACTTTATTTGCATATTAATTCACAATGATGACGTAAATCAATGCAAATCTGCTTACCGACGAATTTCTGGCAAACGGCGGCATTTTGGAGATATGGGAGCTAAAAGTCAACTTAATGGCGGTATTTTTTATATTATTTTGAGGCTCATAGAGAATTTATAGCAGTTAAGCGACAAAAAGATCATCTAATCTATTCTGGAAAACGCTTGCGCAGCGAGAAGATTGCATGAAACAAAAACAGGTAGGAAAAAGTGGACCAAATGGTCAAAATTTACATTAAAACAACAAAAATAGAGTATAAAACATATAATTTTCAGCTTCTATCTCACTTTTATAAGTGCAATACCAAAAATAAAAGGGCTAAAAATTAAAGCCCTTTATAATCAATAAATTAAATATGTTATTTTTGCATCAACTCAAATTTTTTGTGGTTACAAACTATTGAGATTCAATACATCTCGCATATCAAAAAGACCACTTTCCTTGCCATTAAGCCACAGTGCCGATCTTACCGCGCCGTTAGCAAAAGTCATGCGGCTGGAAGCCTTATGAGTGATCTCCAGACGCTCGCCGATATCGGCAAACATGGCGGTATGTTCGCCAACGATGTCACCTGCTCGTACGGTGGCGAAACCAATCGTGCCGGGTACACGTTCACCTGTATGACCTTCGCGGCTGTAGACCGCACAATCTTTCAGATCTTTATCCAGAGCATGCGCAATCGCCTCGCCCATCGCCAGCGCGGTGCCTGACGGTGCATCAACTTTATGTCGATGATGTGCTTCGATAATTTCGATATCGGTATAGTCGCCCATCACTTTCGCTGCTTTCTCCAGCAACTTAAGCATGACGTTTACGCCGACGCTAAAGTTGGCGGCAAAGACAATCGCAATATCCTCGGCGGCGTTTCGAATCGCCTGTTTACCTGCGTCATCAAAACCCGTGGTGCCAATCACCATGCCTTTGCCGTGCTGGCGGCAAAAAGCCAGATGATTCAGTGTGCCTTCCGGGCGGGTAAAATCGATAAATACATCGAAATCATCTTTTACAGCATCGAGGCTGCTTTGCACGGTCACGCCAGTTTTTCCGGCTCCTGCCAGTTCGCCAGCATCGCTGCCCAGCAAAGAAGATCCCTCACGCTCCAGCGCCGCGCCCAACTGTACGCCCTCTAATGCCAGAGCCGCCTGAATCAACTGGCGGCCCATGCGGCCGCCCGCTCCCGCGATGGCAACGCGGATGTTTGCATCATGCATAGTTATTCTCTCTTGTTAATTTTGCGTAAACCGTTTCAGAGTACCCAGCGTATCGCGACGCTGCCAGCGAAAAACGGCGATAATTAGAATTAAATGTAAAACAGGAGGCGTCATCAGCAAAACCATTGAAATCAGCGAAAACCGCATGATTCTCTGACCACTAATGCCGGTGGCAAAATGATCCGTTTTGGTGGTTCATCGTTACCCTGAATGCGGCTGTAGAGCAGTTCCCCGGCCTTGCGACCAATCTCTTTTGCCGCCACCGAAACGGTGGTAAGCGCTGGCTGTACCAGCGCAGCTTCGGTGATATCGTCAAATCCCACCAGCGCAAAATCCCGCCCTGGTTCTCGCCCCATTTTCCGTAATGCCTGCATGACGCCCAATGCGACAATATCCTGATAGCAAACAGCAGCGGTAATGTTCGGATAGCGTGCCAATAGCGATTCAGCTACTTTTGCACCGTCTGACTGGTTCGCCTGCGCGGCAACAATCCATTGTGGGTCAGGTGATATCCCATGTTCTAGCAAGGTGCTCGTAAAACCGCCAATACGTTGCGCCCGGCTACCGGAGTGAGGGCTGCCGCCAATAAAGGCAATGTTCTTATGCCCCATTTTTACTAAGTGTGTGGTCGCCATCTGCGTGCCGAGAAAATTATCAGTGCCTACAAAATCAAAGTCAGGATCGCTGAGTGGACGCACCACCATAATGGCGGGAATATTGCGCCGCTTCAGCGCCTCAAAAAAGGAGGCTGGCGTTTCCCGCGCCGCGCACAGCACCATGCCGCAGGCGTTATTGCGCATCAGAGAATCGACAAACTTTTGCTGCCGCTCGCCAGATTCTTCGCTATTCGCCAGAAAGAGCAGCAGATCATGGCGCTCCATTTCGTGGCTCAGTCCGGCGGTCATCTCGCCGTAAAATGGGTTAGTAATATCGTGCAGCAACAACCCGACCTGATTACTACTACGATTACGTAAATTCGCCGCCGTCTGGTTATAGACATAACCGGCATCATCCAGGGCTTTTAATACTCTCTCACGCGTTGCCTGCGAGATCCGCCCCCGATTACGCAACACCATCGAGACTGTCGCTGTAGAAACCCCCGCTCGCTCTGCAACCTGCGCCAGCGTTACTGTTGTCATCTTTTCTCCTGAACACTATCGAAGGTTAATCGGTTAATCTTTTTGATCAAATTTCCTTGTGACACTTCTCACATAACAACGCCATTTTCGCTATATGTTATCGAATATGCCGGGTTAATCGCGTTAACCACACTGTCATAACAAGGTTAATCGATTAATCTCTGTTTAGAAAACACGGAGGCCGAAAATGCGATCAACCTATAATAAATTCCCGGAAGTTGCCGTTCAGGGATACGACAATCAGGCCTGGAGCGGCTGGGCGTCGATCAGCAACGAAATTAACGCCAGGGCTTCGGCATCAGCCAAAACGGTAGTCGTTATTGACTGCTATCCAGGTGTACAACTGGCTGAACTTGAACAGCATTTTTTACCGATGCTCAATGCGGTAAAGGTACTGAATGTCGAATCGGCGCGCCACACACCACAGGCGCTGCATGAACTGCTGGCGCGAAATCTTACTGATGATCGCGTGTTCGGCGTGCTTTCCTGCCATCAGCTTGCTGAATTTTATGACGCAGAAAAACTGAACCGACTACGCCAGCAAGTTGAAGATATTCAGGAAGGCGTAGTGGTTCTCTACGGTTCCGGTGCCACACTAGCGCATAACGGCGATGTGCTGATTTACGCCGATATGCCGCGTTGGGAAATCCAACAACGAATGCGTCACGACGAACTGGGAAACTGGGGTGCCGAAAATAGCGATGAAGATATGTTGCGCCGCTATAAGCGCGCGTTCTTTATTGAGTGGCGGGTGTTCGATAAGCACAAGACCCCGCTCCTGAAACGTACTGATTATCTGCTGGATACCACGATAAAAGAGTCTCCCGCGATGGTTAACGGCGAGGCGCTACGTTGCGCATTGCAACACACCACCACGCGACCGTTCCGAGTCGTGCCATTCTTTGATCCCGGTGTGTGGGGCGGTCAATGGATGAAACAACTATTCGATCTCGATCCCTCCGCGCCAAATTACGCATGGTGTTTTGATTGCGTGCCCGAGGAAAACAGCCTGTTACTGCGTTTTGGCAACGTGCGGATCGAGATCCCTTCACAGGATCTGGTGCTTCTTTACCCGCGCCCTTTGCTGGGTGAAAAAGTTCACGCCCGCTTTGGCGCGGAGTTTCCGATCCGTTTTGACTTTCTCGATACCATTGGCGGGCAGAACCTAAGTTTTCAGGTACATCCGGTAACGGAATATATTCAGCAGCAGTTCGGGATGCACTACACCCAGGATGAAAGCTACTACATTCTGGAAGCAGAACCTGACGCGGTGGTTTATTTAGGAACCAAAACTGGTACACAGCCACAAGAGATGCTGGCCGATCTTCAGGCAGCGGGGTGTGGTGAAAAAGCCTTTGATGATGCCCGCTTCGTGAATCAGCTCCCGGCACGTAAACACGACCACTTTTTGATTCCCGCGGGAACGGTGCACTGCTCTGGTGCGGGCACGATGGTGCTGGAGATCAGCGCAACGCCCTATATTTTCACCTTCAAGTTGTGGGACTGGGGACGTCTGGGCCTCGATGGATTACCGCGCCCTGTCCATCTGGAACACGGCGAACAGGTGATTGACTGGCAGCGCGATACGCAGTGGGTGCATGAAAATCTGGTGAATCGGATTGAACCGATCGCCGAAGGTAACGGCTGGCGAGAAGAGCGTACCGGAATGCATGAACGGGAATTTATCGAAACCCGCCGCCACTGGTTTACCGCGCCAGTGATGCATCACACCCACGGCTGCGTCAACGTGTTGAATCTGGTGGAGGGTGCCGAAGCTATCGTTGAAAGCCCCTGCGACGCCTTCGAACCATTCGTTATCCACTATGCCGAGACGTTTATAATTCCTGCCGCTGTCGGTGAATATTGCATCGCCCCCTTTGGCAAAGGTATCGGGCAACAACTGGCGACGATGAAAGCCTGGGTCAGAGGATAAGCTGATGATTAATCTTATTGTTGCTACCCACGGCCCACTTGCCGGAGCGTTACTGACCAGCAGCCAGATGGTCTACGGTGAGCTACCCCACGTTTTTACCGTCACCTTAAGTGAACAGGCGGGCATAGAAGGTTTTAAACGTGATTTCGCCCTGACGCTGGAGAACGCCGGACAAGATAGCGATGGCGTTCTGGTGCTGTGCGATCTACAAAGCGGCACACCGTGGAATGTGGCCTGCCAACATGCTTTTTCGCCCTCAACCAAACCGCCTGTCGCCGTAGTCGCAGGCGTCAATTTCCCTATGCTCTTGCTTAGTGAAGAGATCCGCCATTTAACCGATGTTCACGCCGCCGCCATAGAACTGTTGACATTGACCGCACCGACGCTTGTCAAAGCCGCCCCGGTGTTATCCATTCAGCCAGATGATTTTTAAAGGAATATGTTATGAGCATTTCGTTTGTACGCATTGACGATCGCGTGATCCACGGACAACTGGTAACACGCTGGGCAAAAGAACTTCCCTGCGATGGCATTGTTGCCATTGATGATGCCGTTGCCGCCGATTCATTGCTTTCTTCGGTGATGAAAGGCGCAGTTCAGGATACGAAAGTCTGGTTGTTCGATACCGCCACGGCAATTGAAAAACTGCCAAAAGTGATTGCCAGTGAGAAGCGTTATTTCGTGATAGGTAAATCCCCCGTCACCCTGAAACGTATTGAAGAAGCAGGAATCAGCCTGCAAAACGCCAATGGAAAAATTAACGTTGGCCCGATGAGCGCCCGCGCTGACACCACCACCATTGGACCAAACCAGTCAGTGAATGCCGATGAAATCGCCGCTTTTGACTGGCTGACACAACACGGGCATCTGGTTGAGTTTCGCCTCGTACCGGATGCCAGTTGTTATAGCTGGCAGGATGCACGCCAGAAGCTGAAATAAGGAGCACACCATGATTTTTGAAGCTGGATTGATTGGCATTCTATGTTATCTGGGCGCACTCAGTAGCCCCTGGCTTTTGGGGCTAACAGGCGGATGGTATCTGATCACACGTCCGCTCGTTTCCGGGATGCTGGTCGGGCTAATTCTTGGCGATGTGAAAACAGGGATCATGATTGGTGTCGCCGTGCAGGCCGTGTATATCGCAATGGTCACCCCCGGCGGCTCCATGCCGGCCGATCTGAACTTCGTGGCCTATCCGGCGATTGCTTTAGGCATTCTCTCTGGTCAGGGGCCGGAAGTGGCCGTCGCGCTGGCGGCAACGATTGGTATTGCCGGAACAGTATTATTCAACGCCATGATGGTATTGAACTCTTTCTGGAACCATCGCGCCGATGTGGCGTTAGAGAGAGGTGATGAACGCGGCATATACCTGAATACGGCTATCTGGCCGCAATTGACTAATTTTATTTTGCGTTTTGTACCCACGTTTATTGCTGTCTATTTTGGCGCGCAATACATCAGCGGATTTATGGATAGCCTGCCGAAAATCGTGCTATCGACGATGAATGTGCTGGGCGGGATTTTACCTGCCGTAGGGATCGCTATCCTGCTCAAGCAGATCATCAAAAATTACACCATGTTGATTTACTTCCTTGTTGGCTTTGTTTGCATCGTTTTCCTGAAACTGAACATGGTGGCGTTGGTGATTGTCGGGGCGTTGCTGGCGCTCATTCACTACAACTACAAACCGGAAGCGCCGCAACCAACGGCTGTCAGTCGGGTTATTGATGACGAGGATGAATTCTGATGAAAGCGCGTAAACTCGACCGAAAAGATCTCCGCCGCTGCTGGCGAGCGTGGATGATGCATAACCTGTCATCAATGAGTTTTGAACGGCTTCAGTCGTTCGGCTTTTGTCTCAGCATGCTGCCAGTGGCGAAAAAACTCTATCCTGACGCCGTACAGCGTACTGAAATGCTTCGTCGCCATGCCTCTTTTTACAATACTGAACCTCAGCTCGGAGCGATTGTAAATGGCATGGCGCTGGGTCTGGAAGAGAAAAAAGCCAATGGTGAACCGATTGACGGTGAAACCATCAATACGCTGAAAGTGGGGCTGATGGGGCCGATTGCCGGTATCGGTGATTCGATGCTCCCCGGCATGTTGATTCCTATCCTGCTCAGCATTGGGATGGCTCTGGCGGCTGGCGGTAATATTCTTGGCCCGCTGTTTTATACCGTTGCCTGGCTGGCGATCATTATCCCCGGATCGTGGTTTCTGTTCCTGAAAGGCTACAAGATGGGCTCCGGTTCGGTTGAGATGCTGGTGAGCAGTAAATCGACGAAATTACGCGAAGCCTTGTCGTTGTTAGGGGTGTTTGTGATGGGGGGCGTGGCGGCAAGCTATGTCAAGTTGGGAACCGGGCTGGAATTTATCACTAAAGACGGAGTGAACATTCATGTTCAGCAAATGCTGGATGGTATTTTTCCGCAACTGCTGCCGCTGGTTGTAGTGCTCGGCACCTGGTATTTGATGGCCAAACGCGGTGTCTCGCCAGTTAAAGCAATGGTACTGTTGCTTATCCTTGCGGCAATCGGTGTGGCGAGTGGTTTATTTGCCGGTTAAGCAGAATAGAAATACCGGGGGGCAGTCTGCCCCCGGCTTTTTATGGATGGAAATTCTGCCACAATTCAGCGACTTTTTCTGGTCGCGAAATAAACTGAAAACGTGCCGGATCGCCAATAAATTGCTGATAAACCGGCGCGCCAGTAATGCTAAACTCCGGATATTCCCGCGCCGTGACCACCTGTAAGCGCCCCGGAATATAGCTTGAGTTGTGCTGCCAGATAATATTGTTGCCCTGCAACAATGGATACCACGCCAGACCTTTATGCGCCCGTACCGCCTCATACTCAAAACCGTACTCCCGATCGCACCAGGCTCCAAAGGTTAAAGGTGTATTGGGATCTGCCGAAATCGTCGCGTGCCCCCAGCCTGGCGGCACTAACACCTTTTCACCTGGACCTGCTATCACGGCAAAGCAGCGACCAGGATCGTCATCAACATATTCCTGCATATAAATAATCGCTTTCCCCTGCCAGATCTCATAAAGCTCCGGCGGCGACCAGCCGCTGTGCTGGCTGATGCGGTGGATATGCCCCTGACTGCGAATGGGTTCTTCACCCAGTCTGCCCGCCGCGTAGGTGACAACACCAAACAGCAGCATGCGCTTATTCAGTTCTTCACGATCCTGCATCCGCGCCACATCCATCGCAATGGCATAAACGTCTTCTGGCCCATTACAGTCAGGATCACGCAGAGAAGCACGGATGTCGTTGAGATGACGAATTTCAGGCATCGGCCCGGTAACATCTTCACCATAGCTAAACCCCAGCGGCTGGTGATGAATCGCCATGTCCAGGCCGTAGCTCTGTCGGGAATCAGCCATTCTGCACCTCTTTTGCCATGATCTCGCCATTTTCCTCAACCACGCGTAGTGCAAAGCCCTGCGGTAATGCCGCATAATCATGCCCTGCCACACCCGGCCATACCGCCAGTGCAGAAAGGGTTTCATCTCCAGTATTAATTAAGCGATGGGCGGTAAATCCCGGAATAATATGCACTGAACCGGGAAACACCTCTTCCAGACGAGCTTCATCCGCTTCGTTTTGCAATAACAGCAGACCGCGACCGCGCAAGCCAAAGTAAACTTCACCCTGTTCCCGCCGCGCATGAAAATGGCCTCTGGTCATGAAAAACTCGTTACCGACTTTTCCCGGATTAAGGTGCGTAACACCGGTATAGAACTCACCTTCAACAGGAGAGCTATCAATCATTTCAACGCAATACACGACCTGGTCGGCAGGTAATGCATGCCTGGCGCGTTCGTCAGAAAAAATGCCCGGCAAATCCTGAACACAGGTTGATTTTTGGACAAGAGGAGTAGAGGAAAAAGCGCCGCTTTCCCACAACAACCGTGGTGGCTGGATAAAAGAAGGTTTCATATGTATCTCCGGCCCGAGGAGAACAACACTGAAAGCATAGCAGATTAATCGATTAACCCTATACGATACGAAGTTGTTTCGCTGACTTCGTCACAACTTTAATGGAGCCAATACGTATCGCGTCTCCTGACACGGGCCGACCGTGTCAGGATTAATCAATGCATTTTCTCTGGTTTTGATGGCAAGCAGCAAAGCACAAAAAGAATAATCCCCACATAGGGAAGTAAGACACCGATAGCAAACCACCAGCCAGGATACCCGATGTCATGCATCCGTCTAAAGCCCAATGCCATCGCCGGAACGGCAAAAATCAATGCCAACAGACCAGAAAGAGGTAGCGCGAAAAATATGAAAACACCGTAATCACGGTCCATTGTTGTCGACAACCACCAGAATATAAGCGGCAGCAGGCTGATAACTGCACTTCCGCTAATAAACGACCAGAACTCAAAACGGGTGGCGACACCTTTATAATCGAAAATGTGTTGCCATCCTTTCAACCACGCCTCTCCATATGTCATTGAGCACATCCCTGTTAAATCATTAGTTCGCCAGGGCCAGCACTTCCGCTACCCATTGCTGGAAACCTTTCACATCCAGATCCAGCGCCACCTGTACATTTGCAGGTTTACCCAGGCAGCCATCGATATCTACCACCGTGGTGCCGGAGGTAAATTCACCCTGAGTTTCCACCGCCACAAAACACGGTTTGAGAGTGAACAAGTCCGGGCGCACCAGCCAGGCGATGGCGCAGAGGTCGTGCATTCGCAGACCGCTTTGCATACTGCCGCTACGGTAGTGGCTAAACAAGGCGTGCAACATTTTCCCGGTGCGATTCAACTCCGGCAACATGGCGAGATAGTCAGGGGTTAATATCGCCTGATTAGTAACATCCAGACCACACATGACGATTTCAATACCACTGCGGAAGACACATGCAGCCGCTTCCGGATCGGCTGCAATATTAAACTCAGCGTTTGGCGTACAGTTGCCGCGTCCGGCAGAACCGCCCATGATCACCAGTCGGCGAATATGTGGTTTGCATTCAGGACATTGTGAAAGTAACAACGCAATATTGGTCAACGGGCCGATTGCCACCAACGTCATCGGTTCTGGCGCGCACATTAACGCATCACGTATAGCCAGAAATGCCGGTTTATCCAGCGGGCTTTTGTTGTGTTCAACAAAGTCGTAGCCAGCCATTCCGGATTCACCGTGCACAGATGCTGCGTTACGCGGTGCGCGTACCAGCGGCACGGCAGCTCCCTGAGCAAGTGGAATATCGACATTCCAGAAATGCAGCAGTTGCAGGGCGTTACGGGTAGTTTTTTCCACCGAGACATTGCCAGCGACAGTGGTCATCAGTTGCAGGTCAAGTTCGGGGGCAAAAATCGCGGCGGCAATGGCGACGGCATCGTCGATACCGGGATCGGTATCTAAAAAAATTGGCAAACGCATGTTTTCTCCATAAAAAATGCCGGTAACAAGACCGGCATTTTCGCATAACTTAGGTTGCTAATGACTTAATCGACTTCACGAATATCCATACGCAATTCTTTTGGAACTTCGAAAACGATATTTTCTTCGCGGCCTTCCAGCGGGATGGCTTCACCGCCACCAAGCTGCTGCAAACGTGCAACCACATTCTGTACCAGAATATCCGGAGCGGATGCGCCCGCAGTCACACCTACGCAGTTCACATCTTTCACCCACTCTTCCTGGATATCTTTCGCATCGTCAATCAAAAATGCCCGTTTGCCCATACGCTGCGCCAGTTCCGCCAGACGGTTGGAGTTGGAGGAGTTTTTCGACCCGACCACCAGTACAACTTCCGCCTGCTCTGCCAGAGCACGTACTGCCTCCTGGCGGTTAGTGGTGGCATAGCAGATATCATCTTTGCGCGGCCCGACGATTTTCGGGAAGCGTTTACGCAGCGCGTCGATCACATCAGACGTGTCATCCACCGACAGCGTGGTTTGGGTCATAAAGGAGATCTTCTCTTCGTTTTTGACCGTCAGTTTCCACACGTCGTCTGGCGATTCAACCAGATACATTCCCCCTTCCGGGTTGCTGTACTGGCCCATCGTACCTTCCACTTCCGGATGCCCGGCGTGGCCGATAAGAATCGACTCTTCACCACGGCGGCTGGCGCGGGCAACTTCCATATGCACTTTGGTCACCAGCGGACAGGTCGCGTCGAATACCGTTAAATCGCGACTTTTCGCTTCGTTGCGTACTGCCTGAGAAACACCATGTGCAGAGAAGATCAAAATCGCGCCGTCCGGCACTTCGCTGATCTGCTCAATAAAAATAGCCCCACGCTCGCGCAAGCTATCGACTACGTAGCGGTTATGAACCACTTCGTGGCGGACATAAATCGGTGCGCCGTAAATGGCCAGCGCGTTTTCCACAATGCTGATAGCGCGGTCTACCCCGGCACAAAAACCACGTGGGTTGGCCAACAGGATCTGCATGTTACGCCTCCAGTGCCGGATCGATTTCCAGCACTTCAATATCAAAATGAACGGTCTGCCCGGCCAGCGGATGGTTGAAATCAACGGTAATGGAGTCGCCGTTAATTTCGCGGATCACGCCTGGCATCTCACTGCCATCCATTGCGGTAAAAAGCATTATTGCACCAATTTCTGGCTCGCCTGCATCCATAAATTCACGGCGGGAGAAGTACTGAATCAGGTCCGGTGACGGTACGCCAAACGCCGCATCTGGCTCCAGCGAGAAAGTAGTTTTGTCGCCCACTTTCAGCCCCAGCAGGTGTTGCTCCAGACCTTCAGACAGGGAAGCATCACCAAGCCGGAACAGCGCCGGTTTACCGTTGTTACGGGTGGACTCGGCGGTGGTGCCATCGTCGAGTTTTAGCGTGAAATGCACCAGGACGGCGCTATTGCTCTGTACAGATTCAGACATGCAGGTTTGCTCTTGTATTTTGAGGTTTTTGCCGGATGCGGCCTACGATTTCGCAGCAATCTGTAGGCCGGATAAGATGCTTTAGCATCGCATCCGGCAGGGTTTATTATTGTTTTTTCGCTTTAGAAGGTAAAAAACCTTCCAGCACAATCAATGCCGCACCGACACAGATGGCAGTATCGGCGAGGTTGAAGGTGGCGAAGTGCCAATCGCCGACGTAGAAGTCGATCATATCGACAACGAAGCCATGCCACAGGCGGTCGAACAGGTTGCCCAGTGCGCCGCCAATAATCAGCGCGTAAGCGATATTGTTTAGCTTCTGCGTGGCCTTCGAGCGATACATCATCACCACAAGGATCACGCTAATACCAATCGCAATACCGGCAAAGAACCAACGCTGCCAGCCGCCGCTATCGGCAAGAAAACTAAAGGCTGCGCCATAGTTACGCGCATAATGCAGATTAAGCGACGGGAACAGCGGGACCGTATCCCCCAGAGCAAAGTTCTGGAGGATCAGGTATTTGCTGCCCAGATCGATAATCAGCACGACTACCACCAGCCACAACCAGCGTAGCCCTGTTGAACAGATCGATTGACTCATCAGGCAAACTTACGTTTTTCGCCGTCACCGGCGACGTTGCTGACACAGCGGCCGCAGATTTCTGCGTGTTCCGCCACCTTGCCGACATCCTGGGTGTAGTGCCAGCAGCGTGGGCACTTCTCACCTTCGGCTTTACTCAGCGCGACTTTCAGCCCTTTGAGTACTTCGCTCTGCTGAGCATCAGCAGGTGCATCGTTATAGTCTGCAACGGTAGCGCCGGAGGTCAACAGGACAAATCGTAATTCATCGCCCAGCGCGGTCAGTTTCGCCGCCAGTTCCGGTTCTGCGTACAGGGTCACTGCAGCTTCCAGCGAGCCGCCCACTTTCTTGTCGGCACGCGCTTGCTCAATGACTTTGTTCACTTCGCCACGCACTTTCAACAGCTCGTCCCAGAACGCATCGTTCATCGCTTCGCTGTCTGCCAGACCAAACAGACCTTCGTACCACTCGCCAGTGAAGACGTATTTTTCACGTTCGCCCGGCAGGTAGCCCCACACTTCATCAGCGGTGAAGGAGAGGATCGGCGCCATCCAGCGAACCAGCGCTTCTGCGATGTGATACAGCGCAGTCTGGCAGCTACGACGCGCCACGCTGTCCGCTTTGGCGGTGTACTGGCGGTCTTTGATGATGTCGAGGTAGAAGGAGCCCATCTCAACGGAACAGAAGCGCATCAGACGCTGTACCACTTCGTGGAAATCGTACGCTTCGTACGCCTTGAGGATGTCTTCCTGTGCCGCTTTCGCACAACCTACGGCCCAGCGATCCAGTACCACCATCTCTTCCGGTTTCACCATATCTTTTGCCGGGTCGAAACCGTTCAGGTTTGCCAGCAGGAAGCGTGCGGTGTTACGGATACGACGATAGCTGTCGGCAGCACGTTTCAGGATCTCGTCAGAAACGGCCATTTCACCGGTGTAGTCAGTGGATGCCACCCACAGACGCAGAATATCCGCGCCCAGTTTGTTCATCACGTCCTGCGGCGAAACGGTGTTGCCGATGGATTTGGACATCTTGCGACCCTGACCATCTACGGTAAAGCCGTGGGTCAACACCTGACGATACGGCGCTTTGCCTTTCATCGCGGTGGAAATCATCAAAGAAGACATGAACCAGCCACGGTGTTGGTCAGAGCCTTCCAGGTACATGTCCGCAGCGTGACCGGCAAATTCCGGACGCACGTCAACAACAGAAGAATGGGTAGATCCGGAGTCAAACCATACGTCCAGCGTATCCGGCACTTTCACATACTGGTCGGCTTCGTCGCCGAGGATCTCTTTCGCATCGAGATCCCACCAAGCCTGGATGCCGTCAACTTCAACGCGTTTTGCCACTTCTTCCATCAGTTCGAGAGTACGCGGATGCAGCTCTTCAGTGTCTTTGTGCACGAACAGTGACATCGGCACGCCCCAGGTACGCTGACGGGAGATACACCAGTCAGGACGGTTAGCGACCATCGATTCAATACGCGCCTGGCCCCAGTCAGGGATCCACTGCACGCCTTTGATCTCTTTCAGAGACTGCGCGCGCAGACCTTTTTGATCCATGCTAACGAACCACTGCGGCGTGGCGCGGAAGATGATCGGCGTTTTATGACGCCAGCAGCACGGATAGCTGTGCTGCATTTTCTCAACGTGCAGCAGCGCGCCTTTTTCCTGTAGCAGCGCAACGACGATGTCGTTCGCTTTGAAGACGTTAACGCCATCCAGCGTCGGGTAAGTACCCGGCAGATAAGTACCGTCCGGGCCAACCGGGTTCGCGGTTTCCAGACCATATTTCTGACCGATCACATAGTCGTCCGGGCCATGACCTGGCGCGGTGTGAACGGCACCCGTACCGGCATCCAGCGTAACGTGGTCGCCAAGGATTGCCGGAACGTCGAAGCCCATAAACGGATGGGTAAAGCGCAGCAGTTCCAGCTCCGCACCTTTTACCGTGCCGAGGATGGTGTAATCGCTAACGCCGATGCGCTGCATCACGCTTTCAACCAGATCTTTCGCCAGAATCACGGCCTGACCGTCAATCTGTACCAGCGTGTAGTCGAAATCCGGTGAAATAGAGATTGCGCGGTTAGCTGGCAGCGTCCACGGCGTGGTGGTCCAGATCACCAGCGAAATTGGGCCATTAACATTGCTTACGCCAAATTTCGCTTTCAGCGCATCCTGATCGACCGCCTGGAAAGCGACGTCGATGGACGGTGAAGTTTTGTCGTAATACTCAACTTCCGCTTCTGCCAGGGCAGAACGGCAGTCAACGCACCAGTGCACCGGCTTCGCACCTTTGTGCAGGTGACCGTTGCCGATGATTTTACCCAGTGCGCGGATGATGTTGGCTTCAGTTTTGAAGTCCATGGTCAGGTACGGGTGCGACCAGTCGCCCAGCACGCCCAGACGGATAAAATCTTTGCGCTGACCGTCAACCTGGGTTGCTGCGTATTCGCGGCACTTGGCGCGGAACTCAGCGGCGGTGAATTTCTCACCCGGCTTACCGTATTCTTGCTCTACTTTCAGCTCGATCGGCAGACCGTGGCAGTCCCAACCTGGCACATACGGCGAGTCATAACCGGAAAGCCCTTTGGACTTCACGATAATGTCTTTCAGAATCTTGTTAACCGAGTGACCAATATGAATGCTGCCATTCGCATAAGGAGGGCCATCATGCAGAATGAAGGTTTTTTTGCCTTTTTTAGCCGCACGGATGATGCCGTACAGATCATCATCAGTCCAACGCGCCAGCATTCCCGGTTCGCGCTTGGCGAGATCGCCACGCATCGGGAACCCTGTTTCCGGCAAATTCAGGGTTGATTTATAGTCACTCATCAGATTCTCGGTTCCGTATTTCGGTTTGATTACATAACAGGCTTAAGCCGGTTTTGTTAGCCCAAAAAATTCGCGGGCGGTTAATTCATCACGCGCAATCTGCGCTTTCAGTTCGTCCAGCGACGCAAATCGCTGCTCATTGCGTATTTTTTTACGCAGTACTACTTGTATATGGCGACCGTACAGGTCCATTGCAACATCTAACACATGCACTTCCAGCTGCTGGCGAATACCGGCAACCGTTGGGCGTGTTCCGATGTTTGCCACGCCGGGTAACGGCTTTTCACCGAGGCCCAGCACTTCCACCGCATAAACCCCTTTCACCGGGGAAACCTGACGGCGTAGCGGTACATTCGCCGTCGGGAAACCTATAGTGCGCCCTAATTCATCGCCGTGGACCACACGCCCGGAGATGGCAAACGGGTGCCCCAGTAAACTTTCTGCCAGAGCCAGATTGTCATCCGCCAGCGCCTGACGCACAGCGGTGCTGCTGATGCGCACGCCACCTTCGCAAAAAGTTTGCGTACTGGTGATATCGAAGCCGTATTCCGCGCCAGCTTTCTGTAATAACAAGAAATCGCCTTCACGACCAGCGCCAAAGCGGAAATCATCACCTACGGCGAGGAATTTTACCCGCAAATGCTTCACCAGAAGATCACTGATGAAATTTTGCGCGGTTAACGCTGCGAAACGCCTGTCGAAACGCACACAGAGCACGTAATCTACGCCGCACTCTGCAAGGTAACGCAGTTTTTCCCGCAGCCGGGTCAGTCGTGCCGGGGCTTTATCGGTAGCAAACAGTTCCAGTGGTTGAGGTTCAAAAAGCATCACCATCACCGGTAAGTTGCGCTTGCGCCCTTCTTCCTGCAAGCCTTGTAACAGCGCGCGATGACCGCGATGCACGCCGTCGAAATTACCAATAGTCAGCACACACCCTTCTTGCGGGGCCTGGCTGAGATTATGTATGCCGCGTATCAGCTTCATGTCTGGCTCAAAACAGTGAAAATCGTCCGAGTATACCTTGTACAGCGGTCAAGGTTAACCGGCGATTGAGTACCGAAATCAGAAAGAAGTGGCTTTTCATTGCCATGGCGCAAATCACGGAAAGAAACTGACTACTTGCTGCAATTTTTATCGCGGAAAAGCTGTATTCACACCACGCAAGCTGGTAGAATCCTGCGCCATCACTACGTAACGAGTGCCGGCATATTAACGGCGCTTATTTGCACAAATCCATTGACAAAAGAAGGCTAAAAGGGCATATTCCTCGGCCTTTGAATTGTCCATATAGAACACATTTGGGAGTTGGACCTTGGCTAATATCAAATCAGCTAAGAAGCGCGCCATTCAGTCTGAAAAGGCTCGTAAGCACAACGCAAGCCGTCGCTCTATGATGCGTACTTTCATCAAGAAAGTATACGCAGCTATCGAAGCTGGCGACAAAGCTGCTGCACAGAAAGCATTTAACGAAATGCAACCGATCGTGGACCGTCAGGCTGCTAAAGGTCTGATCCACAAAAACAAAGCTGCACGTCATAAGGCTAACCTGACTGCACAGATCAACAAACTGGCTTAACCGCCAATTTGCTGACGCTTTGTGAAAAAGCCCGCGCAAGCGGGTTTTTTTATGTCTGTCGCTTATGCGATGCAAAAGAGAACACAAAGTCGACTGAGAGCGTCTCACAGGTTATGAGTTCTTGCTAACATGCCTCTACAGCTTCTGTCCTCGTCGTGGCTTAAGAATAAGCTGATGCAGCCTGAATAAGATTTTAAATCTGCAGATCCCTATACATAGAATGTGGCTATTGATACCAAATAAGACATTAAACTTAAGTCAACTGTAATTTTAAATTATTTTTTTACACTTTAACTATCCATAAATATCTTCTTCTTGATTCTTATGTGAATTTTTAATCATTTTACTTTATTAAAAAACAACAGATTATTTTTTAAAAGCAGTCTCACAACCCTAAAGATAATAAACAAAAAAAATCATATATATCAATTATTTATAACACAAAACAGCATCTGTGATTCGTCATGTTTTGTTTATAAATCAAATCTGGCAGATGATGTATTAATAAATTTAAGAAAAGATCTTCTATTAAAAACAGACTGAAGTTGAATATCCTTTGAAGCCATAACGATACAGGGGCTGAACCAGTTTAAAAAAAGAGTTAGAGAATAATAAGGAAGTTGCTGGACATATTCTTCTATTTATTCGCCCGCGTACATATAGAAAAAATGCATCAAGCGGGCAAATAATGAGTCAAGTCACAATCGTGATGATGTGCCAATAATCTATCTCCCCCCATCTTAACTTTGGGGGGAGCTGTCGATTAACGCGCAGCTGGACTGAAAAGCGCCGAATAATCCGTATTACAAATACGCTGTACCGCCGGGTGCTGAATCATGCGTTCAGCAAAAATAGCATGGTACTCTTCCATCACATTCTCAACACGACCAATTTCCACGACAGTCTTATCAGCATAAAAATCATATGCATAAAGCGTCGGCGCTACAAAAATCGCATTGTGCATCGCGCCAAAAGCTTTCATCAACGCGGCATCATCAAACTCACCAAGAACCTCGACGTTTAGCCCCTGGGAGTTAAACCAGTTAAGCAATTTGCGCCCTAACATGGAGCGACGTCCAGGAATCAGTAATCGCCGTTCTTCCAGACAAGCAGGGAACGGTTTTTCCGGCGGTGGATTTGTACACCAGAAACTCACACCACATTCGCCAATTTTCACGGAGAACAGGCCTTCCTGCTGCGTAGAATCTATCGGACAGTCGGAAATGATCATATCCAGTTTATGCTGGCTTAATTGCTCCAGTAGCATTTCATGAGTGGATTCAAAACAGCGAAGATGAATCGGCTCGCCTTCTACCACTGCGGCATCCAGTACGCTACTGACCAGACGCTTGGAAAGTGCATCAGCCACGCCAACGTCAAACAATAAATTGGACTCTTTGCGATAGTTCACGATATCCAGCATTTCCTGGCTTAAGGTGAACATTTTATCGGCATAGCGATAGACCAGCTCACCCAGTTCACTGGGTTCCAGACCACGCCCTTTACGTTTAAAGAGTTTGCCTTGCAGGCGCTCTTCCAGTGCCCGGATCTGTCCGGTAATGGTTTGTGGTGTTAAATAAAGCGCCTCCGCTGCGCCAACCACGGAACCTTCTTTATAGACATGCCAGAAGTAATACAAGTGGTTGTAATTTATATGAGACATGCTCATTTCTCTCCCTGATAAGATTGAAAAGGGAGCCGTTTATGGCTCCCCGCTACATCGTCCTGTCAAACTGCTGGACGTAAACGAACGCGTAACCAGCTATATCCAATTACGGCCGAAGAGATTGAACCGACCAGGATGCCGAGTTTCGCCCAGTTAATCAGTTCTGGATCTACGCTACCAAAAGCCAGGCTGGCAATAAATATAGACATAGTAAAACCGATACCGCATAGGATCCCGACCGCCATAATTTGCTGATAGGTCGTTCCCTCTGGCAGATGCGCCAGTTTCAAACGCAGCGCCAGCCAGCAGAACAGACTAATACCCAGTGGCTTGCCAATCAGCAAACCAGCGATGATCCCCAATGGCAGTATGGAGGTCAGACCATCGAGCGTAACACCTTGCAGGGACACGCCAGCATTAGCAAACGCAAACAGCGGCAAAATCAAATACGCGACCCACGGGTGTAATACATGCTCCAGACGCTTCGCCGGAGAACGTCCATGCTTCTCTTTCAATGGAATAAAGAAGCCAACAATGACACCAGCCAGTGTTGCGTGAACCCCCGATTTCAGCACCGCAGTCCACAGCACCACGCCAACCAGAATATAAATGCCCGTGCGGCGTACGCCACACAGATTCAGTACCGCGAGTACCGCAATTGCGACAGCCGCGACGCCAAGAGAGACCATCGATAAGTCATTAGTGTAGAACAAAGCGATGATAATGATGGCCCCAAGATCGTCGATAATAGCCAGTGCCATCAAAAAGATCTTCAACGCTAACGGAACACGACTTCCCAACAGAGCCAGCACGCCAAGCGCAAAAGCGATATCAGTCGCGGCCGGAATAGCCCACCCTTCGCGGGTAATCGGATCGGCATAGTTAAAGACCAGATAGAGTATTGCCGGAACAATCATTCCACCGATTGCGGCAATCACAGGAAATGCCGCCTGGCGCAAACTGGCCAGCGAACCTTGCATCAGCTCGCGTTTAACTTCCAGACCAACCAACAGGAAAAATACCGCCATCAGCGCGTCATTAATCCATAACAGCATGTTTTTGTTGATTTCAAGTGAACCAACCCGGAGCTGAACCGGCGTCTCCAGAAAGTCGTGATACCATCCACTGGTTGCGCCACTGTTGGCCATAATCATCGCCAGGATAGCGGCAATGATAAGAATAATGCCTCCCGAGGCATCACTGCTAAAGAATCGATGCAGATGTTTCACTTTTTATTTCTCTTTCAGGTGAATAGATCGTTTTTACTATTCTACTCCGCACAAAACATCGTTAAAATCAGATTATAGTGTAGGAATGGTTCGTTTTTTACGAATAATCGAAGGGTCTGCGCCATCAGCGATGAGATGAGTTTTTGACGGCTGTGAGCGGTGACTGATGACCTTAAGCCCTATTAATCATAGTCTAAGGTCAAGATTTCTGGAGAATTTATTCGGAAAAGTAATAATTAAATGTGGTAAGCCGAAGCTATTTGTTAGGGCAATATTTCAAAATATCCAACTTGTCGTCAAAAATTGCGATGAAGGGATAAACTAAAGTTAAATAATTGGATCCTTAAAAATTACGCCATAAAAATGCGAGGCGTCTTCAGGATTAGAATAGATAAAACAGAATGGGTTAAAGAGAGCGATATAATAGCGGCGGGTGCTTGAGGCTGTCTGTCTCAGGCATTAGCTGAACGGCAGATAGAGAAAAGCCCCGAGTGATAATTTACCATCAACCCGAGGCCCCCTATATGCTCAACACACGTAGAGTGCCTCTTACTGACCGTAAGGTCAAGGAGAAGAGAGCAATGAAGCAGCATAAGGCGATGATAGTCGCCCTGATCGTCATCTGTATCACCGCCGTAGTGGCGGCGCTGGTAACGAGAAAAGATCTCTGTGAGGTTCACATCCGAACTGACCAGACGGAGGTTGCTGTTTTCACGGCTTACGAATCCGAGTAAGAGCAACGGCGGGGTGTGATCCCCGCCACTTTACAGGTGCTCGCATATCTTCAACGCACCCTATTTTTACCCTCGCCTGCCCAAGGGCAGGCTTTTGAGGAGGTTAGCGAGTCAGGTCGTCGAAAAACTTCTTCACGCCATCAAAGAAGCTCTTCGAACGCGGACTGTTATGCTCGCCGGTTGGGCCACCGAAGCTTTCTTGCAGTTCTTGCAGCAGTTGTTTCTGCTTCTCGTTCAGACCTACCGGTGTTTCGACGACAACGCGGCACAGCAAATCGCCCTGTGCGCCGCCACGGACAGACTTCACGCCTTTTCCACGCATACGGAACAACTTACCGGTCTGGGTTTCGCCAGGCACTTTCAGTTTGACACGACCATCAAGGGTCGGCACTTCGATTTCGCCGCCGAGTGCTGCCATAGCGAAGTTGATCGGCACTTCGCAATACAGGTTGTTGCCTTCACGCTCGAAAATCGGGTGCTGTTTAACCTGTACCTGAACGTACAGATCGCCTGCCGGTGCGCCGTGTTCGCCCGCTTCACCTTCGCCCGCAAGACGGATGCGGTCTCCAGTATCCACCCCTGCCGGAATTTTAACGGACAGCGTTTTGCTGCGCTCAACACGACCATGACCATGACATTTATTGCATGGATCTTTGATAAGCGTACCGCGTCCCTGACAGTGCGGACAGGTCTGCTGTACAGCAAAGAATCCCTGGCGCATCTGCACCTGACCAGAACCATGACAAGTCGGGCAGGTCTGCGGTTGCGTGCCTGGTTTTGCACCGCTGCCGTGGCAAACGTCACACTCTTCCAGAGTCGGAATGCGGATCTCTTTGGTCACGCCACGTACAGCTTCTTCGAGGGTGAGCTCCATGTTATAGCGTAAATCAGCACCACGCGCCGCACGTTGACGACCACGTCCGCCGCCAAAAATATCGCCGAAAACGTCACCAAAAATATCGCTGAAGTCTGCGCCGCCGCCAAAACCGCCGCCGCCCATACCGCCTTGCTCAAACGCCGCATGACCATACTGATCGTATGCCGCACGCTTTTGCGAGTCGGTCAGAACTTCATAAGCTTCCTTGATCTCTTTAAATTTCGCCTCGGCCTCTTTGTCACCCTGGTTACGGTCCGGGTGATATTTCATGGCCAGGCGTTTGTAGGCTTTTTTGATTTCACGCTCTTCCGCTGTTTTGGAAACGCCTAAAATCTCGTAATAATCAAGCTTCGCCATCTTTTTTTAATTGCCCCTAGATGAATGCACGGGCGGAGAGGAAATTCCCCTTCGCCCGTGTCAGTATAATTACCCGTTTATAGGGCGATTATTTTTTGTCTTTGACTTCTTCAAACTCAGCGTCGACAACATCGTCATCTTTCGCGTTGTTTGCAGAAGCATCAGCACCGGCAGTCTGCTGCTGGGCATGTTGCTGCTGAGCGATTTCCATCAGTTTCTGGGAAACCTGTGCCAGCTCCTGCATTTTCGCTTCGATAGCGGCTTTGTCTTCACCTTTCAGAGCAGTTTCCAGTGCAGTCAGCGCAGACTCGATAGCAGTTTTGTCGTCAGCCGGCAGTTTGTCGCCAGCTTCTTCAACCTGCTTACGGGTGCTGTGCAGCAGATGGTCGCCCTGGTTGCGGGTTTGTACCAGCTCTTCAAACTTACGGTCTGCTTCGGCGTTAGCTTCTGCGTCGCGTACCATTTTCTGGATTTCATCTTCGTTCAGACCAGAAGAAGCCTTGATGGTGATCTTCTGCTCTTTACCGCTGTTTTTGTCTTTCGCGGAAACGTGCAGAATACCATCAGCATCGATATCGAAGGTAACTTCGATCTGCGGCATGCCGCGCGGTGCCGGGTTGATGCCATCCAGGTTGAACTGACCCAGAGATTTGTTATCAGCCGCACGTTTACGTTCACCCTGCAGCACGTGGATGGTTACCGCAGACTGGTTGTCTTCAGCGGTAGAGAACACCTGGCTGTGCTTGGTCGGGATAGTGGTGTTTTTCGCGATCAGCGTCGTCATCACACCGCCCATGGTTTCGATACCCAGAGACAGCGGGGTAACGTCCAGCAGCAGTACGTCTTTCACATCACCGGTCAGTACACCACCCTGAACAGCAGCACCGATGGCTACAGCTTCGTCCGGGTTAACGTCTTTACGCGGCTCTTTACCAAAGAATTCAGCAACTTTCTTCTGAACCATTGGCATACGAGTCTGACCACCAACGAGGATAACGTCGTCGATATCAGATACGGACAGGCCAGCGTCCTGCAGTGCAACTTTCAGCGGCTCGATGGAACGGTTCACCAGGTCTTCGACCAGGCTTTCCAGTTTCGCACGAGTCACTTTGATGTTCATGTGTTTCGGACCGGTCGCGTCTGCGGTGATGTACGGCAGGTTAACGTCGGTCTGCTGAGCGGAAGACAGCTCGATTTTCGCTTTTTCTGCCGCTTCTTTCAGGCGCTGCATTGCCAGCGGATCGTTGCGCAGGTCAATGCCCTGATCTTTCTTGAATTCTTCAACCAGGTAGTTGATCAGACGGCTGTCGAAGTCTTCACCACCCAGGTGGGTATCACCGTTGGTTGCCAGAACTTCGAAGGTTTTTTCGCCGTCAACTTCGTCGATTTCGATGATAGAAATATCGAAAGTACCACCACCCAGGTCATAAACCGCGATAGTACGGTTGCCAGTACCTTTGTCCAGACCGTAAGCCAGCGCAGCTGCGGTCGGTTCGTTGATGATACGTTTTACTTCCAGACCAGCGATACGACCTGCGTCTTTGGTTGCCTGACGCTGAGCATCGTTAAAGTAAGCCGGAACGGTGATAACAGCTTCAGTTACCGGTTCGCCCAGGTAATCTTCCGCGGTTTTCTTCATTTTTTTCAGCACTTCAGCAGAAATCTGCGGTGGTGCCATTTTCTGGCCTTTAACTTCGACCCAAGCGTCGCCGTTATCAGCAGCAATAATTTTGAACGGCATGATGGAAACATCACGCTGTACTTCTTCGTCCTGGAAGCGGCGGCCAATCAGGCGTTTAATCGCAAACAGGGTGTTTTGCGGGTTCGTCACTGCCTGACGTTTAGCCGGCTGACCAACCAGAGTTTCACCATCCTGGGTATAGGCAATGATAGAAGGCGTGGTGCGATCGCCTTCGGCGTTCTCCAGTACACGAGGAGTGGTGCCATCCATAATCGCTACACAAGAGTTGGTAGTACCCAGGTCGATACCAATAATTTTACCCATCTAAACGTCTCCACTATATATTCGGTCATCATGTGGTTGTGAGTCTGTAATAGGGGCGAAACGTCTGGTTTCAACTGCCCAATTTCATTTTTTTGCAGACTCACTCACTGCGGTTGACTACTAAATGGGGTCGTAACCCACGTCATCAAGGGGGAGATGCAAAAATTTTTTGTGCTTTTGCGCAGAAATTCCGTGATATGCCGGGAGAAGACATGAAACAGATAGCAATTTCATTCATATTAAGAATGAATTACAGTCAAAATATTCATCAAAAAATTGTAATAAAAAGAAAAGATTACGCACCTGAATCTTCTTTTCATCAGCAGTAAACTAGTGGGTATTCATCCTCCTGTCCCTCCCCACTAAGAGAATACTCATGAAATCCGTTTTTACGATTTCCGCCAGCCTGGTGATGAGCCTGATGCTGTGCTGCACTGCGCAAGCCAACGACCATAAAATCCTCGGCGTCATTGCGATGCCTCGTAACGAAACCAACGATCTCGCGCTGAAACTTCCTGTTTGTCGCATTGTTAAACGCATTCAACTCACCGCCGACCATGGCGATTTACAGTTAAGCGGTGCATCGGTTTATTTCAAAGCCGCCCGTAGCGCCAGTCAAAGCCTGAACGTTCCTGCCGAAATAAAAGAAGAAGAAACCACTGGCTGGATCAACATTAACAGCGATAACGACAATAAACGCTGTGTTTCAAAAATCACTTTTTCCGGTCATACGATTAACTCATCGGATATGGCCACGCTGAAAATTATCGGCGACGACTAACACCAGCATATAGAAGCCCCAATAAATGAATGTGAAATACCTTAATGATTCAGATCTGGATTTTCTTCAGCATTGTAGTGAGGAACAGTTGGCAAATTTCGCCCGTTTGCTCACCCATAACGAAAAAGGCAAAACTCGACTGTCCAGCGTTCTGATGCGTAATGAACTGTTTAAATCGATGGAAGGACATCCCGAGCAACACCGACGTAACTGGCAACTGATTGCTGGAGAATTACAGCATTTTGGCGGCGATAGTATCGCTAACAAACTTCGCGGACACGGCAAACTGTACCGGGCCATTTTACTCGACGTCTCAAAACGACTGAAGCTGAAAGCCGATAAAGAGATGTCTACCTTTGAAATTGAGCAACAGTTACTGGAACATTTTCTGCGTAATACCTGGAAGAAAATGGACGAGGAACATAAGCAGGAATTTCTCCAGGCGGTCGATGCCAGAGTCAACGAACTGGAAGAGCTATTACCGCTGCTGATGAAAGACAAATTGTTGGCCAAAGGTGTATCGCATCTGCTTTCCAGCCAACTTACCCGCATTTTACGCACCCACGCGGCAATGAGCGTTCTCGGACATGGACTACTACGTGGTGCGGGGCTGGGCGGCCCTGTGGGCGCGGCATTAAACGGCGTTAAAGCCGTCAGCGGTAGTGCCTATCGCGTCACCATTCCGGCGGTACTGCAAATTGCCTGCCTGCGTCGAATTGTCAGCGCCACTCAGTCCTGATACCTGTCTTCGGGGAAAATTTTCATTTTCCCCTCAAAAGATCATGGACACTACTCCATTGGCTGATTATTATGCCGCGCCCTGAAATCACTACAGTTATTCAGGGATATTATTTCACCATTCATTCAATGATGATTTTTGAGGAATTATGGGCAACACTAAGTTGGCTAATCCGGCACCGCTGGGCCTGATGGGCTTCGGCATGACCACCATTCTGCTTAACCTGCACAACGTGGGTTATTTCGCTCTGGACGGTATTATTCTTGCCATGGGCATCTTCTACGGCGGTATCGCGCAAATTTTTGCTGGTCTGCTGGAGTATAAAAAAGGCAACACTTTCGGGTTAACTGCCTTCACCTCTTACGGTTCTTTCTGGCTGACGCTGGTTGCGATTCTGCTGATGCCGAAACTGGGCCTGACTGATGCACCAAATGCGCAGTTCCTCGGTGTCTATCTGGGTCTGTGGGGCGTGTTTACGCTATTTATGTTCTTCGGCACGCTGAAAGGCGCACGCGTTCTGCAATTCGTATTCCTCAGCCTGACCGTGCTGTTTGCACTGCTGGCTATCGGTAACATCGCCGGTAATGAAGCAATCATCCACTTCGCAGGCTGGATCGGTCTGATCTGCGGCGCCAGTGCAATTTATCTGGCAATGGGTGAAGTGCTGAACGAGCAGTATGGTCGTACTGTTCTGCCGATTGGTGATTCCCACTAATTGCTTGAGATCCCCCGCACTGGG
>NZ_JAATUR010000059.1 GCF_011881725.1 Escherichia coli | reverse complement strand
AATTTGCGTTTGTCGTCAGTCTCAAAACTTACCAGATCGGCGGGCCTGAGAATTACGGCTGATAATAACCCACGCCAAGGTCGTTTTCTTTACGGGTACGGGCAATGACTGATTCCGGGGTTTCTGCTACGCGCAGGCCCATTTCATCTTCAGTACGTACCACTTTACCGCGCAGGGAGTTCGGGTAGACGTCGGTAATTTCTACATCGACGAATTTACCGATCATATCCGGCGTGCCTTCGAAGTTAACCACGCGGTTATTTTCAGTACGACCGGAAAGCTCCATGATGCTCTTACGCGAAGTTCCTTCTACCAGAATACGCTGGGTGGTGCCGAGCATCCGGCGGCTCCATGCCATCGCCTGCTGGTTAATACGCTCCTGCAGAATGTACAGACGCTGTTTCTTCTCTTCTTCCGGAACATCATCAACCATATCGGCGGCTGGCGTACCTGGACGCGCGGAGAAGATAAAGCTGTAGCTCATGTCGAAATTGACGTCGGCAATCAGCTTCATGGTTTTCTCGAAGTCATCGGTGGTTTCGCCAGGGAAGCCAACGATGAAGTCAGAACTGATCTGAATATCCGGACGCGCCGCACGCAGTTTACGGATGATCGCTTTGTACTCCAGCGCCGTGTGGGTACGGCCCATCAGATTGAGGATGCGATCGGAACCGCTCTGTACCGGCAGATGCAGGAAGCTCACCAGCTCCGGCGTGTCGCGGTACACTTCGATGATATCGTCGGTGAATTCGATCGGATGGCTGGTGGTAAAGCGAATACGATCGATCCCGTCGATTGCGGCAACCAGACGCAGCAGATCGGCAAACGATCCGGTGGTGCCATCGTAGTTCTCACCACGCCAGGCGTTCACGTTCTGACCGAGCAGGTTGACTTCACGCACGCCCTGAGCAGCAAGCTGGGCAATCTCAAACAGAATATCGTCTGACGGACGGCTTACCTCTTCACCACGGGTGTAAGGCACCACGCAGTAGGTGCAATATTTATTACAGCCTTCCATGATGGAGACAAACGCGGTCGGCCCTTCGGCGCGCGGTTCCGGCAGACGGTCAAACTTCTCGATTTCCGGGAAGCTGATATCGACAACCGGGCTGCGGTTGCCGCGCACGGAGTTGATCATCTCCGGCAGGCGGTGCAGCGTTTGCGGCCCAAAAATAATATCGACATAGTGGGCGCGTTGACGAATGTGGTCGCCTTCTTGCGATGCCACGCAGCCGCCGACGCCGATAATCAGGTCCGGATTCTTCTCTTTTAACAGTTTCCAGCGACCTAACTGATGGAAGACTTTTTCCTGAGCCTTCTCGCGGATTGAGCAGGTGTTCAGCAGCAGCACATCCGCTTCTTCCGCCACATCGGTCAGTTGATAGCCGTGGGTGGCATCCAGCAGATCGGCCATCTTCGATGAATCGTACTCATTCATCTGACAGCCCCAGGTTTTAATATGGAGTTTTTTGGTCATCGACTTGCTCTTGCGAAATAGTAGCCAGGAATGCAGGGCGCATAGTGTAATGCTTTGCTGCCGTTGTGACCAGTATGAGCGTTATCAGCCCTTGGGGGTAAAAATCCTGTAAACTTAAAGCATATTGCTAACAGGATGATTGACCATGACAAATCAACCAACGGAAATTGCCATTGTCGGCGGAGGAATGGTCGGTGGCGCACTGGCGCTGGGACTGGCGCAGCACGGGTTTTCGGTAACGGTAATCGAGCATGCAGAGCCTGCGCCGTTTGTGGCGGACAGTCTGCCGGACGTGCGGATCTCGGCGATAAGCGCGGCTTCGGTATCATTACTTAAAGGTTTAGGCGTCTGGGATGCGGTACAGGCTATGCGTTGCCATCCTTATCGCAGACTGGAAACCTGGGAGTGGGAAACGGCGCATGTGGTGTTTGACGCCGCTGAACTTAAGCTACCGTTGCTTGGCTACATGGTGGAGAACACCGTCCTGCAACAGGCGTTGTGGCAGGCGCTGGAGGCGCATCCGAAAGTAACGCTACGTGTGCCAGCCTCGCTGATTGCGCTGCATCGCCATAACGATCTTCAGGAGCTGGAGTTGAAGGGTGGTGAAGTGATCCGCGCGAAGCTGGTGGTTGGTGCTGACGGCGCAAATTCGCAGGTGCGGCAAATGGCTGGAATTGGCGTCCATGCCTGGCAGTATGCGCAGTCGTGTATGTTGATTAGCGTACAGTGCGAGAACGATCCCGGCGACAGCACCTGGCAGCAGTTTACACCTGACGGGCCGCGTGCGTTCCTGCCGCTGTTTGATAACTGGGCATCGCTGGTATGGTATGACTCTCCGGCGCGCATTCGTCAGTTGCAGAATATGAATATGGCGCAGTTACAGGCGGAAATCGCGAAACATTTCCCGTCACGTCTGGGTTATGTAACACCGCTTGCCGCAGGAGCGTTTCCGCTGACGCGCCGCCATGCGTTGCAGTATGTGAAACCAGGGCTTGCACTGGTGGGCGATGCCGCACATACCATCCATCCGCTGGCGGGGCAGGGAGTAAATCTTGGTTATCGTGATGTCGATGCTCTGATTGACGTTCTGGTGAATGCACGCAGTTATGGTGAAGCGTGGGCCAGTTATCCTGTCCTCAAGCGTTACCAGATGCGGCGTATGGCGGATAACTTCATTATGCAGAGCGGTATGGATCTTTTTTATGCAGGATTCAGCAACAATCTGCTGCCGCTGCGTTTTGTGCGCAATCTCGGATTAATGGCGGCGGAGCGTGCTGGCGTACTCAAACGTCAGGCCCTGAAATATGCGTTAGGGTTGTAGCCTCACAACATTGTCGGATGCATGCCAACAACCGTAGGTCGGATAAGACGCGCCAGCGTCGCATCCGACGTTGAAGGATTAGACGTGTCAGCATCGCATCCGACACTGAATATACGCGGAAAAGCAAAAAGCTCGCCGAAGCGAGCTTTTTTAATGTGGCTGGGGTACGAGGATTCGAACCTCGGAATGCCGGAATCAGAATCCGGTGCCTTACCGCTTGGCGATACCCCAACTGGGTGCACTTACGATGTAAGCGTCTTGAATAAATTGGCTGGGGTACGAGGATTCGAACCTCGGAATGCCGGAATCAGAATCCGGTGCCTTACCGCTTGGCGATACCCCAACAAATTTGTTTTCGAATTTGCCGAATCTATTCGACAGATTCAGAATTTGGTGGCTACGACGGGATTCGAACCTGTGACCCCATCATTATGAGTGATGTGCTCTAACCAACTGAGCTACGTAGCCAGATTGTTTCTTCGATGGCTGGGGTACCTGGATTCGAACCAGGGAATGCCGGTATCAAAAACCGGTGCCTTACCGCTTGGCGATACCCCATTAACCGGGCGGTGAACCGCTTACTCGAAGAAGATGGCTGGGGTACCTGGATTCGAACCAGGGAATGCCGGTATCAAAAACCGGTGCCTTACCGCTTGGCGATACCCCATCCGTACAACGCTTTCTGGTGAATGGTGCGGGAGGCGAGACTTGAACTCGCACACCTTGCGGCGCCAGAACCTAAATCTGGTGCGTCTACCAATTTCGCCACTCCCGCAAAAAAGATGGTGGCTACGACGGGATTCGAACCTGTGACCCCATCATTATGAGTGATGTGCTCTAACCAACTGAGCTACGTAGCCATCTTTTTTTCGCGATACCTTATCGGCGTTGCGGGGCGCATTATGCGTATAGAGCCTTGCAGCGTCAACCTCTTTTTCAAGGAAAATTGCTCGAAAGTGACTGTTTGGTTAGGTTGCGAACAGCGTGACGCTATATTCGTCAATTATTGTTTACTTTGTGTTTTTTCTACCACCAGCAGCAGTTCTTTTGCCGTAGAGAATGAAATTCGGAATTCAACAATAGTGTCGGGAAATTAATCTATGAAATACTGGCTCGTTACAACAGGACAGGGCAGGGATCGGTTCGTCTGCATCTCTGCTACCACTTCAGGTGAATTATTGAGGGAATGATATGCTGCGTTTTATGACGACGTTGATGGGTGCGTTACTACTTATGCAATCTGCGTTTGCTGATACGGCCCGACCGGAAATCGGTAAATATGTCTTTGGTTATCGTGGGCAGGAAGGGGCTGTTGTCTGGATGATGCGCATTGGACCGAAAGCGGCAAATGAAGCACTCGTTCAGGTATCGCACGTTGATAATGACATTGATGGCCAGATTTTTCGCTGCAAAGTGAAAGTGTTACAGGAAGGTGAGAAATCTTATACCACCGTAATAAAAGGCGAATCTTTTGAGTTATTACGTCTGAAAGAGGGAAATGGCAGCCTGCATATCCCGGATGAGCAGGCAACCTGGTCGGTGGCCTACAGTGATGAGTTGTCTGGCAGCGAAGTGGCAAATCCGGAACACTTCCTTACCGCGTATCAGAATCAACAAGCGCCTCAATAACTGAAAACGCCCCGGATTTCTCCGGGGCGTTGCCGCATACCTTATTTATACGCCGACTGGTGAACGCCAACCGCGCGACCAGATGGATCGTCCATTGTCTTGAACGCTTCATCCCACTCGATCGCTTTGGCAGAAGAACAAGCGACGGAAGGACCGCCTGGTACGCACTCTGCGGCGCTCGGAAGCGGGAACAGTTCTTCAAAGATTTCCCGATACAGATACGCTTCTTTTGAGGTCGGCGTGTTGTACGGGAAGCGGAAGCGCGCAGTTTCGAGTTGTTGATCAGAAACCTGCTGCGCCGCCACTTCTTTCAGAGTGTCGATCCAGCTATAACCAACGCCATCGGAGAACTGCTCCTTCTGCCGCCAGGCCACACTTGCTGGCAGATACGACTCAAAACATTCACGCAGAATGTGTTTTTCCATTTTGCCGTTGCCGCACATTTTATCCTGCGGGTTAATGCGCATCGCCACATCGAGGAATTTCTTGTCGAGGAACGGCACGCGTGCTTCCACGCCCCAGGCTGACATCGCTTTGTTGGCACGTGCGCAATCATACATATGCAGGGCCAGCAGTTTACGCACCGTCTCTTCATGCAGCTCTTTGGCGTTCGGCGCTTTGTGGAAGTAAAGATAACCGCCAAACACTTCGTCAGAACCTTCCCCGGACAGCACCATTTTTATGCCCATCGCCTTGATCTTACGCGACATTAAATACATCGGCGTTGAAGCGCGAATAGTGGTCACATCATAAGTTTCGATGTGGTAAATCACGTCGCGGATGGCATCCAGACCTTCCTGCACAGTGAAGTGAATTTCGTGATGCACAGTGCCTAAATGGTTTGCCACTTCCTGGGCTGCTTTCAGATCCGGTGAACCCGGCAGACCTACAGCAAAGGAGTGCAGCTGCGGCCACCAGGCTTCAGAGCGTTCCTGATCTTCCACGCGGCGAGCGGCGTATTTCTTGGTGATAGCGGAAATGATTGAGGAATCCAGGCCACCAGATAGCAGCACACCATAAGGCACGTCAGACATCAGATGACTTTTCACGGAATCTTCCAGCGCCTGACGCAGCTCGTTTTTGTCGGTCACGTTATCTTTCACCGCATCGTAGTCAAACCAGTCGCGATGATAATAGGAACGTATTTCGCCATCCTGACTCCACAAATAGCTTCCCGCCGGGAACTCTTTAATCGTGCGGCATACCGGCACGAGGGCTTTCATTTCAGAGGCCACATACAGCTGACCGTGTTCGTCATAGCCCATATACAGTGGGATGATCCCAAGATGGTCGCGACCAATCAAATATGCATCTTTTTCGCTGTCGTACAGGGCAAAGGCGAACATGCCCTGCAAATCATCGAGAAATTCCGGCCCTTTTTCCTGATACAGAGCGAGGATCACTTCGCAGTCAGATCCCGTCTGGAACTGGTAACGATCGCCATACTCGGCGCGCAGTGCCTGATGGTTGTAAATTTCACCGTTAACCGCCAGTACGTGGGTTTTTTGTTGGTTGTAGAGAGGTTGCGCTCCCGCGTTAACGTCAACAATTGACAGACGTTCGTGGGCGAGAATGGCGTTATCGCTGGCATAAATACCGGACCAGTCCGGGCCACGATGACGCATCAGGCGTGACAGCTCGAGTGCTTTCTTGCGCAGCTCAACTGCGTCTGTTTTGATATCGAATACGCCAAAAATCGAACACATAACCTTCTCCGTTAACCTGGTGTTTGCTGCTTGTTGTGTTTGCTTGTTTAAAAAAATGCCGCAAAGCAGCATTGTGCGCAAGAGATTTGGCGGTGAAAAAATAAAAAACGTAATGGTGATTGCTGATTGATGAAAAAGGGTGGGGTGTAACGGCGTGTTTATTGATGGATCGGTAATTTTTACTGGGTTTTATTGAATGGGTGTATTTTACGTAGAGATAATAAGAAGAAACCAAATTGCTGACAAAGTGCGCTTTGTTCATGCCGGATGCGGCGTGAACGCCTTATCCGGGCTACAAAAGCGTCAAAACTCAATATGTTGCAGGAGTTGCGTAGGCCTGATAAGCGTAGCGCATCAGGCAGTTTGGTGTTTTTAATCACAATCAACCACGCCCTGAGACGTGGTTGCTATTCAGATAACGTCGATTTCAGCGACTGATGGGTAAATCCAACTGGGGCGGAATGGCATACTGTCAATATCGTCGAGTGATGAAACACCGGAGAGCACCAGAATCGTCTCCAGGCCCGCCTGGAAGCCCGCCAGAATGTCGGTGCGCAAGTTATCGCCGACAATCACCGTTTCTTCCGAGTGCGCCTGCATTTTGTTTAATGCAGCGCGGATTATCCACGGACTTGGCTTACCAACATAGAACGGTTTACGTCCGGAGATTTTTTCGATCCCCGCACACAGCGCGCCACAGGCCGGATAAAAACCGCGCCCGTGGGTGTCAGGGTTGGTGGCGATAAAGCGTGCACCATTAGCGACGAAATAGGCCGCTTTATGCATCATCTCCCAGTTGTAAGAACGCGTTTCGCCAACAATCACGAAATCAGGGTTCACATCAGTAATAGTGAAACCAGCTTTGTACAGCTCATGAATCAGTGCGCCTTCGCCCACCACATATGCTTTCTTGCCTTCCTGGCGACGCAGGAAATCGGCGGTTGCCATCGCGGAGGTATAAAACACGCTGTCCGGCACATCGACACCCGCCGTGGCAAAGCGGTTCGCCAGATCTTGCCCGGTCTGCGAAGGATAGTTGGTCAGCAACACCAGCGGCAGGCCTTTATCCATAATCCCGTGCAAAAATTCTGCTGCACCCGGTACGGCGACGTTATCGTGCATCAGCACGCCGTCGATATCGCAAATTACATTTTTAATGGTCATGGACTACCCAGAATATTGACAACAATAAGCGCCACTATAAAAGCACATTAATTTTCCAGCAAATGCTGGAGCAAAATACCGTTGAGCATGGCGCGCTTTACCAGCGCAAAAGCACCGATTGCCGAGCGGTGATCCAGCTCAGAACGTACCACCGGCAGATTAGTGCGAAACGCTTTCAGCGCCTGGGTATTAATGCAGCTTTCAATAGCCGGGAGCAGCACTTTATCGGCTTCGGTGATTTCACCGGCAATAACAATTTTTTGCGGATTAAATAAGTTGATAGCGATGGCGATGGTCTTGCCCAGATGGCGACCGACATACTCAATCACTTCCGATGCCAGGCTGTCGCCTTTGTTGGCGGCTTTGCAGATAGTTTTGATGGTGCAGTCATCCAGAGGTACGCGACTCTGGTAGCCCTGCTTTAACAGATTCAACACACGTTGTTCAATAGCAGCATTGGCAGCGATAGTTTCCAGACAACCGAAGTTGCCGCAGTGGCAGCGTTCACCCAGCGGTTCGACCTGAATATGGCCAATTTCACCGACGTTGCCGTTGCGACCGATAAAAATGCGCCCGTTAGAGATGATACCGGCACCCGTTCCGCGATGTACGCGCACCAGAATGGAGTCTTCGCAATCCCGACTTGCACCGAAGTAGTGCTCTGCCAGCGCCAGACTGCGAATATCGTGGCCGACAAAACAGGTCACTTTAAAACGCTCTTCCAGTGCTTCAACCAGCCCCCAGTTTTCTACCTGAATATGCGGCATGTAATGAATTTTGCCGCTGTCCGGGTCAACAAGCCCTGGCAGGATCACCGAAATCGCGATCAGCTCTCGCAACTTGCGCTGGTAGCTATCAATAAACTGAGCAATGGCATTCAGCAGGGCATGTTCCAGCGTCTGCTGGGTGCGTTCAGGCAGTGGGTAATGTTCTTCTGCCAACACTTTGCTGCTGAGATCAAACAGGGTGATGGTGGCATCGTGACGACCGAGTCGTACGCCGATTGCGTGGAAATTGCGGGTTTCGGTGACGATGGAGATAGCGCGGCGGCCCCCGGTGGAGGCCTGCTGATCAACTTCTTTGATCAGCCCGCGTTCGATAAGCTGACGCGTAATTTTAGTTACGCTGGCGGGGGCAAGCTGGCTTTGCTCGGCAATCTGAATCCGCGAGATTGGCCCGTACTGGTCAATCAGGCGATAAACCGCCGCGCTGTTAAGCTGTTTTACGAGATCAACATTACCTATCTGAGCTTGTCCGCCTGGTGTCATACTTTCTCTTATTGAGTTACGACCTCGTTGCCATTAACGATGGTCTTAGTGATTTTAAAATCAGGTGTGAATGCGGTCAGGTTGGCCACTTTACCAGCGGCGAGCGTGCCGAGACGTTTATCAACGCCAATCGCACGCGCCGGATAGAGCGTCGCCATACGCAGCACTTCATCCAGTGCGATACCGCAATGTTCAACCAGATTACGCACGCCTTCAATCATGGTTAAGGATGAACCACTTAACGTACCGTTCTCATCCACACAAAGTCCGTTGCGGTAGTATATTGTTTTGCCCGCAAAAATGAACTGTTCGATGTTGGCGCCAGCTGGCGCGGTGGCGTCCGTAACCAGGCACAGTTTGTCGCCTTTCAGACGTTTGGCGTTGCGAATGTTAGCGTAATCAACGTGCAGGCCATCAGCGATAATACCGCAATAAATGTCGGCTTCATCGAGGATCGCGCCCGCCAGACCCGGCTCACGGCCCGTAATATACGGCATCGCGTTGTACAGATGAGTGGCAAAGGTAATGCCTGCGCGGAAACCGGCTTTCGCTTCTTTTAACGTGGCATTGGAGTGACCGGCAGAAACCACAATCCCGGCATTTGCCAGCTTGCTGATGACGTCTGCTGGAACCATTTCCGGTGCTAGCGTCACTTTGGTAATAACATCGGCATTTTCACACAGGAAATCGACCAGCGCGGCATCCGGTTTACGCACAAAATTCGGATTATGGGTACCTTTTTTCACCAGGTTAAGCCACGGACCTTCCAGATGCAGACCTAACGCCTGATTCGGATGTTTTGCCAGGTATTCGCGCATTACGCGCACGCCCTGCTTCATCAGGTCATCGCTGGTGGTGATAAGTGTTGGCAAATAGTTGGTGCAGCCTGATTTCTCATTGGCTTTCTGCATGATTTCCAGCGTTTCCACGCTGACTGCTTCAGCGGTATCGTTAAACTGCACGCCGCCGCAGCCGTTTAGCTGCACATCTATAAAACCAGGGGAGAGAATGGCCCCGTTCAGTGAACGTTGTTCGATCTCTGGCGGCAGTTCCGCTACTGGGCAGACGCTTTTAATCAGGCCATCAGCGATAACAACCGCATGGTCATCAAGAAATTCATGACCGGTAAAAATCCGGCCCTGGGTTAATGCATACATTCCGACCCCCGATTTTAAAAAATATTGCCCTGAGCAAGGAGCCAGGGCAGGGATAACAATTACAGACCTTTGATATTTTCTGCTTCTAATTCATTGAAATATCTTAAAGTCTTAACTTTCAGCTCCATAGTGGAAGGTTCATCGCACACCATGATCGCTTTTGGATGCAGTTGCAGACAGCTGATGGTCCACATGTGGTTTACGCAACCTTCAACCGCAGCCTGCAATGCCAGAGCTTTCTGGCTACCCAGCACCAGAATCATCACTTCCTCGGCATCCAGCAGTGTACCAACACCGACGGTCAGGGCATATTTTGGCACCTGATTGACATCGTTATCAAAGAAACGCGAGTTCGCGACGCGAGTGTCATGAGTCAGGGTTTTGATACGGGTACGAGAAGCCAGAGAAGAGGCCGGTTCGTTAAATGCAATATGCCCGTCGTTACCTACACCGCCCATAAACAGATGAATTTTACCGTAAGAACGGATTTTTTCTTCGTACTGACGGCACTCTGCGTCGATATCCGGGGCGTTGCCATTAAGAAGGTTGATATTTTCTTCTGGAATATCAACGTGATCGAAGAAGTTACGGTGCATAAAACTGTAATAGCTTTCTGGATGCTCTTTCGGCAGACCGACATATTCGTCCATGTTGAAGGTGACAACGTGCTTAAAGCTGACCTGGCCTGCTTTATGCATTTCGACTAACGCTTTATAGGTGGTCATCGGCGTACCGCCAGTCGGCAGACCCAGTACAAACGGACGATCGGCAGTCGGTTTGAACGCATTGATACGATTGACGATATGGCGAGCAGCCCATTTGCCGACCTGTTCAGCAGTAGTCAGGGGGATCAGTCTCATTATTCACCTCAAGTAAGTAAAAAGTAAGCCGTTGGCGGATTAGGCATCTTTAAGCGTAACCTGGATTTGCGCAGACAGGCGTCAATCCGACCTGATTTTTTCGAATGATAAAATAAGTTTTCTGTATTAGCCAGTGAAAGGCATTGTCCATAACGATATTTGGTGACAAAACTCACAAAAGTTACTCGTTTAATTTGCGGTGCAAATTAAATTTTCACACACTCCACATTTAGTGAATAATTCATCGCATTTATCATTCGTAGCACAATAAAAAAACAGCAGCGAGAGCCTGACGGGATCTCATAGGGGGAATAAAGTGAGCATACTTGGTTATCTACAGAAGGTGGGACGAGCACTAATGGTGCCAGTCGCCACCCTGCCTGCAGCAGCAATTTTGATGGGGGTTGGTTACTGGATCGACCCGGTGGGTTGGGGGGGGGACAATGCCCTTGCCGCGTTCTTCATTAAGTCTGGTTCGGCCATCATCGATAACATGTCTGTGCTGTTTGCTATTGGTGTGGCTTATGGAATGTCCAAGGATAAAGACGGTGCAGCGGCACTGACGGGCTTCGTGGGCTTCCTTGTCTTGACCACGCTATGTTCACCAGCTGCAGTTTCGATGATTCAGAAGATCCCGGCGGACCAGGTTCCCGCTGCGTTCGGTAAGATCAGTAACCAGTTCGTGGGCATTCTGGTCGGTATTATCTCTGCGGAACTCTACAACCGCTTTAGCGGTGTTGAGCTGCCAAAAGCACTGTCATTCTTCAGCGGTCGTCGTTTAGTACCCATCCTGACTTCATTTGTGATGATCGTGGTAGCGTTCATTCTGATGTACATTTGGCCGGTAATTTTTGATGGCCTGGTAAACTTCGGTGAACACATTCAGAAATTAGGTTCCGTTGGCGCGGGCGTTTACGCTTTCTTCAACCGTCTGCTGATTCCGGTTGGCCTGCATCATGCGCTGAACTCTGTATTCTGGTTCGACGTTGCGGGCATTAACGACATTCCTAACTTCCTCGGCGGTGCGCAGTCCATTGAAGCGGGCAAAGCGGTTGAGGGGATCACGGGTCGTTACCAGGCGGGCTTCTTCCCAATTATGATGTTTGGTCTGCCAGGCGCAGCGCTTGCTATTTACCATTGCGCACGTCCTGAAAACAAAGCAAAAGTGCTGGGTATCATGATGGCTGGCGCATTCGCAGCGTTTTTCACCGGGATCACCGAGCCGCTGGAATTCTCCTTTATGTTTGTAGCGCCGGTTCTTTACGTTATCCACGCTATTCTGACGGGGATCTCTGTGTTCATCGCGGCAAGCATGCAGTGGATTGCAGGCTTCGGTTTCAGTGCTGGTCTGGTGGACATGGTGCTCTCCTCACGTAACCCGTTGGCGACTCACTGGTGGATGCTTATCCCGCAGGGGCTGGTGTTCTTCGTCATCTACTACGTGGTGTTCCGTTTTACAATTACCAAATTCAACCTGATGACTCCGGGTCGCGAGCAGGCTGTTTCGGGTAGTGAAGCCGATGGGCAGGACACAAATATTGGAAGCGATAAAGAGCAGGATGTCTCCGGCCTGGCGCGTCAATACATCGCCGCGATTGGTGGTTCTGATAACCTGACGGGTATTGATGCTTGTATCACTCGTCTGCGTCTGAGCGTAAAAGATTCGTCATTGGTCAATGATGCGATGGCAAAGCGTCTGGGGGCGTCTGGCGTCATCCGCCTGAACAAAACCAGCGTGCAGATTATCGTTGGCTTTATGGCCGAGAAAATTGCTAACGCGATGAAAACGACCGGTCCGGTAGCGGCGGCAGAAGCCACTGCGGCGCCAGTACCAGCGTCTGCGGTAAAACCGCAAGCTGTAGCGAATAACAGTACAGTGATTGCTGACCTGGTATCGCCGATTACTGGTGATGTGGTGGCGCTGGATCAGGTGCCAGACGAAGCATTCGCCAGCAAAGCGGTAGGTGACGGCGTGGCGGTGAAACCGACGGATAAAATCGTCGTATCACCAGCGGCGGGAACCATTGTGAAAATCTTCAATACCAACCACGCGTTCTGCCTGGAAACCGAAAAAGGCGCGGAGATCGTCGTCCATATGGGTATCGACACCGTAGCGCTGGAAGGTAAAGGCTTTAAACGTCTGGTGGAAGAGGGCGCGCAAGTAAGCGCAGGGCAACCGATTCTGGAAATGGATCTGGATTATCTGAACGCTAACGCCCGCTCGATGATTAGCCCGGTTGTTTGCAGCAATATCGACGATTTCAGCGGTCTTATCATTAAAGCCCAGGGCCATGTTGTGGCGGGTCAAACACCGCTGTATGAAATTAAAAAGTAATCTGCTTCATGCCTGATATCTCTTATCAGGCCTGTAGGTTGGATAAGACGCGTTAAGCGTCGCATCCAACAATGACAAGCGGTGGAGATCTTCTCCGCCGCTTTTTTTTTCATCAAACATCCCCATAATTTCAGTGAGATTTTCGATTTTCTCTAACTAACAGTTGTCAGCCTGTCTCGCTTATAAGATCATACGCCGTTATACGTTGTTTACGCTTTGAGGAATCCACGATGAGTGAGGCTGAAGCCCGCCCGACTAACTTTATTCGTCAGATCATCGATGAAGATCTGGCCAGTGGTAAGCACACCACAGTACACACCCGTTTCCCGCCGGAGCCGAATGGCTATCTGCATATTGGCCATGCGAAATCTATCTGCCTGAACTTCGGGATCGCCCAGGACTATAAAGGCCAGTGCAACCTGCGTTTCGATGACACTAACCCGGTAAAAGAAGATATCGAGTACGTCGAGTCGATCAAAAACGACGTTGAGTGGTTAGGTTTTCACTGGTCTGGTAACGTCCGTTACTCCTCCGATTATTTTGATCAGCTCCATGCCTATGCGATCGAACTGATCAATAAAGGCCTGGCGTACGTTGATGAACTGACGCCGGAACAGATCCGCGAATACCGTGGTACCCTGACGCAGCCGGGTAAAAACAGCCCGTACCGCGACCGCAGCGTCGAAGAGAACCTGGCGCTGTTCGAGAAAATGCGTACCGGTGGTTTTGAAGAAGGTAAAGCCTGCCTGCGTGCGAAAATCGATATGGCGTCGCCATTTATCGTGATGCGCGATCCGGTTCTGTACCGCATTAAATTTGCTGAACATCACCAGACTGGCAACAAGTGGTGCATCTACCCGATGTACGACTTCACTCACTGCATCAGCGATGCGCTGGAAGGCATTACGCACTCTCTGTGTACGCTGGAGTTCCAGGACAACCGTCGTCTGTATGACTGGGTTCTGGACAACATCACCATTCCTGTTCACCCGCGTCAGTACGAATTCTCGCGCCTGAATCTGGAATACACCGTGATGTCCAAGCGTAAGCTGAATCAGCTGGTGACCGACAAGCACGTTGAAGGCTGGGATGACCCGCGTATGCCGACCATTTCTGGTCTGCGTCGTCGTGGTTATACGGCGGCTTCTATTCGTGAGTTCTGCAAACGCATCGGCGTAACCAAGCAGGATAACACCATTGAGATGGCGTCGCTGGAATCCTGCATCCGTGAAGATCTCAACGAAAACGCGCCGCGCGCAATGGCGGTTATCGATCCGGTGAAACTGGTTATCGAAAACTATCAGGGCGAAGGTGAAATGGTCACTATGCCGAACCATCCGAACAAACCGGAAATGGGCAGCCGTCAGGTGCCGTTTAGCGGTGAGATTTGGATCGATCGCGCTGATTTCCGCGAAGAAGCCAACAAGCAGTACAAACGTCTGGTGCTGGGTAAAGAAGTGCGCCTGCGTAATGCGTATGTGATTAAAGCGGAACGCGTAGAGAAAGATGCCGAAGGCAATATCACCACCATCTTCTGTACGTATGATGCCGACACTTTAAGCAAAGATCCGGCTGATGGTCGTAAAGTGAAAGGTGTTATTCACTGGGTGAGCGCGGCACACGCGCTGCCGGTTGAAATTCGTCTGTACGATCGCCTGTTCAGCGTGCCGAATCCTGGCGCTGCGGATGATTTCCTGTCGGTGATCAATCCTGAATCACTGGTCATCAAACAGGGCTTTGTTGAACCGTCTCTGAAAGACGCGGTGGCAGGTAAAGCATTCCAGTTTGAGCGCGAAGGCTACTTCTGTCTCGACAGCCGCCATACCACTGCGGAAAAACCGGTATTTAACCGTACCGTTGGTCTGCGTGATACCTGGGCGAAGGTTGGCGAGTAAGTAGAAGTTCCAGTATGCCTGATGCGACGCTGCGCGTCTTATCATGTCTACAAACTACAAACCTGCACCCAACCGTAGGCCGGATAAGGCGTTTACGCCGCATCCGGCAAAAAACAGGCAAACAATCCAAAACGCCGCGCTCTGCGGCGTTTTTTTTGCTTTTCTTCGCGAATTAATTCCGCTGCGCAATTTATTCATATAACAAATTTAAAATTAAAAAATCATAATAAAATAAAATGTAATTGCGTTCATCTGACTGGAAATTCACGCATTTATTCTTCTGCAAGCCTTTCTACTCCAAACTTAATCCTTGTAACAAAAATCATCAGAATATGTGCGGTTGCTCATGTTCTTACATTCTGGTTACAGAAAGAGATTGATAATTCGCGTCGCGAAAAATAGTCTGTTCCTGTAGTCAGCGAGACTTTTCTCAACGCTACTTTTTTAATTTTTATTTTTTTCGCTGTTCACCTTTGGTGCAGCAATTTATACGTCAAAGAGGATTAACCCATGCGTACGTTTAGTGGCAAACGTAGTACGCTGGCGCTGGCTATCGCCGGTGTTACAGCAATGTCGGGCTTTATGGCAATGCCGGAGGCTCGCGCCGAAGGATTCATCGACGATTCAACCTTAACCGGCGGTATCTATTACTGGCAGCGTGAACGTGACCGTAAAGATGTTACCGACGGCGACAAATACAAAACCAACCTTTCTCACTCCACCTGGAACGCCAATCTCGATTTTCAGTCTGGTTATGCTGCTGATATGTTCGGCCTTGATATTGCTGCGTTTACGGCGATTGAAATGGCGGAAAACGGCGACAGCTCCCACCCGAACGAAATTGCGTTTTCAAAAAGTAATAAAGCCTATGACGAAGACTGGTCCGGTGATAAAAGCGGTATAAGCCTGTATAAAGCAGCGGCTAAATTTAAATACGGTCCGGTGTGGGCGAGGGCAGGTTATATTCAGCCAACCGGTCAGACGCTGTTAGCGCCGCACTGGAGCTTTATGCCGGGTACTTATCAGGGGGCGGAAGCCGGGGCCAATTTTGATTACGGCGATGCTGGTGCGTTGAGTTTCTCCTACATGTGGACCAACGAATACAAAGCGCCGTGGCATCTGGAAATGGATAAGTTTTATCAGAGCGATAAAACTACCAAAGTTGATTATTTACACTCCCTCGGTGCGAAATATGATTTCAAAAATAATTTCGTGCTGGAAGCAGCGTTTGGTCAGGCGGAAGGTTATATCGATCAGTATTTTGCCAAAGCGAGCTACAAATTTGATATCGCCGGTAGCCCGTTAACCACCAGCTACCAGTTCTACGGCACACGCGATAAAGTTGACGATCGCAGCGTCAACGATCTTTACGACGGTACGGCATGGTTGCAGGCACTGACCTTTGGCTACCGGGCGGCTGATGTGGTGGATTTGCGTCTGGAAGGTACCTGGGTGAAAGCCGACGGTCAGCAGGGATACTTCCTGCAACGTATGACCCCAACTTACGCTTCCTCAAACGGTCGTCTGGATATCTGGTGGGATAACCGTTCTGACTTTAACGCCAACGGCGAAAAAGCGGTCTTCTTCGGCGCAATGTATGACCTGAAAAACTGGAATCTTCCAGGCTTCGCCATCGGCGCTTCCTATGTTTACGCCTGGGATGCTAAACCTGCTACCTGGCAGATCAACCCGGATTCGTACTACGACAAGAACCGGACTATCGAAGAGTCTGCATACAGCCTGGATGCGGTTTACACCATTCAGGATGGTCGTGCTAAAGGCACGATGTTCAAACTGCACTTCACCGAATACGACAACCACTCCGACATCCCAAGCTGGGGCGGCGGTTATGGCAACATCTTCCAGGATGAGCGCGACGTGAAATTTATGGTAATCGCACCATTCACCATTTTCTGATGCCCGACGCGGCAGGTTTTTTGCCTGCCGCACGTTTGAGGAATTCGCTATGAAAAAACTGATTCTCATCGCCATGATGGCATCGGGTCTTGGTGGCTTGTGCGCAATCAACCGCGCCACAGGAAGACAGCCGTCTGAAAGAAGCTTACAGCGCCTGTATCAATACCGCGCAAGGATCGCCAGAAAAAATTGAAGCCTGCCAGAGTGTTT
>NZ_JAATUR010000058.1 GCF_011881725.1 Escherichia coli | reverse complement strand
TGATAAAGCGGTTGTCAATAACGATGGTGACAATGCTATCAGCAACGGCGGTACCGGCACGCAGATTAACGGCGATGAAGCCACTGTAAACAACACCGGCAAAACCACGGTAGACGGCAAGGACTCTACCGGTACGGAAATTGCGGGTAATAACGGTACTGTAAATCTGGAAGAGGGACTGATAGTTACCGGTGGCGCCCTTGGCGTAGTAGTTGCTGGTGACAGCGGCACGGTTAACAACAACGGTGATATTGCTGTTTCCGATGCGGGTTCAATTGGCGTACTCGTCAACGGTGAAAAGGCAACTGTATTCAATACAGGTGACGTTAACGTCAACAATGAAGCAACCGGATTAAGCATCACTACTAACGATGGAAATGTATCGCTGGCAGGTAGTATGCAAGTTGGCGATTTCTCGATCGGGGCAGATCTCAACGGTAACAATAACAGCATGACGCTGGCGGCCAAAGATCTGAATGTCACCGGGCAGAAAGCGACGGGTATCAACATTTCTGGCGATACCAATACCGTAAATATCACGGGTAATGTTCTGGTTGATAAGGATCAAACGGCTACAAACGCCCTGGAAAATTTCTACGAACCGTCTGTTGGTATTAACGTCAGCGGCAAGAGCAATAGCGTGACACTGGACGGCAAGTTAACCGTTGTGGCTGACAGTGAACTGACCGCTCGCGAATATTCCAAAATCGATGGCAGTCAGGAGAATATTTTCGGTCTGGTGGTATCTGGTAACGACAATATTGTTAATCTGAATGGCGGTATTCAACTGGTGGGCGAGTCGGGTAAGCTAACCGACGGCTCTACAGTAGCTTCCGAGCGCAGGGGCTATGGCAATACGCCAGTTATTACTGTGGATGGCAAGTCATCTGTTTATCTGAACGGGGACTCCACCATCGGTGGTGATTTGCCGTTAGGCTATGCAGGAATGATCCAATTACGTAATAACGCCATGCTCGAAATTGGAACAGGCGCTACGCTCAATATGCAGGATATTACCACTTACAATCACTACGCTATGCCTGAAGCTCAAATGATTAATGCAGAGTCTGGCGCTCAGGTAGTCAATAAAGGTGATGTTAATATCCGTAATATCGGCTTTGCTTCTATTTCAGGAGAGAATTCAACCGGAAGCAATAGTGGCAATATCTCACTTTCTCAGTTCGTTTATGGCCTTCTGGAAAATGCGGGTGCTGGCTACTTTACTACTCAGGGTGGTAGTGCGGTCAATACGGGTACCATTACTGCAAAAGTCATGGAACAGGAGAGCGTCATCAATCCGGCTGCATCATTAGGCCTTAATGAACCTCGTTCTTTCTATACAGACGCGTTCAGTATGATGGGGCTTGAGGCCTTCGATCATGGCTATGTTCTCAATGAGAGTAGCGGTCAGATCGAGATGTATGGTCGCGGCAACGTCGGAATGTTAGCAATTGACGAAAGCACCGCAGAGAACGCGGGGCAGATTACACTGGATTCATTGTGGGTTGATGCTAACGACACCACCACTTTGCGCAGTGATATCGGTAATGACGTCAGAAGTTACGGCGTAGGGATGGCGGTAGGGACAAATACCTACAGCGGGCCGAGGAAGAATGCCACAGCTATTAACCAATTGGGGGGCGTTATAACTATTTATAACGCCGGAATAGGTATGGCGGCTTATGGTGTCAGTAATACCGTTATCAACCAGGGCACCATCAATCTGGAGAAAAACGCTAACTACGATAGTAGTCAAGGGGCAAATTCGCTTATCGGTATGGCTGTTTATAAGAACGCTACAGCCGTTAACGATAAAACGGGCGTAATTAATATTAATGTCGATACTGGACAGGCGTTTTATAACGATGGTACAGGAACAATCCTCAACTATAGTCAAATAAATCTGCTCGGCGCCCCAATGGACAGCTCTGATTCCCATATGGGCGCCACAACGGAAAATCTGGAACTGCTGTCAGCGCTAACCGGTAGCGGTGAAACCGACACGCGCGCCACATCCAAAGACGGCTTTGTCACCACCAAACCGCTGGCAAACTATGGCAACGAAACGCTGAATGGTAACGTCAAGGCTAAAGCGTGGCTGTACAATCAGGATAAAGCGAATCTGACGATTAACGGTGAGCTATCAGTCGTGCAGGGACTGGAAAACAGCGGCGTACTGGATTCCGATACCATTAGCGCAGCTGCTAATGTCTATAACCGTGCGTCAGGTAGCATTATCACCGATCTGTTAACGCTAACGAGTGGCAACTCGTTTTTTAACGAGGGCAATTTCAGCGGCTCGATTGCTGGCACCAGCTATAAGCAAAACATCGTAAATACTGGAGACATGGCGACAAGCGCTGACGGTAAGTCGCTTATCAGCGGCAGTTTCCTGCTTTATAACGAAGCGGGTGCAACGCTCAGCAACAGCGGCAGCGTGGTGACCGGTGGAGAAAACGCCATTGTTAACGTAACCCGTACTGGTGATTCGCTTGAGCAGGTTAACCGCGGCACCATTACCGCGACCAACGGCTACAGTGCGATTAAAACGGCAAGTACGGGCTCTAACAGTAACGGCAAATGGATCTGGAATACCGACACGGGCGTAATTAGTGGTGTCAATCCAAATGCTCCGCTGATTGACCTTGGTCGCGGCTATAACTTTGCCAACGCCGGTACGATCAATGTGCAGGGCAACGGCGCAGTGGCTATCAGTGGTGGAACCACCAGTTATACGGTTCAACTAGTGAACACCGGCACGATTAATGTCGGTACAGCACAGGGTAAAGCGGACGGTACTAACGGTACTGGACTCATTGGTATCAAGGGCAACGGCAGTGCTACAACGATCAACAACGCGCAAAGCGGTGTGATTAACGTGTATGCCGACAGTTCCTACGCTTTCGGTGGCACCACGAAGTCGATCGTCAACAATGGTGAGATAAACCTGCTTTGCAGTACGGGCTGTGATATCTATGCACCGGGCACCACTGGCGCCATGAACGACCATAATGGTACTGCCGATATTACCGTTCCGGCAGCAACAGCTACGCCTGCACAAGGCACAGTGCCAAAGCTTCCGGCAGATCCGAACGCACCGCAGCTGCTTAGCAACTATACCGTCGGCACAAACAGCGACGGCAGTTCGGGCACGCTTAAAGCCAACAATCTGTCAATCGGCAACGACGTGAAGGTCAATACCGGGTTCACAGCGGGAACGGCTAATACGACTGTAGTCATCAATGATGTTTTCGAAGGCGAAAATATCAGCGGGGCTGGCAATATTACCTCCTCTTCTGTGGTATGGAACGCGCAAGGCACTACCGACGCCAGCGGCAACGTTGATGTGACGATGACTAAAAATGCCTACGCCGATGTGGCAACAGATACATCTGTTAACACCATTGCGCAGGTACTGGATGCGGGCTATACCAATAATGAGCTGTACACCAGCCTGAACGTAGGCACCACGGCAGAACTGAACAGTGCGCTGAAACAAGTCAGCGGCAGCCAGGCAACAACGGTATTCAATGAAGCACGTGTGTTAAGTAACCGTTTCAGTATGTTGTCTAACGCAGCACCGGAAGTTGCAAACGGTCTGGCCTTCAACGTCGTGGCGAAAGGCGATCCTCGTGCTGAATTGGGTAACGACACACAGTACGACATGATGGCGCTGCGTAAATCCATGGCACTGACTGAACATCAGAATCTGAGTCTGGAATACGGTATTGCGCGTCTGGACGGTAATGGTTCAGATACCGCAGGCGATAACGGTGTCACAGGCGGTTACAGCCAGTTCTTTGGTTTGAAACATCAGATGTCATTTGAAAACGGCGTGAGCTGGAATAACGCGTTGCGCTATGACGTGCATAATCTTGACAGCAGTCGTTCAGTAGCTTTTGGCGATGTCAACAAAACAGCCGATGCTAATGTCAAACAACAGTATCTGGAGTTCCGTAGTGAAGGGGCGAAAACCTTTGAGTTGCGTGAAGGTCTGAATGTCACACCATATGCCGGAGTTAAACTTCGTCATACGCTGGAGGGCGGTTATCAGGAACGCAATGCGGGTGATTTTAACCTGAACATGAACGGCGGCAGTGAAACAGCCGTAGACAGTATCGTTGGGCTGAAACTGGACTACGCAGGCAAGGATGGCTGGAGCGCTAACGCTATGCTGGAAGGCGGGCCAAATCTGAGCTATGCGAAGAGCCAGCGCACGGCAAGTCTGGCAGGTGCAGGCAGTCAGCACTTTAATGTTGATGACGGTCAGAAGGGCGGCGGCATCAATAGTCTGGCGAGCGTTGGTGTGAAGTACAGCAGCAACGAAAGCTCTCTGAACCTGGATGCTTACCACTGGAAAGAGGACGACATCAGCGATAAAGGCGTGATGCTGAACTTTAAGAAAACGTTCTGATAGTCAGTTTGCCGGATGCGACGCTTGATGCGTTTTATCCGGCCTACGGGTCAGGTGTTCCGTAGGCCGGATAAGCGCAGCGCATCCGGCAATTTTATTTACACATTCGCATTTATTACACATGTTCTCTCCGCGCGTTCATTTCTATACTGATTTTTCTTTATTCTTTTTCCTACAGAGCAGGGTGTTATGAGAAGCGATACATTTATTCTCGGTACAAAATCCGTTAATCGTCTTGGTTATGGTGCGATGCAGTTGGCTGGTCCAGGAGTTTTCGGCCCTCCCAGGGATCGCCATGTCGCTATAACCGTGTTGCGAGAGGCGCTCGCACTGGGTGTCAATCACATTGATACCAGCGATTTTTACGGTCCGCACGTCACCAACCAGATTATCCGCGAAGCGCTACATCCTTATCCTGACGACTTGACAATTGTCACTAAAATTGGTGCTCGCAGAGGTGATGACGCATCCTGGTTGCCCGCCTTTTCCCCAGCAGAGTTGCAAAAAGCAGTACACGATAATCTGCGTAATCTTGGGCTGGATGTACTGGATGTGGTTAACCTGCGCGTTATGCTGGGTGATGGTCATGGTCCGACAGAAGGATCCATTGAAGCCAGTCTGACCGTGCTGGCGGAAATGCAACAACAAGGCCTGGTAAAACATATCGGCCTGAGTAACGTCACACCGACGCAGGTCGCAGAAGCACGTAAAATTGCTGAAATCGTCTGCGTGCAAAACGAATACAACATTGCCCATCGCGACGACGACGCGTTGATCGATGCGTTGGCCCGCGATGGCATTGCATACGTGCCGTTCTTCCCGCTCGGGGGCTTTACTCCTTTGCAATCCTCCACGCTCTCTGATGTCGCTGATAGCCTGGGTGCAACGCCAATGCAAGTGGCGCTGGCGTGGCTGTTACAGCGTTCACCGAATATTTTACTGATCCCAGGGACGTCTTCTGTTGCGCATTTACGGGAGAATATGGCAGCGGGCGAATTACTGCTATCTGATGATGTGTTAGCTACGCTGGACAGTATTGCGAAAAAGGCGGGTTAAATAAAAAACCTCCCGCACTTGCAGGAGGTCTCTTCAAACTTATGCAGCAACAATGCTGTCGATTGCTGCTTTCGCGTCAGACTGCGCTTTCGCAGCCATTTCCGGACCGTACGCGATCCCTTCAGCGAAGACAAATTTCACATCGGTAATGCCGATAAAGCCCAGGAACGTGGACAGATACGGCGTTACCAGATCCGTTGGTCCATCTTTATGGATCCCGCCGCGGCTGGTAATAACGATGGCTTTTTTACCCGTTACCAGACCTTCCGGACCATTCTCGGTGTAGCGGAAAGTAACGCCTGCACGCGCCACCAGGTCAAAATAGTTTTTCAACTGAGTCGAGATGTTGAAGTTATACATCGGTGCTGCAATAACGATAACGTCGTGGGCTTTCAGCTCGGCAATCAGCTCATCGGAAAGTGCCAGAGCTTCCTGCTGACGCGGGGTCAACGGCGCATCGCTCGGACGCAGAGCGCCAACCAGTTCGCCATCCAGTACCGGAATCGGATTTACAGCCAGGTCACGAACGGTGATTTCATCAGCGGAGTGCTTTTCGCGCCATTGTTCAACAAAATAATCGGACAACTGATTAGACTGAGAGTACCCTGCCAGGATGCTGGATTTAAGAACTAATACCTTGCTCATGGTGTTTCCTTATAGATGTTTGAATGGGCGAAGCCCCGTTGCTTGTTGACACTTTATTCACAATCCTGCCACAGAGATAGCGCAATAAATCGAAGCCTATGTTCGAATTTATTGAACAACGCATAGAAAGCCGCGATGTGGTACTCTATATCCATCATTTAAAAGAAAATTAATCAGGCAGCCTACTGCCCACTAACGTTATGACAGAACAACAAAAATTGACCTTTACTGCCTTGCAGCAGCGGCTTGATTCGCTGATGCTGCGTGACAGACTGCGCTTTTCACGCCGTCTGCATGGGGTGAAGAAGGTTAAAAATCCTGATGCACAACAGGCCATTTTCCAGGAGATGGCCAAAGAGATTGACCAGGCGGCAGGGAAAGTTCTGCTGCGTGAAGCGGCACGACCAGAAATTACTTACCCGGACAATTTGCCGGTTAGTCAGAAAAAGCAGGACATTCTCGAAGCGATTCGTGATCACCAGGTGGTGATCGTCGCCGGGGAAACGGGTTCCGGTAAAACGACTCAGCTACCGAAAATCTGTATGGAGCTGGGGCGTGGGGTTAAAGGGCTGATCGGCCATACCCAGCCGCGTCGACTGGCAGCACGAACGGTGGCGAACCGTATTGCGGAAGAGCTGAAAACGGAGCCGGGCGGTTGTATCGGTTATAAAGTGCGTTTCAGCGATCACGTCAGTGATAACACGATGGTCAAGCTGATGACCGACGGTATCCTGCTGGCAGAAATCCAGCAGGATCGCCTGCTGATGCAGTACGACACTATCATCATCGATGAAGCGCACGAACGCAGTCTGAACATTGATTTTCTGCTTGGCTACCTTAAAGAGCTGCTGCCGCGCCGCCCTGACCTGAAAGTGATCATCACCTCGGCGACCATCGATCCGGAACGTTTTTCACGTCACTTTAATAATGCGCCAATCATCGAAGTCTCAGGTCGGACTTATCCGGTGGAAGTGCGTTATCGCCCAATTGTTGAAGAAGCGGACGACACCGAGCGCGACCAGTTGCAGGCGATTTTCGATGCCGTAGACGAATTAAGCCACGAAAGCCCGGGCGACATCCTGATCTTTATGAGTGGCGAACGGGAAATTCGCGATACCGCCGATGCACTGAACAAACTGAACTTACGCCATACCGAAATCTTGCCGCTTTACGCTCGACTGTCTAACAGTGAACAGAACCGCGTCTTCCAGTCGCATAGTGGGCGGCGAATTGTACTGGCAACCAACGTTGCTGAAACCTCGCTGACTGTACCGGGTATTAAATACGTTATCGACCCAGGTACGGCGCGTATCAGCCGCTACAGCTATCGCACCAAAGTGCAGCGTTTGCCGATTGAGCCAATTTCGCAGGCTTCAGCTAATCAGCGTAAAGGTCGTTGCGGACGTGTGTCAGAAGGGATCTGTATTCGTCTCTATTCTGAAGATGATTTCCTCTCGCGCCCGGAGTTTACCGATCCGGAAATTCTGCGTACCAACCTGGCATCGGTTATTTTGCAGATGACCGCGCTGGGGCTGGGCGATATTGCCGCGTTCCCGTTTGTTGAAGCGCCGGATAAACGCAATATTCAGGATGGCGTACGTCTACTCGAAGAGCTGGGTGCGATCACCACGGATGAACAGGCCAGCGTCTATAAACTGACGCCGCTTGGTCGCCAGTTATCGCAACTGCCAGTTGATCCGCGTCTGGCACGTATGGTGCTGGAAGCGCAGAAACATGGCTGTGTGCGTGAAGCAATGATTATCACCTCGGCCTTGTCTATTCAGGATCCGCGCGAGCGTCCGATGGACAAGCAGCAGGCCTCGGATGAAAAACATCGTCGCTTCCACGATAAAGAGTCCGACTTCCTCGCGTTTGTAAATTTATGGAATTATCTCGGTGAACAGCAAAAGGCGCTCTCTTCGAACGCCTTCCGTCGCCTGTGCCGCACGGATTACCTCAACTATCTGCGGGTGCGGGAATGGCAGGACATCTACACCCAGTTGCGCCAGGTGGTGAAAGAGCTTGGTATTCCGGTTAACAGCGAACCGGCAGAGTATCGCGAAATTCACATCGCCTTGCTGACCGGCTTGCTTTCGCATATTGGGATGAAAGATGCCGATAAACAAGAATATACCGGTGCGCGTAACGCGCGTTTCTCCATCTTCCCCGGCTCTGGTTTATTCAAAAAACCGCCGAAATGGGTAATGGTGGCGGAACTGGTAGAAACCAGCCGCCTGTGGGGGCGCATTGCGGCGCGAATCGATCCGGAATGGGTAGAACCCGTTGCTCAACATTTAATTAAACGTACCTACAGCGAACCGCACTGGGAACGGGCACAGGGCGCGGTAATGGCAACCGAAAAAGTCACCGTTTATGGGTTGCCGATTGTTGCCGCGCGGAAAGTTAACTACAGCCAGATTGATCCGGCGTTATGTCGGGAACTCTTTATTCGCCATGCGCTGGTGGAAGGCGACTGGCAGACGCGTCATGCATTCTTCCGTGAAAACCTGAAACTGCGGGCCGAAGTGGAAGAGTTGGAACACAAATCACGTCGCCGCGATATTCTGGTTGACGACGAAACGCTGTTTGAGTTTTACGACCAGCGCATTAGCCACGATGTGATCTCCGCACGCCACTTCGATAGCTGGTGGAAAAAAGTCAGCCGCGAAACGCCTGATTTGCTCAATTTTGAAAAGAGCATGTTGATCAAAGAGGGGGCGGAAAAAATCAGCAAGCTGGATTATCCGAACTTCTGGCATCAGGGCAATCTCAAGCTACGTTTAAGCTATCAGTTTGAGCCGGGCGCGGACGCTGACGGTGTAACTGTGCATATTCCGTTACCGTTACTTAACCAGGTTGAGGAGAGCGGGTTTGAATGGCAGATCCCAGGTCTGCGACGTGAATTGATCATCGCGCTGATTAAATCGCTACCCAAGCCAGTACGCCGTAATTTTGTCCCCGCGCCAAACTACGCCGAAGCGTTTTTAGGCCGAGTCACGCCGCTGGAACTGCCGTTGCTCGACAGCATGGAGCGCGAACTGCGACGGATGACCGGCGTCACCGTTGACCGCGAAGACTGGCACTGGGATCAGGTGCCAGATCACCTGAAAATCACCTTCCGTGTGGTGGATGACAAAAACAAGAAGCTAAAAGAAGGGCGCTCGCTACAAGATCTGAAAGATGCTCTGAAAGGCAAAGTGCAGGAAACGCTGTCTGCGGTGGCGGATGACGGTATCGAGCAGAGCGGCTTACATATCTGGAGTTTTGGTCAACTGCCGGAAAGCTACGAACAGAAGCGTGGCAACTACAAAGTGAAAGCCTGGCCGGCGCTGGTGGATGAGCGTGATAGCGTGGCGATCAAACTGTTTGATAACCCGCTGGAGCAAAAGCAGGCAATGTGGAACGGTCTTCGCCGTTTACTGCTGCTGAATATTCCATCACCAATCAAGTACTTGCACGAGAAGTTACCAAACAAAGCCAAGCTGGGGCTGTACTTTAACCCGTATGGCAAAGTGCTGGAGCTAATCGACGACTGTATATCCTGTGGTGTGGATAAACTGATCGACGCCAACGGCGGCCCGGTCTGGACGGAAGAAGGCTTTGCTGCGTTGCATGAAAAAGTCCGCGCAGAACTGAACGACACGGTGGTGGATATTGCGAAGCAGGTCGAGCAAATCCTCACGGCGGTGTTCAATATCAACAAACGGCTGAAAGGTCGCGTTGATATGACCATGGCGCTGGGGCTTTCTGACATCAAAGCGCAGATGGGCGGACTGGTGTATCGCGGTTTTGTCACTGGTAACGGCTTCAAACGCCTGGGCGACACGCTGCGTTATTTGCAGGCGATTGAAAAGCGTCTGGAAAAACTGGCGGTCGATCCTCATCGCGACCGCGCTCAGATGCTGAAAGTCGAAAACGTTCAACAGGCATGGCAGCAGTGGATTAACAAACTGCCGCCCGCACGCCGTGAGGATGAAGACGTGAAAGAGGTCCGCTGGATGATAGAGGAGCTGCGCGTCAGTTACTTCGCCCAACAACTCGGTACGCCGTATCCGATTTCAGATAAGCGTATTTTGCAGGCGATGGAGCAGATTAGCGGTTAACCCTGCAATCTGATTGAACAATCTAAAACCCGGTAAGCATATGCTGCCGGGTTTTTCTTTATGAACTCTGAAGGAGCCACAAAAATATAATGCTCTCTTACAACATCAAATAATTTTAATGAAGTCTTATCAACGGATTATCTACAAATAGAGTATGGCTAAAACAAATGACTGGTTCGCGATGGAGTGACAGAAAAAGCATCATCTTCCTTTCAGAGCTCTCCGCTTCTCATTATTATCTCAGGCAGTATTCTTAAGGGAACGATAAGGAGGAACCATGAACATTACCCCGTTTCCGACGCTTTCGTCGGCAACCATAGACGCCATAAATGTTATCGGGCAATGGCTTGCGCAGGATGATTTCTCCAGCGAGGTACCGTATCAGGCAGATTGCGTGATCCTTGCAGGCAATGCGGTTATTCCCACTATCGATGCCGCTTGTAAGATTGCAAGAGATCAGCAAATTCCTTTACTGATTAGCGGTGGTATCGGTCACTCGACAACCTTTTTGTATAGCGCCATCGCACAGCACCCGCACTACAACACTATCCGCACCACGGGCAGGGCAGAAGCTACCATCCTTGCTGATATCGCCCATCAGTTCTGGCATATTCCACATGAAAAAATCTGGATTGAAGACCAGTCAACAAACTGCGGTGAAAATGCACGCTTTAGCGTCGCGTTACTCAGTCAGGCCGCAGAGCGAATTCACACTGCTATTGTCGTGCAGGATCCCACCATGCAGCGGCGCACGATGGCGACGTTCCGCCGTATTACCGCAGATAATCCTGATGCGCCTCGTTGGTTAAGTTATCCGGGATTCGTACCACAGTTGGAAAATAACGCAGACAATGTCATTTTTGTTAATCAACCAGATGGATTATGGCCCGTTGAACGTTACTTATCATTACTCACTGGCGAGCTACCACGCTTACGTGATGATAGCGATGGCTACGGTCCCCGCGGGCGAGATTATATCGTTCACGTTGATTTTCCTGACGAAGTTACCCAGGCATGGCAAACACTGAAACACGATGCCGTGCTCATCGAGGCGATGGAAAGCCGTTCGCTACGTTAAAAATTGCCCGTTTGTGAATAACCGTTTGCAAACGGGCATTATTCTTTATTTTTACTTCTGCCTTTTATTCCTTTGATACTTGTTTTTATGAAGTCCTTCACATAATCGTCCTTCCACGATGCCGTCTGCACGATGATTGATGTTAATTAACAATATATTCACCAAGTAAAAACATATTAATCACAGGAGCGCCCCATGTCAGTACCCGTTCAACATCCTATGTATATTGATGGACAGTTTGTTACCTGGCGTGGAGACGCATGGATTGATGTTGTGAACCCCGCGACAGAGACGGTCATTTCCCGCATTCCTGATGGTCAGGCCGGGGATGCCCGTAAGGCAATCGATGCTGCAGAACGTGCGCAGCCAGAATGGGAAGCATTACCCGCGATCGAGCGAGCCAACTGGTTACGGAAAATCTCTGCCGGGATCCGCGAGCGGGCCAGTGAAATTAGTGCGTTGATCGTCGAGGAAGGTGGCAAAATTCAACAGCTGGCTGAAGTCGAAGTCGCTTTTACTGCTGATTATATCGATTACATGGCGGAATGGGCTCGTCGCTACGAGGGCGAGATTATTCAAAGCGATCGCCCAGGGGAAAATATTCTTCTGTTTAAACGTGCGCTTGGCGTGACAACCGGTATTCTTCCGTGGAACTTCCCGTTTTTCCTCATTGCCCGCAAAATGGCTCCAGCCCTTCTCACGGGTAATACCATCGTCATCAAACCCAGTGAATTTACGCCAAACAATGCGATTGCCTTCGCCAAAATTGTCGATGAAATTGGCCTTCCACGCGGCGTATTTAACCTTGTGCTGGGGCGTGGTGAAACCGTTGGGCAAGAACTGGCGGGTAACCCGAAGGTTGCCATGGTCAGCATGACGGGCAGCGTCTCTGCGGGTGAGAAGATCATGGCGACTGCAGCGAAAAATATCACCAAAGTGTGTCTGGAGCTGGGCGGTAAAGCACCTGCTATTGTGATGGATGACGCCGATCTTGAACTGGCAGTTAAAGCCATTGTTGATTCACGCGTGATAAATACCGGACAGGTGTGCAACTGTGCGGAACGTGTCTATGTGCAGAAAGGTATTTACGATCGCTTTGTTAATCGACTTGGCGAGGCAATGCAGGCTGTTCAATTTGGTAACCCCGCTGAACGTAACGACATTGCGATGGGGCCGCTGATTAACGCTGCGGCTCTGGAAAAGGTGAAGCAAAAAGTCGCACGGGCAGTAGAAGAGGGCGCGAGAATCGCGTTGGGTGGTAAGGCTGTAGAGGGGAAAGGATATTATTATCCGCCGACATTACTGCTGGATGTCCGCCAGGAAATGTCCATTATGCATGAAGAAACTTTTGGTCCCGTACTGCCGGTTGTCGCTTTTGACACGCTGGAACACGCTATCTCCATGGCCAATGACAGCGATTATGGCCTGACGTCATCGATATATACCGAGAATCTTAACGTCGCGATGAAAGCCATCAAAGGGCTCAAGTTTGGTGAAACCTACATCAACCGAGAAAACTTCGAAGCTATGCAAGGTTTCCATGCGGGATGGCGTAAGTCGGGTATTGGCGGCGCAGATGGCAAACATGGTTTACATGAGTATCTGCAGACTCAGGTGGTCTATTTACAGTCGTAATGTATGAAAGAGGCGGAGGTTTTTCCTCCGCCAGTGTTGGTCAGAGTTTGGCGAATTTTTCCAGGGTACGAATGAGTTGAGTGACAAAACCATACTCGTTATCGTACCAGGCGACAGTCTTCACCAGTTGTAAATCGCCCACTGCGGTGATTTCTGTTTGGGTCGCATCAAACACCGAACCAAAATGGCTACCAATGATATCGGAAGAGACTATTTCTTCGTCGGTATAACCGAACGATTCGTTATTGGTCGTTGCTTTTTTAAGTGCGTTATTCACCTCTTCGGCAGTGACTTTTTTTCCGAGAATAGACACCAGTTCGGTGACTGAACCCGTTTTCACCGGCACGCGTTGCGCATGGCCTTTCAGTTTGCCACTCAGTTCCGGGATCACCAGACCAATAGCTTTTGCCGCCCCCGTTGTGTGGGGAATGATATTTTCCGCCGCCGCACGCGAAGCGCGTAAATCTTTACCGCGTGGGCCATCCACCAATGACTGGGTGCCGGTATAGGCATGAATCGTCGTCATCGTACCGACTTCTATCCCGAAACTGTCATGTAAGGCTTTGGCCATTGGCGCAAGACAGTTAGTGGTACATGACGCCACAGAAACAATAGTGTCGTTGCCATCCAGAGTATTGTCATTGACGTTATAAACGATGGTTTTCATTTCTCCAGCAGGGGCGGAAATTAGCACCTTTTTCGCACCTGCATCCAGATGTGCTTGTGATTTCTCGGCGGAAGTATAAAAACCGGTACATTCGACAATGATTTCAGCACCTTTCGCTTTCCACGGGATATTTCTGGCCTCTTTTTCTGCGTAAACCGCGATACTTTTGCCATCGACGATAAGAGAATCTTCCGTAAAATCAACGCTCCAGGGGAATGGACCGTAGTTTGAATCATGTTTCAGCAGGTATGCGAGGATCTTTGGGGAAGTGAGATCATTAATAGCGACAACGTCTATATTGCTTTTGACCTCCAGTAACCGACGTAACACCAATCGACCGATACGACCAAAACCGTTAATACCAACTTTATTCATGGTTTTCTCCTGTCAGGAACGTTCGAATGAAAATTGATCCTTTCCAGGCTTAGACCAGAATGGCGGGATGGGCAATCTGCATTCTGACAGTGAAACGTAACGTACTGAAAAGGAGAAAACAATTTTTTAATGAAATTTTAAGGAAAGCTCGTTATGTTAACGGGAGATTATTTTAAAGCAGGAAATGTTATGGAAAATAAATATTCAAGGTTACAAATTGGCATTCACTGGCTGGTCTTTTTGCTGGTTATCGCAGCTTATTGCGCAATGGAGTTTCGTGGCTTTTTCCCACGTAGTGATCGACCACTGATCAATATGATTCACGTTTCTTGTGGCATCTCAATTCTTGTGCTGATGGTGGTTCGTCTGTTACTCAGACTGAAATACCCAACGCCGCCTATTGTACCGAAACCCAGGCCTATGATGACAGGACTGGCTCATTTGGGACATTTGGTGATCTATATCCTGTTTATTGTGTTGCCAGTGATTGGTTTGGTGATGATGTATAACCGGGGTAATCCGTGGTTTGCGTTTGGCGTGACAATGCCTTACGCGTCTGAGGCCAATTTTGACCTGGTGGATAGATTAAAGTGGTGGCATGAAACGTTGGCGAATCTGGGATATTTCGTTATCGGGCTTCATGCGGCTGCCGCTCTGGCACACCACTATTTATGGAAAGACAACACGCTATTGCGCATGATGCCGCGTAAGCGCTCGTGAGGTAATAGAAGAAAGCGCCTGTACTAAACCAGACCCGTGGTACAGGCGAAGAATACGGGTCTACATCGGAAGCGCCTATTATATTTATTTGTATGACAAATAAAACTATAATCTGAGTTTATATGTTCAATTGATTTATATTTAATCAATATATCTTCTATTAAGATTGATATCCAATTTCCCCAATCTTTGATCTCCCTAAGTGAAATAAAGACCGCACAGCGTATAACTTTTTTACCGAACATCAGATTCGGCAAACCATGGAGGTTGTATGAAAAAGTTTCTGTTTATTTTACTGATGGGATTACTGATGTCTTTTTATGCTGATGCCGGTCGCAAACCCTGTTCTGGGGCGAAAGGGGGGATCTCTCACTGTACAGCTGGCGGCAAATTTGTCTGTAACGATGGCTCTATCAGCGCATCGAAAAAAACATGCACTAACTAAAAGGGGCGCCATGAGAAAATGAACTCGTCAACCAGATGCGCGGGGAATGCTCCCCGCGCAGGCCCTTACCTGGACTGACAGGCCATGAGAGCCGCCACCTCCTTATCACCGTCCCGGAATCGCAGTTCGTAGAGCGTTTGTCGGGTCAGGAGGGTGAATGTCAGAATCGTGATACAGATAATGAGCAGACACACCACCAGGGGGTTGCGCTTCATAGCCTTTCTCCTTGCCGGATGGCGGGTAAGAGGCTAACATCTGAATTGCTTGGTTCATTCGTTGGCCTCGGTTGATAGAAATATCAGTCGGGGCCTTCGTCTTTCTGATTCCCGGTAAGCCTGAAAACAGAAAGTCTCAGGCGCCCGCAAACATCCTATGAAATTACACTTATCAGCGAAATAATCACTTCACGAAATTGCGTGGCATTTTCCAGAATATTTCGTAATACGCCTTACAAGGTTTAACTTTCTGAAATCTCTTCATTGCGACGTCAATGATCCCTCATCGTAATAATTGTTGTAAAAATGTGATATGAACTGGTTTTTGGCGGTAAGCAATTATCCTTGATTGCCGATGACTCTCTACCGGGAGTAAACCAGGAAGAGAGACAACGGCAATGAATATCACATCGTCACACCACTTAAGCTTTTTACATCACATCAGGCTGGTTCCGTTATTTGCCTGCATTCTTGGCGGCATCTTGTTTCTGTTTGCATTGAGCTCATCCCTGGCGGGGTATTTTCTCTGGCAGGCAGACCGCGATCAGCGCGCCGTCAGTGACGAGATCCAGATACGCACAAGTTTAGCAAACAGCTCTGATTTATTGCGTTCTGCTCGGATCAATATGATTCAGGCTGGGGCAGCGAGTCGTATCGCTGAAATGGAAGAGATGAAACGAAATATTGCGCAAGCGGAATTGCAGATAAAGCAATCGCAACAAGGCTATAACGTTTACCGCACACGCCTGGTGAAAACTCCCGCTGACGATGCGCTGGACGGTGAATTAAATCAGCGTTACCAGGCTTATATTTCCGGCCTGCAACCTATGTTGAAATATGCCAAAAATGGCATGTTTGAAGCCATTATCAATCATGAAAGTGAGCAGGTCAGAACGCTTGATAACGCCTATAACCAGCAGTTAAGCAAAGCAATTGATATACGTAGCGCCAGAGCACACCAACTTGTGGAACAGGCGCATCAGCGTACTCGTTTGGGAGGGATATTTATGATTGGCGCATTTATACTTGCGCTGGTTATGACGCTGATAACCTTTATGGTGTTACGCCGGATTGTCATTTCTCCTCTGCAACATGCTGCTCAACGAATTGAAAAAATTGCCAGAGGCGATCTGACTTCGGCTGACGAACCCACTGGCCGCAGTGAAATTGGTCGCTTAAGTCGCCATCTACAACAAATGCAGCATTCGCTGGCGCTGACGGTGGGAGCGGTGCGTCAGGGGGCAGAAGAAATCTATCGTGGCACCAGTGAGATTTCTGCTGGTAATACTGACCTTTCTGCACGCACCGAAGAACAAGCAGCGGCAATTGAACAAACCGCCGCCAGCATGGAGCAACTCACCGCAACAGTGAAGCAAAATTCTGCTAACGCACATCATGCCAGCAAACTGGCGCAAGAGGCCTCAAGTAAAGCCGGCGATGGCGGACAAACAGTTTCCGGTGTAGTGCGGACAATGAGCAATATCTCCAGTAGCTCGAAGAAAATTTCTGAAATCACGGCTGTTATAAACAGCATTGCCTTCCAGACCAATATCCTGGCACTTAATGCCGCCGTTGAAGCTGCACGAGCCGGTGAGCAAGGACGTGGGTTTGCTGTTGTCGCCAGCGAAGTGCGTACGCTGGCAAGCCGCAGCGCCCAGGCGGCGAAAGAGATTGAAGGCTTGATCGGTGAATCCGTCAGGTTAATTGGCAAAGGGGCCGACGAGGTGGCAACGGCAGGAAAAACCATGAGCGCTATTGTTGATGCCGTAGCGAGCGTCACACATATCATGCAAGAAATAGCTTCTGCCTCGGATGAACAAAGCCGAGGTATTACGCAGGTTAGCCAGGCGATTTCTGAAATGGATAAAGTGACGCAACAGAACGCTTCTCTGGTGGAAGAGGCTTCAGCTGCGGCGGTGTCTCTCGAAGAACAGGCGGCGCGATTAACTGAGGCTGTGGACGTATTCCGGCTGAAAAAACAACCTGTGCAGTTGGATCAACAAGGAACAGGAAATCCAGTGTGTTTGGCAACAGTGTAATAATGCTAAAAAAGGGATCGTAAGATCCCCAGATTGTTGACAAAGTGCGCTTTGTTCATGCCGGATGCGGCGTTAACGCTTTACCCAGCCTACAAAAG
>NZ_JAATUR010000057.1 GCF_011881725.1 Escherichia coli | reverse complement strand
AGTACCGCTTCGCTTTTTCTCAGCGGCGCGGGGTGTGCATAATACGCTTTCCCGCTACAGAGTCAAGCATTTTTTGCTTTTCTCTGTCGAGATTCTCAGGGGAACCTCGCTGACCCGGCGGCTTGCTTGCCGTTGTTCCGTGTCAGTGGTGGCGCATTATAGGGAGTTATTCTGAGCTGACAAGAGGAAATTTAAAATAATTTTCCGACCGCGCATTTTTTACTCTTTATGCTTATTTCAGCGTCGGTTTGTCGGTTAAATGGGCGATTTCTCGGGCGAAATTCGCCACCTGCTCCCAATCTGTATAGACAACTTCTTTGCGCGTATCCGTTTCACCGCCGGACATCTTCATAATCAGCTTGATCATAAAGCGGTCGTACCAGCGGTAACGTGGATAACGCAACGCCCCAGCGATGACCGCGCAGCGATCGGGACGCCATTGCGAATTCATCAGAAACTTCCGCGCGTAGCTGTTGGTCTGCACAGTTCGCTTCTCCGGTTTGCGCGCCACCAGGTTTACGGAGTAAAAGGCACTCGGCATCGAGTTCAGCCGCGTCGCATGTTTTTTGACAAATTCCTGGAACGCAGAATGGTAGTGACCATAGCGAATAGAAGCGCCAATGACCACGCGATCGTAGTTTTCCCACTGCGGTTCTTCAATACGGTGCACATTAGCGACATCCGCCTGGATCCCCAGCTCTTTCAGTTCCGAAGCCAGGTAGGAGGCAATCTCGCGCGTTTGTCCGTCCCTTGTTGAGAAAAGAATTAATGTTTTCACGTATTACTCCATCATTCACGCCAGAAAGTCGGGGTAAAGAGCACCAGCAAAGTAAAGACTTCCAGACGACCAAAAAGCATGTTGGCAATCAGGATCCATTTAGCCACCGGATTCATGCTGGTAAAGTTATCAGCCACCACGCCAAGCCCCGGTCCCAGGTTATTCAATGTCGCAACAACCGACGCAAAGGCAGAAAAATCATCCACGCCTGTAGCGATAATTGCCAGCATACTGACAATAAATACCAATGCATAGGCGGAGAAAAATCCCCAAACGGCTTCTAGGATACGTTCCGGCAGTGCGCGATTCCCCAGCTTAATGCTATAGACGGCGTTCGGATGCACCAGTCGTTTCAACTCACGGTTCCCCTGCTTAAACAGCAACAGGATGCGGATTACTTTCAGGCCACCGCCCGTAGACCCGGCGCAACCGCCGATAAAAGCTGAACATAAAAGCAGTACCGGCAAAAAGAGCGGCCAGCGGGCAATGCTGTCAGTCGTAAACCCGGCGGTTGTCGCCATCGACACCACCTGGAAAAACGCCTGGTTAATTGTCATCAGCGCCGAACTGTAGACATTATGAAACCACAGCACGAGAGTACAAATAACCACCAGCGTAAACTGTACGCCGATAAACATGCGAAATTCCGGATCGCGCCAGTAAACCTTCAGACTACGCCCACTTAGCAGCGAGAAGTGCAGACCGTAGTTACAGCCGGAGATCAGCAGGAAGATGGCGATGATGGTGTTAATCGTCGGGCTGTCGAAATAGCCAATACTGGCATCATGTGTCGAGAAACCGCCAATAGCGATAGTCGCAAAGCTATGGCCGATGGCATCAAAAGCATCCATTCCGGCAAACCACAACGCCAGCGCACAGGCGACGGTCAACAAGACATAAATCAACCACAGCGTTTTCGCCGTTTCCGCAATTCGCGGGCGCATTTTGTTATCTTTCAGCGGACCGGGCATTTCCGCGCGATAGAGCTGCATCCCCCCCACACCGAGAATAGGCAGTATCGCTACCGCCAACACGATGATCCCCATCCCGCCAAACCATTGCAGCATCTGACGATAAAAGAGAATTGCGTGAGGAAGTGAATCCAGCCCCACTAGCGTAGTGGCCCCCGTGGTGGTCAGGCCGGAGAAGGATTCAAAAAACGCATCGGTAATCGTGAGGTTCGGGCTTTCCGAGAAGATAAAAGGGAGCGCACCGACGCTACCCAGCACGGTCCAGAACAGCACCACAATCAGAAACCCTTCACGGGATTTCAGTTCGCCCTTCTCTTTACGGTTCGGCCACCACAGCATAGAGCCAATGGCGAGGGCGACAAAAAAGGTCTGGGTAAAAGCGCGGCCCGCCCCATCCCGGTAGATGAGTGCTACCAGCCCAGGGATAATCATGGTCCCTGAAAATAAGATGACCAGTAGTCCAACGATTCGGGTAATGGCGCGAAAATGCATCTCTGCCGCTTCCTTAGTTCTGCAAAACGAAGTGGGGATTATTCTTCAATCGCTAACAATTGCAATGAACCACGGCTAAAATCCGCCAACTTTGCGGAAAATTCAGCCACTTTCGCCGCCGGAAGCGCCACCCTCAGCAGAACGAATGCCTGATAATCGCTATTGATAATTTTGCCGTCACACTGTCCCAGCAACGCTTCAATACCGGATAACTGACTATATTCACATTGCAAAGTATATTCGGTTAATGGCGTCTTGCGTTGGGTCATTAGCTGGCGCAGCGCCTGATTCACGCCACCGCCATACGCTTTCACTAATCCGCCAGTGCCGAGCAATATACCGCCATAGTAGCGCACCACCACGGCGGTAATTTCCCCGACACCACTGCCCATCAGTTGGGCGAGCATCGGTTTGCCAGCCGTTCCCGCCGGTTCTCCGTCGTCTGAGAAACCCAGTTGTTGTGAATCGTCAGGCGCACCCGCCACCCACGCCACACAATGGTGGCGAGCATCGGGATGCTCTGCCCGCACCGATTCAACAAACGCCTTCGCCGCCTCGACGCCATCGGTATGCGCCAAAAGCGTAATGAAGCGGCTCTTTTTGATCTCTTCAACGACCGTGACCGGTGCCGCAGGTATTAACCAGCTTTCCATCACGCCAGTTTCAGATCCCGTGTCATGTTTTCCACGTTGTTATCGTGGATCACCACGTTGTCTTCGATACGAATGCCGCCGAACGGTTTCAGTGCTTCAATTTTCTGCCAGTTGAAGTGTTTGCTGAACTGTCCTTCACGCCACGGTGCAAGCAGCGATTCGATAAAGTAGATACCTGGTTCGATGGTTAACACCATGCCCGGCTGGAGAATACGGGTGCAGCGCAGGTACGGATATTTTGCCGGTGCCGCGAGATGCGTACCGCTATCATCCTGCATAAAACCGGCTACGTCATGCACCTGCAGACCCAACGGATGACCAATACCGTGTGGCATAAACGGTCCGGTGAGATCGTTTTCGACCATCGCCTCTTCGCTCATATCGGTGATGATTTGATGTTTACGCAGCAGTTTGGCGATGCGCTGATGGAACTGGATGTGATAATCCACATAGCTGACGCCCGCTTTCATGGTGGCGATCAGTGCCAGTTGTTCATCATTAACGTCTTTCACCAGTTGCGCGTAGTCGTTGTCGCTTTTTGCCGACCAGGTACGGGTCAGGTCAGCCGCATAACCGTTATATTCTGCCCCGGCATCCAGCAGGAAGCTGCGCATCTCTTCCGGTGCCTGATGGTCCAGTTTGGTGTAATGCAGTACCGCTGCGTGCTCGTTGAGCGCCACAATGTTGCTGTAAGGCACGTCAGTATCACGATGGCCGGTCGCGGTCAGATAAGCGATGTTGATATCGAACTCGCTCATGCCAGAACGGAACGCTTCTTCTGCTGCGCGATGACCGTTGACCGCCATTTTTTGCGCTTCACGCATACAGGCCAGTTCGTAGTCAGTTTTAAAGGAGCGGTAGTAGTGCAGGTAGTCGATAACCCCTTTCGGGTTAATGTTGCTGGCTTCAATGCCCAGTTGCAGCGCACGTTCCGGCACCGGGCCGATATAACCGATATTGCCACGCGCAGCAGGCAACAGGCTACCAATGCCATCGGCTTTCGGCAGCGCGATCACTTCCACGTCTTCAGTCCAGAAGGAGGTTGGCAACGGTTCGACGTTGTGCCAGTAATCAACCGGCAGATAAAACCACAGTTTCGGCTTGTTCACGCCATCCACCAACAACCAGCAGTTTGGCACCTGGGTTACCGGCACCCACGCTTTAAATTGCGGGTTTACTTTAAACGGATAAGGATGATCGTCGAGAAAAACGTTGAACAGCTCGCCGGAGTGAATAAGTAACGCATCCAGCTTAAAACGCGCCAGCGCATCGCGAGTCCGTTCCTGTAAGGTAGCTATATGATTTTTATAGAGCGAGGCCAGTGATTCCATTTTTTACCCTTCTGTTTTTTTGACCTTAAGTCTCCGCATCTTAGCACATCGTTAATACAGAGCGTGATTTCTGCCGAGCGTGATCAGATTGGCATTTCTTTAATCTTTTATTTGCATATTTTTAACACAAAATACACACTTCGACTCATCTGGTACGACCAGATCACCTTGCGGATTCAGGAGACTGACATGCTTTACAAAGGCGACACCCTGTACCTTGACTGGCTGGAAGATGGCATTGCCGAACTGGTATTTGATGCCCCAGGTTCAGTTAATAAACTCGACACTGCGACCGTCGCCAGCCTCGGCGAGGCCATCGGTGTGCTGGAACAACAATCAGATTTAAAAGGGCTGCTGCTGCGTTCGAACAAAGCAGCCTTTATCGTCGGTGCTGATATCACCGAATTTTTGTCCCTGTTCCTCGTTCCTGAAGAGCAGTTAAGCCAGTGGCTGCATTTTGCCAATAGCGTGTTTAATCGCCTGGAAGATCTTCCTGTGCCGACCATTGCCGCCGTCAACGGCTACGCGCTGGGCGGCGGCTGCGAATGCGTGCTGGCGACCGATTATCGTCTGGCAACGCCAGATCTGCGTATCGGTCTGCCGGAAACCAAACTTGGCATCATGCCGGGTTTTGGCGGTTCTGTACGTATGCCACGTATGCTGGGCGCAGACAGCGCGCTGGAAATCATTGCCGCCGGTAAAGATGTTGGTGCCGAACAGGCGCTGAAAATCGGTCTGGTGGATGGCGTAGTCAAGGCAGAAAAACTGGTTGAAGGCGCGATGGCGATTTTACGTCAGGCTATTAACGGCGACCTCGACTGGAAAGCGAAACGTCAGCCGAAGCTGGAACCGCTGAAACTGAGCAAGATTGAAGCCACCATGAGCTTCACCATCGCGAAAGGGATGGTCGCGCAAACAGCGGGGAAACATTACCCTGCTCCCATCACCGCAGTAAAAACCATTGAAGCTGCTGCCCGTTTTGGTCGTGAAGAAGCCTTAAACCTGGAAAACAAAAGCTTTGTCCCGCTGGCGCATACCAACGAAGCCCGCGCACTGGTCGGTATTTTCCTTAATGATCAATATGTAAAAGGCAAAGCGAAAAAACTCACCAAAGACGTTGAAACACCGAAACAGGCCGCTGTACTGGGCGCAGGTATTATGGGGGGCGGCATTGCTTACCAGTCTGCGTGGAAAGGCGTGCCGGTTGTCATGAAAGATATCAACGATAAGTCGTTAACCCTCGGCATGACTGAAGCCGCAAAACTGCTGAACAAGCAGCTTGAGCGCGGCAAGATTGACGGTCTGAAAATGGCTGGCGTGATCTCCACAATTCACCCAACGCTCGACTACGCCGGGTTTGACCGCGTGGATGTTGTGGTAGAAGCGGTTGTCGAAAACCCGAAAGTGAAAAAAGCCGTGCTGGCAGAAACCGAGCAGAAAGTACGCCCGGATACCGTGCTGGCCTCCAACACTTCAACCATTCCTATCAGCGAACTGGCCAACGCGCTGGAACGCCCGGAAAACTTCTGCGGGATGCACTTCTTTAACCCGGTCCACCGAATGCCGTTGGTAGAAATTATTCGCGGCGAGAAAAGCTCCGACGAAACCATCGCGAAAGTCGTCGCCTGGGCAAGCAAGATGGGCAAAACGCCAATTGTGGTTAACGACTGCCCCGGTTTCTTTGTTAACCGCGTACTGTTCCCGTACTTCGCTGGTTTCAGCCAACTGCTGCGCGACGGCGCAGATTTCCGCAAAATCGACAAAGTGATGGAAAAACAGTTTGGCTGGCCGATGGGTCCGGCATATCTGCTGGACGTTGTAGGCATTGACACCGCGCATCACGCCCAGGCAGTAATGGCAGCGGGATTCCCACAGCGGATGAAGAAAGATTATCGCGATGCCATCGATGCGATGTTTGATGCCAACCGCTTTGGTCAGAAGAACGGTCTCGGTTTCTGGCGTTATAAAGAAGACAGCAAAGGTAAGCCGAAGAAAGAAGAAGATGCCGCCGTTGACGACTTGCTGGCAGAAGTCAGCCAGCCGAAACGCGATTTCAGCGAGGAAGAGATTATCTCCCGCATGATGATCCCAATGGTCAACGAAGTGGTGCGTTGTCTGGAGGAAGGCATTATCGCCACTCCGGCAGAAGCGGATATGGCACTGGTCTACGGCCTGGGCTTCCCTCCGTTCCACGGCGGCGCGTTCCGCTGGCTGGACACCCTCGGCAGCGCGAAATATCTCGATATGGCACAGCAATATCAGCACCTCGGCCCTCTGTATGAAGTGCCGGAAGGTCTGCGTAATAAAGCGCGTCATAACGAACCGTACTATCCCCCGGTTGAGCCAGCCCGTCCGGTTGGCGACCTGAAAACGGCTTAAGGAGTCACAATGGAACAGGTTGTCATTGTCGATGCAATTCGCACCCCGATGGGCCGTTCGAAGGGCGGAGCTTTTCGTTACGTGCGTGCGGAAGATCTCTCCGCTCATTTAATGCGTAGCCTGCTGGCGCGTAACCCGGCGCTGGAAGCGGCTGCCCTCGACGATATTTACTGGGGCTGTGTGCAGCAGACGCTGGAGCAAGGTTTTAATATCGCCCGTAATGCGGCGCTATTGGCTGAAGTGCCTCACTCTGTCCCTGCGGTAACCGTCAATCGTTTGTGCGGCTCTTCCATGCAGGCATTGCATGACGCAGCACGGATGATCATGACCGGCGATGCGCAGGCATGTCTGGTCGGCGGCGTGGAGCATATGGGCCATGTGCCGATGAGCCACGGTGTCGATTTTCACCCCGGCCTCAGCCGTAATGTCGCCAAAGCGGCGGGCATGATGGGCTTAACGGCAGAAATGCTGGCGCGTATGCACGGTATCAGCCGTGAAATGCAGGATGCCTTTGCCGCGCGATCACACGCTCGCGCCTGGGCCGCCACGCAGTCGGGCGCTTTTAAAAATGAAATCATCCCGACCGGTGGTCACGACGCCGACGGCGTGCTGAAGCAGTTTAATTACGACGAAGTGATTCGCCCGGAAACTACCGTGGAAGCCCTCGCCACGTTACGTCCGGCGTTTGATCCCGTCAGCGGTACGGTAACGGCAGGTACGTCTTCTGCTCTCTCCGATGGCGCAGCTGCCATGCTGGTAATGAGTGAACGCCGCGCCCGGGAATTAGGTCTTAAGCCGCGCGCCCGTGTGCGTTCGATGGCGGTCGTTGGTTGTGACCCGTCGATTATGGGTTATGGCCCGGTTCCGGCCTCAAAGCTGGCGCTGAAAAAAGCGGGGCTTTCTACCAGTGATATCGGCGTGTTTGAAATGAACGAAGCCTTTGCTGCGCAGATCCTGCCGTGTATTAAAGATCTCGGGTTAATGGAGCAGATAGACGAGAAGATCAACCTCAACGGCGGCGCGATCGCGCTGGGTCATCCGCTGGGTTGTTCCGGTGCGCGTATCAGCACCACGCTACTGAATCTGATGGAACGCAAAGACGCCCAGTTTGGTCTGGCGACGATGTGTATCGGTCTGGGTCAGGGTATTGCGACGGTGTTTGAGCGGGTATAAACACTTGCCGGATGCGGCGTGAACGCCTTATCCGGCCTACGGTTCAAAACCTTGATAGGCACGAATAAGACGCGACAGCGTCGCATCGGGCATTGTTTGCCGGATGGGCGTGAACGCCTTATCCGGCCTACGGTTCAAAACCCTGGTAGGCACGATAAGACGCGACAGCGTCGCATCGGGCATTGTTTGCCAGATGCGGCGTAGAGTAATGCCACTGTATAAAGTTTTAGTTGCCGTTCTTCCCGCCTGTCAGGGGCGGGTTTTTTATGGCTTAGATAAACGCAAACGCATCGCCAAACAGGCGATCTTCCCGCGCATTACGCTCACTGCAAAACAGGTCACGGGCGATTTTCGCCATCTCAAAACGTCCGGCAATATAGATATCATGCTCAGCCAGCGTACCGTGATCCTGCAACACCGCGGTCAGTACCGTACCAGTACGACCACGCCAGCCCGCTTCCGGTTGTTCAACCACCGGCACCACTTGCAGACCAGAATGCTTCAGCGAAAGCGCCTCAAGCTCGCAGAGATCATACAGATGCTGCTCTTCACGCCCGCCCCAGTAAATGGTGATATCGCGATTAGGATTACGCGCCAGCGCCGTCAGCAAAATCGAGCGCGCATAAGAGAAGCCGGTACCGCCCGCAATCAGAATCATTGGACGCTCTTCATCATCGCGCAGCCACGCTTCTCCGTGGGGAATATCGACCACAATTTGATGATCTTTGAGGATGCGATCCATGACAGCTTTCGCGTAAAGATTGATTTCAGAAGCGCCAATATGCAGCTCAATAAACTCTTTTTCATCGGGTGTCGAAGCCATTGAAAATGGACGTTTATCGCGCTCGTCCATTACTACCATCAAATACTGACCTGCACGAAAAGAAAAGGCCGCGTCTGGCACGATTCGAACACGATATACGGTATCGGTGATAGCTTCTACCGAGGTTACTTTACAGCTTAAGGTTGTCATGCGCTTTCTCTGTCGGATCAATAAATAGGGCAAAACAAACGCGCATCAGGCGCTTTTACCGTTGTTAAAAATAGCCAGTTCATCCCAGATGGCGTCGATACGTGCGACAACATCCGGATCTTTTTTGATGGGACGCCCCCACTCACGCTGGGTTTCCCCCGGCCATTTATTCGTGGCATCCAGCCCCATTTTTGAACCCAGCCCGGAAACAGGCGAGGCAAAATCCAGATAATCAATAGGCGTATTTTCCACCAACACCGTGTCCCGCGCTGGGTCCATACGGGTGGTAATCGCCCAAATCACATCGTTCCAGTCGCGTGCGTTGACATCGTCATCACAAACGATCACAAATTTAGTGTACATAAACTGGCGTAAGAATGACCAGACACCCATCATGACGCGCTTTGCATGTCCGGCGTACTGTTTCTTGATTGTCACTACCGCCAGGCGATAAGAGCAGCCTTCCGGCGGCAGATAAAAATCAACAATTTCCGGGAACTGCTTTTGTAGAATCGGCACGAATACTTCGTTCAACGCCACGCCCAGTACCGCAGGTTCATCTGGCGGACGCCCGGTATAAGTAGAGTGGTAGATCGCATCTTCACGCTGGGTAATGTGCGTCACAGTAAAGACAGGGAAGCTGTCTACTTCATTATAGTAACCCGTGTGGTCACCATACGGTCCTTCCGGCGCCATCTCACCAGGCTCGATGTACCCTTCCAGCACAATCTCCGCACTGGCGGGCACTTCGAGGTCGTTGGAAATGCACTTCACCACTTCGGTTTTGGTACCACGTAGTAATCCGGCAAAGGCGTATTCCGACAAAGTATCCGGTACTGGTGTAACCGCACCAAGAATCGTTGCGGGATCAGCACCCAGCGCCACAGAAATCGGGAAACGTTCGCCCGGATGCGTCGCGCACCATTCCTGATAATCCAGTGCGCCGCCGCGATGCGACAGCCAGCGCATAATCAGTTTGTTTTTACCAATCAGCTGCTGGCGATAAATGCCCAGATTCTGTCGATCTTTATGCGGGCCGCGAGTCACGGTCAGCCCCCAGGTAATCAGCGGCGCGGCATCTTCCGGCCAGCAGGTCATAATGGGAATGCGGTTAAGATCGACATCATCACCAGAGACGATTTTTTGTTGGCAGGGCGCACCACGCAGCCGCTTTGTCGGCATGTTCAATACTTGCTTAAATTGGGGCAATTTATCAAACAGGTCGCGGAAACCTTTCGGCGGCTCCGGCTCTTTCAGAAACGCCAATAATTTACCGACTTCACGCAGCGCCGACACATCTTCCTGGCCCATACCCATCGCTACGCGCTTTGGCGTACCAAACAGGTTGCACAGCACCGGCATCGAGTAACCTTTGGGGTTTTCAAACAGCAACGCAGGCCCACCGGCACGCAATGTGCGGTCAGCAATCTCAGTGATTTCCAGATGCGGATCCACCGGGAGCGTGATACGTTTTAGCTCACCCTGCTGTTCAAGCAGCGTCAGGAAGTCGCGTAAATCGTTATATTTCATGGCGTCCATTGTAGCCTCTTAATCTTCGCCCATTATACGGCGTTCATCTTCGCGATGCTGTAAATTTGTTAAATTAGCGTGAACTCTGACGGCATAACGCAAACCGGGGAATATAATTAACTTAGCGTAAAGCTTTTGCTATTCTTGCGCCCCGATCAAACGGATAAGAGTCATTATGCAATCCTGGTATTTACTGTACTGCAAGCGCGGGCAACTTCAACGTGCCCAGGAACACCTCGAAAGACAGGCGGTGAATTGCCTGGCGCCGATGATCACCCTGGAAAAAATCGTGCGTGGCAAACGTACCGCAGTCAGTGAACCGTTGTTCCCCAACTACCTGTTTGTGGAATTTGATCCAGAAGTGATTCATACGACGACTATCAACGCGACCCGTGGTGTCAGCCACTTCGTGCGCTTTGGCGCATCGCCAGCGATAGTCCCCTCCGCGGTGATTCATCAACTGTCGGTGTATAAACCGGAAGACATTGTTGATCCGGCAACGCCATATCCTGGTGATAAGGTGATTATCACCGAAGGTGCTTTCGAAGGTTTTCAGGCCATTTTTACCGAACCCGATGGCGAGGCTCGCTCCATGCTCTTACTTAATCTTATCAATAAAGAGATTAAGCATAGTGTGAAGAACACCGAATTCCGCAAACTCTAGAACGCAATCCCAAACAGCGTTTTAACATTGGCATCCGTAGTGGCGGCCAGCCATGTAGCATCTTCCCCTCGCCAGTGCGCAATACGTTGCAAAATATGGGGCAGATAGGCTGGCTCGTTGCGCCGGGACGACGGCTTCGGCGTGAGATCGCGCGGGAGCAGATATGGCGCATCAGTTTCGATCAGCAATTTTTCTGCCGGGATCAACGGTAACAGCTCGCGCAATTCCAGCCCACGTCGCTCATCGCAAACCCAACCAGTTATACCAATATAAATCCCACGCGCCACGCACGCCTGCATCTCTTCGCGCGTTCCGGTAAAACAGTGAAGCACCGCACCAGGCAGTTTCTCCAGCCACGGTTCCAGCAGGGTAATAAACCGCTCGTGGGCATCACGACAGTGCATAAATACCGGCATGTTTAACTCTGCGGCAATGCGCAACTGGGCGACAAAGGCTCGTTCCTGCTCTTCCGGCGTAGAAAAGTTGCGGTCAAAGTCGAGGCCACACTCACCAATCGCCACCACTTCTGGCTGCGAGGCCAGTTCAATAATCGCTTCTTCGGTCGCAGCTTGCCACTGGCTGCTGTCATGAGGATGCACGCCCGCCGTTGACCAACAGTGTTGATACTGACGCGCCAGTTTTTGTGCCTGCTGGCTTTCGCGCAGGTTAGTGCCGGTAATCAGTAGCCCATCAACTCCCGCGTCAAAAGCGCGCGCGACGACATCATTACGGTCTTTCGCAAATTGCGAGCTGGTCAAATTAACGCCAATATCAAACATCCTGCACTCCATATGACAACCGCCCTGACGGGCGGTTGAGTTTATTCTTCAGTTTTTTCGCTTTCTGCTTCAGCGTCGTTTTCTTCTTCCCGGTTTCGACCTTTACCAACGTAAAAGCGAGAGAAGAAAACACCGATTTCAAACAGGCAGTACATCGGGATCGCCAGCAGCGTTTGCGAGAAAACATCTGGCGGCGTCAGCAACATCCCGACGACGAATGCGCCAACCAGCACATAGGGACGTTTTCTGCGTAAATCTTCCGGGGTGGTGATCCCCATCCAGCACAGCAGCACAATCGCCACAGGTACTTCAAAGGAGATACCAAACGCCATGAACAGCGCCATTACAAAGCTTAAATAACTGGCGATGTCAGTGGATACCTGCACCCCTTCTGGCGCGGTATTGGCAAGGAAGCCAAACGCCAGCGGGAAGACCACGAAATAAGCGAACGCCATGCCGATATAAAACAGCAGAGAACTGGAAACCAGCAACGGCACCACCAGGCGACGTTCGTGCTTATACAGCGCAGGGGCGATAAACGCCCACACCTGATAGAGGATCACTGGCGCTGACAGAATCAGCGACACCATAAAGGTCAGCTTGATTGGCGTAAAGAACGGCGAGGCCACATCGGTGGCGATCATCGTTGAACCTTGCGGCAACTGCTTGATCAACGGTGCGGATACAAGGTGATAGATATCATTGGCGAAATAGACCAGACACAGGAATATCACGATCACCGCGATAATGCAGTTCAGCAGACGCTTACGCAGCTCAATCAGATGCGTGATAAGCGGTTGAGTATCTTCTACAGACATGTTTACGGTTTATCACTCGACGAAGGGGAAGGTGCAGCGGTTTTCGGTTCAGCGTCCGCAGTAGGTTTTACCACCGGCTCAGGCGTGGTTTCTGGCTTCTGTTCCGGCGAACTGGCCTGCGTTTCCGCAGCGGCAGGCGTGACGCCTTCATGCGCAGCCTCATTACCTTTCACCACCGGGTTATGAATGGTGTGCGCATCATCGCTCGCCTTTTCAGGGTCATTCGCAACGTAGGAACGCTTCATCGACTCCGCGGCCTGGCGCAGTTCATCCATCGACGCTTTCAGTTCTGGCGTAAGGTTGGTAAGACTCGCCTTTTCAACCTTTTTCAGGCTGTCCTGAAACTCCTGGAGTTTTAACTCCTGGGTCAGTTCGTTCTGCACCGTTGTCGCCAACGAACGCAACGCGCGAATCCAGCCCGCTACCGTTTTTACCGCCACAGGCAGACGTTGCGGCCCCAGAACCACGAGGCCGATGATGAATACCAATAGCAGTTCGCTAAAACCGATATCAAACACGGATTACACCTGCTCTTTATCGTGGCGCTTTGCGTCTTCTGTTTTAGCCTGTTCCTGATTCGTATCCGCCTGCTTATCAGCGATAGTTTTCGCACTAAAATCAGCATCCTGACTGGTTTTATCCTGCTTTGGTTCATCATCGCTCATTGCTTTTTTAAAGCCTTTGATCGACGCACCAAGATCGGAACCGATGGAGCCGAGCTTTTTGGTGCCAAAAAGCAGTACAACGATGACGGCAATAATCAATAACTGCCAAATACTGATACCACCCATACAAGTTCCTCTGTGGTAGATGATGATTAAACAAGGCCGCATTATACGTTACACGGCCCGCCTTGAGCGATGAAAAAATCAGCGTGTTTTGCGCCAGCCGACAAACCAGGCGATCAGACCACCTGCCATTAACCAGCCAGGCATCAACCCCCATTCAGGTCGGCTGACCAACAAGAATGTGCTGCTTAATACTAACGTCGCGCCAATTCCGAGAAAATAACGAGATTGTCCCTGACGTATATGATTTGACTGAAGCTCGCGGGCAATCTTATCAACACTGTGCTGTAAATACTTGCCCTGGCGCAAACTGTCGTAAACAAGTTCAGGCAGTTCTGGCATTTTTTCGACCCAAAACGGCGCTTTTTCCTTAAATGCTCTCACCAGCGCAGGAATACCGACCTGATCTTTAATCCACGACTCAAGGAAAGGCTTCGCCGTTTTCCATAAATCGAGCTGCGGATAAAGCTGGCGACCTACCCCTTCGACGTAGAGCAAGGTTTTCTGGAGTAACACCAGTTGTGGCTGTACTTCCATATTGAAGCGACGCGCCGTATTAAACAGATTTAACAGCACATGTCCAAACGAAATTTCTGCCAATGGTTTTTCAAAGATAGGTTCGCAAACGGTACGAATGGCAAATTCGAACTCTTCAACGTTGGTGTCTGGTGGCACCCAGCCAGAATCGACGTGTAGTTCTGCTACTTTGCGGTAGTCACGATTAAAGAAGGCGATAAAGTTTTCCGCCAGATAGCGTTTATCTTCTTTGTTTAGCGAGCCAACAATTCCGCAATCAATGCCAATATATTTCGGATTTTCCGGGTGTTCATAGCTCACGAAGATGTTACCGGGGTGCATATCGGCATGGAAAAAGCTGTCGCGAAAGACCTGAGTGAAGAACACCTGCACACCGCGTTCCGCCAGCAATTTCATGTTGGTGCCGTTTTTCTCCAGCGTCGCGACATCAGAAACCGGAATGCCGTAAATACGCTCCATCACCATCATCCCTTCACTGCAATAGTCAGGGTAAACTTCAGGGATGTAGAGCATCGGGCTGTCTTCAAAATTGCGTCGTAACTGGATGGCGTTGGCAGATTCCCGCAGCAAATTCAGTTCGTCGATCAACGTTTTTTCGTACTCGCGCACCACTTCGGTTGGGCGTAGACGACGACCATCCGGCAGCAAACGTGGTACCCAACGGGCCAGACGATAGATAAGTTTCAGATCCGCCTTTATGACCGGCAAAATGTCCGGGCGGATAACTTTAATCACCACCTCTTTGCCATTCGATTTCAATCGCGCGGTATGAACCTGAGCGATAGAGGCTGAGGCTAGCGGCTTGATTTCAAAATCATCAAACCACGCTTCCACCGGCAGACCGCCCATTGCAGCTTCAATCTGTTGCTTCGCCAGTTTGCCATCAAACGGGGCGACTTTGTCCTGCAATAAAGCCAGTTGATCGGCAATATGCGGCGGAAAAAGGTCGCGACGGGTAGACAACATTTGCCCGAACTTGATCCATACCGGCCCCAGTTCTTGCAGCGCCAGTCGCAGTCGCTCACCTAACGGTTTATCTTTATGCCGGTTCGGCATCCAGAAGAGAGTGTATCGCCATAACCGCAGCGGCAGGGTGATACGCATATTGGGGATCAGTTCATCAAGTCCGTAGCTTAGAAAGGTGCGAATGATGAAATATAGGCGCCGTACTTCACCTGGCGTCATTTAGCCTCCAGTTTTTCCAGCCGTTTAGTCAGGGCATCAACAGCACGCTCGACGGCAGCCGTCTCTTCCGCAAACCAGGCCACTTCAAGCGGGCCGGGTGCCATACGCCACTCTTCAGTAATGGCTTCCGCCACGTAACGTTGCTGGCGTTTAATACCGTGATGCAGGAACTTCGCACCGCCGCGCAGGGCTTTACTGATACCTTCAGCGGCAATATCACCGGTATAAGGGGCCAGCAGTTCAGCAGGGTCGAACTCTGCCAGATCTGCCAGCGCAACGAAGTTTTGCACAACCTGAATATCGCCCTGCACTTCCAGCTCACCGCTACGAATTAGCGCGGCAAGCTGCTGGCGATCGCGAAGTTTCGGCAACACGCTGGCGTAGGCGATAACGGTGCAGTCAGCATCGCCAGCCCATTCACCCAGCACATCGACCTGGCGTTCACTAAACACCAGAATTAGCGACGTCGAAAAGCCTTTTACCTCCACGCGCAATACTTTACCCAGCAGACGCGAGCGGGCTGTTTTCAGCGCGGGTGAGCGATACAGGAAAGTGTTGAGCAGACTTTCAATTCCTGCCGTCACTAAAGGTTTAAAAGGCATAGTCGTACTCCTGTCAGAACTTATAACCACGATGCAACGCCACAACCCCTGCAGTCAGGTTGTAATAATCGACACTTTCGAATCCGGCATCCTGCATCATGGCTTTCAGGGTATCCTGATCGGGATGCATACGGATGGATTCGGCCAGATAGCGGTAGCTATCTGCATCGTTCGCCACCAGCGATCCAATACGCGGCAGCACATGGAAGGAGTAAGCGTCATAGGCTTTGCTTAGCGGCTCGATAATCGGCTTCGAGAACTCAAGCACCAGCAGGCGGCCGCCCGGTTTCAGCACACGATACATCGAACGCAGAGCTTTATCTTTTTCGGTAACGTTACGCAGACCAAACGAAATGGTGATGCAGTCAAAAGTGTTATCAGGGAACGGCAGCGCCTCGGCGTTCGCCTGAACATATTCAACGTTGCCAATCACACCGATATTACGCAACTTCTCGCGGCCCATTTTGAGCATGGATTCATTGATATCGGCGAGGACCACCTTGCCAGTTTCACCGACCAGGCGGGAGAATTTTGCCGTCAGGTCGCCGGTGCCGCCAGCCAGATCCAGCACAGTTTGCCCACGGCGTACGCCGCTGCAATCGATCGTGAATCGCTTCCACAAACGATGAATACCAAATGACATCAAATCATTCATGACATCGTATTTCGATGCCACGGAATGAAAAACATGGGCGACCATATCCGCTTTTTGCTCTTTCGCGACGGTCTGAAAACCAAAGTGCGTCGTTTCTTGTGACTTATCCACCATCTCAGTGCCTGCTCATCAAAAATTTGTTCCAGAAGTGTAACAGATTGGGCGTCGATGCCCTAGATTTCTACCCGGCTTAGCTACCCCTAATGGGCTAGCGCGACTGCTGATTATATTCATCATCGCGTTGATAAGCTTTACCATTCGATTGTTCCGGAACCGACTGCAATCGATACTCTTCGTCCTGGCTCACCGCCTGTTCAGCTAAATCCGGATTAATCTCGCGTTTAATTTCTACCCCTAAACCACGAAACGCTTCTGCCTGCGCCAGCACATTTCCGCGACCTGAAGAGAGTTTTTTCATCGCCTGGCGATAGTTATCCTGCGCTTTGTCCAGACTTTGACCTATCGCGGACATATCATCGATAAACAGACGCATCTTGTCGTAAAGCTTACTGGCGCGATCGGCTATTTGCTGGGCGTTACGGCTTTGATGCTCATAACGCCACAGGTTGGCGATAGTGCGCAATGCCACCAGCAGCGTGGTGGGGCTAACCAGCATAATGTTGTTCTTTAACGCTTCGGTGATAAGCTCCGGCTGGCGATCAAGCGCCAGTAAAAACGCCGGTTCGACAGGGATAAACATCAGCACGTAATCCAGGGTTCGTAGTCCTGGCAGCTGTTGATAATCTTTGCGCCCCAGCAAGCGGATGTGATTACGTACCGAAGCGATATGCTCCTGCAATGCGCTTTCACGGGTGTAATCGTCTTCTGCATTGAAGTAGCGCTCATAGGCGACGAGCGTCATTTTGGCGTCGATCACCACATCTTTCCCCTGCGGCAGCCGCACGATGACATCCGGCTGCATCCGCGAGCGGGCATCATTTTCGAGACTGACCTGGGTTTCATATTCATACCCTTCGCGCAGCCCGGAAGCCTCCAGCACCCGCGTCAATACCACTTCGCCCCAGTTGCCCTGGGTTTTGTTATCGCCTTTCAGCGCACGAGTCAGGTTGATCGCTTCCTGAGCCATTTGCGCGTTAAGCTGCTGGAGATTACGGATTTCGTGAGTCAGGGTATGGCGTTCTTGTGCTTCTTTACCAAAACTGTCCTGGACCTGGCGGCGGAAACCATCCAGTTGTTCACGTAGCGGCGACAGTAGGCTGTTCAGACTCTGACGGTTTTGCTCCTCAACCCGGCGATTACTGTGTTCAAAAATACGGTTGGCAAGATTTTCAAATTGCTCACTGAGGCGCTGTTCGCTGTTGATCATCTGGCGGATTTTATCGTCCGCATGTTGCTGTGCGGCTTCCATCCGCGTGGTGACTTCACGCAGATCCGCCTCCAGCGAGGTATTAATACTTTGCAGACTACGCACTTCGTTATTGAGTAACTCGCACTCAGCGCGCCAATGTTCGGCTTGGGTAATTTGCTGTTTTGCCGCACTTAATTGCGCAACCATCTCTTCACGTTCAGCGAATTGCTCGGCTTTTTGCTGCGCGTGCTGATAACTGGCAATCAGCCAGCCAATCGCCACGCTCACCAACGCAATAACTGCGTAAACCATGATTGAGATATCCACAACGCCTCCAGCCTCATTACTTACTCGCACAAAATAGAATTGTGCTGTACAAACGTCCAGTTTGAAAGAAGTTTCCTGCGAGGCGCTACGCAAAACGATCGTTAATTCTGGTTATTTTATCCCACATTATGAGACAGAGTTTATATTGTGGGATATATCACCTTTTACCCACGTCATTATGTGGAACACTTCAGCAATATCATCAGAAGAAACAAATGGCAGAAACCTCTTCAACCACTGCTGGCGCACAAACGTTATTACGCGGACTGGCGGTTCTTAATGCTGTTTATAACGGTTGCCATGACCTGAAAAGTATCGGCGAGTTCACGGGCACGACCCGGAGTACAACCCATCGTTTAGTCACCGTTCTGGTGGAACAACGCTATCTGCGCCATGTCCCAACACAGGGCTACCAACTGGGGATCGTTGAAAGCGACGAAGTGCTGTATCTGGAGAAGATCAACAGTCAGCGCGGGCTGGAGATGCGCTCACGTCCTGGGCATCGCATGCCCCTTGCGATCACAGGCATCGGTAAGGCGTTGATCCTCAAGCGGACAGAAGAGGAGTGGCGCACGCTATTTTTGACTTGTGGTGATGAAACGAAATTGGGTGCATTTATACAAAACATGCGCCGTTATGCCGCCTGTGGTTATGCTTTTGATCTGGAAGAGAACGAGCCGACTATCCGTTGCATTGCAGCCCCCATTTATAACGCCCGGGATGAAATTGTGGCGGCTATTTCTGTCGCCAGTACCACTACATATATGTCGCTGGCGCGCCTGGAAGAACTGGCACCTTACGTCAAATCCTGTGCAGAAGAGATATCCGCTGAACTAGGCTGGGGTAAGCACGTCCGCAAAGATAAATAAGCCATAACTAAAGGAAACGGCTAATGTCGGAAAACACCTCATTTATTGCCCTGGACTGGGGAACATCATCGCTTCGTGCATGGCGTTTTGGTGACTCACCAAATCCACAAGAAAAACGTGAATTCCCATGGGGGATCATGAAATTACCCTCCCAGGCGGCAACACGTGAGGAAGCTTTCCACGATACGTTTTTACGTGTCTGCGGCGACTGGCTGGCACAAACCCCATGCCCGGTTCTGGCAACCAGCGGCTTATTTACCTTGCCCGGTCACTGTCGATAGTCTGGCAAAGCAGCTGACGCCAATAATCCGCAAAATTATGCGCTTACGGCGTCAGTAATTGATATCGCTCCCTGAAGTCGGGGGAGTGTGTGACTGATGACAAACGCTAAATTGCCTGATGCGCTG
>NZ_JAATUR010000056.1 GCF_011881725.1 Escherichia coli | reverse complement strand
CCTAATTAGGGGCGTAGTTCAATTGGTAGAGCACCGGTCTCCAAAACCGGGTGTTGGGAGTTCGAGTCTCTCCGCCCCTGCCAGAAATAATCCTTAGCGAAAGCTAAGGATTTTTTTTTGTCTGAAATAACCCTTCCCGAAGTAAATTCTTCCAGCGGCATCCTTGCCAGTCATTCTGATTAATACACTTCATCCAGCACGTTAATTTTCAATAGATCACGAATCAACCCATTTTTATCGCTATTTTGCAGCCATATGGCATAGAGCGGCCGTGAAAGCGTTGTACTGTCGACAACAGTATGCAGCCCGCCTTTTTTCCGCGCCCAACTTACCGGCAGCCAGGTGCAACCATTAAGCATTTCAATCTGTTGTTGTGCCAGTTCAGCAGAACTGGTTGTCAGAATTGGAACTTCATCAGCGCCGATCAAACCTGTCTCATGCTGTTGAAAATCCGGCCCCCATTCCAGACGCAGATAGTTAAGATCACCCTTTAGCTTAGAGGGGGCGTTGGTATAGAGCGCTAAAGTGAAATGTCCCAACAACTGGCTACTAAATTCGTCCATTTTGGGCGCTTCAGTGGTAATAAGAAGATCAAGCTGACGTTCATGTAGCTGTTTTACCAGAGACTGTCGCTGGGCAATCCGCGCTTCAAATTGCAGGCCTGTGTGGGCATCCTGATTTTGATACAAACGTCCCAGCCACTGATTAAGCATACACTCCCACAGCGAGGCGCTGGCACCGATAGAAAACTCATTATGGCGTGAGGTATGCGCCACCTCCTTACGGGCGGTCTGCCAGGTGCTCATGAGCGTTTCTGCATAAGGCAGAAGCTTTTCTCCGGCAGCGGTTAAACGGATATTGTTTCTGTGGCGGGTGAAAAGATTCACACCCAGTTGATTTTCCAGTTGTCTGATTCGAAAGCTCACGGCTGATTGGGTCAGATAGAGCGATTCAGCTGCTCGACCAAAGTGACGCGTTCGGCTAACTTCCAGGAAAGTTTTTAACAATTCCGTATCCACAGTGCTCTCCACAAAATTATTTGTCGTTATGATTTAAATGTTTTGTTTTACACTCTGTCAAGCGTAACTAATACTCCGCGCCATAACTAGCTCGGTCAAAGAATTAGGAGCGTGCAGGATGGCGGAAAGCTTTACGACGACTAATCGATATTTCGACAATAAACATTATCCACGTGGATTCTCTCGTCATGGTGATTTCACCATCAAAGAGGCACAACTGCTTGAACGTCATGGTTATGCCTTTAATGAGCTGGATCTGGGCAAACGCGAGCCGGTTACCGAAGAAGAGAAACTCTTCGTAGCAGTATGCCGTGGCGAACGTGAGCCAGTGACAGAAGCAGAACGCGTGTGGTCCAAGTATATGACGCGTATCAAGCGTCCAAAACGTTTTCACACTCTTTCCGGTGGTAAACCGCAGGTCGAAGGTGCTGAAGACTACACGGATTCCGACGATTAATAAAAAAGGGCGAAATGCCCTTTTTTTATGCCAGTAGTTTTTGTAAATGAATAAGCAAGCGGTCGATAGCCCGATAGCTAACAGCCTCCTGTAAATGTTGGCGTGTGATGACGTCAGACTGATCAATGTCAGCGATAGTTCTCGATACCTTCAGTAATCGCTGCCAGGCACGAATCGATAATCCCAGATGAAGCAGCGTTTCTTCCAGCCACTGTGCGTCTTCGCTCCCAAGCTTGCAGAATTGGCGTATTTCCGGACTATCAAGCCAGGCATTCAATTTATTCTGCCGTTTAAATTGGCGCTCTCTGGCTGCTATTACGCGTTGTTTAACGGTGGCGCTATTTTCCCCCAGAACAACAGCTTTACTCAAAATACCGGGTGGCGGTAGTGGGATCTCCAGTGAGAGGTCAAAGCGGTCAAGAAAGGGACCTGAGAGTCTATTGAGATAACGTAATGTTTGTTCTGGTGTGCAGCGGTTATGGTTTCCCTGATAATGTCCGGTAGGGCTGGGATTCATCGCCGCGACAAGCTGGAAGCGGGCTGGATAGGTTATTTTTGCTCGCGTGCGTGAGAGATGGATCTGCCCAGACTCAATCGGTTCCCGCAAGGCATCCAATGTACGCCGTTCAAATTCAGGTAGTTCATCAAGAAAAAGTACGCCGTTATGTGCCAGAGAAATTTCACCAGGTCCGGGAATTGCGCCACCGCCCACCATCGCAGTTAACGACGCACTGTGATGCGGTGAGCGGAACGGGCGCTGCCGCCATTGTTTTTGCACTGACTCGGCATTTACCAGGCTTAGTATCGCAGCGCTTTCCAGAGCTTCTTCATTGCTTAAATCTGGCAGCAAGCCATTAATGCGACTGGCGAGCATTGTTTTACCTGTTCCTGGTGGCCCAATCAGTAAAAGGTTGTGACCCCCTGCGGCGGTAATTTCCAGTCCTCGCTTTCCTTGCTCCTGACCCACTACATCACTGAGATCATGTTGTAATATCCTGAGTTCCGCATCAGTAGGTGCTGGACGTTCGAGAGCATGCTTACCTTCCAGAAACGCACAGACAGCTTGTAAATGATCGGCTATTAAGCATCCTTCACTATTAATTAACCCTACTTCAGCTTCGTTATCTTTTGCGACGATAATCTTTCTGCCCGACTTAATGGCTTCAGTTGCACTGGATATTGCGCCGGGAACGCCACGCAGAGCGCCTGTAAGCGCCAGTTCACCGACTAATTCATATTCATGCAACTTATTGGCTGTAAGCTGTTCAGAGGCCGCCAGCAACGCAATGGCGATAGGTAAATCATATCGTCCCCCTTCTTTTGGCAGATCGGCTGGAGCAAGGTTGATGGTGATTTTTTTCGCCGGATATTCATATCCGCTATTGATAATGGCGCTGCGCACGCGATCGCGAGCTTCTTTTACAGTTGTTTCTGGTAAGCCCACCATTGTTAACCCTGGTAGACCTTTACTGATATGAACCTCAACAGTGATCGGGGGAGCGCTTACTCCCAGAGCTGCGCGGGTGTGAACAATTGACAGTGACATAAGCCCTCCTTGAGTCACCATTATGTACATAAGTTATTGCTGCTGTAGCCCGCTAATTCGTGAATTTTAGCGGCTGATTCCTGTTTATTTTTGCAAGTGAAGTTGAGTTGTTCTGGCGGTGGAATGATGCTCGCAAAATTGCAGCGACTAAATTCTGAATTGAGAGGAGTGGAATAATATTTATCCTGAAATTGAATTTTTTTCACTCACTGTTTTCTTTTTAAAAAACAACAATTTCTATTGAAATTATTTAAGGCATTATAAAAATCGGCCAAAAAATATCTTGTGCTATTCGCAAAATCTATGGTAACTCTTTAGGCATTCCTTCGAACAAGATGCAAGAAAAGACAAAATGACAGCCCTTCTACGAGTGATTAGCCTGGTCGTGATTAGCGTGGTGGTGATTATTATCCCACCGTGCGGGGCTGCACTTGGACGAGGAAAGGCTTAGAGATCAAGCCTTAACGAACTAAGACCCCCGCACCGAAAGGTCCGGGGGTTTTTTTTGACCTTAAAAACATAACCGAGGAGCAGACAATGAATAACAGCACAAAATTCTGTTTCTCAAGATTCAGGACGGGGAACTAACTATGAATGGCGCACAGTGGGTGGTACATGCGTTGCGGGCACAGGGTGTGAACACCGTTTTCGGTTATCCGGGTGGCGCAATTATGCCGGTTTACGATGCATTGTATGACGGCGGCGTGGAGCACTTGCTGTGCCGACATGAGCAGGGCGCGGTTATGGCGGCGATCGGATATGCTCGCGCTACCGGCAAAACTGGCGTGTGCATTGCCACTTCAGGCCCTGGTGCAACCAACCTGATAACCGGGCTGGCGGATGCGCTGTTAGATTCCATCCCTGTTGTTGCCATCACCGGTCAGGTGTCCGCACCGTTTATCGGCACCGACGCATTTCAGGAAGTGGATGTCCTGGGATTGTCGTTAGCGTGCACCAAACACAGCTTTCTGGTGCAGTCTCTGGAAGAGTTACCACGCATCATGGCGGAAGCGTTTGACGTCGCCAGCTCTGGTCGTCCCGGTCCTGTTTTGGTCGATATCCCTAAAGATGTCCAGTTAGCCAGCGGCGATCTGGAGCCATGGTTCACCACTGTTGAAAACGCAGTGACTTTTCCACATGCCGAAGTCGAGCAAGCGCGCCAGATGCTGGCAAAAGCGCAAAAACCGATGCTGTATGTTGGCGGTGGCGTAGGTATGGCACAGGCGGTTCCTGCTCTGCGTGAGTTTCTCACCGCAACAAAAATGCCTGTCACCTGCACGCTGAAAGGGTTGGGCGCAGTCGACGCGGATTATCCGTACTATCTGGGCATGCTGGGGATGCACGGCACCAAAGCGGCGAACTTCGCGGTGCAGGAGTGCGATCTGCTGATCGCTGTGGGCGCACGTTTTGATGACCGGGTGACTGGCAAACTGAACACCTTCGCACCGCACGCCAGTGTGATCCATATGGATATCGACCCAGCAGAAATGAACAAGCTGCGTCAGGCGCATGTGGCTTTACAGGGTGATTTAAACACGCTGTTGCCTGCGTTACAGCAGCCGTTAAATATCAATGACTGGCAGCAACACTGCGCACAGCTGCGTGATGAACATACCTGGCGGTACGATCATCCAGGAGACGCTATCTACGCGCCGTTGCTGTTAAAGCAACTGTCCGATCGTAAACCTGCAGATTGCGTTGTGACCACTGATGTGGGGCAGCATCAGATGTGGGCCGCGCAGCACATAGCCCACACTCGCCCGGAGAATTTCATCACTTCAAGCGGTTTAGGCACCATGGGGTTTGGTTTACCGGCGGCGGTTGGTGCGCAAGTGGCGCGACCGAACGATACCGTCGTCTGTATCTCCGGTGACGGCTCTTTCATGATGAATGTGCAAGAGCTGGGCACCGTAAAACGCAAGCAGTTACCGTTGAAAATCGTCTTACTCGATAACCAACGGTTAGGGATGGTTCGACAATGGCAGCAACTGTTTTTCCAGGAACGATACAGCGAAACCACCCTTACCGATAACCCCGATTTCCTCATGTTAGCCAGCGCCTTTGGTATCCCTGGCCAACACATCACCCGTAAAGACCAGGTTGAAGCGGCACTCGACACCATGCTGAACAGTGATGGGCCATATCTGCTTCATGTCTCAATCGACGAACTTGAGAACGTCTGGCCGCTGGTGCCGCCTGGCGCCAGTAATTCAGAAATGTTGGAGAAATTATCATGATGCAACATCAGGTCAATGTATCGGCTCGCTTCAATCCGGAAACCTTAGAACGTGTTTTACGCGTAGTGCGTCATCGTGGTTTCCACGTCTGCTCAATGAATATGGCCGCCGCCAGCGATGCACAGAATATAAATATCGAATTGACCGTTGCCAGCCCACGGTCGGTCGACTTACTGTTTAGTCAGTTAAATAAACTGGTGGACGTCGCACACGTTGCTATCTGCCAGAGCACAACCACATCACAACAAATCCGCGCCTGAGCGCAAAAGGAATATAAAAATGACCACGAAGAAAGCTGATTACATTTGGTTCAATGGGGAGATGGTTCGCTGGGAAGACGCGAAGGTGCATGTGATGTCGCACGCGCTGCATTATGGCACCTCGGTTTTTGAAGGCATCCGTTGTTACGACTCGCATAAAGGACCGGTTGTATTCCGTCATCGTGAGCATATGCAGCGTCTGCATGACTCCGCCAAAATCTATCGCTTCCCGGTTTCACAGAGCATTGATGAGTTGATGGAAGCTTGTCGCGACGTGATCCGCAAAAACAATCTCACCAGCGCCTATATCCGTCCTCTGATTTTCGTAGGCGATGTTGGCATGGGCGTTAACCCGCCAGCGGGATACTCAACCGACGTGATTATCGCCGCTTTCCCGTGGGGAGCGTATCTGGGCGCAGAAGCGCTGGAGCAGGGGATCGATGCGATGGTTTCCTCCTGGAACCGCGCAGCACCAAACACCATCCCGACGGCGGCAAAAGCCGGTGGTAACTACCTCTCTTCCCTGCTGGTGGGTAGCGAAGCGCGCCGCCACGGTTATCAGGAAGGTATCGCGCTGGATGTGAATGGTTATATCTCTGAAGGCGCAGGCGAAAACCTGTTTGAAGTGAAAGACGGCGTGCTGTTCACCCCACCGTTCACCTCTTCCGCACTGCCGGGTATTACCCGTGACGCCATCATCAAACTGGCGAAAGAGCTGGGAATTGAAGTGCGTGAGCAGGTGCTGTCGCGCGAATCGTTGTACCTGGCGGATGAAGTATTTATGTCCGGTACGGCGGCTGAAATCACGCCAGTGCGTAGTGTAGACGGTATTCAGGTTGGTGAAGGTCGTTGCGGCCCGGTTACCAAACGCATCCAGCAAGCCTTCTTCGGCCTCTTCACCGGCGAAACCGAAGATAAGTGGGGCTGGTTGGATCAAGTTAATCAATAAATACAAAAAATGGGACGGCACGCACCGTCCCATTTACGAGACAGACACTGGGAGTAAATAAAGTATGCCTAAGTACCGTTCCGCCACCACCACTCATGGTCGTAATATGGCGGGTGCTCGTGCGCTGTGGCGCGCCACCGGAATGACCGACGCCGATTTTGGTAAGCCGATTATCGCGGTTGTGAACTCGTTCACCCAATTTGTACCGGGTCACGTCCATCTGCGCGATCTCGGTAAACTGGTCGCCGAACAAATTGAAGCGGCTGGCGGTGTTGCCAAAGAGTTCAACACCATTGCGGTGGATGATGGGATTGCCATGGGCCACGGAGGGATGCTTTATTCACTGCCATCTCGCGAACTGATCGCTGATTCCGTTGAGTATATGGTCAACGCCCACTGCGCCGACGCGATGGTCTGCATCTCTAACTGCGACAAAATCACCCCGGGGATGCTGATGGCCTCTCTGCGCCTGAATATTCCGGTGATCTTTGTTTCCGGCGGCCCGATGGAGGCCGGGAAAACCAAACTGTCCGATCAGATCATCAAGCTCGATCTGGTTGATGCGATGATTCAGGGGGCAGACCCGAAAGTTTCTGACTCCCAGAGCGATCAGGTTGAACGTTCCGCCTGTCCGACCTGCGGATCGTGCTCCGGGATGTTCACCGCTAACTCGATGAACTGCCTGACCGAAGCACTGGGCCTGTCGCAGCCGGGCAACGGCTCGCTGCTGGCAACCCACGCTGACCGTAAGCAACTGTTCCTCAATGCTGGCAAACGCATTGTTGAATTGACCAAACGTTACTACGAACAGGATGATGAAAGCGCACTGCCGCGCAATATTGCCAGTAAAGCGGCGTTTGAAAACGCCATGACGCTGGATATCGCGATGGGCGGCTCCACTAACACGGTACTTCACCTGCTGGCGGCGGCGCAGGAAGCGGAAATCGACTTCACCATGAGTGATATCGACAAACTTTCGCGTAAAGTCCCGCAATTGTGCAAAGTCGCGCCGAGTACCCAGAAATACCATATGGAAGATGTTCACCGTGCTGGTGGTGTTATCGGCATTCTCGGCGAACTGGATCGTGCTGGGTTACTGAACCGTGACGTGAAAAACGTGCTTGGCCTGACCTTGCCGCAGACGCTGGAACAATACGACGTTATGTTGACCCAGGATGACGCGGTAAAAAATATGTTCCGCGCAGGCCCTGCTGGCATCCGTACCACCCAGGCATTCTCGCAGGATTGCCGTTGGGATTCGCTGGACGACGATCGCGCAAACGGCTGTATCCGTTCGCTGGAGCACGCCTACAGTAAAGACGGCGGCCTGGCGGTGCTCTACGGTAATTTCGCAGAAAACGGCTGCATTGTTAAAACCGCGGGCGTTGATGACAGCATCCTCAAATTCACCGGTCCGGCGAAAGTGTATGAAAGCCAGGACGACGCAGTAGAAGCGATTCTCGGCGGTAAAGTTGTCGCGGGCGATGTCGTCGTTATCCGCTACGAAGGCCCGAAAGGCGGCCCAGGCATGCAGGAAATGCTTTATCCAACCAGCTTCCTGAAATCAATGGGCCTCGGTAAAGCCTGTGCGCTGATCACCGACGGTCGTTTCTCTGGCGGCACCTCTGGTCTTTCCATCGGCCACGTCTCGCCGGAAGCGGCAAGCGGCGGCAGCATTGGCCTGATTGAAGACGGCGACCTGATCGCCATCGACATTCCGAACCGTGGCATTCAGTTACAGGTAAGCGATGCCGAACTGGCGGCGCGTCGTGAAGCGCAGGAAGCCCGTGGCGACAAAGCCTGGACGCCGAAAAACCGTGAACGTCAAGTCTCCTTTGCTTTGCGTGCCTATGCCAGCCTGGCAACCAGCGCCGACAAAGGCGCGGTGCGCGATAAATCGAAACTGGGGGGTTAATGATGGCTGATTCACAACCCCTCTCCGGCGCCCCGGAGGGCGCCGAATATTTAAGAGCGGTGCTACGCGCACCGGTTTATGAGGCGGCGCAGGTCACGCCGCTACAGAAAATGGAAAAACTGTCCTCGCGTCTTGATAACGTGATTCTGGTGAAGCGTGAAGATCGCCAGCCAGTGCATAGCTTCAAGCTGCGTGGCGCATACGCTATGATGGCGGGCCTGACGGAAGAACAGAAAGCGCACGGCGTGATCACCGCTTCTGCAGGCAACCACGCGCAGGGCGTCGCGTTCTCCTCCGCACGGTTAGGCGTGAAGGCGCTGATCGTCATGCCAACCGCCACCGCCGACATCAAAGTCGATGCGGTGCGCGGCTTCGGCGGCGAAGTGCTGCTTCATGGCGCGAACTTTGATGAAGCGAAAGCCAAAGCGATCGAACTGTCGCAGCAGCAGGGCTTCACTTGGGTGCCGCCGTTCGACCATCCGATGGTAATAGCCGGGCAGGGTACGCTGGCGCTGGAGCTGCTCCAGCAGGACGCCCATCTCGACCGCGTATTTGTGCCGGTCGGCGGCGGCGGTCTGGCGGCGGGCGTCGCGGTGTTAATCAAACAACTGATGCCGCAAATCAAAGTGATCGCCGTGGAAGCGGAAGACTCCGCCTGCCTGAAAGCGGCGCTGGATGCCGGCCATCCGGTTGATCTGCCACGCGTGGGGCTGTTTGCCGAAGGCGTCGCGGTAAAACGCATCGGCGATGAAACTTTCCGTTTGTGCCAAGAGTACCTCGACGACATCATCACCGTCGATAGCGATGCCATCTGTGCGGCGATGAAAGACTTGTTCGAAGATGTGCGCGCGGTGGCGGAACCCTCTGGTGCGCTGGCGCTGGCGGGAATGAAAAAATACATCGCCCAGCACAACATCCGCGGAGAACGGCTGGCGCATATTCTTTCCGGTGCCAACGTGAACTTCCACGGTCTGCGCTACGTCTCAGAACGCTGTGAACTGGGCGAACAGCGAGAAGCATTGCTGGCGGTGACCATCCCGGAAGAAAAAGGCAGCTTCCTCAAATTCTGCCAGCTGCTTGGCGGGCGTTCAGTCACTGAATTCAACTACCGTTTTGCCGATGCCAAAGATGCCTGCATTTTTGTCGGAGTGCGCTTAAGTCGTGGGCTTGAAGAACGCAAAGAAATTTTGCAGATGCTTAACGACGGCGGTTACAGCGTGGTTGATCTCTCCGACGACGAAATGGCGAAGCTACACGTGCGCTATATGGTCGGCGGTCGTCCATCGCACCCGTTGCAGGAGCGCCTCTACAGCTTCGAATTCCCGGAATCGCCGGGCGCGCTGCTGCGCTTCCTCAACACGCTGGGCACGCACTGGAACATCTCTCTGTTCCATTATCGCAGTCACGGTACTGACTACGGGCGCGTGCTGGCTGCGTTCGAACTCGGCGATCATGAACCAGATTTCGAAACCAGGTTAAATGAGCTGGGATACGATTGCCACGACGAAACCAATAACCCGGCGTTCAGGTTCTTTTTGGCGGGTTAATGGTTCGGCAAAATCTTCCAGAACGCTTCAATCAGCGGCTCATGCAGCCGCTTTTTTTGCGCACATACGCCCAGTTCAAATGGCGTCTTTTCATCGCTACGTTCCAAAATCATTACGCGATTACGCACCGGTTCCGGGCTGTTTTCCAGCACCACTTCTGGCAACAAGGCCACGCCACAGCCAAGCGCCACCATCGAAACCATCGCTTCATGCCCGCCAACCGTGGCGTAAATCATCGGGTTGCTGATTTTGTTGCGCCGAAACCATAACTCAATACGGCGGCGCACTGGCCCCTGATCGGCCATGATAAACGGCACCGTTGACCAATCCGGCTTCTCTACCGATACCTGATTACGCACCGGGCACGGCAGGGCAGGCGCGATAAGCACCACCGCCAGATTCTCCAGCATCGAAAATGCCACTGCACCGGGTAACGTTTCTGGCTTACCGGCAATCGCCAGATCCGCTTCGCCAGTGACTACTTTTTCCATTGCATCCGCCGCATCACCGGTGGTGAGTTTAATCTCCACCGATGGATGCTCTGCACGGAAGCGGTCGAGAATAGGCGGCAGGTGGCTGTAGGCAGCGGTCACCGAGCAGAAGATATGTAATTCGCCAGAGAGCGATGGCCCTTGCTGATCGATGGTGTGGCGCAGTTGCTGATACTGCAACAGCGTTTGCTGGGCGAAAACGCGCAGTTCTTCGCCCGCTTCGGTCAGCGTCACCGTGCGGTTATCGCGCACAAAAAGCGGCTGGCCAAGATCTTCTTCCAGGCGCTGAATCTGTCGCGAAAGCGTGGATGGGCTAACGTGCATCGCCCGCGCGCTGCGGCCAAAATGGCGGCTTTCCGCCAGATGCAGGAAGGTTTTCAGATCACGTAAATCCACAGGAGCTACCCTCGATGATGACGTTGCAGAAATTGCAACGTGACGTTGTGAATATATCAATTTCCGCAATAAATTTCCTGTTGTAATGTGGTGACATTCTCGCTCAACAGCGAATCGAACAATAAGAAGCACAACATCACGAGGAATCACCATGGCTAACTACTTCAATACACTGAACCTGCGCCAGCAGCTGGCACAGCTGGGCAAATGTCGCTTTATGGGACGCGACGAATTCGCCGATGGCGCGAGCTACCTTCAGGGTAAAAAAGTGGTCATCGTTGGTTGTGGCGCACAAGGTCTGAACCAGGGCCTGAACATGCGTGATTCCGGTCTGGATATCTCCTACGCTCTGCGTAAAGAAGCGATTGCTGAGAAGCGTGCGTCTTGGCGTAAAGCGACCGAAAACGGTTTTAAAGTTGGCACTTACGAGGAACTGATCCCGCAGGCGGATTTGGTGGTTAACCTGACGCCGGACAAGCAGCACTCTGACGTGGTGCGCTCCGTACAGCCGTTGATGAAAGACGGCGCGGCGCTGGGTTACTCTCACGGTTTCAACATCGTAGAAGTGGGTGAGCAGATCCGTAAAGACATCACCGTAGTGATGGTGGCACCGAAATGTCCGGGTACCGAAGTACGTGAAGAGTACAAACGTGGATTTGGCGTACCGACGCTGATCGCCGTTCACCCGGAAAACGATCCGAAAGGTGAAGGCATGGCGATTGCCAAAGCCTGGGCGGCAGCAACCGGTGGTCACCGTGCGGGCGTGCTGGAATCGTCCTTCGTTGCGGAAGTGAAATCTGACCTGATGGGAGAGCAAACCATCCTGTGCGGTATGTTGCAGGCTGGTTCTCTGTTGTGCTTCGACAAACTGGTGGAAGAAGGCACCGATCCGGCATACGCAGAAAAACTGATTCAGTTCGGTTGGGAAACCATCACCGAAGCACTGAAACAGGGCGGCATCACGCTGATGATGGACCGTCTCTCTAATCCGGCGAAACTGCGTGCTTACGCACTCTCTGAACAACTGAAAGAGATCATGGCACCGCTGTTCCAGAAGCATATGGACGACATCATCTCCGGTGAATTCTCCTCCGGCATGATGGCTGACTGGGCCAACGACGATAAGAAACTGCTGACCTGGCGTGAAGAGACTGGCAAAACGGCGTTCGAAACCGCGCCGCAGTATGAAGGTAAAATTGGCGAGCAGGAGTACTTCGATAAAGGCGTACTGATGATAGCGATGGTAAAAGCAGGCGTTGAGCTGGCGTTCGAAACCATGGTTGATTCCGGTATCATCGAAGAGTCTGCTTACTATGAATCACTGCACGAGCTGCCGCTGATTGCTAACACCATCGCCCGTAAGCGTCTGTACGAAATGAACGTGGTTATCTCCGACACTGCTGAGTACGGTAACTACCTGTTCTCTTACGCCTGCGTGCCGCTGCTGAAACCGTTTATGGCAGAGCTGCAACCGGGCGACTTGGGTAAAGCTATTCCGGAAGGTGCGGTAGATAACGCACAACTGCGTGATGTAAATGAAGCGATTCGTGGTCATGCGATTGAGCAGGTTGGTAAGAAACTGCGCGGCTATATGACGGATATGAAACGTATTGCTGTTGCGGGATAAGCTGCCACATGCAGTGCCGGATGGCGGGATGTGTCCATCACATCGGCCTACAAAAAATCCACGTTCTGTAGGCCTGATAAGCGCAGCGCCATCAGGCAAAAAACCGGTGTTCAGAAGCACCGGTTTTTTTGTTAGTTACGGTACAGCACCTTAATGATGTGATAGCCGAACTGGGTGTGCAGCGGGCCAGTCGGCTCCAGCACCGGGCAAGAGAAAACCACTTTATCGAACGCCGGAACCATCTGACCCTGGCGGAATTCACCTAAATCACCGCCGCGTTTGCCTGACGGGCAAATGGAATGTTTCTTTGCCAGCTTGCCGAAATCAGCGCCGTTTTTAATCTGCTCCAGAAGTTCCAGAGCCAGTTTCTCTTCTTTTACAAGGATATGCAGTGCTGCTGCTGTTTTTGCCATGATCGTGCCTTGAGTGGTAAGGATGAGGCTGGCTATACTACCACGCTGTTATTTTCCCCTCCCGACTTTCATTGAGCGATTTTCCTATGCGTCTAAACCCCGGCCAACAACAAGCTGTCGAATTCGTGACCGGCCCCTGCCTGGTGCTGGCGGGCGCGGGTTCCGGTAAAACTCGTGTTATCACCAATAAAATCGCCCATCTGATTCGCGGCTGCGGTTATCAGGCGCGGCACATTGCGGCGGTGACCTTTACCAATAAAGCGGCGCGCGAGATGAAAGAGCGTGTCGGGCAGACGCTGGGGCGCAAAGAGGCGCGTGGGCTGATGATTTCCACCTTCCACACATTAGGGCTGGATATTATCAAGCGCGAGTATGCGGCGTTGGGGATGAAGGCGAATTTTTCGTTGTTTGACGATACCGATCAACTGGCGTTGCTCAAAGAACTGACCGAGGGGCTGATTGAAGATGACAAAGTTCTCCTGCAACAGCTAATTTCGACCATCTCCAACTGGAAGAACGATCTCAAAACACCGGCGCAGGCGGCGGCGGAGGCAAAGGGCGAGCGGGATCGTATTTTTGCCCATTGTTATGGGCTGTATGATGCGCACCTGAAAGCCTGTAACGTTCTCGACTTCGACGATCTGATTTTATTGCCGACGCTGCTGCTGCAACGCAATGAAGAAGTCCGCGAACGCTGGCAGAACAAAATTCGCTACCTGCTGGTGGATGAATATCAGGACACCAACACCAGCCAGTATGAGCTGGTGAAACTGCTGGTGGGCAGCCGCGCGCGCTTTACCGTGGTGGGCGATGACGACCAGTCGATCTACTCCTGGCGCGGCGCGCGTCCGCAAAACCTGGTGCTGTTGAGTCAGGATTTCCCTGCGTTGAAGGTGATTAAACTCGAGCAGAACTACCGCTCCTCCGGACGTATTCTGAAAGCGGCGAACATTCTCATTGCCAATAATCCGCACGTATTTGAAAAACGCCTGTTCTCCGAACTGGGCTATGGCGCGGAGCTAAAAGTTTTAAGCGCGAATAACGAAGAGCATGAAGCCGAGCGCGTTACCGGCGAGCTGATCGCCCATCACTTCGTCAATAAAACGCAGTACAAAGATTACGCTATTCTTTATCGCGGCAACCATCAGTCGCGGGTGTTTGAAAAATTCCTGATGCAAAACCGCATCCCGTACAAAATCTCCGGCGGGACTTCATTTTTCTCCCGCCCGGAAATCAAGGATTTGCTGGCTTATTTGCGTGTGCTGACTAACCCGGACGATGATAGTGCGTTCTTGCGTATTGTTAACACGCCGAAACGAGAGATTGGCCCGGCGACGCTTAAGAAGCTGGGTGAGTGGGCGATGACGCGCAATAAAAGCATGTTTACCGCCAGCTTTGATATGGGCCTGAGTCAGACGCTCAGCGGACGTGGTTATGAAGCATTGACCCGTTTTACTCACTGGCTGGCGGAAATCCAGCGTCTGGCGGAGCGGGAGCCGATTGCCGCGGTGCGCGATCTGATCCATGGCATGGATTATGAATCCTGGTTGTACGAAACATCGCCTAGCCCTAAAGCTGCCGAAATGCGCATGAAGAACGTTAACCAGTTATTTAGCTGGATGACGGAGATGCTGGAAGGCAGCGAACTGGATGAACCGATGACGCTCACCCAGGTGGTGACGCGCTTTACTCTGCGAGACATGATGGAGCGAGGGGAAAGCGAAGAAGAGCTGGATCAGGTGCAACTGATGACTCTGCACGCGTCAAAAGGGCTGGAGTTTCCTTATGTCTACATGGTCGGTATGGAAGAAGGTTTTTTGCCGCACCAGAGTAGCATCGATGAAGACAATATTGATGAGGAGCGGCGACTGGCCTATGTCGGCATCACCCGCGCCCAGAAGGAGTTGACTTTTACGCTGTGTAAAGAGCGTCGTCAGTACGGCGAACTGGTGCGCCCGGAGCCGAGCCGCTTCTTGCTGGAGTTGCCGCAGGATGATCTGATTTGGGAACAGGAACGCAAAGTGATCAGCGCCGAAGAACGGATGCAGAAAGGGCAAAGTCATCTGGCAAATCTGAAAGCGATGATGGCAGCAAAACGAGGGAAATAGTGATTCGCATTATCTGGGGCTGGTTGGATTAGATGATCACGGCACTGGAATTATTGCCGGATAGTCGGGGATTTAGGCAGGCCGGATGCGTTAGCATCGCATCCGGCACTGACTCATTAATGCACTTCCAGCGGCCAGTGAACATAACTTTGCCACTGGCTTTCCTGATCGATAACCTCTTTACCCAGCGGATGCTGGGTCAACCAACCTTGTGGCAGCGTTAAGGTCAACTGCTCATGATCGGCCTGTAATTTAATCTCTGGTACTAAGTCATCACGACGACGGCTGGCAAAAATGATGGCCAGGCGGAGTAAACGGCAGAGTTGTTCTGCGACGCGCGGTGGTACGGCATTTTGCTGATGCAGCGATGAGAGACTGACCGGGTTAGTCTGGTTGAGCAGTAGCGTCGCCAGCAGTTTTTTCTGTGCGGGGGTAAAACCGGGAAGATCCAGGTTACGCACCAGATAAGCAGCGTGTTGCGGCGCTTGTTTGAAATCAACACTCAGGCCAATTTCATGAAGCTGACAGGCGCTGATCAGTAAATCTCGGCTAATCGCTTCAAGATGCCACGCATTCTCGACCTGATCGAACAAGTTAGCGGCAAGTTTTGCTACGCGCTGTGCTTGATCGGTATCAATCATAAAGCGACGTTGAATATTACGCAGTGTTCGGCTGCGAATATCCTGCTCGACCGCCAGATGTAACATACCGTAGACCAGGCCTTCACGCAGTGCGCCGCCGGCCAGCGTCATACACTGGATATTCAGCTCGGTAAAAATGGCTATCAGAATCGCCAAACCACTCGGGAACACTAATGCGCGTTCCAGTGTCAGCCCGTCGATCTCTAACTCTTCCAGCCGACCACAATGAATGGCGCGCTGTTTCAACTGCTGCAACTTTTCCAGGGTAATACGTTCATCCATCCCCTGTGCCATCATGATCTCTTGCAAGGCCTGCACGGTGCCGGAAGCGCCAACGCACACTTTCCAGCCGTGATATCGCAACTCGTCGGCAACCGGACGTAACACTTCGCGCGCGGCTTGCTCTGCGGCAACGAAATTTTCCAACCCCAGATTACGATCGGCAAAATAGCGTTCCAGCCAGGTGACGCAGCCCATCGACAAACTGAACAGCGAGGTAGTTTGCGCACCTGTGCCAGTTACCAGTTCAGTACTGGCTCCTCCGATATCTACTACCAGGCGCTGATCGGCACCACCAGTGGTGTGAGCAACGCCTTGATAAATCAGGCGAGCTTCCTCTTCACCGCTGATCACCTGTACCGGACAACCGAGGATTTCCTGCGCTTTGGCAATAAAATCATCAGCATTGACGGCAAGACGTAACGTCGCCGTGGCGACAACGCGAATTTGCGAGGGAGGGATATCTTGCAGACGTTCCGCAAACAGGCGCAGGCATTGCCAGCCGCGTTCCATTGCTTCATTAGAAAGGGCGTTTTCACTGTTCAGGCCAGCAGCCAGACGCACTTTGCGTTTAATTCGCGTCAGCGTCTGGATGCTTCCAGCTACCTCACGCACAACCAGCATATGAAAACTATTCGAACCGAGATCAATAGCTGCATATAGTGACGAGGTGGACCCCATACTCTTCATCCTTCAATCTGTCTCTGCGTTGGCTGCGCTCTTTCATCCGAATCACTTACTACAGTAAGCCCATCGGGATTCACTCTCTTGCCATCTTGATACAGTTTGAATGATTCTGAGTATGACATTTTTTATTTAACCTGTACGACGACGATTACGCGGAGCACCAGTACGACGCGGACCATTGCCTGTGCGCGGGCGCGTGAGGCGCAGCGGTTTTGGCAGATCGGTCATCAATGCGTCCGGATTGTATTTGCTTACCGGAATTGAGTGACCAATATAGGTCTCAATAGCAGGCAAATTCAATGCATACTCTTCACACGCCAGGCTGATAGAGTGACCGCTAGCGCCTGCGCGACCAGTACGACCGATACGGTGAACGTAATCTTCACAGTCATCCGGTAGATCGTAGTTAAAGACGTGCGTCACCGCCGGAATATGCAAGCCACGCGCGGCAACGTCGGTAGCAACCAGAATATCCAGATCGCCACGAGTAAATTCATCAAGAATACGCAGACGTTTTTTCTGCGCCACATCGCCCGTCAACAAGCCGACACGATGACCATCTGCCGCCAGGTGGCCCCAGATCTCTTCGCAACGGTGTTTGGTGTTGGCGAAAATAATCGCTCTGTCTGGCCACTCTTCTTCGATCAGCGTTTGCAGTAAACGCATTTTTTCTTCGTTAGAAGGGTAGAAAAGTTCTTCTTTAATGCGGTGGCCCGTTTTCTGTTCCGGTTCCACTTCGATATATTCGGCATTGTTCATCTGCTCGAACGCCAGTTCACGTACCCGATACGAAAGCGTGGCGGAGAACAGCATGTTGAGGCGTTGATTCGCCGGCGGCATACGGCGGAACAGCCAGCGGATATCTTTAATAAAGCCCAGATCGTACATGCGATCGGCTTCGTCCAGTACCACCACCTGAATGGCACCGAGGTTAATGTGGTTCTGCTTGGCGTAGTCAATTAAACGACCCGTGGTGCCAATCAGAATGTCAACGCCGCTTTCCAGCACTTTCAGCTGTTTGTCGTAGCCGTCGCCACCGTAAGCCAGACCCAGCTTCAGGCCGGTAGCTTGCGCCAGTGGTTCCGCGTCGGCGTGGATCTGCACGGCAAGTTCACGCGTCGGTGCCATAATTAAGGCACGCGGCTGATTCACCTTGCGATCGGCAATCGCGGGATGAGAGAGAAGATAATGAAACGAAGACGTAAGAAACGCCATCGTTTTCCCGGTACCGGTTTGCGCCTGCCCGGCTACGTCACGACCCGCCAGCGTCAGCGGAAGGGCCAGTGCCTGAATGGGCGTACAGTTATGAAACCCTTTTTTTTCAAGGGCTTCTACAACCTTCGGATGCAGGGCGAAGTCGGAAAACTTCTGTTCTGTTAAATGTGTTTTGCTCATAGTGTGGTAGAATATCAGCTTACTATTGCTTTACGAAAGCGTATCCGGTGAAATAAAGTCAACCTTTAGTTGGTTAATGTTACACCAACAACGAAACCAACACGCCAGGCTTATTCCTGTGGAGTTATATATGAGCGATAAAATTATTCACCTGACTGACGACAGTTTTGACACGGATGTACTCAAAGCGGACGGGGCGATCCTCGTTGATTTCTGGGCAGAGTGGTGCGGTCCGTGCAAAATGATCGCCCCGATTCTGGATGAAATCGCTGACGAATATCAGGGCAAACTGACCGTTGCAAAACTGAACATCGATCAAAACCCTGGCACTGCGCCGAAATACGGCATCCGCGGTATCCCGACCCTGCTGCTGTTCAAAAACGGCGAATTGGCGGCAACAAAAGTGGGCGCTCTGTCTAAAGGTCAGTTGAAAGAGTTCCTCGACGCTAACCTGGCGTAAGGGAATTTCATGTTCGGGTGCCCCGTCGCTAAAAACTGGACGCCCGGCGTGAGCCATGCTAACTTAATGTTGACTTCGTATTAAACTTACCTTATTAAGTTTGAATCTTGTAATATCCAACGCTTCCCGTTTTATCTAATGCGAAGTGAACAGATTTCTGGTTTGTCACTCAATCCGTCTTGTCGTTTCAGTTCTGCGTACTCTCTTGTGACCAGACAGCGAAAAGACATGAGTCGATGACCGTAAACAGGCATGGATGATCCTGCCATACCATTCACAACATTAAGTTCGAGATTTACCCCAAGTTTAAGAACTCACACCACTATGAATCTTACCGAATTAAAGAATACGCCGGTTTCTGAGCTGATCACTCTCGGCGAAAATATGGGGCTGGAAAACCTGGCTCGTATGCGTAAGCAGGACATTATTTTTGCCATCCTGAAGCAGCACGCAAAGAGTGGCGAAGATATCTTTGGTGATGGCGTACTGGAGATATTGCAGGATGGATTTGGTTTCCTCCGTTCCGCAGACAGCTCCTACCTCGCCGGCCCTGATGACATCTACGTTTCTCCTAGCCAAATCCGCCGTTTCAACCTCCGCACTGGTGATACCATCTCTGGTAAGATTCGCCCGCCGAAAGAAGGTGAACGCTATTTTGCGCTGCTGAAAGTTAATGAAGTTAACTTCGACAAACCTGAAAACGCCCGCAACAAAATCCTCTTTGAGAACTTAACCCCGCTGCACGCAAACTCTCGTCTGCGTATGGAACGTGGTAACGGTTCTACTGAAGATTTAACCGCACGCGTACTGGATCTGGCATCACCTATCGGTCGTGGTCAGCGTGGTCTGATTGTGGCACCGCCGAAAGCCGGTAAAACCATGCTGCTGCAGAACATTGCCCAGAGCATTGCTTACAACCACCCGGATTGTGTGCTGATGGTTCTGCTGATCGACGAACGTCCGGAAGAAGTCACCGAGATGCAGCGTCTGGTAAAAGGTGAAGTTGTTGCTTCCACCTTTGACGAACCCGCATCTCGCCACGTTCAGGTAGCAGAAATGGTGATCGAGAAGGCGAAACGCCTGGTTGAGCACAAGAAAGACGTTATTATTCTGCTCGACTCCATCACCCGTCTGGCTCGTGCCTACAACACCGTTGTACCGGCTTCCGGTAAAGTGTTGACCGGTGGTGTGGATGCCAACGCCCTGCATCGTCCGAAACGCTTCTTCGGTGCGGCGCGTAACGTGGAAGAGGGCGGCAGCCTGACCATCATTGCGACCGCGCTTATCGATACCGGTTCTAAGATGGACGAAGTTATCTACGAAGAGTTTAAAGGTACAGGCAACATGGAACTGCACCTCTCTCGTAAGATCGCTGAAAAACGCGTCTTCCCGGCTATCGACTACAACCGTTCCGGTACCCGTAAAGAAGAGTTGCTCACTACTCAAGAAGAGCTGCAGAAAATGTGGATCCTGCGCAAAATCATTCACCCGATGGGCGAAATCGATGCTATGGAATTCCTCATTAATAAACTGGCGATGACCAAGACCAATGACGATTTCTTCGAAATGATGAAACGCTCATAAATTTGTTTTATGCCAAAAACGCCACGTGTTTACGTGGCGTTTTGCTTTTATATCTGTAATTCTTAGCGGTATACCTGTGATGGTGTGAAAATTCCTGGTTTTTGCGGGTTTTTATGCGATTTACATATCGGTTGGTTGATTTTCGCGCAACTTTGATGGGGTCAGAAAGTAGTTTTCCTTCTGAATAAAGGTCTTCGTGGTTATACTTCTGC
>NZ_JAATUR010000055.1 GCF_011881725.1 Escherichia coli | reverse complement strand
TGTAAATGGCATTATTCCTTTAGTATAATCCTGAATATAAAGAATAAGTTCAACAACGCAACGGAATCCAAGTCCGGTAACTAATGAATATAGTACAATTTTACCGATGGTTTCATTATCTTCATCTTTTAATAATGCGGGTATAAGTAAACTATATGCCAAAAATCCTTTAAGTACTGTGTTATTGAACTCTTTAAAGCTGATTTTCAGATCAGGTGATATGAAAGTAGCATATAAAATAATGAGTGACAGTGTCAGGGTACTATAAAAAAGATTATTTTTATAGAGTACTTTAAATGTTCCTGGAGCACGAGAAACTTGATAGATTACCGTAATAATCATGAGTACAGATATGATATGTTTATAACGGGTAATACCATCAAGGAAAAATGTTGCAATAAAGAGGAATACCAACGCTTTATTCCAGTATGGTTTCCAGTTTTCTTTATTACGCAGCGCCAGTGAGGCTGTTAACATTGCATCTCCACCATCTTAAATAATATAGAATGTGTTAATCAGGAATTGATTTTTTTAAATACCGTTTCTGCAGTCAGATGAGCAAGATCTTTATCTGGCGCCCTACAAACCACCTGATTCTTCCCATACCCGCCAATTAATCCCGGGTCTGTAGGCCCATAAACCGTGATATTCGGTCGATCCAGTGCCGCCGTTAAATGGCTTAACCCCGTATCCACTGATACTACAAATTTAGCTCCAGCGAGCACGCGGGCAACGCCTTCCAGACTCATCTTCGGCAGTACTTCAACATAAGCAAATCCTTCCGCCAGTCGTTTCGCCCGTTCCTCCTCATGGGGCGCTCCCCAGGGAAGTTTAATCCGTATTCCTGAATCGGCCAGTAAACTAATCAACTCTCGCCAGTGTTCTTCCGGCCAGTGTTTATCATCACGGGTTGTTGCATGAAGAAATACGGCATATTCCCCAGCATCTGTTGGCGGGTTAGCCAGAAAATGCTGCGCAATAGCATAATCACCCTGGGTCTGCGGTTTGCTGTATCCAAGGCTTTTTGCGAACAGTTCACGGGTACGTTCGACAGCGTGCTGCTGTTTCGCAATATGGTGTTTGCGATTGTAAAACAGGCTTGCCAGCGGCTCTCGGGCGGTTTGCCAGTCCATTCCATGCTTTACGCCATGCGCAAGATGCGTCACTAACGCCGCACTTTTTACCAGTCCCTGGGCGTCGATAATAGCGTCATAGTTTTCAGCCTGAAGCGCTTCGTGAAACGCTTTCCGTTCAGCTTTAATAGGGGCCGAGAACCAGGCTTTGCGCCAGCGACGTATCGCCACCGGAATAACCCTCTCAACAGCGGCGTGCCAGGAAGGAATCTGTGCAAAGCCCTCTTCCACCACCCAATCAAATTTGATCCCCGGAATTGCCTGCTGTGCATCAGTGAGTGCGGGCAGCGTATGGAGAACATCGCCCATTGACGATGTTTTAACGATCAGAACCCGCATCCGTCAGGCTTCCTCTTGTAACAACAGCGTATTGAGTTCTTCCAGTACGCGCTGGGGAGTAATGTCGATCAGACTCTGGTGATAACCCTCCGCAGCGTCACCTTTGCGTACTTTGTGGTAGCCGGTGATCAGGCGGATTATCCGTGCTTTATGGGAAAGTGGCGGTGTGAAGTCCGGGCTACTCGGACCATAAAGTGCAACCAGTGGACGATTGAGCGCCGCCGCAACGTGCATCAGACCAGAATCGTTGGTAACAATGGCTTTACAGGCTGCAATCAGGATAACGGCCTGATCAAGCTGCGTTTCTCCCGCCAGATTCCGACACCACGCTTGCTGCTCGGTATTTAATGCGGCAAGAATCTCATTGCCCGCTTCATGATCTTTCGCCGAGCCAAACAGAACCACCTGATAACCTTCATCAATCAGCTGCTTTGCCAGCTCCGCGTAGTGGTAGTGTGGCCAGCGTTTCGCCGGACCAAACTCTGCACCCGGGCAAAAGCCAATCATCGGACGTTCTGATGAGAGCGAAAATTGATTACAGGTATACGATTTTTCACCTTCGCTCACCTGTAATTGCGGCCATAGCAGTGGCTGTGGCAGATCTTGTGCTGTGCGCATAATGCCTTTGTCATAGGCCAGCGCAATATAGCGTTCCACCATTAGCGGCCAGGCTTCTTTATCGAGTACGCGCACATCGTTGAGTAAACCGTAGCGCATTTCTCCGCGCCAGCCGGTGCGATGAGGAATACCCGCAAAGAAGGGCACTAATGCGGATTTGAAGGAGTTGGGTAAGACGTAGGCGCGATCGTAGCGTTTTTCGCGCAAGCTATGACCCAGTTTGCGGCGTTCGCCAATTTCCAGCGATCCGTGACCGAGAGGCATAGGGATAGCTTCGTTAACTTCCGGCATCCGTGATAATAACGGACGGCACCATGCCGGTGCCATCACGTCGATTATCGCCTGGGGATAGCGCGCCTGGAGCGTGCGATAGAGACTTTGCGACATCATCATGTCGCCAACCCAAGACGGGCCGATCACCAGTATTTTCATGCAGTGCTCTTATGCGTCGCGATTCAGCCAGGCCATGTATTCCGTTACGCCTTCGGCAACGGTTTTGAACGGTTTGTCGTAACCCGCAGCTCGCAGATTCGTCAGATCTGCCTGAGTGAATGCCTGATAACGTCCTTTCAGTTTTTCCGGGAACGGAATGTACTCAATCTGGCCTTTTTTATGATAAGCCAACGTTGCGTCCGCTACTGCCTGGAAAGATTCCGCACGGCCCGTACCGAGGTTGAAAATGCCGGAAACGCCATTTTCCAGGAACCACAGATTCACATCTGCCACGTCGCCTACGTAGACGAAATCGCGTTTAAAGTTCTCGCTACCTTCGAACAGTTTCGGCGATTCACCGTTGTTAAGCTGGGTGTTGAGATGAAAAGCCACGCTCGCCATGCTGCCTTTATGGCCTTCACGCGGTCCATAAACGTTGAAGTAACGGAAGCCGACAATCTGTGAGTTCGCTTCAGGCAGGATTTTACGAACATATTCATCAAAGAGGAATTTCGAGTAACCGTAGACGTTCAACGGTTTTTCGTATTCACGGGATTCGATAAAGTCGGAAGTACGCCCGCCGTAGGTTGATGCGGAAGAAGCATACAGGAACGGAATTTCACGCTCCAGGCAGTAGTGCAGCAGCTCTTTAGAGTATTGATAGTTGTTATCCATCATATACTTGCCGTCCCACTCGGTGGTGGAAGAGCATGCGCCTTCGTGGAAAATAGCTTCGACATCGCCGAACTCTTCGCCTGCCATAATCTGGATCAGGAAATCTTCCTTATCCATATAGTCCGCGATGTTCAGGTCTACCAGGTTCACAAACTTGGTGCCGTCTTTCAGGTTGTCCACCACCAGAATATCGGTGATGCCTTTATCATTCAGGGCCTTAACGATGTTGCTGCCGATAAAGCCCGCGCCGCCGGTAACGATGATCATAACTGTAACCTTCGAATTATGGAGTCAGAGACAATCTCAGACACGAATACTTCTATCATATCACTACACGGCGTTGGCTTCAGCCATTCGCCAAAAGTGAGATTGATGGACGTTATTTATCCTGAATTTTGCAGAAGTGTTAACGCGTCATCTCGTCGCGACCTATAAGTTTGGGTAATATGTGCTGGAATTTGCCCTGTCTGGAGAATCGCAATGCGTGGAGAATTTTATCAGCAGTTAACTAACGATCTGGAAACCGCAAGGGCGGAAGGGTTGTTTAAAGAAGAGCGCATTATCACGTCTGCGCAGCAAGCAGACATCACTGTGGCTGATGGAAGCCACGTCATTAACTTTTGTGCCAACAACTATCTCGGGCTGGCGAACCATCCGGATCTGATTGCGGCGGCAAAGGCGGGAATGGATTCTCATGGTTTCGGCATGGCTTCAGTACGTTTTATCTGCGGCACCCAGGATAGCCATAAAGAGCTTGAGCAGAAACTGGCGGCATTCTTGGGGATGGAAGATGCGATTCTCTACTCTTCCTGCTTCGACGCTAACGGTGGCCTGTTTGAAACACTGCTGGGCGCGGAAGACGCCATTATCTCCGACGCATTGAACCACGCGTCTATTATTGATGGCGTGCGTCTGTGCAAAGCTAAACGCTATCGCTATGCCAACAACGATATGCAGGAGCTGGAAGCGCGTCTGAAAGAGGCGCGCGAAGCCGGAGCACGCCATGTGCTGATTGCCACCGACGGCGTGTTCTCAATGGATGGCGTGATTGCCAACCTGAAAGGTGTGTGCGATCTGGCTGATAAATATGATGCGCTGGTGATGGTTGATGACTCGCACGCCGTTGGTTTTGTCGGTGAAAACGGACGTGGCTCTCATGAATACTGCGATGTGATGGGCCGTGTCGATATTATCACCGGTACGCTCGGTAAAGCACTGGGCGGGGCTTCAGGTGGTTACACCGCGGCGCGCAAAGAAGTGGTTGAGTGGCTACGCCAGCGTTCTCGTCCGTATTTGTTCTCTAACTCACTGGCACCGGCTATTGTCGCCGCTTCCATTAAAGTGCTGGAGATGGTCGAAGCGGGCAGCGAACTGCGTGATCGCCTGTGGGCGAATGCGCGCCAGTTCCGTGAGCAGATGTCTGCTGCGGGCTTTACCCTGGCAGGTGCCGATCACGCCATTATCCCGGTCATGCTTGGCGATGCAGTAGTGGCGCAGAAATTTGCCCGTGAACTGCAAAAAGAGGGTATTTACGTCACCGGTTTCTTCTATCCGGTCGTACCGAAAGGTCAGGCGCGTATTCGTACCCAGATGTCTGCGGCGCATACCCCTGAGCAAATTACGCGCGCGGTAGAAGCGTTCACGCGTATTGGTAAACAACTGGGCGTTATCGCCTGAGGATGTGAGATGAAAGCGTTATCCAAACTGAAAGCGGAAGAGGGCATCTGGATGACCGACGTTCCTGAGCCGGAACTCGGGCATAACGATCTGCTGATTAAAATCCGTAAAACAGCCATCTGCGGGACTGACGTTCACATCTATAACTGGGATGAGTGGTCGCAAAAAACCATCCCGGTACCGATGGTCGTAGGCCATGAATATGTCGGTGAAGTGGTGGGTATCGGTCAGGAAGTAAAAGGCTTCAAGATCGGCGATCGCGTTTCTGGCGAAGGCCATATCACCTGTGGTCATTGCCGCAACTGTCGTGGTGGTCGTACCCATTTGTGCCGTAACACGATAGGCGTTGGTGTTAATCGTCCGGGCTGCTTCGCCGAATATCTCGTGATCCCGGCATTCAACGCCTTCAAAATCCCCGACAATATCTCCGATGACTTAGCCGCGATTTTCGACCCGTTCGGTAATGCGGTGCATACGGCGCTGTCGTTTGATCTGGTTGGTGAAGATGTTCTGGTGTCGGGGGCCGGTCCAATTGGCATCATGGCGGCAGCGGTAGCGAAACATGTCGGTGCACGCAACGTGGTGATCACCGACGTTAACGAATACCGCCTGGAGCTGGCGCGCAAAATGGGTATTACTCGCGCGGTTAACGTCGCTAAAGAGAATCTCAACGACGTAATGGCCGAACTGGGCATGACCGAAGGCTTTGATGTGGGCCTGGAGATGTCTGGTGCGCCGCCAGCGTTTCGCACCATGCTGGACACCATGAATCATGGCGGGCGTATTGCGATGCTGGGTATTCCACCGTCTGATATGTCTATCGACTGGACGAAGGTAATCTTTAAGGGCTTGTTCATTAAAGGCATTTACGGCCGTGAAATGTTCGAAACCTGGTACAAGATGGCGGCGCTGATTCAGTCAGGTCTGGATCTCTCGCCGATCATAACCCATCGTTTCTCCATCGATGATTTCCAGAAAGGTTTTGACGCCATGCGTTCGGGCCAGTCCGGGAAAGTTATTCTGAGCTGGGATTAACACGAATCAGGGCTGGTATCCCAGCCCTTGAAGCTGATGGCAAACACAAAATTGCCTGATGCGCTACGCTTATCATGCCTACGCGGCCTGCAATATATTAGCTTTGCATAATCTGGTAGGCCGGATAAGGCGTTTACGCCGCATCCGGCATAAACAAAGCGCACTTTGTCTACAATCTGAAAGTCCAAAATACCAGCCCTTTCCCCTAAGGATAATCCGTTAAATATGTAAAATCCTGTCAGTGTAATAAAGAGTTCGTAATTGCGCTGTTATCTTATTTTACTGTTTTCATTATCTCTCTAACCTGACGTTACTCTCTCACTCGTAAAAATAATATCTCATAAGCTTAATGGTTTCTTAATACAAAATCTGTACAACGTTAGAGTAAATTCAGAGGTCGTCGGTAATTTATGATGAACAGTACCAATAAACTTAGTGTTATTATCCCGTTATATAATGCGGGAAATGATTTCCGCACTTGTATGGAATCTTTAATCGCGCAAACCTGGACTGCTCTGGAAATCATTATTATTAACGATGGGTCAACGGATAATTCTGTTGATATAGCAAAGCATTACGCAGAAAACTATCCACATGTTCGCTTGTTGCATCAGGCGAATGCTGGCGCATCGGTAGCGCGTAATCGTGGGATCGAGGCGGCGACGGGGAAATATGTTGCTTTTGTCGATGCTGATGATGAGGTCTATCCCACCATGTACGAAACGCTGATGACTATGGCGTCGACGGATGATCTCGATGTGGCACAGTGTAACGCTGACTGGTGTATCCGTGAAACGGGAGAAACCTGGCAATCCATTCCCACCAATCGAATACGCTCAACCGGTGTATTAACAGGCCCGGATTGGCTGCGGATGGGGCTTTCTTCCCGCCGTTGGACTCACGTTGTCTGGATGGGTGTTTATCGCCGCGATGTTATTGTCAAAAACAACATTAAATTTATTGCTGGATTACATCATCAGGATATTATCTGGACAACAGAATTTATGTTTAACGCACTGCGTGCGCGATATACAGAGCAATCGTTATATAAATATTATCTGCATAATACGTCAGTAAGTCGCTTGAAAAGACAGGGGAACAAAAACCTTAATTATCAACGTCACTATATAAAGATTACTCGACTGCTGGAAAATTTAAATCGTAATTATGCCGATAAAATTCCGATTTATCCGGAGTTTCATCAGCAAATAACTTACGAAGCACTACGCGTTTGCCATGCGGTACGTAAAGAACCAGATATTATTACCCGCCAGCGAATGATTGCTGAGATATTTACTTCCGGTATGTATAAACGCCTGATTACCAATGTGCGCAGCATCAAGGTGGGTTATCAGGCATTACTGTGGTCTTTCCGCTTATGGCAATGGCGCGACAAAACCCGGTCGCACCATCGCATTACGCGTAGCGCTTTTAATTTGCGCTAGCGTTAAGTTTTGCCGCTTCTGGCTGTTTGCCCCAGCCTTGCCACTGATGCTGAAAGTAAACAATCAGCGTGCTCTGGCTGATGCTTTCGCTTAATACCTCAAAGAAGCGATTCGCATAAACCGGTTCCAGCGGCTTCTTCGGTTTACAGAGCTTCACGCCGCGGAACGGATTACGCGGTGCGTCTGGTATGGCGTTTTTCGGCGGTGTAGACGTATCAAGCTGCGGTTCATTCAGCAGACTGCTGGCTTTCACCAGTGTGATATCTGGCGGCAGGTTATAAACCATCTGTTGTAGCACGCGTACCGTTGAAGGGTGAGGATGACCAATGGCGATGGTCGAACCGTTGCGACGCGCGAGGTCAATTGCGCGATTAAACTGCACACGAATGTCCGCTTCGTTTTGCGAATCGTCGAGGAATACCTTCCGTTTGATCACCTTCACGCCAGTGCCTTGTGCGGCGCGCATCGCCTGGGTATTACCAATGGTTACGCTGTCGAGGAAGTAAAGATTGTAACGCTCCAGCGCCTGCATCACTTTCTGCATACCAAACAGGTTAGAGGTCATCTTGCTGCCCATGTGGTTGTTGATCCCCACGGCATAGGGCACGTTATTAACCGCGCTGCGAATAATGCGCTCAATTTCGTCACTGCTCATTTCCGGGCGCAGGGTATTTTTCTCCAGCGGCTGCTTACTTAGTGGTTCCATCGGCAGATGAATCAACACTTCGTGACCGCTGTTATGCGCTTTGGTCGCCATCTCTCTGGCGTGTGGTGAGTCGGGTAAAACGGCAACAGAGATGGCAGAGGGCATCGCCAGCACCTGGTTTTCGTTGTGCGGGCGATAACCAAAATCATCAATAACGATGGCAAGTTTACCAGCAACTACGGGGGAGGAGAGCGCCAACAGAGCGGCAAGTGAAAGAATGTTACGACGAAATGGAAACAAAACTTATCTTCCCAACCACGGCTGTGGATTGACGGCCTGACCCTGGCGGCGAATTTCGAAATAGAGTGAAGGTCGACCCTGACCGCCACTGCTGCCCACCAGTGCAATTGGCTGGCCCGCACGAACCTGCGAACCAACGCTCACCAGTGCGCTTTGATTATAGCCGTAAAGACTCATATCGCCTTTACCGTGTTCAACCACAACCACCAGACCGTAGCCTTGCAGCCAGTCAGCCAGAATTACCCGGCCGTCGGCAATGGCTTTAACTTCAGTACCTTCAGAGGCACCGATAACCATCCCTTTCCAGCGCAACTCACCCTGTAGCTGTTCACCATAGCGATGCAGCGTTGGTCCACGAACTGGCCAGAATGCCTGACCACGCGGAGCACCCAGACCACCGGTACGGGACATCAGCGATTTTTCGCTTTCAGTTGGTTTGTAGGTGGTGCCTTTACGCGTCGCTTCTTTCTGGCGGTCGCGAACTGCCTGGGCTTCGCGCGCTTCACGTTCAGCACGCGCTTTCGCTGCCGCTTCTGCACGAGCAATACTATTACGCAAACGAGATTCGTTGGCGCGCAGTTCACTTAGCTGCTGCTGACCTTGCTGGATGGAAGACTCCAGTCCTGCCAGCGTCTTCTTACGTTCGTTAAGCGCCTGAGTCAGCTTCGCCTGTTGGGCGCGCTGTTCGTATAACAGCGTTTGTTGCTCGCTCTGTTTCTCTTCCAGTTCGGCACGCTGCATGGCGACTTCTTCACGCGTTTGCTTCAACTGGGCGATGGTTTCTTGTCGTGCCTGGTTGAGATAGCCGAAATAAGCCTGTAAACGTTGACCACGCTGGCTTTCTTCACCGCTGAGGATCAGCTGAATACCAGTATGTTCACCCTGACGAAACGCGGCATCCAGTTGCGCGGCGAGACTGCGTTCCTGGGCGGCTTTTTGCTGCTCCAGTTTGGCAATCGACGCGTTCATCTCATCAATCTGTTTATTCAGTTGATTGAGCGTGTTTTGCGTTTCGCGCAGCTTGCGGGTGGCTTCGGAGATCGCCTCTTCCTGCTGTTTCAGTTGAGCAAGCAGGCTGGAGCGTTGTTGTTGCTTTTGGCGTACCGCGCGCTCTTTTGCGGCGATATCGGCCTGAATAGACTTGAGTTGGTCACGCTCATCCGCGTGGGCGGAAAACGCGCACAACAATACGCCAGCGCTAAGAACGCTGGCGTAAATGATGGGCCTGACTGCAAACCTGCGCGGTTTCGTGGCCCGTGTCATGGTATTAATCGCCTTTCCCCTCATGGGGAGGGATTATTCCACGATGAACAGCGGCTTACCAGTCATCTCTTGCGGGATTTCCATACCCATCAGCGACAACATGGTCGGCGCGATGTCAGAAAGTTTGCCGCCTTCAACTGCTTTCACGTTCTTATCACCAACGTAAATCAGCGGAACTGGCAGGTTGGTATGTGCCGTGTGCGCCTGACCCGTAGCCGGATCGCGCATCTGTTCAGCGTTACCGTGGTCAGCGGTGATCAGCAGTTGACCGCCAACAGATTCAACGGCTTTCGCCACTTCATCCACGCAGTGGTCCAGTGCTTCAACGGCTTTAACCGCTGCTTCCATCACCCCGGTGTGACCTACCATGTCGCCGTTCGGATAGTTACAAATGATGGTGTCGTATTTGCCGCTCTTGATTGCCGCAACCAGTTTTTCGGTCAGCTCTGCGGAGCTCATTTCCGGTTGCAGGTCATAGGTAGCGACTTTCGGCGAGTTGATCAGAATGCGGTCTTCGCCTTTGAAAGACTCTTCTACGCCGCCGTTAAAGAAGAAGGTGACGTGAGCATATTTTTCAGTTTCGGAAATACGCAGCTGAGTTTTGTCGTTTTTCGCCATCCACTCGCCGAAGGTATTAACCAGAGACGCTGGTGGGTAAGCCACTGCGGTTTTGATGTCGGCGGCGTATTCGGTCAGCATCACGAAATCGATGTTAACCACTTTTTTACGCGCGAAGCCGTCGAAATCAGCATTTACGAACGCACGAGTAATTTCACGCGCGCGGTCTGCACGGAAGTTCATGAAAATCAGCGCGTCGCCGTCTTCCATTGCCGCATCTGGCTGGCCTTCTGCACGGATAACGGTCGCTTTCACGAATTCGTCGTTTTCGTCGCGAGCATAAGCAGCCTGCAAACCGGCAACAGCGGTGTCGGCCTGGAACTCGCCCTGCGCCAGAGTCAGCAGGTCATACGCTTTTTCAACGCGATCCCAACGGTTGTCGCGGTCCATTGCGTAGTAACGACCAATGATGGACGCTACGCGGCCTTTGCCCAGCGCGGCAAATTTCTCTTCGAATTTTTTCAGCGAGGATTCAGCACTGCGCGGCGGAGTGTCGCGACCGTCAAGGAATGCGTGCAGGTAGATTTTTTCTGCGCCGCGTTCAGCTGCCAGTTCTACCATCGCCATGATGTGATCTTCGTGGCTGTGTACGCCACCAGCAGAGAGCAGACCCATGATGTGTACCGCTTTGCCCGCGTTTTTCGCTTTATCTACCGCGCCAGTCAGCACCGGGTTAGCGAAGAAAGCGCGATCTTTGATTTCAACGTCCAGACGAGTCAGGTCCTGATACACGATGCGGCCGGCACCCAGGTTAACGTGGCCTACTTCGGAGTTACCCATCTGGCGGTCAGGCAGACCGACTTCCAGACCGGAAGCGTCAATCAGGGTATGCGGACGATTGGCCCACAGTGCGTCCATTACTGGGGTTTTAGCACTAAAAATGGCGTTATCCTGCTGTTCTTCGCGATAGCCATAGCCATCCAGAATCACCAGTACCATAGGTTTTTTAGAAACCGACATTGCGACAACCTCATACTCAAGAGTCAAAATTTGCGTAATTTTACTACAGCTGAATCGATAAAATAGCCTCTGAAGATCAAAATATACGACCGCTCACGGCAAGCCAGTGCCAGATTTGCGATTTTTTTTCGTAGCGCCCCGCAAAATTGCATTCCATTTAACGCGCTGGCTGTATTTGCCGCAACGCGCAGGTATACTCCTTTCCTGGTTTTTTTAATCACTACGTCGGGAGTTGTTACCCCCCATGCAAGAAATTATGCAATTTGTTGGCCGTCATCCCATACTGAGTATCGCCTGGATCGCGTTACTGGTGGCGGTTCTTGTGACTACGTTTAAGAGCCTGACCTCGAAAGTGAAGGTGATTACTCGTGGTGAAGCTACGCGTCTGATCAACAAAGAAGACGCTGTTGTTGTGGATTTACGTCAGCGTGATGACTTCCGTAAAGGCCATATCGCAGGTTCTATCAATCTGTTGCCGAGCGAAATCAAAGCCAACAATGTTGGTGAACTAGAGAAGCACAAAGACAAACCGGTTATCGTGGTGGACGGTTCTGGCATGCAGTGTCAGGAGCCAGCAAACGCGCTGACGAAGGCTGGATTTGCGCAAGTATTCGTGCTGAAAGAAGGCGTCGCTGGCTGGGCTGGCGAAAACTTGCCTCTGGTGCGCGGCAAATAATTTACCTTTTGTTTTTCATGCCGCAGGCGGTGAGCTGCAATTAGGCCCCCGGTGACTTATTGATATAAGCTTCTGGGGAAACTCCAATTTGCTGCCGCCCTGCAACATGAAACCAACAGGGTAAAAAACAGGAGCTAAGTTATGGCCAATGTTGAAATCTATACCAAAGAAACCTGCCCGTATTGCCATCGTGCGAAAGCACTGCTGAGCAGCAAGGGCGTGAGCTTCCAGGAACTGCCGATTGATGGCAATGCCGCTAAGCGTGAAGAGATGATCAAACGCAGCGGTCGCACCACGGTTCCGCAGATTTTTATTGATGCGCAGCACATTGGCGGCTGTGATGACTTGTATGCGTTGGATGCGCGTGGTGGACTGGATCCCCTGCTGAAATAACGTCTTATCGTTTACAGATTAATGAGTAGTTTTAAGGACAACACTAAAGGGTTTTTCAAACATGTCAGAACAAAACAACACTGAAATGACTTTCCAGATCCAGCGTATTTATACCAAGGATATCTCTTTCGAAGCGCCGAACGCGCCACACGTTTTCCAGAAAGATTGGCAGCCAGAAGTTAAACTTGATCTGGATACGGCATCTTCTCAACTGGCAGATGACGTATACGAAGTGGTACTGCGCGTTACCGTAACGGCATCCCTGGGCGAAGAAACCGCGTTCCTGTGCGAAGTTCAGCAGGGCGGTATTTTCTCCATCGCGGGTATCGAAGGCACCCAGATGGCACATTGCCTGGGCGCATACTGCCCGAACATTCTGTTCCCGTATGCTCGTGAGTGCATCACCAGCATGGTATCCCGCGGTACATTCCCGCAACTGAACCTTGCGCCGGTTAACTTCGATGCGCTGTTCATGAACTATTTGCAGCAGCAGGCTGGCGAAGGTACTGAAGAACATCAGGATGCCTGATGAACCAACGTAATGCTTCAATGACTGTGATCGGTGCCGGCTCGTACGGCACCGCTCTTGCCATCACCCTGGCAAGAAATGGCCACGAGGTTGTCCTCTGGGGCCATGATCCCGAACATATCGCGACGCTTGAACGCGACCGTTGTAACGCCGCGTTTCTCCCCGATGTGCCTTTCCCTGATACGCTCCATCTTGAAAGCGATCTTGCCACCGCGCTGGCAGCCAGCCGTAATATTCTCGTCGTCGTGCCAAGCCATGTCTTTGGTGAAGTGCTGCGCCAGATTAAACCGCTGATGCGTCCTGATGCACGTCTGGTGTGGGCGACCAAAGGGCTGGAAGCCGAAACCGGGCGTCTGTTACAGGACGTGGCGCGTGAGGCGTTAGGCGATCAAATTCCGCTGGCGGTTATTTCCGGTCCAACTTTTGCGAAAGAACTCGCGGCAGGTTTACCGACGGCAATTTCGCTGGCCTCTACCGACCAGACCTTTGCCGATGATCTCCAGCAGCTGCTGCACTGCGGCAAAAGTTTCCGCGTTTACAGCAACCCGGATTTCATTGGCGTGCAGCTTGGCGGCGCGGTGAAAAACGTTATTGCGATCGGCGCGGGGATGTCCGACGGTATCGGTTTTGGCGCGAATGCGCGTACGGCGCTGATCACCCGTGGGCTGGCTGAAATGTCGCGTCTTGGTGCGGCGCTTGGGGCCGACCCTGCCACCTTTATGGGCATGGCAGGACTGGGCGATCTGGTGCTTACCTGTACCGACAACCAATCGCGTAACCGCCGTTTTGGCATGATGCTCGGTCAGGGCATGGATGTTCAAAGTGCGCAGGAGAAAATTGGTCAGGTGGTGGAAGGCTACCGCAATACGAAAGAAGTCCGCGAACTGGCGCATCGCTTCGGCGTTGAAATGCCAATAACCGAGGAAATTTATCAAGTATTATATTGCGGAAAAAACGCGCGCGAGGCAGCATTGACTTTATTAGGTCGTGCACGCAAGGACGAGCGCAGCAGCCACTAACCTCAGGGAACCTTTGTTACCGCTATGACCCGGCCCGCGCAGAACGGGCCGGTCATTACCTCATCGTGTGGAGTAAGCAATGTCGTGTGAAGAACTGGAAATTGTCTGGAACAATATTAAAGCTGAAGCCAGAACGCTGGCGGACTGTGAGCCAATGCTGGCCAGTTTTTATCACGCCACGCTACTCAAGCACGAAAATCTTGGCAGCGCGTTGAGCTACATGCTGGCAAACAAACTGTCATCGCCCATTATGCCTGCTATTGCTATCCGTGAAGTGGTGGAAGAAGCCTACGCCGCCGACCCGGAGATGATTGCTTCTGCGGCCTGTGATATTCAGGCAGTACGTACCCGCGACCCGGCAGTCGATAAATACTCAACCCCCTTGTTATACCTGAAAGGTTTTCATGCCTTACAGGCGTATCGCATCGGTCACTGGCTGTGGAATCAGGGCCGTCGCGCACTGGCCATCTTCCTGCAAAATCAGGTTTCTGTGACCTTCCAGGTGGATATTCACCCGGCAGCAAAAATTGGTCGTGGCATTATGCTCGACCACGCCACGGGCATCGTTGTGGGTGAAACGGCGGTAATTGAAGACGACGTGTCGATTCTGCAATCTGTGACGCTTGGTGGTACGGGTAAAACCAGCGGTGACCGTCACCCGAAAATTCGTGAAGGCGTGATGATTGGCGCGGGCGCGAAAATTCTCGGCAATATTGAAGTCGGGCGCGGCGCGAAAATTGGCGCCGGTTCCGTGGTGCTGCAACCGGTGCCGCCGCATACTACCGCCGCTGGCGTTCCGGCACGCATTGTCGGTAAACCAGACAGCGATAAGCCATCAATGGATATGGATCAGCATTTCAACGGTATTAACCATACGTTTGAGTATGGTGATGGGATCTGACGTCCTGTGATCGTGCCGGATGCGATGCTGGTTGCATCTTATCCGGCCTGGCGTAACTAATCTCTCAACACCGCCCCCGGATACCCCAACTGCCGCCAGGCTTCATACACCACTACCGACACTGCATTGGACAGGTTCATGCTGCGGCTGTCCGGCACCATTGGAATACGAATTTTTTGTTCAGCGGGCAGGGCATCGAGAATGCTCGCTGGCAGGCCGCGCGTTTCCGGGCCGAACATCAGATAGTCGCCATCCTGATAGCTAACAGCACTGTGGGCAGGCGTACCTTTAGTGGTGAGGGCAAACAGGCGCTGGGGATTTTCTGCTTCGAGGAACGCGGAATAGTCATGATGACGCGTAACGGCGGTAAATTCATGGTAGTCCAGCCCTGCGCGGCGCAGGCGCTTATCGTCCCAGGCAAATCCCATTGGTTCGATGATATGCAGACGAAAGCCGGTGTTGGCGCAAAGACGGATGATATTGCCAGTGTTTGGCGGAATTTCTGGTTCGTAAAGTACGATGTTTAGCATACTGCCCCCTTAGTGCGGGGGCAGGATAGCAGATATTAATCTAACCCTTAAGCTGCATTCCCTTTCGCCATTGGGGCCAACGCCGCTGGCAGCTCTTTACCCAGCCCCTGCACCAGCGAATCTTGCGTAATTTCGCTAATCGATTTCGCACCCGTCAGCGTCATCGCCACTTTCATCTCTTTCTCGATCAGATTAAGCAGATTAGCCACGCCCGCCTGACCCGCTGTTGCCAGCGCATACAGGAAAGCACGACCCAGCAGTACGGTATCGGCACCGAGGGCAATCATACGTACCACGTCCAGACCGTTACGAATCCCGCTATCCGCCAGAATCGCGATATCTCCTTTTACTGCATCCGCAATAGCAGGCAGCGCACGAGCAGAAGAGAGCACGCCGTCCAGCTGACGACCACCGTGGTTAGAAACCACAATACCATCAGCGCCAAAACGAACTGCATCGCGGGCATCTTCTGGATCGAGGATCCCTTTGATCACCATCGGGCCATCCCAGAAGTCGCGGATCCACTCAAGGTCTTTCCATGAGATGGACGGATCGAAGTTATTCCCCAGCCAGCCGATGTAATCTTCCAGTCCAGTCGGTTTGCCGAGATAAGCTGAGATATTACCTAAATCATGTGGACGACCGTTCAGGCCCACATCCCACGCCCATTGTGGGTGTGTCACCGCCTGCAAGTAACGACGCATTGCCGCATTCGGACCACTCATACCAGAGTGCGCATCACGGTAGCGCGCGCCCGGCGTTGGCATATCCACGGTGAAAACCAGTGTTGAACAACCCGCGGCTTTTGCGCGCTCCAGCGCGTTACGCATAAAGCCGCGATCGCGCAATACATAGAGCTGGAACCACATTGGACGCTTGATAGCCGGAGCCACTTCTTCAATCGGACAAACGGAAACCGTCGAGAGAGTAAACGGAATACCATGCGCATCCGCGGCTTTGGCTGCCTGAACTTCACCGCGACGCGCATACATGCCGCACAAGCCCACCGGAGCCAGCGCCACCGGCATCGACAACTTCTCATTAAACAGCGTCGTTTCAAGGCTTAGGTCGGACATATTTTTCAGAATGCGTTGGCGCAGCGCCACCTCTGACAAATCTTCCACATTGCGGCGCAGCGTGTATTCAGAATATGCACCCCCATCCATATAGTGGAACAGGAACGGCGGCAGAATGCGTTGTGCTGCGGCGCGATAATCGCTGGCTGCGGAAATAATCATGCGTTTTTCTCCCTCGAATGCTCATTATGGTCACCGGGCAGGCGGGTAATCCGTGCATGGCGAGCCTGATCTTCATCGAATCGTTTCATGGTGGTGTGGACAAAGCTGAGGTGCGCCATCATTGCTTTACGCGCCCCGTCGGCATCACCGGCAAAAATGGCGTCAATGACTGCCTGATGTTGTTCGGTCAGTTGTGAAAAAACCGGTGGCACCAGATACATCCGCTGACGGCTATGTTTCACTGAGGATTGCAGGACATCGAAGAAACCGCGCATGGTCTGTAACAGAACAATGTTATGTGAGGCTTCGGCAATCGCCAGATGAAAACGAACATCTGCTTGCGAAGCGAGGTCCGGGTCTTCGCTGAGCGTTGCTTCAAAGCAAAGCTGAATCTTTTCTTTGTCACTAGGCGTGGCGCGCATTGCCGCATGCCACGCGGTGCTGGCTTCAATGGCGTAGCGGGCCTCCAGAATATCGAAGCTGTAATCCGGATCATCGGCCATCAGCGTTTTCAGCGGCTGGACGATGTTTTGCTCCGACCACGCGTCATGGCGCCAGCGAATAAACGTACCGCCGCCGCGCCGACTGAGCAGCACGCCTTCACTTACCAGCTTCGCCAGCGCTTCGCGCAGTGAATTACGCGACACACCAAGTTGCATCGCCAACTGGCGTTCAGCGGGCAACTTCATGCCCGCCTCCAGGTTTTTTTCATCAATCAGCGCCCGCACACGGGAGGCTATCTCGTCTGACAGGCGTCTGGGTAAAACAATCATTAAGGGATCATCCACGTTAAGACGTAGGCCTGAAGCGTGGTCATCACGCCCACCATACAGGTGAAGATCAGGCTGTGTTTGACGGTAAAACGGAACAGATCTGACTCTTTGCCCACCAGACCTACAGCCGCACAGGCGATGGCGATAGACTGCGGGGAGATCATCTTGCCGGTGACGCCACCGGTAGTGTTGGCGGCAACCAGCAACAGGTCAGAGACGCCAATTTGTTGTGCTGCGGTGGCTTGCAGCGCGGCAAACAAGGCGTTAGATGAGGTATCCGATCCGGTCAGAAATACCCCCAGCCAGCCGAGGAACGGCGAGAAGAAGGTAAATGCATGGCCGGTGTGCGCCAGTGCCAGCGCCAGTGTTGACGACAGCCCGGAATAGTTCGAGATAAAGGCGAACGCCAGCACCATACCGATGGAGTAGATGGGCAGAGCCAGTTCTTTCAGCGTGCTGCCGAAGGTGCTGATAGCGTCAGACGGTTTCATCTTCAGCCAGACAACAGAGAGCAGGGCAGCAAACAGAATGGCAGTACCGGTGGCAGAGAACCAGTCAAACTTAAATACGGCAGCATAGGCGGTGGCTTCGCTGACCACCGGCGGCATGCGGGCAACCAGTTTATCGAGGTACGGCACCGGAATGTTGATTACCCATTCATACAGCGCGCCACCCGAAGCAAACAGCGCTTTAAACGGCGGAATACTCCACAGCGTTACGGTGGCGGTCAGGAACAGGAAAGGTGTCCAAGCACGCAACACCTGACCCGCCGTGTAACCGGTATGCGCCAGCGTCATATCAACCTGTGACGCCCCCAAATCACCGAAACGGAAAACGCGCACTGGCTGCCAGCGTTTGAGGAACAGCGTCAGACAGAGCAGCGATACCAGTGAAGAGATAATGTCCGGTAACTCTGGCCCAATGAAGTTGGAACTGAGGTACTGTGCGATAGCAAACGAGCCGCCCGCAACCACGACCGCAGGCCAGGTTTCTTTGATACCGCGCCAGCCATCCATAATCGCCATGATCCAGAACAGGACGATTATGGTCATAAACGGTAGCTGACGACCCACCATCTGGCCTATCTCAAAGCTGTCGATGCCCGTTACCTGTCCGGCAACCAGAATTGGAATGCCCATCGCGCCAAATGCCACCGGCGCGGTGTTAACGATCAGGCACAGTCCGGCGGCGTACAGCGGTTTAAAGCCCAGACCGACCAGCAATGCCGCAGTGATCGCCACTGGTGCGCCAAAGCCAGCAGCCCCTTCGAGAAATGCGCCGAAACAGAAACCGACAATCAGCATTTGCAGACGCTGGTCAGGGGTTATCGAAAGAATGGACGAGCGAATGATGTCAAATTGCCCGGTTTTCACCGAGATCTTATAGACGAACACCGCTGCAATAATGATCCACGCGATGGGCCACAAACCGTAGAAGAAGCCATAAACCACCGAGGCCAATGCGTTGGCGACCGGCATTTTATAAAACAGTAAAGCCACCGCAAGGGCGATTGCCACCGTCCACGAGGCGGCGACATAGCCTTTCAGTTTGAGCTTAATCAGCGCAAAGAAGAAAAACAGGATGGGAAGCGATGCTATCAGACTGGAAAGCCAGATATTCCCGGCGGGATCGTAGTTTTGTTGCCAGAGATTCATTGCAGGTCTCCTGGAGTCCACGCACACCGTGTAATGAGTCTGTTGCTCATCTCTTGGGTCACACGTTGTGTAAAAGTGGCACTGCCAATTTTGTTGTGTAGGGATAATGACAATGAATAGTTAACCAGATGTTACGTATTGGCAACATTGGTGTGAGTTTTAATTGGGGATCTGTGAACCAGAGTTCAGATACACGAAGAATTGGTAGGGCCAATTTGGTGTAAGGGAGATATCGGGTAAAGAAAAGGGCAATCCCCATCAGAGAATTGCCCTCAAAGTGTTGAGCAGGTGCGCCTTAACTTGCCGGATGCGGCGTGAACGCCTTATCCGGCCTACAGGAATTTGCAGAATCCCCCTGTAGGCCTGATAAGCGCAGCGCATCAGGCAATTTTGCGTTTACGCATTCGTTAATGGATGATTACCACTGAATACCGGCACCGAGTGCGGCGGAGTATTCACCCTGGCTATTGGTACTACCTTGTAATTTGTAGACCCAACGACCGTTGGCGCTCACCATCGACACACCTAAAGCAACAGCCGATTCACCGTTGTAAGTACCACCACCAATAGAAGCCATGCTGGCACCCGGTGTGTAAGCCTGTGGCAGACCGGTCATCGCCATTGCAGAAGCGATACCACCGCTCAACTTGCTTTCGGTTTTAGACAGTTTGTTATCCATCTCAACCATGCGTTGATCGGTGTATTGCTTCGTTTCCTGAACGCTTTGCTTCAACTGCGCGTAGTTCACCGCGTCGTTGTTGTTTACGCCTGCGGAAACGTTGCTGATACGAGTTGTACCGCCACTGCCACCACCGAGGGTAATGCTGCTGTAGTCAACAGAACCGTCAGATTTGGTGTCATAGCGCACGCTACCGGCTTCAGAAGACTTCAACTGCGCCACGTTAACGGCGTCGGTAGCATTTTTACCGGCGGCAACGTTGGTGATACGACGTTGATTGGTAGAAGAACCAACCGAGATCGTATTTTCTTCGTTTGCCACAGAACCTGTACCCAGTGCGACGCTATTATCAGCGGCGGCAATGGAACCAGAACCAATCGCAACGCTATCTGTACCCTGCGCGTTGGCATCTACACCAGTCGTGTTGGTTTTGAAGTACTTGGTGCTACCGGTAGTCACAATATCGCCAATACCGTTTTCGATATTGGTAACGCGAGTATCCAGATTCGTTACCTGAGTATTCAGGTTAGTAATGCTCTGGGTATTTTGTGCCACACGTTCATCGGTAACTTTCAACTGACCCACGTTAACCGCATCGGTATCTGCTGAACCCGCTGCGACGTTGGTGATCTGGCGTTGACCGTCTTCACTGCCGACAGAGAACTCACCCACAGAGTTCTGCGGTGCGTCCATGTTGTAGGCGGTGTAGCCAGTCTGTGCACCACGGGTAGTCTGAGAACCATTACCCATCGCAATGCTGTCAGCATGATTTGCGCGTGCGTTAGAACCGATAGCAATACCGTTGATCGCATCTGCCAGAACCAGAGTGTTCAGGCCGATACCAATACCGGCATTACCATTAACGACGGTTTTCGCACCCATTGCCAGCGAGTCAGTACCGACTGCCAGTGAATCTTCTTCCGTTGAATTAGCGTGGAAGTATTTAGTCGGCGTGGTTGCTACTGCACCAATCGCATTTTGCAACTGGCGAACGGTAACGGCGTCATGGGCTTCGGAACCATCGGCGACGTTGATGATTTGACGGTATTTGCCATCATCACCAATCGACAGTGCGCCTAACAGCTCGCCGTCCGTGGTGTCATAACCGATAACTACGCCATTTTCCGTTACGCTGGTGTTACGAGAACCTTTAACAATCACGCGACTGGAAACCGAATCGCTACCCAGTGCGATACTGCTATTAATCTCACTGAAGCTATTCTCACCAATCGCCACACTAGCGTCACCTTTGGCAACTGAGTTATAACCCACTGCGGTAGCACCAACACCTGAGGCGCTGGCGTCGTTGAACGTTAAGCCGCTGTCGTTAGTACGCACATAGTTAATACCTGCACCGTTATTTTCGATATACGTCGTGTCGGTGTTTCCGGCAAGCTGATTGATGATTTGGCTATTTTGCTCGATCAGCAGGTTAGCGGCATTCAGTTGAGAACCGTTAACTGCATCGGTGCTGCCTGCTTCAATCAGACCATCTGCCACGTTGGTGATAACACTGGCTTTACCGTTATGGCTGGCGCTGTAGGCACCTGCAGTTTCATCCCACAGCAGGGCGTTATCATCGAGCGCATCCAGGGCTTCACCTACGCTATGGTAATCTTCACTAGCGATAGAGTAAGTCGGTGCAGTCATGGTGCCATCAGCGTTCACCTCTGCATTACCACCCAGCGTATCGGCAATGTACTTATTGGTATCGTAGAGTTGTGAACCGTTAATGGCATCGCTGCTGGTGGCGGAAATTGCACCGTCTGCGACGTTAGTAATAATGCTGGCCGTGTTATTTGCCCCGCGACCGGCGCTAAACGCGCCGTTACCACCATTGGCCGTTGCATCCCACAGCAGGGCGTCATCCAGCGTAGTATCAATCGCTTCCAGTGCGTCACCGACGTTGTTGTAATCGGTATTCGCGATGGTGTAAGTCGGTGCAATGTAGGTGCCATCAGCTTTCACTTCTGCGTCACCACCCAGGGCATCGGTAATGTACTTGTTGGTATCGTAGAGTTGTGAACCATTTACAGCGTCAGTGCTGGCACTTGAAATCACACCGTCAGCAACGCCAGTAATGATGCTGGAGTTACCACCGTGTATTGCGCTGAATTTTTTAGCAGTACTATCCCAGAGCAGCGCATCACCCATTGAAGCACTAAATGATGTGTTAATTGCTGCCAGAGCATCACCGACGTTAGTGTAGTCAGTACCGCCAATAGTGTAGGTTGGCCCGGTTAACACGCCCGAATCGCTGATTGCTGCATTACCGCCGAAATAATCTGCAAAGGAATCGGCTAAACTATGAATCTGACTGCCGTTAATGGCGTCGGTACTTTGGCTTGTTACGGCACCATTCGCAACATTGGTGATTACGCTGTTAGTGTCTGTACCATTAACATCGTGTTTGGCGCTGAACGCAGTGCCATTCCAGAGGAGGGCATCTTTTTCCAGATTATCAACGTCCGTGTTCAGAGCAGAGATACTGGTAGTATGGTCACCAACAGTTGTGTTGATGCCATTGACAGTATTTCCTAGGGTTGTCACGTCGGTTTTAACGGTATTCAGTTGTGAACCGTTAACGGC
>NZ_JAATUR010000054.1 GCF_011881725.1 Escherichia coli | reverse complement strand
ACATTCATACAGCACAACGAGTTCTACTATGGCACTGGAAAAAGAAATTGCAGAGTTTATCACCACCGGTCACCCACAGATTTTTTCAGTGAGTCTGCGCGTATGGCACTACGGGATGTTCCCTGAAGAGCGGGAAGTAAACTCCGGATTGAGATAAAAACTATTTTCAACTTGAAAACACCACAGATCTGCCTTAAAGTGTTTTCAAGTTGAAAACTTGTAATGGAATTACACCATGCATGTTATCAGCCACAATCCTTTTAACGAGGCGATAAAACGCTTTCCACTTTACGAAGATGCACTTATTGATTTATTAAATCTTCTAGAGAAAACAGCGTTTAGCGATCCTGGTGAGATGAAAAGATATATTTCCTCTCTGGATAACTTTAAATACAGAGATAAATGATGGGTGATTAATATTGCGGGGAATCATTTACGGCTTATCGCCTATATTGATTTCAGGCTCCAATAATGTTTTGTCAAACATATTGTTACCCACAATGAATACGACCGACTCACAACCTGGTACCGGAGCCATAAAAATGAGAACACATCACACTCCAGCAGAAGACTCGGCCAATTTTGAAATGCTGGTTAAGACCTTCACCCACGCAGTGAAAGACATCCCTTTATGTGGCCCTAAAGCGGATCAAGAGGAATACCATAAGGCGCTGAAACTGATCGAATTTTTAGTCGACCGTGACGATCTGGAAAATCCTTTGTTTGAATTACTCTGCGCGCGGATACGCGACTATGAAAATAACGCTCCAGAGTTTCAGCATTTCAATCAGCGATTAGCATCGACCCCGTGCGGCGTAAGTCTGTTACGGATCCTCATGGATCAACATGGGCTTAAGGCGGCTGATTTGGAACAAGAACTTGGGTCTAAATCCAATGTGAGTAATATTCTTAATGGTCGCCGGGCGCTCACCGTTCGCCATATCAAGGCGTTAAGCGAGCGTTTTAACCTCCCGGCTGAGGCGTTTATTGATAAGTAAAATCCCCCCTACTCTTCTTCGTTCCCACCCTCTTCATACGGGCCAAATGGCTTCGCGGGCAGAACGATATACGTGCCTTCAAACACCGCGCCCGGCGTCTCGTTGCCAAAGATTTCGACCTGCATTTGTACCCGCGCTTTTCGTCCGCGCGCCAAACGGTCGAGATCGCCACTTAAAGCCCCGAGGTCCGCTACCGCATGAGGTTTACCGCTAATCGGCTTGCTGTAGCGGATATGCGCATCGGCAAGAATAATGGTGCCGCCGAGATGCCGTTCGCGCAGCATCAACCAGATAAGCCCCCAACCGGTGAGCGTAGCCAGCGAGAATAAACTTCCGGCAAACAACGTATGGTGCGGATTCTGATTGCCGGTTTCCGGCATGGTGGTGATAAATTTTTGCCCGGTATATTGCTGAATGCGCACGCCCATTTTTTCGCTTAACGGGATGTGTTCATACCACGCCTGCTGGAGCTGTGCGCACCAGTCGCCGCGATGCAAAATATCATCCAGAGTGGCGACAGGTTTAATCATCAAAAAATGGCGGATTGGCGTGGTGGTTGGGGTGGTGATCTCTCCCTGATTAACAAACCCCAGCTTAGAGAAAAACTCCACCGCGTCTTCACGGGCGCTACAGGTCACGCGCTTCACGCCTTCCTGACGCGCCACTGACTCCAGAGTCATCGCCATCAGCGTTCCCAACCCTTTGTCCTGCACGTCGGGATGAACGGCCATAAAGCGAATGGACGCTTCATTGTCGGCATTAATATACAGTCGGCCTACCGCCACCAGATTACCCTGCTCGTCGACGACCATCTGGTGATGCGCCATAGCATCCCACGCGTCGCGTTCAGAACCTTTTGGTTGATGCAGGGGCTTACGCAACATTTCCCAGCGAAACTGATAGTAACGCTCTAATTCTTCTTCTGTTTGTGGAACCCGAAGGTGATACATAGCGATACTCTCTCTTGTTTCCCGTGACAACCCTGGAAGCTGGCTCATACCTGCAACCAGAATGTCACGGGGCCATCATTGACCAGCGATACCTGCATATCGGCAGCGAAGCGTCCTGTTTGCGTGTTCATCTCTTGCTGACGGCAGCGTTCGACGAAATAGTCATATAACGCCTCTGCGCGATCCGGTGATGCGCCTTTGGAGAAACTTGGGCGCATTCCCCGTTCGGTATCTGCGGCAAGGGTAAACTGGGAAACCACCAGCACACTGCCGCCCGCCTGTTGCACGTTGAGATTCATCTTGCCTTCGGCATCGCTAAAGATGCGGTAGCCGAGCACACGCTCGCACAGACGGTTTGCTTTCTGCTCGTCGTCATCCTTTTCGACCCCCAATAACACCAAAAGTCCCGCGCCAATTTCGCCCGTCACTTCTCCCTCCACTGTGACGCTGGCACGGGTTACGCGTTGAATTAATGCAATCATGGTTCGTCGTCTTCTTTTTGTTCAGCAGCTTGTTTTAGTTTGCGGTATTCCCCGAGAGTGACAGTAATTTCCGCGCCAAGCAAGACGATACACCATGTCCAGTAGACCCAGACGAAGAGAATGGGGATCACCGCCAGCACGCCGTAAATGAGCTGATATGACGGGAACATGGTGATATAAAGCGCGAAACCTTTCTTTCCTGCTTCGAACAGGAGCGCAGCGACAAACGCGCCGACAATCGCGTCGCGGTTAGGTACGCGAATGGTGGGAACGATGCTGTAAAGCAACCAAAAGGAGATCCACGACAACAGCAGCGGAAAAATGCGCAATACATCGTCGATGACTGTATTGAGATCACTCGCCCAGCGCAGGGAGAGCAGATAGGAACTGATCGCCAGACTGGCCCCCGCCAACAGCGGCCCTAACGTCAAAATCATCCAGTACACGGCAAACGAGTAAATTTTTGGCCGTACCCGTTTACTTCGCCAGATGGCATTCAATGCGCTATCAATGGAGTACATCAACAATAACGCCGTGACGATCAAACCACATGCCCCGACGGCGGTCATCTTGTTGGAATTGGCAACAAACTGTTCGATATATTGCTGGATAACGTCGCCAGTGGCAGGGAGAAAGTTGGCAAAAATAAAGTGACGCAGCTGAATACTAACGTCTGAGAACATGGGAAAAGCGGCAAAAAGCGCAAAAACAACGGCAACCAGCGGCACTAATGAGAGCAACGACACATAGGCAAGGTTACCTGCCAGGGTTGTCATGTTGTCCTCATCAATGCGTTGCCAGAGTAGTTTTAGCCAGGCCCATAGTGGACGGGTACGGTGCCTGGCTTTGTCCTGAATGGTTTTTAGCATAACACCTTCGCGAAATAGCCCGGGATGGTGGTTTTATCTTTCACCAGAATGCTGGTAATGCCTAGCTGATTAGCTCCTTCTATATTATCGGCGTTGTCATCGAAAAAGACTGTATCGCTGGGTGAAAAACCTTCCGTCTGCAAAACATACTGGTAAATTCGTGCTTCAGGTTTGCGCATACCCAGATCTTGCGACAGATAGATATGGTCAGCAGCATCACGAATTTCCGGGTATTCCTCCGGCCAGAAGGTGGTATGAAGACGGTTAGTATTGGAAAGCACCACCACGCGATGCCCCTGCTCACGCAGTTTATGCATGATGTCGATCACTTCCGGGCGCAGCGCGACAAACACCGCCTGCCAGCCGTGGGAGAACTGCTCGTAGCTTAGCGGTAGAGCCATCTCATGACACAACGCCTCTGCGAACGCTTCGTCACTAATTTCCCCGCGCTCATGCTGATGAAACGCCTCGCCCATATGGAAACTCTTCTTAAGCGATGCCAGCGGAACGCGTGTTAAATCGCTCCAGGCTCCCAGCACACGGTTAAAGTCGATATCGACAATCACATTACCTAAATCAAAGATATAGAGCATTTTTGCCTCCTTTCGCGCCACAAGAAATTAACTGTAGCGGGAAAGGATGGGTTTGGCTATGTGGCAATAAGAGTAATCTTGTGACGCTGATTGCGAAAAAGCAGAGTAATTTCACTGGCTTTTTCGCAATAGATGAATGGTTAAGATTCAGGTGTAAGCGGATTTTTTTACTTGCGCCATGCCCGGTGCAAGCAAAAAAAAACCTGCCATCGCTGGCAGGTTTTTCATCACTGAAAAACGATATTAATCGTCTTTCGGCGCACGGTTAGCGCGACGACGATCGTTTTCCGTCAGGTGACGTTTACGAATACGGATAGAGGTCGGAGTCACTTCTACCAGTTCGTCATCATCGATGAACTCCAGAGCTTGTTCCAGAGTCATGCGGATAGGCGGAACCAGAACAACGGCTTCGTCAGTACCGGAAGCACGCATGTTGGTCAGTTTCTTACCGGTCAGGCAGTTTACAGTCAGGTCGTTAGAGCGGCTGTGAATACCGATAATCTGACCTTCGTAAACTTCTGCACCATGACCGAGGAACAACTTACCGCGATCCTGCAGACCGAACAGCGCGAACGCTACCGCTTTACCCTGACCATTAGAGATCAGTACGCCGTTCTGACGCTGACCCACTTCACCCGGACGTACGTCGTCGTAGTGGCTGAAGGTGGAGTACAGCAGACCGGTACCAGAAGTCATGGTCATGAACTCGGAACGGAAGCCAATCAGACCACGGCTTGGGATCACGTAGTCGAGACGTACGCGGCCTTTACCGTCAGGGTTCATGTTTTTCAGGTCGCCTTTACGTTCGCCCAGCGCCTGCATCACAGAACCCTGATGCTGTTCTTCAACGTCCAGAGTTACGTTTTCGTAAGGCTCTTGTTTACGGCCGTCAATTTCACGGAAGATAACTTTCGGACGGGATACCGCCAGTTCGAAACCTTCACGACGCATGTTTTCGATAAGAACAGACAAGTGCAGTTCGCCACGACCAGAAACGCGGAACGCATCGGCGTCTTCGGTTTCTTCTACACGCAGCGCAACGTTGTGTACCAGTTCTTTGTTCAGACGATCCAGGATCTGACGAGAAGTTACGAACTTACCTTCTTTACCGCAGAACGGTGAGGTGTTAACGCAGAAGAACATAGAAACGGTCGGCTCATCAACGGAGAGTGCCGGCAGCGCTTCAACGTTTTGCGTGTCGCAAACGGTGTCAGAAATATTCAGTTCGCCAAGACCAGTGATCGCCACGATATCGCCAGCTTCCGCCAGATCGGTTTCGATACGTTCCAGACCGAGGTGGCCCAGCACTTTACCGACTTTCGCGTTACGGGTTTTGCCTTCGCTATCGATGATAGTCACCTGCTGGTTCGGCTTCACTTTACCGCGCTTGATGCGGCCAATGCCGATAACGCCAACATAGCTGTTGTAATCGAGCTGAGAAATCTGCATCTGGAACGGACCGTCAAGGTCAACGTCCGGCGCAGGAACGTGGTCAACAATCGCCTGGTACAGCGGAGTCATGTCTTCCGCCATATCTTCGTGGTCCAGACCCGCGATACCGTTCAGCGCAGAAGCGTAAACGATCGGGAAGTCCAGCTGCTCGTCGGTCGCGTCGAGGTTAACGAACAGGTCGAATACCTGATCCACAACCCAGTCAGGACGCGCGCCAGGGCGGTCAACTTTGTTGATAACAACAATAGGCTTCAGGCCATAAGCAAACGCTTTTTTGGTTACGAAGCGCGTTTGCGGCATCGGGCCATCAAATGCGTCAACCACCAGCAGCACTGAGTCTACCATGGACATTACACGCTCAACTTCACCACCGAAGTCGGCGTGCCCCGGGGTATCAACGATGTTGATACGGTAATCATTCCATTTGATAGCGGTGTTTTTCGCGAGGATGGTAATCCCACGCTCTTTCTCCAAATCGTTGGAGTCCATCACGCGCTCTTGGGTTTCGGCACGAGAATCGAACGTACCGGATTGTTGGAGCAGCTTGTCTACCAGGGTGGTTTTACCATGGTCGACGTGCGCGATGATGGCGATATTACGCAATTTTTCGATCACAACTTTGCCTCAGGCATTAGAAATAGCGCGTTATTGTACACGGATTAATCGCACTACAAAACAGGATCACAAACATCCTCCGCAAACAAGTATTGCAGAGTCCCTTTGTGATCGCTTTCACGGAGCATAAAAAGGGTTATCCAAAGGTCATTGCACCAACATGGTGCTTAATGTTTCCATTAAAGCACTATATTGGTGCAACATTCACATCATGGTGCAGCCCTTTTGCACGATGTTAAGCATGATAACGCCTTTTAGGGGCAATTTAAAAGTTGGCACAGATTTCGCTTTATCTTTTTTACGGCGACACGGCCAAAATAATTGCAGATTTCGTTACCACGACGACAATGACCAATCCAGGAGAGTTAAAGTATGTCCGCTGAACACGTACTGACGATGCTGAACGAGCACGAAGTGAAGTTTGTTGATTTGCGCTTCACCGATACCAAAGGTAAAGAACAGCACGTCACTATCCCTGCTCATCAGGTGAATGCTGAATTCTTCGAAGAAGGCAAAATGTTTGACGGCTCCTCGATTGGTGGCTGGAAAGGCATTAACGAATCCGACATGGTGCTGATGCCAGACGCATCCACCGCAGTGATTGACCCGTTCTTCGCGGACTCTACCCTGATTATCCGTTGCGATATTCTCGAACCTGGCACCCTGCAAGGCTATGACCGTGACCCGCGCTCCATTGCAAAGCGCGCTGAAGATTACCTGCGCTCTACTGGCATTGCCGATACCGTACTGTTCGGGCCAGAACCAGAATTCTTCCTGTTCGATGACATCCGTTTCGGAGCGTCTATCTCCGGTTCTCACGTTGCCATCGACGATATCGAAGGCGCCTGGAACTCCTCCACCCAATACGAAGGTGGTAACAAAGGTCACCGTCCGGCAGTGAAAGGCGGTTATTTCCCGGTTCCGCCGGTAGACTCCGCTCAGGATATCCGTTCTGAAATGTGTCTGGTGATGGAACAGATGGGTCTGGTGGTTGAAGCGCATCACCACGAAGTGGCGACCGCGGGTCAGAACGAAGTGGCAACCCGCTTCAATACCATGACCAAAAAAGCTGACGAAATTCAGATCTACAAATATGTTGTGCACAATGTGGCGCACCGCTTCGGTAAAACCGCGACCTTTATGCCAAAACCGATGTTCGGTGATAACGGCTCCGGTATGCACTGCCACATGTCACTGTCTAAAAACGGCGTCAACCTGTTCGCGGGTGACAAATACGCGGGTCTGTCTGAGCAGGCGCTGTACTACATTGGCGGCGTCATCAAACACGCTAAAGCGATTAACGCTCTGGCAAACCCGACCACCAACTCTTACAAGCGTCTGGTTCCAGGCTACGAAGCACCGGTAATGCTGGCTTACTCTGCACGTAACCGTTCTGCCTCTATCCGTATTCCAGTGGTTTCTTCTCCGAAAGCGCGTCGTATCGAAGTGCGTTTCCCGGATCCAGCGGCTAACCCGTACCTGTGCTTTGCTGCCCTGCTGATGGCCGGTCTTGATGGCATCAAGAACAAAATCCACCCGGGCGAAGCCATGGACAAAAACCTGTATGACCTGCCGCCGGAAGAAGCGAAAGAGATCCCACAGGTTGCTGGCTCTCTGGAGGAAGCACTGAACGAACTGGATCTGGACCGTGAGTTCCTGAAAGCCGGTGGCGTGTTCACTGATGAAGCAATTGATGCATACATCGCTCTGCGTCGCGAAGAAAATGACCGTGTGCGTATGACTCCGCACCCGGTAGAGTTTGAGCTGTACTACAGCGTCTAATAGTTGAAGTTGTACTACCTGGCGCAACAACGCCGGGGGTTCAAACCAGGCCCATCTGGCGTAATTGTTGCAGCCAGTTTGAACACGGACAGCGCACAGAATCCGGAGCGTACACCAGTACGTGAGGAGTTCGAGCACTGCCCTGGTTCAAAATGGCAAATAAAATAGCCTGATGGGACTGGTTTTTAGTTGCCGTGGAAATTTCAGCCCATCTCTGCATGGGCTTTTTTCTCCGTAACTTCTGTGATGCTTCGCGCTTTTTATCCGTAAAAAGCTATAATGCACTAAAATGGTGCAACCTGTTCAGGAGACTGCTTTATGGCAACAGGCACGCAGCCCGATGCTGGGCAGATCCTCAACTCGCTGATTAACAGTATTTTGTTAATCGATGACAATCTGGCGATCCATTACGCCAACCCCGCCGCGCAACAACTGCTCGCCCAAAGCTCCCGCAAATTGTTTGGTACGCCGTTACCTGAACTGTTGAGCTACTTCTCACTAAATATCGAGCTGATGCAAGAAAGTCTGGAGGCGGGGCAAGGTTTTACCGATAACGAAGTGACGCTGGTGATCGACGGGCGCTCGCACATCCTTTCTGTGACGGCCCAGCGTATGCCGGATGGCATGATCCTACTGGAGATGGCGCCGATGGATAACCAGCGCCGCTTAAGTCAGGAACAGCTACAGCATGCTCAACAAGTTGCTGCTCGTGATTTGGTGCGTGGTCTGGCGCATGAGATTAAAAATCCCCTTGGCGGTTTACGTGGCGCGGCGCAACTGCTCAGCAAAGCATTACCTGACCCGTCACTGCTCGAATATACCAAAGTGATTATCGAGCAGGCGGATCGGCTACGAAATCTGGTCGACCGTCTGTTGGGGCCACAGCTGCCAGGTACGCGCGTCACCGAAAGTATTCACAAAGTGGCTGAACGCGTGGTGACGCTAGTGTCGATGGAACTGCCGGACAACGTGCGGTTGATTCGTGATTACGACCCCAGCCTGCCGGAACTGACGCACGACCCAGAGCAGATTGAGCAAGTGCTGCTGAATATTGTGCGCAATGCGCTTCAGGCACTGGGGCCGGAAGGCGGCGATATTATTCTGCGTACCCGCACTGCGTTTCAACTGACCTTACATGGCGAGCGTTATCGGCTGGCGGCGCGGATCGATGTGGAAGACAACGGGCCAGGCATTCCGCCTCATTTGCAGGATACGCTGTTTTACCCGATGGTCAGCGGCCGCGAAGGTGGCACCGGGCTTGGCTTATCCATCGCCCGTAATTTGATTGATCAGCATTCAGGCAAAATTGAATTTACCAGTTGGCCAGGTCATACCGAGTTCTCGGTTTACCTGCCTATCAGGAAATAAAGGTGACGTTTATGCAACGAGGGATAGTCTGGGTAGTCGATGACGATAGTTCCATCCGTTGGGTGCTTGAACGTGCGCTCGCTGGAGCGGGTTTAACCTGTACGACGTTTGAGAACGGCGCGGAGGTGCTGGAGGCGCTGGCGAGCAAAACACCGGATGTGCTGCTTTCAGATATCCGTATGCCGGGAATGGACGGGCTGGCGCTGCTCAAGCAAATTAAACAACGCCATCCGATGCTTCCGGTCATCATTATGACCGCACATTCCGATCTGGATGCTGCCGTTAGCGCCTATCAACAAGGGGCGTTTGATTATCTGCCTAAACCATTTGATATCGACGAAGCCGTGGCGCTGGTTGAGCGCGCCATCAGCCATTATCAGGAACAGCAGCAACCGCGTAATGTTCAGCTTAACGGCCCAACGACCGATATCATCGGCGAAGCGCCTGCCATGCAGGACGTGTTCCGGATTATCGGTCGGCTTTCACGTTCTTCCATTAGTGTGCTGATTAACGGCGAGTCCGGCACCGGTAAAGAACTGGTCGCTCATGCCCTGCATCGCCACAGTCCTCGAGCCAAAGCACCGTTTATCGCGCTGAATATGGCGGCTATCCCAAAAGATTTGATCGAATCAGAACTGTTTGGTCACGAGAAAGGCGCGTTTACCGGCGCGAATACCATTCGTCAGGGGCGTTTTGAACAGGCCGATGGCGGCACATTATTCCTCGATGAAATTGGCGATATGCCACTGGATGTGCAGACACGTCTGCTGCGCGTGCTTGCCGACGGTCAGTTTTACCGCGTTGGCGGCTATGCGCCGGTAAAAGTGGATGTGCGTATTATCGCTGCGACCCACCAGAATCTCGAACAGCGGGTGCAGGAAGGCAAGTTCCGTGAGGATCTGTTCCACCGCCTGAACGTCATCCGCGTTCATCTGCCGCCGCTGCGCGAGCGTCGGGAAGATATTCCCCGTCTGGCGCGCCATTTTTTACAGGTCGCCGCCCGCGAGCTGGGCGTAGAAGCCAAACTGCTGCATCCGGAAACCGAAGCCGCTCTGACGCGTCTGGCGTGGCCAGGCAACGTGCGCCAGCTGGAAAACACCTGCCGCTGGCTAACGGTAATGGCAGCCGGGCAGGAAGTGCTAATTCAGGATTTACCCGGCGAGCTGTTTGAATCAACGGCTCCGGAGAGTACTTCGCAAATGCAACCGGACAGTTGGGCAACGCTATTAGCACAGTGGGCAGACAGAGCGCTACGTTCCGGTCATCAAAACCTGCTGTCAGAAGCGCAGCCAGAGCTGGAGCGGACGTTACTGACCACTGCGTTACGGCATACGCAGGGGCATAAACAGGAAGCAGCGCGGTTGCTTGGTTGGGGGCGTAACACCCTGACACGTAAGCTAAAAGAGCTTGGGATGGAGTAAGCCTGGCTCGCTGTGTAAAGATTGATTATTGAGCGCAAATTGCTGGTATTTTGCGCTTTACTGTTCCGATAAGTTCAGTATGATCTTGCCCGGAAAACGGGGAGTGTCATTATGCTGGAATCAATAATTAATCTGCTATCGAGTGGCGCAGTTGACAGCCACACACCGCAAACTGCTGTTGCTGCCGTGCTGTGTGCTGCGATGATTGGGCTGTTTAGCTGAGTTTCAAATTACTAATGAAGCGCTCGTTGTTCACGCCGGATGCGGCGTGAACGTCTTATCCGCCTAAAAAAGCAATAATTTCAAAAGCTTTTGTAGGCCAAATAAGCGTAGCGCATCAGGCAATTTTATTCTCAGTGAAATGATGGCGCTTTCGTTTTATCACCCTTATAAACGAAGCGCCATTCCCCCTTTAAATCACCCGCGAGAACTGCTGCATTCGCGCTTTCTGACGCAGATAAGTATCAAAGCACATGCAAATGTTACGGATCAGCAAGCGACCTTTCGCCGTCACCTGAATCCCCTTCTCGTCTACATCCACCAGCCCATCTTTTGCTAACGGAGCAAGTAGCTTGAGATCTTCCGCAAAGTAATCAGCAAAGTGCAAATCCCACTGTTGTTCGATGGGGGCGTAATCCAGACGGAAGTTGCAAATGAGCGACTTAATCACATCGCGGCGAATACAGTCATCGCGCGTTAACGCAATACCGCGCCACAGCGCATTGCCTTGTTCATCCACCTGCTGATAGTAATGTTTTAACTCTTTCTGGTTTTGCGCGTAGCAGTCGCCAATCATGCTGATGGCTGAAACGCCCATCCCCAGCAGATCGGTATCGCCCTGAGTTGTGTAGCCCTGGAAGTTACGATGCAGCACTCCTTCGCGTTGGGCCACCGCCAGCTCGTCATCCGGGCGGGCAAAGTGATCCATACCAATAAACTGATAGCCCGATTGCGTCAGGAAGGCGATAGTTTCCTGCAAAATATCGAGTTTTTGCTGCGGACTCGGCAGATCGGCATCTTTGATTTTACGCTGGGCAGCAAAAATGGTCGGCAGATGCGCGTAGTTAAAGACACTCAGACGATCAGGGTTAAGTTCCGCCACGCGTTTCAGGGTAAAGGCGAAACTCTCCGGCGTCTGTTTCGGCAAGCCGTAAATCAGGTCAATGTTAGTGGAGGTAAAGCCAATCTCACGCGCATGGTTAAGCAGTGCAAAGATGAACGCTTCATCCTGCTCACGGTTGACCAGACGTTGCACCTCTTTGTTGAAGTCCTGCACACCCATGCTCAGGCGATTAAAGCCTTCGGCGCGTAAATGATCCAGTACATCCAGTTCGATTTCCCGCGGATCGACTTCGATCGAGATCTCCGCATCGGCATTGAACTGGAAGTTTTCGCGCAGCAGCTTCATCAGACGGCTGATTTGCGCTTTATTCAGATATGTTGGCGTACCACCGCCCCAGTGCAACTGGTTCACCTTGCGCCCGGCAAAAAGCGGCGCACGATGGACGATTTCTTGCTCCAGCGTATCCAGATACTGATCGGCCTTATGCTGCTGGCGAGTAACAATCTTATTGCAACCACAGAAGTAGCAAAGTTTGTGGCAGAAAGGGATATGTACGTAAAGGGATAAAGGCCGCTCAGGGTAGCGCGCCACGGCTTGTAAAAACGCCTGTTCGCCGAAGTCTTCTGAAAACTCCAGCGCGGTCGGGTACGAGGTGTATCGTGGCCCGGAATAGTTATATTTCTGGATCAGGGCCAGGTCCCAGTCGATTTGCTGTACAGACATGTTCACTCCTTCCGATGGCGTCTCTGGCGGCTACGGCGTACCGACGGATGCCCGTTTCGGGTCATCAGCCGGTTGCGCAGCCACTTTTGTCGCCGCGACAACCGCTGTAGTTTAACGAATAACCACACCAGATAACATATAACCGGAAGGGTTATCAGCAGAACGGGAAGACCCACGTCGGCAATCCGTTAGTTACCTCGCAGCAGACGCATCATGTCTTCTTGCTTCTCGTCTTCTTCCTCTTCTTCGTCATCGTCATAAGAGAGGCCGAGTTTCTGCATCAACTCATCAATACGATCCAGCTTGGCATCCACCCAGGATTGCTCTTCGGCGCTCAGGGTTTCGCCTGCTTCCAGACGTTCCAACAGCGCATCCAGACGCTCATCCGTTTCCAGTAACTCCAACTCCGCCTGCGGTGAAAGCATTGGTTTCTCACTCTTCGGTTTGTGCTGTTTGGTGACTTTTTCAGTCACGCCCAATGGAATAGGGGTTTTACTGCCAATACGTGGATCTTTCGGTGCATTCTGGCCTTTGCTGCCTGACGTGGTGTTACCGCCCGCTGCGCGACTGCCTGGTGCATGACCACGACGTTTTTTCTGACGCTTGCGGTCACGAGCTTCCTGATTCAGCTCCTCGCGCGTTTTGCGACGCGCTTTTGCATGACCTTTGCTGCGTGATGGTGAAGATGGTTTCATAATGGTTCGTCTTTTAGCCGTTTTATTCAGTATAGATTTGCGGCGGAATCTAACAGAAAGTAAGCAAAGAAAAAAGGCGACAGATTACTCTGTCGCCTTTTTTCCTGACTCGCAACCCTTAACGGGTCTTACAATCCTTGCAGGCCGCCAACACACCCTGTTTTTCCATTAGCCGGAACAATCCGTGTTGATTCCATTTCCGTTTAATTACGTCTCCGGACGTTTGTCTTCCTGACAATCCTCTGTCTTCGCCTCCTGGCGCTCCTGACCCTCATCCTGAGTCATTGTTCCTGTTAGCGTCCTCGCTCTGTGAGTGCTACTTTACGCTTCTGTGTTAAACAAACAATAAACTATCATCAGTATTTACTCATTTTCAGATTATTGTATAAAACTAATCGCATGATTTATTTAGCTTATTTGACATGCATCGCAGTAATCTCTCTTCGATTTCGCATAAAAAAAATCGGCAATGTCTCACAAAGCGCATGGTATTTACTTACACCGCTCACGCTGAAAAATCCGTCTTTTATTGTGGTTCAGGTATAATCGCCGCAAAGCTTTGACTGACGGAGACGACCGCTTTGACTAATTTGAATTATCAACAGACGCATTTTGTGATGAGTGCGCCTGATATTCGCCACTTACCTTCCGATACCGGGATCGAAGTGGCTTTTGCAGGCCGTTCCAACGCAGGTAAATCCAGCGCGCTGAACACGCTGACTAACCAGAAAAGCCTGGCGCGGACCTCGAAAACCCCAGGACGTACCCAGCTTATCAACCTGTTTGAAGTGGCTGACGGCAAACGTCTGGTCGACTTGCCTGGCTATGGCTACGCGGAAGTTCCTGAAGAGATGAAGCGCAAATGGCAGCGCGCGCTCGGCGAGTACCTCGAAAAGCGTCAGAGTCTACAAGGCCTGGTCGTGCTGATGGATATTCGCCATCCGCTGAAAGATCTCGACCAGCAGATGATTGAGTGGGCGGTAGACAGCAATATCGCCGTGCTGGTGCTGCTGACCAAAGCAGACAAACTGGCGAGTGGTGCACGTAAAGCGCAATTGAATATGGTGCGTGAAGCAGTGCTGGCGTTTAACGGTGATGTGCAGGTTGAGACATTCTCTTCCCTGAAGAAGCAAGGTGTGGATAAGCTTCGCCAGAAACTGGATACCTGGTTTAGCGAGATGCAACCCGTTGAAGAGACGCAGGAAGGCGAATAATTTTCTCGCCCTTATACATGTGCCGGATATCGCGTATCCGGCAATACGGATCTTTTCTTTTGCCCAATAAAAAACGCCCCAGTCATTACTGACTGGGGCGGCTAAAAAATTCAGCCAAATCCGATTACGTGAAGTAAAAGGTCTGAAAGATAGAACATCTTACCTCTGTACCCTACGCGACTAACTTTACTCTTTTTTGTTCAGTTCAGAAAGCACTTTTTGTAATTTTTTTTCAGTTGTTGCATAGGAATTTCTAATACCTATCACAAAACGTGGCTGGTTATGTTGCTAAGTTACGAAAAAAAGGCTTGTTAAGGCAAATCTTAGTGCGCCTGATCCCAGTTTTCGCCACTACCCACTTCCACCAGCAACGGCACATCCAGGCGGGTACAGTTTTCCATCAACTGATGGATCTTCTTCGCTACCGTATCGACATCATCTTTATGAACTTCAAACACCAGTTCATCGTGTACCTGCATGATCATACGCACGCGTGGTTGCTCTTCCTGTAGCCATGCATCAACGGCAATCATCGCCCGTTTGATAATGTCGGCGGCAGTTCCCTGCATTGGCGCGTTAATGGCTGCACGTTCAGCTGCGGCACGACGCGCACCGTTGCTGGAGTTGATATCCGGCAGATAGAGTCGGCGTCCGTCCAGCGTTTCAACGTACCCCTGCTCTTTTGCCTGAGCACGAGTGCGTTCCATGTACTCCAGAACGCCTGGGTAGCGTTCGAAGTATAGGTCCATGTACTTCTGCGCCTCTTTACGTGGAATGTTCAATTGCCGCGACAGGCCGAAAGCGCTCATACCATAAATCAGGCCGAAGTTGATCGCTTTCGCGCTACGGCGTTGTTCGCTGGTAACGGTTTCCAGCGGCAAACCAAACACTTCTGCCGCCGTTGCCCGGTGGATATCTTTTCCTTCCGCAAATGCGGTCAGCAGGCCTTTGTCACGCGAGAGATGCGCCATAATACGCAGTTCAATCTGTGAGTAGTCCGCTGAGACAATCACGTAATCCTCTGGCGCGATAAACGCCTGGCGGATACGGCGACCTTCTTCGTTACGCACCGGAATGTTTTGCAGGTTAGGATCGGTTGACGACAAGCGCCCCGTCGCAGTGACCGCCTGGTGATAAGAGGTATGTACACGCCCGGTTTTCGGGTTGATCATCAGTGGCAGCTTATCGGTATAGGTCGATTTGAGCTTCGCCAGACCACGATACTCCAGAATCACTTTTGGCAGCGGATAGTCCAGCGCCAGTTCTTCAAGTACCTCTTCCGACGTTGACGGCGCACCACCCGGCGTTTTCTTCAGCGGTTTAATGCCCTGTTTTTCAAACAGAATGGTTTGCAACTGCTTGGTGGACGAAAGGTTAAATTCTTCACCCGCAATTTCATGCGCTTTCTTTTCCAGCTCCGCCAGACGCAGAGTGAGTTCTTCAGAATGATTGTGCAGCACTTTTGGATCGATCTTCACACCGTTACGTTCGATGCGCGAAAGCACCGGCACCAAGGGCATTTCGATGTTTTCGAAGACGTTCAGCGGCCCTTTGTGTTTTTGCAGATCCGGCCACATTTTCAGATGGAGCTGCAAGGTGACATCTGCATCTTCGGCGGCGTAACGTCCAGCCTCTTCCAGCGCAATCTGGTTGAAGGTCAGTTGATTTTTGCCTTTGCCGGCAATCTCTTCAAAAGTGATGGTTTTATGCTTCAACCAACGTTCCGCGAGGCTGTCCATGTCATGACGCCCGGCAACGCTATTGAGAATGTAGGACTCGAGCATGGTATCAAACGCAATCCCACGCAACTCAATACCGTAATTCGCCAGAATACCGCGATCGTATTTCAGGTTTTGCCCGACCTTAAGCGCCTTTTCATCTTCCAGCAGCGGTTTTAGTAACTCGAGTGCGCGCTCGCGAGAGATTTGATCGGGCGCATCGAGATAATCATGAGCAACCGGAATATATGCCGCTACGCCTGGCTCAATGGCAAAAGAAAGCCCCACCAGGTTGGCAGAGATGTTATCGAGGCTGTCGGTTTCGGTATCAAACGCAAATACAGACGCTTTTTCCAGCCTGGCAATCCACGCTTTCAGCGTTTCTTCGTCGAGAATGGTGACGTAGTTGTCATAGGAAATCACCGTTGCTGTCACTTCTGGCGTTTCGTCGACAACAAGGGTTTCCTGCGGCTTCGCGGCTGACTTTGCCCCTTTGGCTTGTAACCATTTGCCTGCTTCGACATCAGCAATCCAGCGTTTGAATTCATACTTTTTGAACAGTCCCAACAACTCTTCAGCCGCTGGTTGCTGCACTTCCAGTTGTTCACAGGTCAGTTCCAGCTCAACGTCAGTTTTAATCGTCGCTAGCTTATAAGAGAGATAGGCCACCTCTTTGTTTTGCTCAAGCTTCGCCGCCATTGTTTTCGCGCCGCGGAAGCTTAGGCCAGCAATTTTTTCCGGCTCGGCATACAGCGTATCCAGCCCACCAAGCCCCTGCAGCAGTGCCTGCGCGGTTTTTTCACCAACGCCCGGTACGCCAGGAATGTTATCGGAGGAGTCACCCATCAACGCCAGGAAGTCGATGATCAGTTCTGGCGGCACACCGTACTTATTCACCACCTCTTCCGGGCCGAGTATGGTATTCGTCATGGTATTGATAAGCGTAATATTTGGCGTCACCAGCTGCGCCATATCTTTGTCGCCAGTGCTGATCAGCACCGGACGCCCGGCTTTTTCGGCTTCGCGCGCCAGAGTACCGATAACATCGTCTGCTTCTACGCCAGAAACGGCCAGCAGCGGCAGTCCCATCGCTTTTACCATTGTGTGCAGGGGCTCGATTTGTGCGCGCAGATCGTCCGGCATTGGTGGGCGATGTGATTTGTAATGTTCAAACAGTTCATCACGAAAGGTTTTTCCCTTGGCGTCAAAGACCACTGCTGCATGCGTCGGTTTATATTGCATGATTAGACTACGCAGCATGTTGAGGACACCGTACATCGCGCCGGTTGGCTCGCCTGCGCTGTTAGTCAGCGGCGGAAACGCGTGATATGCGCGATAAAGATAAGATGAACCATCTACAAGGATAAGTGGGTTTTGGGGGATCTGAACCATAATGTCCGTGCCTGTTTATCAGATTATGGGTAAAGGATGCCACAGACAGGATGAAAACATGAGTTTTTCACCGCATTTAGCGAGAATCTTTTGCAGATCTTCTGGATCGCTCGCAAATCACCATGTGGATAACTTTGTGTATAAATTTTTTACTTCACTTTTAATTTATTATCATACTTGTTACAGCATGCGGTTTATCGTTATTTTTCAACAAGTTAAAATTAAAACCATTACTGATAATTGAGTAATGGTGATTTTTTCTAATGTGGATAGATATGAATTATTTTTCTATTTCAGGATCATCCGTTATTTGGGTCATTTTCTGCTAAAATCTGCGCCTTGTGCTTCTTTAGCACACTGTTTATGGCTAACCTTTTGAATAATTTAATTATGACGAGAATACTCGCTGCGATAACACTTTTGGTGAGTATCGTATTGACCATTTTGGTCACCATTTTTTGTTCTATCCCGATCATCATTGCTGGGATCGTAAAACTATTGTTACCTGTGCCAGTGATTTGGCGAAAGGTATCGCTTTTTTGTGATTTTATGATGTATTGCTGGTGTGAAGGATTAGCGCTATTACTGCACCTTAACCCACACCTGCAATGGGAAGTTCGTGGACTGGAAGGACTAAGTAAGAAGAACTGGTATTTGCTTATTTGTAACCACCGCAGTTGGGCTGATATTGTTGTACTGTGCGTGTTATTTCGTAAGCATATTCCAATGAACAAATATTTTCTCAAGCAGCAACTGGCCTGGGTGCCTTTCCTTGGCCTGGCGTGCTGGGCGCTGGATATGCCGTTTATGAAGCGCTATTCCCGCGCTTATTTATTACGTCATCCGGAGCGACGTGGTAAAGATGTTGAAACCACTCGCCGGTCTTGTGAAAAGTTTCGCCTGCATCCCACCACGATTGTGAATTTTGTTGAAGGTTCCCGTTTCACACAAGAAAAGCATCAGCAAACTCACTCTACTTTTCAAAACTTGTTGCCACCAAAGGCTGCAGGCATTGCGATGGCGCTAAATGTACTGGGTAAACAATTCGATAAACTGCTTAATGTTACGCTGTGTTATCCGGACAATAATCGTCAACCGTTCTTCGATATGTTAAGTGGCAAACTGACGCGGATTGTCGTGCATGTGGATTTACAGCCTATTGACGATGAGTTACATGGCGACTACATCAATGACAAAAGCTTTAAGCGCCATTTTCAACAATGGCTGAACTCACTGTGGCAGGAAAAAGACAGGCTTCTGACGTCTCTCATGTCTTCACAGCGTCAGAATAAGTAGGTTTTACTCGCCTCTGAATGATCAGAGGCGAGTTAGTATTTAATGAACAAAACGTCCGGCACGAGACATAAACTCGTCTTCGCTCATCTCTTGTCCGTTAAAAACAACTTTACCCGGTGTATAACGCAGTTGCAGCGAGGCGGTATTGTTGTCAATCGTGATTAACTGAAACATCTGACCGAGTGTCATCATTCCGCTGATTTGTTTATCAGCCTGCTTCTGAGCTTTTTCATCATTCATTCCTTCAGATAAATTAAGCTGTTTTGCCGTTTCTGTGACGGCATTAAGCGGTAAAGTCACATCAAAATTGAGCGATTTAATCCCTTTGTTTGTGGATGATGAAGATTTGGCTGGGTCGGCAATACTGATATCCAGATTAGCATTTAATTCACCGACAGCGTTCTTCCAGCTTACAGGTTGTTTAATGATCGGCTCACTTTTTTGTAATAACGGTAAATACTCTTTGAACAATGCCGTATTCATTTCTTCCAGTGCAGCTTCATCGTGTGCTAACTCAGGGTGTGTAGCAAGTTGCTTACGCATCGCAATGTTGTACTGGATGATAAACTGACGAACTGCTAAGGGATCAATAGATTCAGCAATCAATGACCACTGACCGCTACCGAGTGGCTGATTTCCTTTTGTTAACCTATCAATTTCGTAGGTCAGATTGGCATTGATATAATCTTTATCTTTTACGCGCTCTAGTGTAGTTTTCACGACGAAAGTATCGATTTTGGCAACTTCGTTACCGCGATTGATAATGCTAATCTGATTAAATTTCGACTCGCTTTCACCAAGCGGAAATTTATTTTCTTCTAATCGTGTCAGGGAGTTAACGGTGAAGGTTTTCGCCGTGACTTTGTTCATTGGCGATAATTCCAGAACGATATCTTCGACTTTGCCTTCAACATTCAGGTTAGACAATGAACTGTCATCGCCATTAAAAGTAAATCGGCCTTCACCAAAGGAGAGTTTTCCATACTCTGCAGGGGCAACATCCAGAATTGTAGAGAACGAACTGCCGAAGGCAAATCGCAATGTCGCTTCGACGGGCACTTTATCTTTTGCAGCAATAAATAACGGCTGTGTGAGTTCATTATTGACTAATTTAACTTTTACTGCCGCCATAGCAGGTAAGATATTGCCGCTTTTTAACATCGATAGCGGCAAGGGACCATGATCGACATCCACATCAAATGCAATACCTTGTCCTGGCTTGATATTGAGATCTGGCGCACCATTATCAAATGTAATTAGCATCTGAAAATGAGAACTAAAAAAACCTTTATCAAAGTTTTTATAGCTTAAGGTCATATCATAGGCATGTTCACCCTTCTTTTTACTGTCGTTAAAAACTTTAATAAATTTTTCAACACCTGGCTGGATTTGAGTCCCTTCATACCATGTTCCACCGCCCCAGATAATGGCTAATGCAACAATAACACCTGTGGCTGACTTACGTATCATTTAAATATTCCCTGATAAAACAGCAAAACTTTTAATATCCGCGTTTGATATTAAAATGTCCAGAAACGAGATGAATTATCAGAATGTATTTATATTTATTAAATAATAAAAAAGCCCGTGAATATTCACAGGCCTTATGTAATTCACAATGAATTATTTTTTCTCGGACAGATATTTCACTGTATCAGCATACTGCTGAACAAAAACATCCATATTGCTGGTATCCATACCCTGCGGATTCAGCTGATATTTGCCATTAACAAACATCGCCGGAACGCCACGCAATTGAACATCTGCAGCCGCTTTTTCTTGCTGTGCGACCAGAGATTTAACAACAAAGCTGTTCCATGCTGCATCGTACTCTTCACCTTTTATACCTGCGTTGATAAATACATCGCGGATATCAGATGCAGAACGAATAGTCTGGGTTTTCTGTACGCCTTCAAACAGCGGAACAGTGACTTTGTCTTCTACGCCCAGCGCCATCGCCACTGCCCATGCCTGAGTCAGATCTTTGCCCAGGTCCCCACCCATGAAGTTGACATGGTATTTAGTCATCTTCACGCCTTCCGGCAGTTTTTTCTTCACGTTCTCAGAAATATGCAGAACTTCTTCAAACTGATAGCAGTGTGGGCAGAAGAAAGAGAAAAACTCCAGCACTTGCGGTGCGCCAGCAACCGGCTTTTCCAGCGTGATGTATTGTTTACCATCTTCATACTGCGCCGCCGATGCGCTAAACGCTAAAACTAAACCAGCCAGCGCCAGCCAAATCTTTTTCATGATCTACTCTCTCCGATTAATACATAGGTGTTAATTGTAAAGGGGGTTCTTGTAGAACTTTTACTTGTTCTATAAAAGTCGCCGTCTGTCGCAGCCAGTAATCTTCCCCGGTTAACCACGGGAAATTTTTCGGGAACGCGGGATCGGCCCAACGCCGCATTAGCCAGGCAAGATAATAAACCAAACGCATGGCGCGTAAAGGTTCAATCAATCCGATTTCAGCGGTGTCGAACTCGCTAAATTCTTCATAAGCTTCAATGATAGTTTCCAGTTGCATCCGCTGCTCGGCTTTATCGCCATTGAGCAACATCCACAAATCCTGAATAGCCGGACCATTACGTGCATCATCCAGATCGACAAACATTGGACCATCGCGCCAGAGAATATTCCCGGCATGACAGTCACCATGTAGCCGCAGAACGGTGAAATCATCCCGCCAGTGCGCTGTAACGGCGGCGATCAGCTCATCTGTCGCTTTCAGGAATGCCGCTTTCAACCCGGAAGGTATCAGTGTGGCATCCTCAAACAACTTGCGTGGCTCAATGAGATATTCATTCAGACCGATGGTTGGACGATGGATAAAAAGCTGTTTGCGCCCTGTCTGGTGCATACGCCCTAAATAACGCCCAACCGCTTCCATCTGATCGATATTATCAGCTTCGAACTGGCGACCACCTACGCTTGGGAAAACGGCGAAATAAAATCCCTGATGATTCAATAAAGTCTGACCGTTAAAGGCCACAGGCGCTGCGACGGGAACTTCATCATTTACCAGTTGCAACGCAAATTGATGTTCCTCGAGGATTTGATCGGCTGTCCAACGTTCAGGGCGATAAAATTTGACGACAAAGCGTCGACGATCTTCGTCCTGAAATTGATAGACTCGGTTTTCATAGCTGTTAAGCGGGGTAAGACCGGAATCCACCCGGATCCCTTGCTCAAATAGAGCGTCCATGATGGTATCCGGGTGTAGTGTCTGGAAAGTAAAAGCGCTGTTGTTCATCCCATCATCCGGAAAACATTACGAATGATGAAGGATATCATTTCACGATGATTTTGGTGGCGCCGCTTACATGCTTTTACTCTTTAATTACGCCTCGAGCGCGTAATAGCGCCGTTTTGAAGTCTTCTTCATAATCTTTCTGCAAACCCGGGATCACCGCATCTTTTGCGGAGTCACGCATTTTCAGGTGATAGATCAGAATGTCATCCGTCAAATCCGCCAGTTCACCGTCAAAACCTGACTCTTTCGCCAGTTTCTGCAAAAATTGCAGCAGGTTAAGGTCTGGCTCTTTTTGCCAGGCTGGCTGGAGGAGTTCAATAACTTCATTCAGACGTTTACATTTCATAGTAATGCTCCTTACTCTTGAGACAGACACGTTAGCAGGGTCAATCCCACAATAAAAGAGGCGATATCGGTGAATCTGATGACGACGATAACAGGCGTTGTACTGGCGGGCGGTAAAGCCAGACGAATGGGCGGCGTAGATAAAGGGTTGCTGGAATTAAATGGCAAGCCTCTATGGCAGCATGTCGCTGATGCGCTTATGGCGCAGCTCTCTCACGTCGTGGTTAATGCCAATCGCCATCAGGAAATCTATCAGGCAAGTGGTCTGAAAGTAATAGCGGATTCTCTGGCGGATTACCCTGGCCCGCTGGCGGGAATGCTTTCGGTAATGCAGCAAGAAGCTGGTGAGTGGTTTCTGTTTTGTCCGTGCGATACGCCTTATATTCCCCAGGATTTAGTCTCCCGGCTTAATCATCAGCGCAAAGATGCGTCTGTAGTGTGGGTCCATGACGGTGAACGCGATCACCCGACTATTGCTCTGGTAAGTCGTGCTATTGAGCCTTTATTACTGGAATATTTACAAACCGGCGAACGCCGGGTGATGGAATTTATGCGTCTTGCTGGCGGTCACGCTGTCGATTTTAGCGATCATAAAAAGGCATTTATAAACGTGAATACGCCAGAGGAGCTTGCCCGATGGCAGGAAAGACAATGATACCACTGCTCGCCTTCGCCGCGTGGAGCGGCACCGGAAAAACGACATTGTTGAAAAAACTAATCCCGGCATTATGCGCCAGAGGGATCCGTCCGGGGCTGATTAAGCATACGCATCATGATATGGATGTTGATAAGCCAGGCAAAGATAGCTATGAGCTGCGCAAGGCGGGTGCAGCACAAACCATCGTTGCCAGCCAGCAGCGTTGGGCTTTGATGACGGAAACGCCAGATGAAGAAGAACTGGATCTACATTTTCTCGCAAGTCGGATGGATACCTCAAAGCTGGATTTGATTCTGGTCGAAGGGTTTAAGCATGAAGAGATCGCAAAGATTGTGCTTTTTCACGATGGAGCCGGACATCGACCGGAAGAATTAGTGATAGACAGACATGTTATTGCTGTAGCCAGTGATGTGCCGCTTAATCTTGATGTCGCGTTACTGGATATTAATGATATTGAGGGGCTGGCTGATTTTGTGGTGGAGTGGATGCAAAAGCAGGACGGATAAGCAAGAGTAGGCTGAATAAGACGCGCCAGCATCGCATCCGGCATTTTTTTCTGCGCCAATGCAAAAAGGCCATCCTTC
>NZ_JAATUR010000053.1 GCF_011881725.1 Escherichia coli | reverse complement strand
TATTTTAACCGGAGCAGACTTTAAACAACCAAGAATGAAAAGTTTGCTCGAAAAGCTTTGGGATATTTTGAAACAACAAGGCCGTCCATGAGTTTTACAGATAACTGTTCAGACGAAGAATTTATTCGTCAGATGAAAGATTTAATCGGTAACGAAGGAGATGTTCATGTCACTTGCAACCACAGTGAAGGAGAGCAAGTTACAGAGACGCATGTACACGCAGAAAGCTCTCTGGTATCGCCATAATGGTGACCGCGAAGGAATGCGGGTATGCCTTAATTTGTCCCGAGTCGAAGTATTAAATCAGCGTTATTTCCTTGGGCCGTGTCCATTCTGAGAACAAACATATGAGCAAAGAATTTTACGCAAGACTGGCAGCTATTCAGGAGAATCTGAACGCGCCAAAGAATCAGTACAACTCATTCGGTAAATATAAATACAGAAGCTGCGAAGACATTCTTGAAGGCGTTAAGCCGTTACTGAATGGCCTGTTTTTATCAATCAGCGATGAAGTTGTTTTGATTGGTGATCGGTATTACGTGAAAGCCACGGCAACTATTACCGATGGCGAAAACAGTCATACAGCAACCGCTCTTGCACGAGAGGAAGAAAGCAAGAAAGGAATGGATTCTGCACAAGTTACGGGAGCTACAAGCTCTTATGCACGCAAGTATTGCCTCAATGGTTTGTTCGGCATTGATGATGCGAAAGATGCAGATACCGACGAGCATAAACATCAGCAGAACGCAGCAGCAAAGCAATCAAAACCATCACCTACACCTGAACAGGTTCTAAAAGCATTCACTGACGCAGCAATGCAGAAAAACACCGTGGAAGAGCTTAAACAGGCGTTCGCCAAAGCGTGGAAGATGCTCGAAGGAACACCGGAGCAGCACAAAGCGCAGGACGTTTACAACATCAGACGAGACGAATTAGAAGGAGCGGCTGCTTAATGGCGCATTCGATTACTGTAAGACTAAACAAACCCGCAAGAGAGTTTCAGGCCGGGGAAAATATCGGATTCAACATCCGTGCTGGCGTTCAGTATTACGATCGCCAGACAAAAAAGAAAGAATGGATAAACTACAGCGCCGTTGTATTTGCCAAGCCGGGAGCGCAAGCGGATTACTACCGTAGTGTTCTTGTTGAAGGTGGCATTGTGGAAATTACCGGAGAAAACATCAGGGTTGATGTTTATCAGGGGCAAAATGGTCAATCAATCACTCTTGAATTACTGAATGCAAAGATTGGATTTGCAGCTTCAGGAAATGGCCCGCAGCAGCAAAGTAGTAACCAGCAGAACACTCCTGTATACGACGATTCCATCCCATTCTGATTTAGAAAAATAAGGATTTAATTATGCCAGCGCCTCTGTATGGTGCGGACGACGCGCGCCGCTGTTCCGGCAATTCCGTATCGGAGGTGCTGGATAAATTCAGAAAAAACTACGATCGAATAATGTCTCTACCGCAGGAAACGAAAGAGGAAAAGGAATTTCGCCACTGTATATGGCTTGCAGAGAAAGAAGAACGCGAGCGAATTTACCAGACATCAATCCGACCATTCCGCAAAGCCACATATACCCACTTCCCTGAAATTGACCCGCGCCTGCGTAATTACCGCTCACGCTATGGCGCTATCAGTAATGACTGAGGAATTAACAATGAGAGGACTTGCATACAATCCCGGCATTCTTCCGGCAGAAATGATTATTCGCCAACGCGTAAAGCCAATGCCATCGAGAGAGGAATTGCTTAAGAGAAATTCTTTTCCATCAGTAAATCAAAACAAATATCTGAATGCTATGTGGCGGAGTGGGAAGAAATGAAACAAATGACACTAATTGAGATGGATGGATTTCTGAAAGGTAAATGCATCCCACGAGATTTAAAGGTTAACGAAACAAACGCTGAATATCTTGTCCGTAAGTTCGGTGAACTTGAATCAAAACTGGAAACGGCGTTGCGGGAGTGTCGTTCTGCTGGAATCACGATTGATAACCTTGAGGCTAAATGCGCGAAGATGGCTGCTGAAAATACCTCGCTTAAGCAATCTGAGAAGGAATTTAATGACTTTTGTCGTGAGGAGTTTAGCGAATGGGAAGATGATGTTACTGAAACCCCAGCCACCGATGCTTTCCTGGCTGAAGTACGGGCGCAGGGGGTAGAGATGTACGCAGATAACCTCGACAACGGAGCAGACGACGCAGAACGAGGTGGTTTTGATTATGCCGTTAAGTTTCTACGCAGTGAAGCATCTAGTGTACGTTTGTTCGCCGACCAGCTTCGCAAAGGAGGCAAGCAGTGAACAAGATTGACTATCAGGCACTGCGTGAGATAGCAAAGCACCAGAGACTTACAGAAGAATTAGCGAGTTACGCAAGGACTAACGCCTCACACTCGATGAGGCCTGTACATATCTGATAGAGCCGCTATATGGCGGTTTCTTTTTGCCTGGAGAATTAAGATGACCGATACCAGCCTGATTCCTGAGAAAGAAGTGATGAACAAGCTCGGTGTTTCATCACGTCAGACAATCTGGAACTATACCAAACGGCACGGATTTCCGAAGCCAGTCAGAACCCACCCCAAATCATACCTTCGTGAAGCTGTTGAGGGGTGGATTCTTAACGGTGGCGTTAATCAGAAATGCTCCTGATGTGCCAGAACAATTTATCAGCGTGAAGCTCATACGCTTTGCGCTGAGCCTCTATCCAGTCGTGTTTATTGTATACGGACATTATCCCGCCAAGTTCATGACCGAGCATTCGCTCAGTAACATGAGGCTCGACATTCATCTCGGACAGACGTGTAACAAGCGTTCTTCTGAAATCATGTGTTCGCCAGTAACCTAGATCCATCCCTCCCCTTATTCTATTTACGAATCGGTTGGCTGCAGCGATGCTGATCGGTTTGTTTATGTCTTCTCCAGGGAAAAGAACATCATTGTACGTTGTCATGGCCTTTTCGAGGAAAGGCTTAATTTGTTCGAAGATTGGACGGCGGATAACATTACCCATCTTGCTATGCTCTTTCGGTACGGTCCATACGTTTTCCAGCAGGTCAAATTCTGTCTTTTTTGCCAGCCTAAGCTCTGAGAGCCTCGCCCCCCACAGCATAAGCATCTGATGAAGTAGCTTATTTGACGTAGACGCACGACTTCTTTCAATAGCAAGCCAAATCTTAGCCAGTTCGTGATACGACAGTACACGATCCCCTACCTCAGCGCGGGAGCCGAAGTCCCTTGGTTGGATGCTCATAATTGCGCAACTATCTATCAACTGACGCCGCATGCACCAACTTATTGCTGATCTTAGTTGACTTAGCACCTGCCTTGCTCGGCGTGGATTATCTCTTTCTTCTTCGGTAAGCAGGTCAACCCATTGCTTAACCGTGATAGAAGATGCCGGACGATTAGGGAAGGCGTCATGCATGCGCTTCATAACCGTTGATCGGTAAAGTGCCTGGGTCTTTTCTCTGAGAGTTGTAGAGACGTAGTTGTCGAACCAGTAGTCGAGACACTGGGCGACCGTCATGGAGTTCTCCACCTTCTCTTCAAAATAAGTGCGTGGATCCGTTCCTGAGAAATAGAGCTTTCGCAAGTCAGCAGTGATCTGTCTGGCGTCCTTCAAAGACAGGGATGGGTATCGACCAAGCCCAAGTCGATTAGGCTTGCCATGCCAGCGATAGCGGTACTGGAACTGGATGACCCCCTTCGGTGAAATTCGTACGCTGAGGCCATCGGCATCAGCCACTTCTTGTGGGCCCGAATATGGTTTACCATAAATAGTACGAAGTTTTGTGTCGCTTATAGCCATAAATAATATTTGGTACGCTCAAAAATAATGGTTTGGTACACATCTGGTACACAATATCACATGGACAACAGCGCACAGTAAACAACTATATTTGACGTTCGTAGACATACTCAGGTGAAAAAAGGGTTGTTTTTCGAGTTATAACAGACAGTTAATTAACTACAGTGGACAATGCTAGACAATGACAGACACAGATAAACAACCTACCTTCCTCTTTCACGATTACGAAACCTTTGGCACGCACCCCGCGTTAGATCGCCCTGCACAGTTCGCAGCCATTCGCACCGATAGCGAATTCAATGTCATCGGCGAACCTGAAGTCTTTTACTGCAAGCCCGCGGATGACTATTTACCCCAGCCTGGAGCCGTATTAATTACCGGTATTACCCCGCAGGAAGCACGGGCGAAAGGAGAAAACGAAGCCGCGTTTGCCGCCCGTATTCACTCGCTTTTTACCGTACCGAAGACCTGTATTCTGGGCTACAACAATGTGCGTTTCGACGACGAAGTCACACGCAACGTTTTTTATCGTAATTTCTACGATCCTTACGCCTGGAGCTGGCAGCATGATAACTCGCGCTGGGATTTACTGGATGTTATGCGTGCCTGTTATGCCCTGCGCCCGGAAGGAATAAACTGGCCTGAAAATGATGACGGTCTACCGAGCTTTCGCCTTGAGCATTTAACCAAAGCGAATGGTATTGAACATAGCAACGCCCACGATGCGATGGCTGATGTGTACGCCACTATTGCGATGGCGAAACTGGTAAAAACGCGTCAGCCACGCCTGTTTGATTATCTCTTTACCCATCGTAATAAACACAAACTGATGGCGTTGATTGATGTTCCGCAGATGAAACCCCTGGTTCACGTTTCCGGAATGTTTGGGGCATGGCGCGGCAATACCAGCTGGGTGGCACCGCTGGCGTGGCATCCTGAAAATCGCAATGCTGTAATTATGGTGGATTTGGCAGGAGACATTTCGCCATTACTGGAACTGGATAGCGACACATTGCGCGAGCGTTTATATACCGCAAAAACCGATCTTGGCGATAACGCCGCCGTTCCGGTTAAGCTGGTGCATATCAATAAATGTCCGGTGCTGGCCCAGGCGAATACGCTACGCCCGGAAGATGCCGACCGACTGGGAATTAATCGTCAGCATTGCCTCGATAACCTGAAAATTCTGCGTGAAAATCCGCAAGTGCGTGAAAAAGTGGTGGCGATATTCGCGGAAGCCGAACCGTTTACGCCTACAGATAACGTGGATGCACAGCTTTATAACGGCTTTTTCAGTGACGCAGATCGTGCAGCAATGAAAATTGTGCTGGAAACCGAGCCACGTAATTTACCGGCACTGGATATCACTTTTGTTGATAAACGGATTGAAAAGCTGTTGTTCAATTATCGGGCACGCAACTTCCCGGGGACGCTGGATTATGCCGAGCAGCAACGCTGGCTGGAGCACCGCCGCCAGGTATTCACGCCAGAGTTTTTGCAGGGTTATGCTGATGAATTGCAGATGCTGGTACAACAATATGCCGATGACAAAGAGAAAGTGGCGCTGTTAAAAGCGCTTTGGCAATACGCGGAAGAGATCGTCTAATTTGAAGCCTCCGCCGCTGGTACGGCGGAGGACAATGTTGAGTCAGGCTTTTTGAACGGTGATGCTCCACGCTGCATCGCCAATCTGCTGATAATCGGTGATGGCATGTCCTTCTTCTGCCGCCCACTGTGGGATTGCTTCAGTTGCCTGGGTGCAATCAAACTCAATTACCAACTCATCGCCGCTGGCCATTTCTGCCAGTGCTGCTTTTGCTTCTATGAGTGGAAACGGACAGACCTGCGTCACCACATCCAGCTTTTTAATCGCCATCTTTACACCTTACTTAATTTGCCGCAGCAGTCGCCAGTCGCGCCTTACGCTGCGGTCGAACATACACAAGCCAGGACGCAGTCCAGACTCCGAGAATCATAAATACAAGGCCAATCCAGCCCTGCCAGGTCATCATTGCAGTCATAACCAGTCCATTACCGATAGAGCAACCACCTGCAATACTGGCACCGAAGCCCATCAGTACACCACCTAACCCGCTACGTAATGTTGTTTGTGCATCAGCTGCGCGAACGCGGAACTCACGGCTCGCTTTGGCTGCAATAAATGACCCCACGAAGATCCCTAACACCAGGAAAACGCCCCAGTTAATGTATTTCACGTCACCCGCGACCAGAAATTGCAGAATATTGGCCGTTGGGGAAGTGATTCCTAACCCAAACATGCGTCCGGTTGCTTCACTCAGGGGCCAGGCTAAAAGCGCAATCAAACCGATGAGTACAGCAGTGACAAAGGGATGCCAGCGTTTTTCAAACAGAATATGAGCGATCCCGGTTCGGCGCGGCGGTAAGGTCGCGACTTTGAGTTTTGGCTTCTTCAACTCTTTCATCACCACCCAGAGCGTTATCACCAGCAAAACGGCAACCAACGGCCACACAGACAAATTAAAAGTCTCAGCAATAGAGTTATGTTCAGTACTGTAGTGCTGCAAGGTTTGATTTAAACCACTGGCATGTGGAGAACGCATCACCGCACTCATCACCATATAAGTGAAAAGCGCGATCCAACTGCCGATCAATCCCTCACCCGCGCGATACCAGGTCCCGGTGGCACATCCACCCGCCAGAACAATTCCCAGCCCGAAGATATACCCACCTATAACAGTACCAAGCCACGGGAACGCCCCGGCTTCGTAAGTCAGTAGGCCCGCCTGAATTAACGCAAAAACCCCCACACTTTGTACCGAAATTGCAATCAGCAAGGCGTAAAACATGCGATTATTTTTCGCGATATACATATCGCGAAAACCACCTGTCAGGCAAAAACGCCCACGCTGCATGACAAATCCCAGCAGAGCACCACAAATTAGCCCGCTTAATATCATTGAAAACATAAATTAATTAACCAGATGAATGTTAATAGGGAAATTATTCATGACTGGTGGAATGCAGACCAATAACCAAATTCTCTAAATTAGAACAAATGGTTATTAATGAGGATGTCGATAAAAAAGAATAAAAAAACCGGAGCCCAATATTCATTCGACTCCGGTTTATTATTACAAAAGATGATTACGCTACGTCTTCGTACTGCGGAACCGGATTACGGAAACTCTTGGTGACGCAAGCCAGGTAAATCAGACCGATAGCCGCCCAGATCAGACCCAGAACCATTGAGCTTTCTTCCAGGTTAACCCACAGCGCACCAACGGTCAGCGCACCACACATCGGCAGGAACAGATACTGGAAGTGATCTTTCAGCGTCTTGTTACGCTTCTCACGGATCCAGAACTGCGAGATGACCGACAGGTTAACGAAGGTGAACGCCACCAACGCACCAAAGTTGATCAGCGCTGTAGCCATTACCAGGTCGAAGTTGATTGCCAGCAAGGCAATCGCGCCAACCAGGATGATGTTCATCGCCGGAGTACGCCATTTCGGGTGTACATAACCGAAGAAGCTTTTCGGGAATACGCCGTCACGCCCCATTACGTACATCAGACGCGCAACGCCTGCATGCGCCGCCATACCGGACGCCAGTACGGTAATGGTGGAGAAGATCAGCGCACCAACCTGGAATGCTTTACCTGCAACATACAGCATGATTTCAGGCTGTGACGCATCCGGATCTTTAAAGCGAGAGATATCCGGGAAGTACAGCTGCAGGAAGTAAGTTGCAAAGATGAAGATCATGCCGCCAATCAGCGCGGTCAGGAAAATCGCACGCGGGATCACGCGCTCTGCATCTTTGGTTTCTTCCGACAGGTTGCTGATGCCGTCAAAGCCGGTAAAGGAGAAGCACAGGATTGTCGCCCCGGTAATCATCGGGATAACATGCGCATCGCCAGACCAGAATGGACGAGTGCTCGCCAGCGTACCAGCGCCTTCACCTTCAAATACGCCATAAACAACCATGCCCAGAATCACCGCGATCAGCACTACCTGCAACACGACGATTACAGTGTTGAAGTTCGCTACGGATTTCAGACTACGCAGGTTAAAGGCGGTCATAAAGGCCACCAGCGCCACCACAAACATCCACGATGGGATGGAAGGCACCAGAGCTTCAAAATAAATTTTCGCCAGCAGAATGTTGATCATCGGCGCGAACAGATAGTCGAGCAGAGAAGACCAACCCACCATAAAGCCGACAGTCGGGCTAATGGATTTCTGGGCGTAAGTGTATGCAGAGCCAGCAGAAGGATAGCGGCGAACCAGCTTCCCGTAGCTCAGAGCCGTAAACAGGATCGCAATCAATGCGAACGCATAGGCTGTCGGCACATGACCATCCGTGAGGCCTGAAACGATACCAAAAGTATCAAACAGCGTCATCGGCTGCATATAGGCAAGACCCATCATTACAACCGGAACTAACGTAAGCGTTTTACGCAATTCCACGCGAGAGGTGTTTGGAGTAACGTTATGCGACATGGTCATTCTCCTTTACGGTGATAACCGTCGCGTAAGCAAAAAATTGCCCCATTTTTTTGGATTCCTCAGCGACAACAACTGTCGATTTTTAGTAAATATCTATCCGGTACGAAGCCCGGCCTCTTGGTATGAATGATTGGTTTGAAGCAAAAAATAACCGACGCTGATGAAACGTCGGTTTTTAGTCATTTTTTGACAGCGGCGCATTGTGCCTAAATGGGGGGGAAATGACAAGAGAATGAGAGGCTTGTCATAATAATTTTTCTTTAAATGGCTGATTTTCCGTCATCAGATTTTGCATAAACACCGGCGATCGCACTATTTGCTAAAATTTCATCTCGCCACCAGCCGCTGGCAAGGCCTGCGGTCTGTTCGTTCCAGCCAATCCAGACGGGTTCAAAGAGAGTTTGGGCGACCACTTTCTTCTCTATTAACGCGCCACTATCGAGAAAACGTTGTGCCAGATAACGGGGTAAATAGCCGCAGCCGAGGCCGCTAATTTGCAGCTCCAGCTTGGTTTTAAAATCGAAAACGGTAATGGCTTCTTGTTCGTCGAGAAGTTGTGAGGCCGTAGAAGCGCCTGCCTGCGCAGTATCCCCCACCACAATCGCCCGATATCGCTTAATAATACGACGGTTTAACGGCTCTTCTTCCAGGGCTAACGGATGATGAGGCGCGACCGCAAAGACTTGTTCCAGATCGCCCAACCGTGAAAAACCAAACTCACTGGAAGATGGTGGCTCATGCATCGCGCCAACAATAATATCCGCTCGCCCCTGAGTCAGGGCATCCCAGGAACCACCGAGTACGCCATTGATAAACTTCAGGCGCGTCACGCTATGATGTTGATAAAAAGCTTCAATCAGTGGCGCAAGCAGAGAAAAAGGAAACGTGTCGTCCACGCCAATCACCAGCTCGTTTTCCCAGCCTTCATGCAGTTTGATCGCCTGCTTTTCCAGTTCTCGCACGGTATGCAGAACTTCCCGCCCTTTCTCTAATAACATTTTTCCGGTACGGGTGAATTTAGCGCGGTGACCGCTACGATCAAGCAATTGAATATTAAGGTCGCTTTCCAGCTTGTGAACGGTGTAACTCAGAGCGGACGGCGTCTTATAGAGTTTGGCCGACGCCGCCGCAAAACTGCCTTCTTTTTCTAAAGCATCGAGGATCATCAACACATCCAGCAGTGGTTTCATACACGCCCCCTTGCAGTGCATGCGGCGTCCTGCTGGCGTGATCGTTTACTCCAGCGGCATTACCAGCGGATCGGGATACTGGTATTCAAATCCCAGTTCATTACAAATCCGACTGCCATCAATAATCTTACCTTTGCCGCTGTCCAGACTATTTCTGAACTGCGGAGGCTCCAGCCCCAGTAAACGGGCCATCTGCGGATAGAAAACATTACGCGCAGGGTGAGCTGGCGCACATATATTATAGATGTGTCCGCCTTTAGGTGCCTGTAACAACAGAGTGATAGCGCCAATAACATCTTCTAAATGGACTAAATTAACACCATGTTCACCATCAGGCGCGGTTTTTCCGGCAAAGAAGCGTCCGGGATGACGCCCCGGTCCGACCAGGCCCGCAAGACGCAGAATATCGACCGAAGTACCGGGTAAATTGTGCAGCCAGTCTTCGAGTTCTTCTAATACTCGTCCACTGTTGGTTACCGGATTACGCGGGGTAGTTTCTTTCACCATGCCTTGCGCATCGCCATAGACAGATGTTGAGCTGGTAAAAATAATTCGGGGAATACGATGGGCCAGCGCGCTATCCACTAACTCTTGTACCGCTTGTAAATAGAACTCATCGCCGGAGCCGCTACGACGTGCCGGAAGCGTAATGACCAGTGCATCGGCATCCATCAGGGCATCCAGATCGTCAGAATCGCAAACTAACTCAGGCTCCATGCGAAGCAGATAGCTATCAATGCCACTCATTCGGGCCGCTTCGACACCATCTTGTGTGGTTTTACTCCCGGTGACTTGCCAGCCTCGCGCTGAAAGTGACATCGCCAGCGGCATGCCTAACCACCCTAACCCGACAATTGCGACCTTTTTCATCCGTTATCTCCTGATACACCTTAGATCTATAAGGCTACGCTAGCGTATCAAAACTGACAATTCATTCTATGAATGAATCTGTTCAATAATGATAACGACATGCTGCAATGAGCAGTGAATCGTCGGTAACCGCGTATACCAGACGGTGCTCCTCTGTAATGCGTCGGGACCAGAAACCTGACAAATTATGTTTCAGGGGTTCTGGCTTCCCCTTACCTTCAAATGGCGTTCTGCGGGTATCTTTGATAAGTTCATTGATCTTTTTAACAATTCGCTTATCTGTTTCCTGCCAGTACAGATAATCATCCCATGATTCCTCAGACCAGATTAGTTTCACTCAATAATGTCCTTTTCTGTTCCTTTGCCTGATTTCAGGCTATCGATTGAGTCCATCAATCTCCGGGCGTTAGCGGGGGAACGCAGTAGATAAGCCGTCTCTTCCAGCGAGTTGTATTCTTCGAGTGACATCAGAACACAAGCCTCTCCATTCTGACGAGTAATAAGGATCGGGGCATGATCTTCAACGGCTTTCATCATTGTTGCCGACAAATTCTGACGCGCTTCGCTGTAGCTAATTGTACGCATGTCAATCTCCTCTTTTGTACAGTTCATTGTACAATGATGGGCGTTAATTAACTATTTATTAATTAGTTTGTAGATCAAGGTATTGTCAGTGAGACGAAAATCCAGGCTTCGCTATTTTTGGTGCCGTCAGCGTAGAGGACAGTCCTCTTAGCGCCCTCCTTTCCCCGCTCATTCATTAAACAAATCCATTGCCATAAAATATATAAAAAAGCCCTTGCTTTCTAACGTGAAAGTGGTTTAGGTTAAAAGACATCAGTTGAATAAACATTCACAGAGACTTTTATGACACGCGTTCAATTTAAACACCACCATCATCACCATCATCCTGACTAGTCTTTCAGGCGATGTGTGCTGGAAGACATTCAGATCTTCCAGTGGTGCATGAACGCATGAGAAAGCCCCCGGAAGATCACCTTCCGGGGGCTTTTTTATTGCGCGGTTGCTAACGGTTCAGACAGGTTTAAAGAGGAATAAGAAAATGACAGACAACACTCGTTTACGCATAGCTATGCAGAAATCCGGCCGTTTAAGTGATGACTCACGTGAATTGCTGGCGCGCTGTGGCATTAAAATCAATCTTCACACCCAGCGCCTGATCGCGATGGCAGAAAACATGCCGATTGATATTCTGCGCGTGCGTGACGACGACATTCCCGGTCTGGTAATGGACGGCGTGGTTGACCTCGGGATTATCGGCGAAAACGTGCTGGAAGAAGAGCTGCTTAACCGCCGCGCCCAGGGTGAAGATCCACGCTACTTTACCCTGCGTCGTCTGGATTTCGGCGGCTGCCGACTTTCACTGGCAACGCCGGTTGATGAAGCCTGGGATGGCCCGCTCTCCTTAAACGGTAAACGTATCGCCACCTCTTATCCTCACCTGCTCAAGCGTTATCTCGACCAGAAAGGTATCTCTTTTAAATCCTGCTTACTGAACGGTTCTGTTGAAGTCGCCCCGCGTGCCGGACTGGCGGATGCGATTTGCGATCTGGTTTCCACCGGTGCCACGCTGGAAGCTAACGGCCTGCGCGAAGTCGAAGTTATCTATCGCTCGAAAGCCTGCCTGATACAACGCGATGGCGAAATGGAAGAATCCAAACAGCAACTGATCGACAAACTGCTGACCCGTATTCAGGGTGTGATTCAGGCGCGCGAATCAAAATACATCATGATGCACGCACCGACCGAACGTCTGGATGAAGTCATCGCCCTGCTGCCAGGTGCCGAACGCCCAACCATTCTGCCGCTGGCGGGTGACCAACAGCGCGTAGCGATGCACATGGTCAGCAGTGAAACCCTGTTCTGGGAAACGATGGAAAAACTGAAAGCGCTGGGTGCCAGTTCAATTCTGGTCCTGCCGATTGAGAAGATGATGGAGTGATCGCCATGAGCTTTAACACAATCATTGACTGGAATAGCTGTACTGCGGAGCAACAACGCCAGCTGTTAATGCGCCCGGCGATCTCCGCTTCTGAAAGCATTACCCGCACTGTTAACGATATTCTCGATAGCGTGAAAGCACGCGGTGATGACGCCCTGCGGGAATACAGCGCGAAGTTTGATAAAACCACGGTTACCGCACTGAAGGTGTCTGCTGAGGAAATTGCCGCCGCTAGCGAACGCCTGAGCGACGAGCTAAAACAGGCGATGGCAGTGGCAGTAAAGAATATTGAAACCTTCCACACTGCGCAAAAACTGCCGCCGGTAGATGTAGAAACGCAGCCAGGCGTGCGTTGCCAGCAGGTCACGCGCCCGGTCGCTTCAGTTGGGTTGTATATTCCTGGCGGCTCCGCCCCGCTCTTCTCAACGGTATTAATGCTGGCAACTCCGGCGCGTATTGCGGGCTGTAAAAAAGTGGTGTTGTGCTCACCGCCGCCGATTGCCGATGAGATCCTTTATGCGGCGCAGCTGTGCGGTGTGCAGGACGTGTTTAACGTCGGCGGCGCACAGGCCATTGCCGCGCTGGCGTTTGGTACGGAATCTGTGCCGAAAGTGGACAAAATCTTCGGGCCGGGTAACGCCTTTGTCACCGAAGCGAAACGTCAGGTGAGCCAGCGTCTGAACGGTGCGGCGATCGATATGCCCGCAGGCCCGTCGGAAGTGCTGGTGATTGCTGACAGCGGCGCTACGCCGGATTTCGTGGCTTCTGATTTGCTTTCTCAGGCTGAACACGGCCCAGACTCACAGGTGATTTTACTGACGCCCGCTGCTGATATGGCGCGTCGCGTTGCCGAGGCCGTCGAACGCCAGTTGGCAGAACTGCCGCGTGCCGAAACCGCCCGCCAGGCACTGAGCGCCAGCCGCCTGATCGTGACTAAAGATTTAGCGCAGTGCGTAGAGATCTCCAACCAGTACGGCCCGGAGCACCTGATCATTCAGACCCGCAACGCCCGCGAACTGGTCGATGGCATTACCAGTGCCGGTTCGGTATTTCTGGGTGACTGGTCACCGGAATCGGCAGGTGATTACGCCTCCGGAACCAACCATGTTCTACCGACTTACGGCTACACCGCCACCTGTTCCAGCCTCGGACTGGCGGATTTCCAGAAGCGGATGACCGTGCAGGAACTCTCGAAAGTAGGTTTCTCCGCGCTGGCTTCGACCATTGAAACACTGGCCGCCGCCGAGCGCCTGACCGCCCACAAAAATGCCGTTACTTTGCGTGTTAACGCCCTTAAGGAGCAAGCATGAGCACCGTGACTATTACCGATTTAGCACGTGAAAACGTCCGCAACCTGACGCCGTATCAGTCGGCGCGTCGTCTGGGCGGTAATGGCGACGTCTGGCTGAACGCCAACGAATATCCCACAGTCGTGGAGTTTCAGCTTACTCAGCAAACGCTCAACCGCTACCCGGAATGCCAGCCGAAAGCGGTGATTGAAAATTACGCGCAATATGCAGGCGTAAAACCGGAACAGGTGCTGGTCAGCCGTGGCGCGGACGAAGGTATTGAACTACTGATTCGCGCTTTTTGCGAACCGGGTAAAGACGCCATCCTCTACTGCCCGCCAACGTACGGCATGTACAGCGTCAGCGCTGAAACCATTGGCGTCGAGTGCCGCACAGTGCCGACGCTGGAAAACTGGCAACTGGACTTACAGGGCATTTCCGACAAGCTGGATGGCGTAAAAGTGGTCTATGTTTGCAGCCCCAACAACCCGACCGGGCAACTGATCAACCCGCAGGATTTTCGCACCCTGCTGGAGTTAACCCGCGGTAAGGCGATTGTGGTTGCCGATGAAGCCTATATCGAGTTTTGCCCACAGGCATCGCTGGCTGGCTGGCTGGCGGAATATCCGCACCTGGCTATTTTACGCACACTGTCGAAAGCTTTTGCTCTGGCGGGGCTTCGTTGCGGATTTACGCTGGCAAACGAAGAAGTCATCAACCTGCTGATGAAAGTGATTGCCCCCTACCCGCTCTCGACGCCGGTTGCCGACATTGCGGCCCAGGCGTTAAGCCCGCAGGGAATCGTCGCCATGCGCGAACGAGTGACGCAAATTATTGCAGAACGCGAATATCTGATTGCCGCATTGAAAGAAATCTCCTGCGTGGAGCAGGTTTTTGACTCTGAAACCAACTACATTCTGGCGCGCTTTAAAGCTTCCAGCGCAGTGTTTAAATCTTTGTGGGATCAGGGCATTATCTTACGTGATCAGAATAAACAACCCTCTTTAAGCGGCTGCCTGCGAATTACCGTCGGAACCCGTGAAGAAAGCCAGCGCGTCATTGACGCCTTACGTGCGGAGCAAGTTTAATGAGTCAGAAGTATCTTTTTATCGATCGCGATGGAACCCTGATTAGCGAACCGCCGAGTGATTTTCAGGTGGACCGTTTTGACAAACTCGCCTTTGAACCGGGCGTGATCCCGGAGCTACTAAAGCTGCAAAAAGCGGGCTACAAGCTGGTGATGATCACTAATCAGGATGGTCTGGGAACACAAAGTTTCCCGCAGGCGGATTTCGATGGCCCGCACAACCTGATGATGCAGATCTTCACCTCGCAAGGCGTACAATTTGATGAAGTGCTGATTTGTCCGCACCTGCCCGCCGATGAGTGCGACTGCCGTAAGCCGAAAGTAAAACTGGTGGAACGTTATCTGGCTGAGCAAGCGATGGATCGCGCTAACAGTTATGTGATTGGCGATCGCGCGACCGACATTCAACTGGCGGAAAACATGGGCATTAATGGTTTACGCTACGACCGCGAAACCCTGAACTGGCCGATGATTGGCGAGCAACTCACTAAACGAGACCGTTACGCCCATGTAGTGCGTAACACCAAAGAGACGCAAATTGACGTCCAGGTGTGGCTGGATCGCGAAGGTGGCAGCAAGATTAATACCGGCGTTGGCTTCTTTGATCACATGCTGGATCAGATCGCCACCCACGGCGGTTTCCGCATGGAAATCAACGTCAAAGGCGACCTCTATATCGACGATCACCACACCGTCGAAGATACCGGTCTGGCGCTGGGCGAAGCGCTAAAAATCGCCCTCGGAGACAAACGCGGTATTTGCCGCTTCGGTTTTGTGCTGCCAATGGATGAATGCCTTGCCCGCTGTGCACTGGATATCTCTGGTCGCCCGCACCTGGAATATAAAGCCGAATTTACCTACCAGCGCGTGGGCGATCTCAGCACCGAAATGATCGAGCACTTCTTCCGTTCGCTCTCATACACCATGGGCGTGACCCTGCACCTGAAAACCAAAGGTAAAAACGATCACCACCGTGTAGAGAGCCTGTTCAAAGCTTTTGGTCGCACCCTGCGCCAGGCCATCCGCGTGGAAGGCGATACCCTGCCCTCGTCGAAAGGAGTGCTGTAATGAACGTGGTGATCCTTGATACTGGCTGCGCCAACCTGAACTCGGTGAAGTCTGCCATTGCGCGCCACGGTTATGAACCCAAAGTCAGCCGTGACCCGGACGTCGTGTTGCTGGCCGATAAACTATTTTTACCCGGCGTAGGCACCGCACAAGCAGCGATGGATCAGGTGCGTGAGCGCGAACTGTTTGATCTCATCAAAGCCTGTACCCAACCGGTGCTGGGCATCTGCTTAGGGATGCAACTGCTTGGGCGGCGCAGCGAAGAGAGCAACGGCGTCGACTTGCTGGGCATCATCGACGAAGACGTGCCGAAAATGACCGACTTTGGTCTGCCACTGCCACATATGGGCTGGAACCGCGTTTACCCGCAGGCAGGCAACCGCCTGTTTCAGGGGATTGAAGACGGCGCGTACTTTTACTTTGTTCACAGTTACGCAATGCCGGTCAATCCTTGGACCATTGCCCAGTGTAATTACGGCGAACCGTTCACCGCGGCGGTACAAAAAGATAACTTCTACGGCGTGCAGTTCCACCCGGAGCGTTCTGGTGTCGCTGGCGCTAAGTTGCTGAAAAACTTCCTGGAGATGTGATGATTATTCCGGCATTAGATTTAATCGACGGCACTGTGGTGCGTCTCCATCAGGGCGATTACGGCAAACAACGCGATTACGGTAACGACCCGCTGCCGCGCTTACAGGATTACGCCGCACAGGGTGCCGAAGTGTTGCACTTGGTGGATCTGACCGGGGCAAAAGATCCGGCAAAACGTCAAATCCCGCTGATTAAAACCCTGGTGGCGGGCGTTAACGTCCCTGTACAGGTTGGCGGCGGCGTGCGTAGCGAAGAAGACGTGGCGGCGTTACTGGAAGCGGGCGTTGCGCGCGTGGTGGTCGGCTCCACCGCGGTGAAATCACCAGAAATGGTGAAAGGCTGGTTTGAACGTTTCGGTACCGATGCCTTAGTGCTGGCGCTGGATGTCCGTATTGACGAGCAAGGCAACAAGCAGGTGGCAGTCAGCGGCTGGCAAGAGAACTCGGGCGTTTCACTGGAACAACTGGTGGAAACCTATCTGCCCGTCGGCCTGAAACATGTGCTGTGTACCGATATCTCGCGCGACGGCACACTGGCAGGTTCTAACGTCTCTTTATATGAAGAAGTGTGCGCCAGATATCCGCAGGTGGCATTTCAGTCATCCGGCGGCATTGGCGACATTGATGATGTGGCGGCCCTGCGTGGCACTGGCGTGCGCGGCGTAATAGTTGGTCGTGCATTACTGGAAGGTAAATTCACCGTGAAGGAGGCCATCGCATGCTGGCAAAACGCATAATTCCGTGTCTCGACGTTCGTGATGGTCAGGTGGTGAAAGGCGTACAGTTTCGCAACCATGAAATCATTGGCGATATTGTACCGCTAGCAAAACGCTACGCTGAAGAAGGTGCAGACGAACTGGTGTTCTACGATATCACCGCTTCCAGCGATGGCCGTGTGGTAGATAAAAGCTGGGTATCTCGCGTGGCGGAAGTGATCGACATTCCGTTCTGTGTGGCAGGTGGGATTAAGTCTCTGGAAGATGCCGGGAAAATTCTTTCCTTTGGCGCGGATAAAATTTCCATCAACTCCCCTGCGCTGGCAGACCCAACATTAATTACTCGCCTGGCGGATCGTTTTGGCGTGCAGTGTATTGTGGTGGGTATTGATACCTGGTACGACGCTGAAACCGGTAAATATCATGTGAATCAATATACTGGCGATGAAAGCCGCACCCGCGTCACTCAGTGGGAAACGCTCGACTGGGTACAGGAAGTGCAAAAACGCGGTGCCGGAGAAATCGTCCTCAACATGATGAATCAGGACGGCGTGCGTAACGGTTACGACCTCGAACAACTGAAAAAAGTGCGTGAAGTTTGCCACGTCCCGCTAATTGCCTCCGGTGGCGCGGGCACCATGGAACACTTCCTCGAAGCCTTCCGCGATGCCGACGTTGACGGCGCGCTGGCGGCTTCCGTATTCCACAAACAAATAATCAATATTGGTGAATTAAAAGCGTACCTGGCAACACAGGGCGTGGAGATCAGGATATGTTAACAGAACAACAACGTCGCGAACTGGACTGGGAAAAAACCGACGGACTTATGCCGGTGATTGTGCAACACGCGGTATCCGGCGAAGTGTTAATGCTGGGCTATATGAACCCGGAAGCCTTAGACAAAACCATCGAAAGCGGCAAAGTCACCTTCTTCTCGCGCACTAAACAGCGACTGTGGACCAAAGGCGAAACGTCGGGCAATTTCCTCAACGTAGTAAATATTGCGCCGGACTGCGACAACGACACGCTACTGGTACTGGCGAATCCTATCGGACCAACCTGCCACAAAGGCACCAGCAGCTGCTTCGGCGATACCGCTCACCAGTGGCTGTTCCTGTATCAACTGGAACAATTGCTCGCCGAACGTAAATCTGCCGATCCGGAAACCTCCTATACCGCCAAACTGTATGCCAGCGGCACCAAACGCATTGCGCAGAAAGTGGGCGAAGAAGGCGTGGAAACCGCACTGGCAGCGACAGTACATGACCGCTTTGAGCTGAAGAATGAGGCATCTGACTTGGTGTATCACCTGTTGGTGCTGTTGCAGGATCAGGATCTGGATTTAACAACGGTGATTGAGAACCTGCGCAAACGGCATCAGTGAGTTGCGGGGTAAGCGGATGCGACAACAACATCGCATCCGGCAAAAAAAACGGGCAAGGTGTCACCACCCTGCCCTTTTTCTTTAAAACCGAAAAGATTACTTCGCGTTGTAATTACGCAGAGCGTTACGCCCCAGCACAATCCCCGCGCCAACCATGCCGCCCAGCAGCACCGCCAGAATCAAGGTAATTGCCTTTTTCGGGCTATCGCGACGAATAGGTAACGTCGGTTTCATTACATAGCGGTAAGCATGAATATCAAGTTTATCAACGTCAAGATTGTCGATATCCAGCAGGTTTTGACGAGTCTGATAGTAGTTTGATGAGAACACCAACGGACGAGTCGCCTCGTGCTTAATCATCGACTCCAGCGCTTCGCTCCCCAAAAGGAACATAGTATCTTGGGTTACGTCCTGTGTCTGCTGAATCTGCGGCTTTGTCACCTGCGCCTGATTCGCATACTGCAACGCTTCCTGAATCTGACGGATACGCAGATCTTTCTGCTCCTGCGCAACCACTTCCTGGGTCTTCAGAGAATCCTGCAAGTTTTTCATTTGCAGCGCGATGTTGTCTTTCAGGTCTTGTTCCAGTTCTTCATTTACCTGGTCGTCAACTTGCTGGATATACTTCGCCAGCTGTTTCTGCGCACCTTCAGGTGTTTCACCCACATAAGAAACCGCTAAAGGTAATGACTGATTTTTAACGGTAGGCTCAATGGTCAGTTTTTCAGGTTCTTCCTGATTATCCAGCGTTTCTGCTAATGCAGAAAATGTCGTGCTGAAACGACCAATTAACATCGACTGGATCTCAGACACTTTCGGCGCTGCCGAACCATAAATCACATTTATGGCATTGTTATAACCAGCGATTTGCCCCACATCAGGTTGAGTAACGATAGCTGTGGAAGTCCACTTTTCTTTGGCAACGGCCAGATACCCTATAGCCAGGGCAATAGCCACAATGACAGAGATGATAATTGTCATCTTGCCACGCCACAACTGCACCAGTAAATCAATCAAATCAATCTGTTCCGGGTCATGGTTTTGCCCAGAAACATTATTATTTTCTACTCTCATCATTACCCTAACGGACGAAATAATTTTAAGTCGCCATAATTTAGCGATAATCGCCATGAATGCTATAGGATAAATGATAAAAAAATGAATTATTACAAAGGGAACATAAGAGAATCAGGGCGAAAATCGCCCTGATAACATGATGTTAGTCGCTGCCAAAAAGATCGCGGGTGTAGACTTTGTCTGCCACATCCTTAAGCTCTTCTGCCATACGGTTGGAGATAATGACGTCGGCTTGTTGTTTGAAGGTGGCGAGATCACGTTCCAGGCGAGAGTTGAAGAATGAATCTTCTTTCATCACCGGTTCGTAGATGATCACTTCAACGCCTTTCGCCTTAATACGTTTCATAATCCCCTGAATGGAAGACGCGCGGAAGTTATCTGACCCGCTCTTCATAATCAGACGATAAATACCCACCACTTGCGGTTTGCGTGACAAAATGGCATCGGCAATAAAGTCTTTACGCGTGCGGTTTGCATCGACAATTGCCGAAATCAGGTTATTCGGCACAGACTGGTAGTTCGCCAGTAACTGCTTGGTATCTTTCGGCAGACAATAACCACCATAGCCAAACGACGGGTTGTTGTAATGGTTGCCAATACGCGGATCGAGACAAACGCCTTCGATAATCTGGCGAGTATTCAGACCTAAACTTTCTGCATAGCTATCCAGTTCATTAAAGTATGCTACGCGCATCGCCAGATAGGTATTAGCGAAAAGTTTAATCGCTTCTGCTTCAGTGGAGTCGGTAAACAGGGTTGGGATATTTTGCTTAATCGCGCCTTCCTGTAATAACGCAGCGAAACGTTCTGCGCGTTCTGAACGCTCACCAATGACAATACGTGAAGGATGGAGATTATCGTAAAGGGCTTTACCTTCACGGAGAAATTCCGGAGAGAAAATAATATTTTCAGTACGATATTTCTTATGCATCGCTGCGGTAAAACCAACGGGAACCGTTGATTTGATGACCATAACCGCATAAGGATTTATCTCAACTACGTCTTTAATTACTGATTCTACACTGGATGTATTGAAATAATTAGTTTTAGGATCATAGTCGGTTGGAGTGGCGATGATGACATAATCAGCATCCCGGTAAGCTTCATTTTTATCTAATGTGGCATTAAAGTGTATTTTATCTGATTGCAAAAACTGCTGAATTTCCTTATCAACAATAGGAGATATCCGATCATTCAGCATAGCAACGCGTGACGGTAAAATATCTAATGCCACAACCTCATGATTTTGTGCGATTAGAAGCCCGTTTGACAAGCCTACATAGCCAGTACCGGAAATGGTGATTTTCATTTCATGCTCTCAGAATTAACTTAACTGTGAATCATGATGTTTTTAGCATCCTGATAAGAGCTAAAAGTTTTAACGCTACGTTGTCAGATGGTCAACGCAACGAAAAACAATTCAGATTTTCTTTATAAGAATAGCTGATATTTATTAAGTTAATATTAAGCAGTGAAATTTAGTCTATAAGATAATTGGCAAAAAAAAGCCCGGCGCAATATACGCCAGGCCTCAATTTATTGTTAGTTAAATAAGATTAATCCAGCCATTCAGTATGGAACACACCTTCTTTATCAATGCGCTTATAAGTATGTGCACCGAAATAGTCACGCTGTGCCTGGATCAGGTTCGCAGGCAGAACAGCGGCACGGTAGCTGTCATAATAGGCAACCGCAGCGGCGAAGGTGGGAACCGGGATACCGTTCTGTACTGCATAAGCAACAACATCACGCAGCGCCTGCTGATAGTCATCGGCAATTTGCTTGAAGTATGGAGCCAACAGCAAGTTAGCGATCTGCGGATTTTCGGTATAAGCATCGGTGATTTTCTGCAGGAACTGCGCACGGATGATGCAGCCAGCACGGAAAATCTTCGCGATTTCGCCGTAGTTCAGATCCCAGTTGTACTCTTCAGACGCCGCACGCAGCTGAGAGAAGCCCTGGGCGTAAGAAACGATTTTGCCCAGATACAACGCACGGCGAACTTTTTCGATGAACTCACCTTTGTCGCCTGCTGGCTGCGCTTGCGGGCCAGAGAGAACTTTAGATGCGGCAACGCGCTGATCTTTCAGAGAAGAGATATAACGTGCAAACACAGACTCGGTAATCAGCGACAGCGGTTCGCCGAGATCCAGCGCACTCTGGCTGGTCCATTTACCCGTACCTTTGTTTGCAGCTTCATCCAGAATCACATCAACCAGGTAGTTACCGTCTTCATCTTTTTTGGTGAAGATATCTTTGGTGATGTCGATCAGGTAGCTGCTCAGTTCACCGTTATTCCACTCGGTAAAGGTCTGCGCCAGTTCTTCGTTGGTGAGGTTCAGGCCACCTTTTAGCAGAGAATAGGCTTCAGCAATCAGTTGCATATCTCCGTATTCAATACCGTTGTGAACCATCTTCACATAGTGACCAGCACCATCGGCACCAATATAGGTAACACATGGCTCCCCATCTTCAGCCACTGCGGCGATTTTGGTCAGGATCGGTGCAACCAGTTCATAGGCTTCTTTCTGGCCACCAGGCATGATGGAAGGTCCTTTCAGTGCACCTTCTTCACCACCGGAAACACCAGTACCGATAAAGTTAAAACCTTCTGCAGACAGCTCACGGTTACGACGAATGGTGTCCTGGAAGAAGGTGTTACCACCATCAATGATGATGTCACCTTTATCGAGGTATGGCTTGAGAGAATCAATAGCAGCATCCGTGCCTGCACCTGCTTTCACCATTAACAGGATGCGACGAGGCGTTTCCAGAGATTCAACAAACTCTTTTACCGTAAAGTAAGGAACCAATTTCTTGCCTGGATTTTCGGCAATCACTTCTTCCGTCTTCTCACGGGAACGGTTGAAAATAGAGACGGTATAACCACGGCTTTCGATGTTGAGCGCAAGGTTGCGCCCCATCACTGCCATACCGACGACGCCAATCTGTTGCTTTGACATTGTTTACTCCTGTCAGTAATATACTGCATGGTTTGCTTAACGGTAATATATTAACCTAAAATGACTACTTAAAGTAATAATTTAAAAAAATATTATTGGGCAATTCAAAATAAAATTTAAATTCATAACATATTATTAATATTGTATAATATTTATCTCAATATTTACTTCGATGTTAATGTAAAAGTCACCATCGCAAATTAATCTACTTTATATAATGAAGGTGACAATTAACACTATATATCTTGTTATCTCTTATATATTAGATTACTTTTATTCACATGAAACTTCATTTTTAACATGTGCATAAATGCGTAAAAAGAATAATTACACCAGTAATATATACTGCTCAAAATATTAAGCTTGAGTTTTTTACGATATATATTCCATTGCCAAAATGCTGCTTTTAATTTATTTGATGATACTGAATGTTCCGTAACTCGATACCGGGCTAAATTTTTCTGTATGCAATAAGCGCTACCAGAAAGCTTTACCAACTGTAACCACATTAGATAGTCTTCATGTCCACATTCTTCCTGTAAGCATTTACCTAGTCGTTCTCGGTTATAAATCCCCGTTAAATTGCCGATACAATTACCGCGTAACAAACGCGAATAGGTGATCTGTTGTGGTGCAGTTCGAGAACCGATTATTTTTTTTGGTTCATTTTTAAAAATGGCATAATTTGAACAAACTACATCATATCCTTTTTCGAGTAAAGGGATTTGCAAGGATAATTTTTCTTTTTCCCAAATGTCATCACTATCAAGAAACGCAATAAATTTCCCTTTTGCCATTTTAATACCTATATTTCTAGCATTTGCAACTCCACTATTGATAGGAAGCATTACATATGTTATTCGCAGATCGGTAAAATTAGATATTTCATGTGCGGTATTGTCAGTTGAACCATCATCTATTATATATAAATGCCAATCATTATATGATTGTTCAATTACAGAAATGATGCTATACGAAATATAAGATGCAGCATTAAACGTAGGCATGATTATAGATACTGTTTCATAACTACTCATGATATTAACTCCAACCACTGCCGACTTATTTTTTCAACAGAATAATCATTAGCATTTCTTAAGGCCATACTTTGTATTTTGTTTCGATAAACATCATCGATCATTAAAGACTGAAGACGATATGAAAATTCAGGTTCATTATCTTCAGTAATCAAGAACCCATCTTTTTTGTGATGAATAATTTCAGCAGGACCTGTTTTACAATCAAAAGCGACTGCTGCTAATCCAAAAGATTTAGCCTCTATAAGAACCAATGGTAGTCCTTCATAGCGAGAAGTCATAGCTAATATAGCTGCATTAGTATATTCTTGTTCTATACATTTTGTTGCTGGTATAAGTTGGACATTATGTGTAACATTCAGGTCAACAATCATTTTTTGTAGTTCTGAACGCAATTCTCCATCCCCTACGATCCGTAAAACCCAACCGTGATTGTCCGATATGGAAGCCCAAATACGAATTAACCTATCAAACCCCTTCTGATAAGTTAAACGTCCCACTGCTAATACTATCTTTTGCTTTTGAATAAGAACAGATTCAGATAATTGTTCGAAACCACTAGCATTATTGATAACGTGAGTATGAGCCCTAACATTTGACTTAAGCAATTTATAATCATGCTTTGTCAATAATACAAGATCATCAGCGAATTGATAGCTTAACCATTTTAGAGAACGAATGAACTTTGATGAGGATTCAAAAGCCACATGCTCACTTAAAATAAGACGAGATTTTAATCGTAATAGAAAATGTAAACATGCAAGCTTAAACGATAAACTACCCATGGAAACAGAAATCAACACATCACATGAATTTTTTCTTAAAAAAAGAAACAATTCGTATAATGTTGATTCACTTAAAACCTCTAACTTGACTCCGGGTTGCAGCGGATAGTATGTATTCCCTCCTTCTAATGCTAATGATATTAGTGTGACTGAAAATCCGGATAAAAACATTTGATTAGAGAGAAATGTCGCAACTCGTTCTGTGCCACCGGAACGGGATATATCATCAATAAAAATATATACTTTTTTCATAGGCATCTAGACAATAAATAGATTATATAAAAATAAAATTATGTAAA
>NZ_JAATUR010000052.1 GCF_011881725.1 Escherichia coli | reverse complement strand
TCAACCTATATCAGGACTAGTCACTGAAATCCGCGCTACACAAATCTTTTCCGTTGTTTTTTTCAACTAACGTCAACCGGGTTCAATCCATATTAAGTCCCTTAACAATATCGAACCAGGTATGTATGCACTCATCTTTTAAGGGTTCAGCTCTTTCAGTAAATCTAATCCATCCTCCAGGCATAATATTTATTGCGATCGCGCTCGCATCGTGGACAATGTTTAATCATAAGTAATATTTACATCAATGAAATCAATGATTTCTATTAAGTCATGGAATGAAAAATGGACAGCAATACGTTGGGATTCACTTCATACTGGCGCAACTCCTTAGCTGACGCTGAATCCGGTAAAGGAACGTTTTCACGTAAAGATACTGACTCATTCATGCGGTGGATGAACATCACTTCAGGGCAGTTGGATGACGAGGCTATTCGGGCATTTTTTGACGGTGAAGGGGAGTCGGTAAAAACCGTTGAAGTCGTGTTAAGGCCCCAGGTGTGGAACCGCATAGTAAAGCATGGCAAAGAACAAATGGCAGGCGCCCCCGCAATTATCACGCCACTGGTTACTTCCGCTTTCTTGAATAGAGAAGGTTTTTTGTTCCCTGTTGTTTCAGCCACTATTCCCCGTGATCTACTTGAACCTCTTCCTGCTGGACATTTCTCTATTGGTGAGTTGGTGCAATATGACAAATACAAAACCACGCATATCACAACCACCATTAATGGAGATGAACCGGAGTATGATGAAGAAACCGACGAAGAGAAAGCGGAGCGCCATGGCAGGTATCGTCAGCTTTGGCAAAATTATCTTCAACAGACAAATAACCTTTTAATAAACGTCGCTGGGAGTTGGGTCGCTACGCCTGAGCCATACGAACGCGCAGCATATGGTTATATTGTCAAAGCGAACCAACACGTTGGGGCCAGTCTCCATATTCTGGCAATGTATGATCATCTGTTGATTAGCCAAATTAAGGTTCCGCTATTAACTCGTTTTGCCTCAAATGAAATGGCTCCAGTAGAACCACTTCTCGCTAAGAATGCCATGTTTTGTGAACGTCTTGGGCATTCTGGCGATAAGTTTCCGCTGGCTGTGGCGCAGCGCGATGCCCTGAGCCATTATCTGACTCAACAGCCAGGTGATATGCTCGCTGTCAACGGTCCTCCGGGAACAGGTAAAACTACGTTGGTGCTTTCTATTATTGCCACCGAATGGACAAGATCCGCACTTAATCAAACCGAACCTCCTGTAATTATTGCCACATCGACTAACAATCAGGCCGTCACCAATATTATTGAAGCCTTTGGAAAAGATTTCTCTACTGGTTTTGGCGTAATGGCTGGGCGTTGGTTGCCGGAGGTAAAAAGCTATGGAGCTTATTTTCCGTCTAAAAGCCGTAAGGTTGAGGCAGCGAAGAAATATCAGACAGAAGATTTTTTTAACCGCGTTGAATCTCTGGAATATCTGGAAAATGCCCGGGCCTTTTATCTTGAAAAAGCTGAAGCGGCGTTTGGAACTGGAGAGTGCAATTCACCAGAGCATGTAGTGAAGCTTTTGCATGAGCGGTTGGCTTCGCAGTTTATGCAACTTCAGCGAATCGAACCTACATGGCGCAGACTTAGTGATATCCGCCATGAACGGCGAGCCATCAGCGAGAATCTCGACCAGTATATTAAAGACAAAAACATACGCCTTCTTAATATTGGCAATGAAATTTCACTTTTAGCCAGAGGTAAAAAGCAATGGCAGCAATACCGTGCTGATGAGCCGCTAGTGTATGCGATTTTGTCATGGCTCCCTGCTGTTCGTACTAAACGCAATTACCAGATAAACCTGTTCCTGGACTCTACGTTCGGCGCAAGAATGACATCGTTTCAGGGAAATTATCCCGAAGATATTGATAAATTTATCGATGATTTGATTGCTAAAGCGCAAAAAGAGCAGCTGGCGTGCCAGCAGAACATAAACGTTGTGCAGGGCATAGCCCGATGTGAAATGGAAGCAGCAAAGCAATGGCGCGAGTTGACTTATGCTTTGGGTTACGAGGGAGACGATGAACTGAGCCTCTCTGAAGTGGATGAGCTTGCCGATACTCAGATTCGTTTTCCAGCGTTCTTGTTAGCGACCCATTATTGGGAAGGCCGTTGGCTGATGGATATGGCGGCAATCGATAATCTGCAAAAAGAAAAAGGACTCACTGAGGCGATTAGCGTGAAGGCTCGCTGGCTAAGAAGAATGAAACTCACCCCCTGTGTGGTGATGACCTGCTACATGTTGCCTTACCATATGAGCAGGAGAAAATCTTTCGGCAGGGACAGAAAGTCTGATAATGATTATTTATATAACTTTGCTGATTTGTTGATTGTCGATGAAGCCGGCCAGGTACTCCCGGAGGTTGCTGCGGCTTCCTTTGCATTGGCGAAAAAAGCGCTGGTGATTGGCGATACGGAGCAAATAGCACCTATCTGGAATTGTCTGCCTGTCACCGATATAGGCAATATGCTGGAGGATAACATTCTTCCAGGCGTCACTCAGGAAGAGTTAATGAAAGCATATTCCCATGTGTGTGAGTCTGGGAAAAGTGCGGCATCCGGCAGTGTGATGAAGGTTGCTCAATACAATTCTCGCTACCAGTATGATCCCAAGTTCGAGCGCGGAATGTATTTGTATGAGCATCGTCGCTGCTTCGATAACATCATTGGCTACTGCAATTCACTTTGCTATCACGGTAAGTTGCAGCCCAAAAGAGGGTTGGGAAAAGAGACGATTTTCCCGGCAATGGGGTATCTGCATATTGACGGCAGAGGCATGAAGCCAAATGGAGGTAGCCGTTATAACGCCCTCGAAGCTGAAACAATCGCAGCATGGCTGGTGGCACATAAGGAAGAAATAGAACGCCATTACGGGGAACCGCTGTATAAAGTCGTTGGCATTGTGACGCCATTTTCGGCACAGGTTAATGCCATCAAGACGTCATTGCGTAAGCTGGAGATTAATTGCAGTGACGAAGATGATTCGCTGACCGTGGGGACTGTGCACTCCTTGCAGGGGGCGGAGAGGGCGATTGTTCTTTTCTCTACGGTCTATTCAAAACATGAGGATGGGCGGTTTATTGACGGCAATAGCAGCATCCTGAATGTCGCAGTTTCGCGTGCGAAAGATAGTTTTCTGGTTTTCGGTGATATGGACCTTATTGATATGCAGCCAGCTTTTTCGCCGCGAGGGTTACTGGCTACATATCTGTTTGCTTCAGGCAAGAATGCGCTGCAATTTGAGTTTCGGAAACGACAGGATTTAAGTTCCGCACATACACACATTTCAACGTTGCATGGTGTGGAGCAGCATGATGAATTTTTGAATAAGGCTCTTACCGAAGCTAAAAAGAAGATAACGATTATTTCCCCCTGGCTATCCTGGCAAAAAGTGGAGCAAACGGGGTTTCTGGCGTCAATGTCTCTGGCCCGGTCCCGGGGCATTGATATTACCGTTGTGACGGACAAAAACTGCAATATAGCGCATGTCGATGATGGTAAGCGTCAAGAGAAACAACATCTGCTGAATGATGCTGTTGAAAAGCTTAATAAGATGGGCATCGCTACGAAATTGGTTAATCGCGTCCATAGCAAAATTGTGATTGGGGATGAAGAGTTGCTATGTGTCGGATCTTTTAACTGGTTCAGCGCCGCCCGAGAAGATAAGTATGAACGATACGATACGTCTTTGGTGTACCGTGGTGAAGGCGTAAAAAATGAAATAAAGACAATATATATCAGTCTGGAACAACGTCAGCTTTAAGTGTGATGTGCAGTTCACGACACAGGATTGGAAAAGGATATATTTTACCAATGTGAAGGCAACTTACAGATTTATTGTGAGTAGCCTTCTCGATTTTCAATCTTAATGTTTGTTTAATCATTTTTCTTTGCATAATGCGCCTGGGATTAATGGCGGGTGCTTTTAGTAATGAAAGAAAATGCAAGCAATAATATTACAATGGCCTAATTTCTTTGAATCTTATTAAGCATGCCATCATTGTCTAATTGCCAGAATCCATCAGCTTGTAATCGCCAGAGCGGAATATCAGACCGATATTGCGAACGCTGAGGTCAAAAGCGTTACAGTAAACTGTGCAGAGGTTCGTATATTTCCGAGCCATAATCGAAAAGGTGCGGATATCCGTTCATGTATACGGCTAATATATTAGGCAATAACAAGAGTTTACGCGGTGCGTGTTGTTCACCCTTTTGCCAGATTTTTATATTGGCAATTGCGTGTTGTTCAAGCCTGCAAGCGAAGATATACAGCCTTGATCTCATTCGTTTTTTGTTGCCTGTTCTGGGAACGCATAAGGACATCCCCTATGAATAAACTCCTGAACTATCTTTCGCGCCAAAACTGCGAAATTGCTTCTACAAATTTGTCAGAAATAATCCCCCGACGGGCTGCTGAGCTGAAATGACTGCTTCGCAGTGCCGTCGTCCAGTTCTCCGGTGACCGGTACGCGGAACCGTAATATCCCGTGCTTAAATCGTCCGGGTCTTCATCAGGCGCGTTCGTCAGTCCTCTTTCACCTTGTTGCTGGAAGTCGACGAAAATAATATTGGCTAAAACATTATTTTGATAATTGCCATAAATAGCTTCATACGCATGAGGATAATTTTCTTTCCAGTACCAGGTGGTATCGCCACAAAACCACGGCGCGGAAGCAATATTATTAAGCTGAGAATGGTATTGTTTTAGATCCCTACGAAAGGCTTCAACCATATGATTAAAGTGTTGAGGGTGTAACGCGTAATCATTGGTCATTAAGTCAAATTCGCCTTGCATCCAGCATACGCCGAGGAATTTGTTCTGTGGATTTTTTGCCAGTGCAGTTCGCGTTCTGCTGACTAAATCCTGGTACAGCGGAGTATCCGTTCCCCAACGACATGCATCATGGCTGGCTCCATGCTGTTCTGAATATGTCCCTTCGCTGCCCGCGGTAAAAGCCGATCCGCCACGGCAACACGGAACGATGAGAACGCCTGCGTTATCAGGAATGAAGGGCAGTAATTTCCGCGCAATATGCAGTGCCTGACCAACGGTGCCGTACTGTGTTTGATGATTCGTTGCCAGAGGATGGTGATAATCCTGCATATCCTGAACATCGTGCGGGCAGTGAGTCAGTGGGATAATGTCGTTAAAATGACATGGCGGGCCGCCGGGATGCGTGCGCGCAAATCTCGCTAATTGTTTGATTCTGGGATGAGGCGCATCTTCTCTATCCGGTAACGGCAGTCCTTCTCCATATGCCATGGCATTAGACTGACCAGCGACGGTTAGAACATAGTAATAATCGGGCGATATTATTGCGTTCATATAATTTTCGCGTAATTGAAATGACAAATTGATAGCAGGGCCTCTTTACTGAGGCCCTGAAAAGTTAGTTTTGCACAGTAACTTTATTATCTCTCACTGAGAGCAACACTGAATCCGCCACCGCTTTGCCACCCGCACTTTCACCGCCAATAATCAATAAACCGTTATTCCAGGGCAATGAAACTCCGTAGGCTCGTCCTTGTGACAGTTCGCCAGATTTCTTCCATTTCCCATTATGCCATAAATAAATATCAGCACTATACGATTTTTTCAGGCCTTCATGCGCATAGTTCTTACCGTTCTGGTAGTTTTCGCGCGAGCCTTTAAATCCGGCTCCTCCGGCAAATATAAGAGAGTCATTACTCATGCCAGCAAAACCGCCAGCGACGCCATCCGGCGATGAGACGGGAGAAAGTTTATTCCATTTTATGCCATTGCCAGTGAAATCAAGTTCAAATACGGCATCAGTTCGCAATCCTGGTTTGGCTTCACCATTAATAAGCCAGGTTTTATTACCTTTATTCACGACCGCCGCACCAGCCGTACCGTACCAGGGAGATTCGCCAGCGTAACTCCATTGTTGTGTAGAGGGATCAAAAGACAACAGAAACTTATTGAAAAAATAATCTTCTGCTTTTTTATCGAAATAGTGAGTGTTAATTTTATTTATTGCTTTTGAATCTTTCCCAGCCTCGTTGAGATCTTCAAAATAGCCATTAAAGATATTCTGGTTAACACCGCCAGTAACATAAGCCTTGCCGTTGTGTACAAAAGTCACATGACCCGCCATGCCCATCGGCGCGTGCGATATTAATTTAACCCAGGTATTGGTTTTGGGATTGTATTTGTGTACGTCATTAAATACCTGAGTTAAGCCCTCGCTGTTTTTGCCAATGCCGCCAAATACATACAAATCACCATCAATAAATACAGAGGTTGCTTGATCTCTTGCGCCACCTGGGAATGCAGCCAACGGTATCCATTTTTTATCTTTGGCTTGCGTATCCAGCTTGTACCATGCCGTTCCTGCACTACCTAAACCAATGTAGACAATGTTGTTATCAATCACTCCGGTGCCACTTTTCAATGGCACAGGAGTCTCCGGTAATACAGACGCATTGGCGGCAAATGATGCCATCATGATAGCAAGCGCCGTTATTGTTCTCTTCATTGTGAATGACTCCTGCTCGCTGGAATTCAAACGTTGCATCATGTGCCTATATACCTTTTATACCAAAACAAAAAAGACAATTTGTGCAACAAAGTCACTTTTGTTGTGTCGGTCACAATTTATGCAATGGGGGAGCTGGTTAATCCATTGTTATGTTGGATGACACGTTATGTGAATTGGTCAACCATTATTGCGATGAATGTCACATCCTGCGATCACTAACCGTCGATCTCCCTTAGTTGTCATTTGCAGCGACCAATATGAGCGTGGATTTCTTGTGATGTGGTTAACCAATTTTAGATTTCAGGTTGACATGTCTTACCAAAAGGTAGAACTTATACGCCATCTCATCCGATGCAACGCCACGGCTGCGGTCTGGTTGTTCATCTGGATACCTAAACAACTCCGGGGTTCCGCGTCTATTTGCTGTGGAACCCACTATGTGAAAGAGGAAAAATCATGGAACAGACCTGGCGCTGGTACGGCCCAAATGATCCTGTCACTTTAGCTGATGTCCGTCAGGCGGGCGCAACTGGCGTGGTTACCGCGTTGCACCATATCCCGAACGGGGAAGTGTGGTCAGTAGAAGAGATCCTCAAACGCAAGGCTATCGTTGAAGACGCAGGCCTGGTGTGGTCTGTCGTGGAAAGCGTGCCAATTCACGAAGATATCAAAACCCACACTGGCAACTATGAGCAGTGGATTGCTAACTATCAGCAGACTCTGCGCAACCTGGCGCAGTGCGGCATCCGTACCGTGTGCTACAACTTCATGCCGGTACTCGACTGGACCCGTACTGACCTTGAATACGTACTGCCGGACGGCTCCAAAGCACTGCGTTTCGACCAGATCGAATTCGCTGCGTTTGAAATGCATATCCTGAAGCGCCCGGGCGCAGAAGCGGATTACACCGAAGAAGAAATTGCTCAGGCAGCTGAACGCTTTGCTACCATGAGCGACGAAGACAAAGCGCGCCTGACCCGTAACATTATTGCTGGTCTGCCGGGCGCGGAAGAAGGCTACACCCTCGACCAGTTCCGTAAGCACCTGGAGCTGTACAAAGATATCGACAAAGCCAAACTGCGCGAAAACTTTGCGGTCTTCCTGAAAGCCATTATTCCGGTTGCCGAAGAAGTTGGCGTGCGTATGGCGGTTCACCCGGACGATCCGCCGCGCCCGATCCTCGGCCTGCCGCGCATTGTTTCCACCATTGAAGATATGCAGTGGATGGTTGATACCGTAAACAGCATGGCGAACGGTTTCACCATGTGTACCGGTTCCTACGGCGTGCGTGCTGACAACGATCTGGTTGATATGATCAAGCAGTTCGGTCCACGTATTTACTTCACCCATCTGCGCTCCACCATGCGTGAAGATAACCCGAAAACCTTCCACGAAGCGGCGCACCTGAACGGTGACGTTGATATGTACGAAGTGGTAAAAGCGATTGTGGAAGAAGAACACCGTCGTAAAGCGGAAGGCAAAGAAGACCTGATCCCGATGCGTCCGGACCACGGTCACCAGATGCTGGACGACCTGAAGAAGAAAACCAACCCAGGTTACTCTGCGATTGGTCGTCTGAAAGGCCTGGCCGAAGTTCGTGGTGTCGAAATGGCGATCCAACGCGCTTTCTTTAGCCGTTAATATCCACCGGCATGGCTGCGCGCCGTGCCGGTCCTTCTTCCTTGCCGTCACTCTCTGAAGACGGATTCTGGAGTTTACGATGACTACTATTGTTGACAGCAATCTGCCGGTTGCCCGCCCGTCATGGGATCATTCTCGTCTGGAATCACGCATTGTGCATCTCGGTTGCGGGGCGTTCCACCGCGCACACCAGGCGCTGTACACCCATCACCTGCTGGAAAGCACCGACAGCGACTGGGGTATCTGCGAAGTTAACCTGATGCCAGGTAACGACCGTGTGCTGATCGAAAACCTGAAAAAACAGCAACTGCTGTACACCGTGGCGGAAAAAGGCGCGGAAAGCACCGAGCTGAAAATTATCGGTTCGATGAAAGAAGCTCTGCATCCGGAAATCGACGGCTGCGAAGGTATTCTCAACGCGATGGCGCGTCCGCAAACGGCGATTGTCTCTCTGACTGTCACGGAAAAAGGCTACTGCGCCGATGCGGCAAGCGGTCAGCTGGATCTCAATAACCCGCTGATCAAGCACGATCTGGAAAACCCGACTGCGCCGAAGTCTGCGATTGGTTACATCGTAGAAGCTCTGCGTCTGCGTCGTGAAAAAGGGCTGAAAGCGTTTACCGTGATGTCCTGCGACAACGTACGTGAAAACGGTCATGTCGCAAAAGTTGCGGTACTGGGGCTGGCTCAGGCGCGTGACCCGCAGCTGGCGGCATGGATTGAAGAAAACGTCACCTTCCCGTGCACCATGGTTGACCGCATTGTTCCGGCGGCGACGCCAGAAACATTGCAGGAAATTGCAGACCAGCTGGGCGTTTACGACCCGTGCGCTATTGCCTGCGAACCGTTCCGTCAGTGGGTCATTGAAGATAACTTCGTTAATGGTCGCCCGGACTGGGATAAAGTGGGCGCACAGTTCGTGGCAGACGTTGTACCGTTCGAAATGATGAAACTGCGTATGCTCAACGGCAGCCACTCTTTCCTGGCGTATCTCGGTTACCTCGGCGGCTATGAAACCATCGCCGACACCATGACTAACCCGGATTATCGCAAAGCGGCCTTTGCCCTGATGATGCAGGAACAAGCGCCAACGCTGTCGATGCCGGAAGGGACTGACCTGAACGCCTATGCGACGCTGCTGATCGAGCGTTTCAGCAACCCGTCTCTGCGTCACCGTACCTGGCAGATTGCGATGGACGGCAGCCAGAAGTTACCGCAGCGTCTGCTGGACCCGGTGCGTTTGCACCTGCAAAACGGCGGTAGCTGGCGTCACCTGGCGCTGGGCGTGGCGGGCTGGATGCGTTACACCCAGGGCGTGGATGAGCAAGGTAATGCTATCGACGTGGTAGACCCGATGCTGGCCGAGTTCCAGAAGATCAACGCGCAGTATCAGGGCGCAGAACGTGTGAAAGCGCTACTTGGCCTGAGCGGTATTTTTGCCGGTGATCTGCCGCAAAATGCGAACTTTGTTGGCGCGGTGACGGCGGCATATCAGCAACTGTGCGAGCGCGGCGCGCGTGAGTGTGTGGCTGCACTGTAACTGACTGATTAACCTACAGACCTACTGGTCAATCAAAACTATATTTGGTTGACCAGTTTTCGTTTTTTGCCCACCTGTACGTGCCAACTTCCAGTGCTAATGGTATAGTTTGAAATTAACGGTCAACGTAAAATTGCCCAATAAGCAAGCTTATCGGACCTACGGATCAATCGCAATTTATAGAATACGCTCTCTTTGTAGGCCGAATAAGGCGTTCACGCCGCATCCGGCAAGAATTTGATTAATCGCATCTAACGGACACAACATCATGAAATCTGCCACCTCTGCGCAAAGACCCTACCAGGAAGTCGGGGCGATGATCCGCGATCTGATCATAAAGACACCGTACAATCCTGGCGAACGACTGCCGCCAGAGCGTGAAATCGCAGAAATTCTCGATGTGACGCGCACTGTGGTGCGTGAGGCATTGATTATGCTGGAAATCAAAGGGCTGGTAGAAGTACGACGTGGTGCCGGTATTTATGTTCTTGACAGTGCAGCCAGCCACAATGCAGATAGCGCAGAGGTCAACGTCTGCAACGACGCCGGTCCTTTTGAGCTGTTACAGGCGCGTCAGTTGCTGGAAAGTAACATTGCCGAGTTTGCTGCTTTGCAGGCCACCCGCGAAGACATCGTTAAAATGCGTCAGGCATTGCAACTGGAAGAGCGTGAACTGGCCTCCAGTGCGCCGGGCAGTAGCGAAAGCGGCGACATGCAGTTCCACCTCGCGATTGCTGAAGCCACGCATAACAGCATGCTGGTGGAGTTGTTCCGTCAGTCCTGGGAGTGGCGTGAAAACAACCCGATGTGGATCCAGTTACATAGCCATCTGGATGACAGCTTGTATCGCAAAGAGTGGCTGGACGATCATAAACAGATCCTGGCTGCGTTAATCAAAAAAGACGCCCGTGCGGCGAAACTGGCTATGTGGCAGCATCTGGAGAATGTGAAACAGCGCTTGCTGGAGTTCTCTAACGTTGATGACATCTATTTCGATGGTTATCTGTTCGACTCGTGGCCACTGGATAAAGTGGACGCCTGAACCCTCATTTCTGGTGCAAAGTTGAACCGCTTTGCACTATGTATGCTTCCTGAATAATTAATTATGTTCTGCAGAATATATTATGCGTAACTTAATAATTACGTACGATATATTATTTTGAAAAATTATATATCCGTTTAACGCTGAGAAATTATTCGGAATAATCAGAATATGTTAACGTATTTCCGTTATGTTTAATGACTTTTGTCAAATGACATCTTCTTAAATAAAAAGTCAGTGGATATTCTTTTCAGTCCAGTGTTTTATCTGTGGCGGATCTTATAAATCCCTTATGAAAGTGTCAGGGACGCAATGAGCATAAAGGAATGATTATGGAATATGAGCATCAACCCAGTGGTGTCCAGCAGCCAGGGCAGGATACAGATGCCACTAAATGTCAGGAGTGCGCAAAATGATGCGCCAATCAGTTCAGACACTATTACCTGAAAGCACAGGGAACAATACGTTATCACTGCGTGATTCCGTATGTCGGGATCTCTTTCAACTTTTTAGTTCCCCCCATTCACCGCTACCAATATTACTTGTTTCAGGTATGCCTGAGTGGCAAGGACATAATCAGATCGACAAACGGCTCCAGAGTTGGTATTGCCGCCAGTTACGTTCCGCGCTTTTATTTCATGAGCCACGCATTGCGGCATTGCAGGTTAACCTGAAAGAGGTCTATCGCCACGAGTTGGCTATTAGTCTGGATATGATGTTGTACAACGATGATGAGCCGTTAACGTTTGATCTGGAATGGAAGAAGGGAGGCTGGCACAGTTCAATGCCGGGAATTTTAGACAGGTTCAATTTCTAGCTCGCAAAGTTCACGCCAGAAACGTTCGGCAACGGGATTCATCCGGAATGTGGGATAACTAATACGTTGCGATTCGGAACAATGAGCTGCTTGCTGCGAGCTCCTTGTTGTATGGCGTACTCCGGCAGCAAGATAATCCACATCTGTCAAAGGCAACATGCTTGAATAATTTGCCTGGAAGAGCCAAAAAAGTGCTGAAACTGGCGCATCAGGGGCGGTTAATCAACCGCCCCATACGGCAGTTACGGCGGTATCCTCTGGCGATTAAACAATACAACGCCAGTCGCCTGTTTAAGCGTTCGAAGCCGGCGGCTGAGAAGGATTTACGCGGTTTCAAACGTCCCTTTAACACACGCTTTGCCGTCTTTAACCATCAGTTTGCCGCGAGCGTATACCTGCTCAATGCGCAGTTCCGGCGTCATGACCAATAAGTCTGCATCGTTACCTGGAAGAATTTCTCCTTTTCCGGTCAGGTTAAGGAAACCGGCTACGCTACTGGTGAGCGGGCGCAGGGCATCGCTAATACTGAAATTGTAGTCTTTGACCAGCAGTTGTACGGTTTCCAGCAACGTCTCAAAACCCGCAACGCCGATGTGCGTTAAATTTCCTGCGTCGTCAAAGAACGGCTGGCTGCCGTTGCCGTCGGAACTGAGGGTGACGCGAGCCAGTGGAATACCTGCCTGAACGGCGCGGGCAATACCTTCCGCAGGGGCGACCGGTTCGTCAATGCTGCTGGTGATGTCGATGGTGCCACCTTTCAGGGCGAACTCCAGCGCCTGTTCAAACAAAGGTACGTTGCGGTTAACGTGGGTCGGTAGCAACTTGCTGATGGGCACATCACAGTTTTCCAGGAGATCATAGATAGGCTGTAATGCCTTCTTGCTGTCGCCCATGTGGAACACGGTGACGCCTGGTTTACCGCCGAGCAAGCCACCAACGCGGGATTCCGCTGCCATACTGGCCAGATGATAAATATCCGGTGCGGAAGAGCGGTGGTCTGAGATAGCACATTTCACGCCAATCACGCGATCGATAATCGCAACATCTTTTTCCACCGAACCCGTAATGGTACGGGAAGGTACATGATAAGCACCGGTCAGCATCCAGGCGCTGATGCCTTCTTCATTGAGCGCACGGGTCTTGGCGAGTAAGGATTCCGGGTGACGAGAGATCGAGTCGGTGCCCAGCAGTCCAACTACCGACGTGACGCCCGCTTCCGTCAGGCGACTTAACGCCACTTCCGGCGTACGTGTCGTGGGGCCAGCCTCGCCGCCACCGCCAATCAAATGAACGTGTTGATCAATAAAGCCCGGGCAGAGGATCTTCCCGCTGAGATCGACAATCGTGCAGTCCGGTACAATGTCAGTAGGGATGTTGCTGGCAATGGCGATAATCTTGCCGTTAGCGACGAGAACATCGCAAATTCCCCGATCTTCCGGCGCATACAAATGCGCTCCCTGTAGTAGGGTAAAACCGGCTACGGAATAATCAATCATGGTAACTCCTTGTTAAACAATAAGCTGCATAACCCAGATCGACAATAATGCGTTAAGCACGCAGACCGTAATGATATGCGGGTAATATTTGGCATTCACTCCGGCTGTCCCCAGGCAGCGACCGACATTTTGCACCGGGTGGCCCATTAAATACATCGCGGGCAGTAAAACAGTGTCATCGTGGCCGGTTAATTCGTTAGCTACAGAATCCCCTTGTTGTGCCATAACAATCCCCATTATGTATGCTTGTGGCGGCTACGTGGAAAAATTACGCTGTGCGGAGAACTTTCCTGTAAGGATTGAGTTGCAGAAAATTAATAAACACGGTGACACTAACGGCTAGTGAGTAAAGGCGGCGAATACAAGGACGAATGCAAGATGGCAAAGTACAACGAAAAAGAGCTGGCGGAGACGAGCAAGTTTTTAAGTTTTGTCCTCCGACATAAACCGGAGGCGATTGGCATCGTACTGGACCGCGAAGGATGGGCAGATATCGATAGGCTCATACTCTGTGCACAAAAAGCGGGCAAGCGGATTACGGGGTCTGGCTGACTTCAACGGTTGCGGTTGAGTTTCTTGACTGGTAATGGAAGCTGCCTTTATGAAGCGACCACTTGAAGCTTAAATAATTGCACCGTGCTGATCAGCGCGCCAATAAACAGCGCAGCCGCGCCGCAGAGAGTGGCGCTGGCAAGTGCCGATGTTCCATTGCCGAGCATACTGGTTAGCGCCGGACCAAGAATTTGCCCGATGCCGTAAATGAGCGTCACAAAGCCTAAAAGATTGATATTTCCCGGTACGCTCAGTTGGCGAGCGATGGTCATCACCAGAGAGGTCGTGCCCATAAAGGTGCCGCCAAAACCAATACTACTAATGATAAGCAAGAGGGGAGAGTGGCTGGCAAGAGTAAGCAGCACACAGATCGCCTGCACCAGTAAATTCGCCGTCAGGCAGGGTAAAGCCCCCCAACGTTTTGCCGCCCATAGCCAGCCAAAGCAGCCTGGCACAATCGATAAGCCGACTAATGTCCATAGATGAACGGTTAACAAGGGTGAGCCAGCATCTTTCGCCATGAGCGGCAGATAAGTGGCGACGATGATATAACCAAATCCCGCCAGGCCGTACAGAATAGCCAGTAACCACCAGCGCATTATCTGTTGTTCCTTTTTTGCCAATGGCGCTGGCGCGATGGTGTGTTTTTTCGAGGGCATTAAAAGCGCAAGTGCAATCAGCATCATGCCTGAAAGCGCCCCGGCGCCTTGCCATAACGTTTGCGAGGAGAGGGCAAAATGCAGGCCTGCCAGTACATATTCATTGCCCAGCGCAATTCCGACGCCAACGCCAGAAAACAGAGCAGCCAGCACAAAAGGATGGCGGGTATGCTGCATAATCAGTGTTGAACCAAAAATCAGCATTCCGGCACTGGCGACACCCGCCAGGAAGCGAATCAATAACACCAGAATAAATGGTGGTAACCACGCCATCGCGAGGATCAACAATCCGGTCGCAAGGGCAGAAGCCAACAGAAATGGGCGCAGGCGCGACGGCCGATGAAACGCACCAAACGAAAATAGCAGGCTGCCCGCCAGATACCCTGCGTAGTTACCGCTGGCAATCCACGAGAGCTGGCTAAATGAAAACGCCCCTTCCGCCATCATGACGGGCAACATTGGCGTATAAAGGAAGCGACCTAATCCCATACCTAGGGTCAGAACCAGCATCCCGAAAAGCGCGATGCTGAAAGAAAAGCGTTCTACGGGATGCGAAGACGGGGGCATGTTTAACCTTGTTTGTATTTTTAATGTTAACAAGTTAATAACAAAAAGGTGAAACATGCCAGACTGTTAATGTGATGATGTAGGGGTAAAACGATAAAAATGATTTGGTTCGCTAACGATATAAATATTACCAGAGGTATCCATCGCAACCCCTTCGGCCTGTTTGATGTTATGTGACAACCCTCGACTGCCTTTGGTTAGCGACATTTCACCGATAACCTCACCAGCCAGCGTTATTTCCTGAAGCGCGCGTGACTCATGAGACAGCACCAGAAGCGTATTTGTTTGTTGGTTAAATTCTGCGCCGGAAACATCATCTAAAGTAAATTGCCGTTGTAGTGCTTTGTCTTTGCTGATGTGTAATTCATTGCTACTTAACAGCCCGTTAACTTTGTAGACCTCAATCGGATTTTTCTCTTTAAAAAACCAGAAAGTGTGATCCTGACGAGAATAGGCTAACCCTTCAAAACCGGAATTGGTTGGGGATTCCTGCAGCGGGATTTTTATTTTTTTGAGGATTTTCACTTCCGAGTTTGGGGTCAGTGAAATCACATAAATGGCATAATCACGTTCATCGCTAATGACAAACTGATTATCGCCAATGTATTCGATCGTCTCGAGATCCTTAGCAAAATCCAGAGGAATAGTGCGGATCAAATCGCCATTGGTGGTCATTTCAACAATGGCGGCGGGTTTGTTGATAGTGCTAAACAGGGTATTGCTCTGCGCCGACCAGGTCAGCGAGGAGATATTTTTAGTTACACCTGCAATTTCTTTGCCGTCAATGGTGGCGTGGTAATTCTGAAATGATGCGGCATGATTGCTTTTACGGGCGCAAGATTGCACGAAGAAAGTACACGTTGCCACAATGGCAAAAAGAATTACAATCACACTGATACGTTTACTTAACGAAATACTTTTTGTCACGGTAATCCCTTAAAGGCAAATCAATAAGATATCGAAAAGTATACGTAGCGATCTTAATGAATTCTTAACGCGGAGCATTCCCGTCATGTGCGATGCAGTGCCAGCTACCATCCTGCTGGCAATATATCGCTTCAGTTTGGCCTGGGAGCACCCATTGTCTTTCCTCACCAGCAGGACAGCTCAGCCAAATACATAACCCGCAGCCGCCGCGTAAATCACGGGGAATATCGGTAACGCGAAAAGTCATGCCCGCAGCCTGCAACGCCTTGCGGGTTTGTATGACGCCGACCGTGGAATGAAATAAAAACAGATACTCTTTCATACGCGTTTTCTCTGTCGTTGACCAATTACCGCCGCGCCAATTGCGCCAGCGAATTGCGCATCGGGATGAGTATGTACCGGCATCCCCAGGTGAGTTTCCAGCATACGAGCAAAGGACTGGCAGTGACTCACGCCGCCAGTAAACAGAATCGGTGCTTCACAGGAGAGACGAGCAATGAAATTGGCGCTGCGTCGTGCCATAGCGTTAATCACTCCGGCGAGAATGGCTTCTGGCGGTACACCCGCAGAGCGCAGGCTGATCACTTCCGATTCGGCAAACACGGTACACATGCTGCTGATGGCGTGTGGCTGCACATTTTCGGTGATATTGTCGAGCTCTTCGACGCTGGCTCCCAGCGTGCGAGAAATCACCTCCAGAAAACGCCCGGTGCCTGCCGCGCATTTGTCATTCATCAGGAAGTCGCACAGGTTACCGTCGTCATCAAGCTGAATGACTTTGCTGTCCTGCCCACCGATGTCGATCACCGCTCGCGTTGCTGGCGCAAGAAACCGTGCGCCAAGCCCGTGGCAGGAGATTTCTGTCACCTGTTTATCGGCAAAATCCACCAGTTGCCGCCCATAGCCGGTGAGCGTTAAAAACGGCGTTGTCTCTAACCCTTCGCGCAATGTTTCCCAGGCTTCAGTAATTGCCGTTGCCGGGCGAAATGGCGTTGGAACGAGGAAACGGCGCGTAATCACGCCGTCTGCCAGTAAGATCCCTTTGGTGGCGGTAGAACCAGAATCAATGCCTATCGAATATATCACTACCGCTCCTTACAACATTTCAATAAAGGCGGCGACGCGGGTGCTGAGCTGCCCGATATCCGAAGTGGAGTAGTCTGTTTCAATAGCGATGTAAGGAACGTTATGCTGCTGACGAACGTGGCATTTAATCGCCAGCGATTCCACCGCATAGGTATGGCACGCCTGCAAAATTACATCGACCACGCCATCGACCTGATACTCCTCCACCATCTGACTGAGCATTTTCAGGCGCTGATCGTTCGGCGATATACAGGAACAGCCAATCGCCAGATATTTATCAGCCAGCGCGTCATACACATCGCCCGTTTCCGCCACGCACTGCTCGGTGGCCTTCGCGCCGGTACAGTTTTCATAACCGACTACCCAGCCGCCATTCTCTTCAATGGCGCGCACCACTTTCTCTGCCGCACCGCCAATCGGGCAACCGGTAATTAAAATGCGTGGACGCGGATCCAGTCGCTGGCCATCTTCCCACTGCTGACGAACGCGGGTAGTCATCGCATCCAGTTCATTGATCAACGCCTCTTTATCGAAACGGAAAGTTGCGCCATAAACCACTTTCAGAATATCGCTGCCGCTTAACGCTGGAGGATTTAACTGCCCGAGATGATAAAAATTGGCCAGCGCGCGACGTTCGCGGTTTTTTAGCGTAATCGCATCGCGCAACGCCTCTTCGGTGATCTCGCACCCGAAACGTTCTTGTACCGCTTTTTGCAAACGCAGCATTTCGGCTTTCCATAATGCACGCGAGGCATCGTCTTGCACGCTGTTTGGTAATTGCATGACATGAACGGGCTTAAACTCCGCCATGTATTCGTACATTTTCTTTTTGCCGTCGCAGGTAGTTTCACCGACAACCAAATCAGAAAAGTAGAAGTAGGGGCATTTGTCGGTTTTGCCGAAGCCGTAGCTGCTTTTGATCAGCGGACAGAGATTGCGTGGCAGATCTTTCTCCGCTTCTTCGATAGTTTCATCGGAAGTGGAGCAGAGCGAAACCACAACCGCACCGGCAGCCATCGGGATCTCCTGTGGCATAAAGGTGCAGTAGGTACCAACCAGCGGAATGCCGCGCTCTTTGAGAACCATGACAGTGAGAAAGCCTTTCTGGCGAGCTTCGGAGAACTGATCGAAAATGGCGGGTAGATCGGTGACAAGTGACATGATTTTCCTTCCCCGTAACACGGGAGATAATGAAAAGAGGCCACATTATTACCATTCTTTTACTGTGGTTTATTTGATCTCTCTCGCGGTTAACCACTTAGATTTTCATGAATGTCTAAAAATTACCGAGAGGTAACAAGGCCGGGAGCTGGGACAGCAAATACAAAATTAGCCCAATACAGCCGCCGACCAGCGTGCCGTTGACGCGGATAAACTGGAGATCTTTGCCGATATTTAACTCGATTTGCCGGGACATATCCCGCGCGTCCCAACTTTTTACTGTATCGCTGATGTGGCGAGTCAGGAATGCCGAAAACTCTGGCGCTACGCGGTGCGCGGCCTGTTCCAGATGACTATTTAACGAGGCACGCAGGGCATCATCGGCAATTAATGTTTCGCCAAACCATTGACCTGCCCGTGCGATACGTTCTTTGACGCGAGAATCATCGCTGTCGATATCCGCTTTCAACCATTCCCGCAAATCTCCCCATAATTCGCCAAGATAGCGATTAAAGGCTTCATCTTCTTTCAGATAACTTTTCACGGCATCGGCTCGCGTCGCCATTTCAGGATCGTTTTTCAGCTTGTCGATCAGGGCAAAGGTGGCGCGATCAAACGCATGACGGATCTGATGTGCGCGATCGCGGCTGATATCATCAAGCAACGAATTCACCGCGTCAGAAACCAGCTCCGCACTGTGCTCGCCCAGCCATTCAGTCGGCAAAATTTTGGCTTTCAGTGGATGCTCGCTCTCCAGCCAGCGAACAATCTGCTGGGCGATAAACTTGCGCGATTTATCACGTTGAAGCAGGGCGATCAGTTGTGCAATTAACGTATCGAGCAGTACCTGATGACGATCGTTTTTGGTCATGCTCTCCAGCATCAATGCGCTGGTGCCGGAAAGATCGACTTTATCGATAGCCTTATGCACCGCGCGCTTAAGCAGACGCTGAATACGCGCATCATCGGTCAGTTCGAGAAAGCCGCTCATGATCTGCAACAGATGCTGACCTACGCGGCGGGCGTTCTCCGGTTGGCTAAACCAGTTGCCAATCAATAACGCTGGTTCATGACGTCGAATCAGAGCCACCAGGGATTGGGTATCGAGAAATTTTTCCTGCACGAACTGACCGAGATTTTCGCCAATCCGGTCCTTATTACGCGGGATAATCGCCGTATGACGAGAAATAATCGGTATCGGCACTCGGCGAAACAGTGCCACCACCGCAAACCAGTCTGCCAGTGCGCCGACCATCGCCGCTTCGGCAATCGCCTTCACGCCGCTCACCCAAAAATTGGGCGGTAAAAACAGCGTAACGACAAAGGTAGCAGCGGCAATAAGGAGTAAAGAGAGCGCCAGCATTTTGGCGCGTCGGAGTTCAATGAGTTTATTCATATCGTAAGAATAGAGCCTGACGGTAAGAAAGCGCAAAAAGCGAGATATCTTCCATAAAAATGTATCGCTTGCAGAATAATAAAAATAGCCTGGAAAGCCCCTCGGGGAATGAGAAATTGCCCGGTGAGAATGGTTTTGTTAGCCGCTAAAGTCGGGGCATCTTAGCAACAGGTGACGGATCGCCATGACAAATTTTACGACCAGCACACCGCATGACGCATTATTTAAATCTTTTCTCACACACCCTGACACCGCGCGGGATTTTATGGAGATCCATTTACCAAAAGGCTTACGTGAACTGTGCGATCTCGACACCTTAAAACTGGAATCCGCCAGCTTTGTCGATGAAAAATTGCGGGCGTTGCACTCCGATATTTTATGGTCGGTAAAGACCCGCGAAGGCGATGGCTATATTTACGTAGTGATTGAACATCAGAGCCGCGAGGATATTCATATGGCTTTTCGCCTGATGCGATATTCCATGGCGGTGATGCAGCGGCATATTGAGCATGATAAACGCCAGCCGCTACCGCTGGTCATCCCGATGCTGTTTTATCACGGTAGCCGCAGTCCCTATCCCTGGTCCCTGTGCTGGCTGGACGAATTTGCCGACCCAACTACCGCGCGGAAGCTTTATAACACTGCGTTCCCGCTGGTGGATATCACTGTCGTGCCGGACGACGAGATTGTTCAGCATCGCAGAGTCGCCTTGCTGGAGTTAATCCAAAAGCATATCCGGCAGCGCAATCTGATGGGGCTGATTGATCAACTGGTAGTATTACTGGTTACAGAGTGCGCTAATGACAGCCAGATAACCGCGCTGTTAAATTACATTTTACTGGCTGGCGATGAAGCGCGTTTTAAGGAGTTTATCGGCGAACTTACCCGTCGAATGCCACAACACAGGGAGCGAATAATGACGATTGCAGAGCGAATTCATTTAGAAGGGGAGCAGCGCATTCTCCGGTTGTTTTTACAGAATGGCGCGGATCCTGAATGGATACAAAAGATTACCGGACTTTCGGCAGAGCAAATACAAGCATTAGGGCAGCCCTTGCCTGAACGTGAGCGCGATTCATGGCTCGAGTACTAATCAGAGGCTGATGACAAACGCAAAGCTGCCTGATGCACTACGCTTATCAGGCCTACATTTTCTCTACAATCTATTGAATTTGCGCGGTTTGTAGGCTGGATAAGGCGTTCACGCCGCATCCGGCATGAACGAAGCGCACTTTGCCTAAGCCATGCCGGAACGTGGCGATGACCCTGAAAAGATAAAATTAGTCACACGCGATTCGTGAGAGGAAATCAGGCGCTTCGCCACTAATTCGAATTTATTCCATTGCCCGATACACTGCCTCGCCAATTTGCTTCAGTGCTTCGCGATAGGTTTCGCTGAGCGGTAAAGCGCAGTTGATGCGCAGACAATTACGGTATTTGCCGGAAGCTGAGAAAATCGAGCCTGCCGCCACCTGGATTTTCATGCGGTACAGCTGCCGCGCAACGCAGACCATATCGACCTGTTCAGGCAATTCTATCCACAGTAAAAATCCGCCTTTCGGGCGCGTAATACAGATTTCGCAGGGAAAATATTCCCGTATCCAGCACGTATAAAGCGCCAAATTGCGCTGATAGATCTGCCGCATTCGCCGGATATGGCGATGATAGTGACCTTCCATCACAAACGTTGCCGCAGCCATTTGCATGGACGGTACATTAAAGCTGCTGGTGGCGTATTTCATATGCAGCAGTTTATCGTGATAACGCCCCGGCGCGACCCAACCCACGCGCAGGCCAGGTGCAATGCTTTTACTGAACGAGCTGCACAGCAGCACCCGGCCGTCGATATCCCAGGAATGAATGGTGCGCGGGCGCGGATACTCCGTTGCCAGTTCGCCGTAGACATCATCTTCAAAAATCACAATATCATGACGCTGAGCAAGAGAGAGAACGGCCCGTTTGCGCGCGTCCGGCATAATAAATCCCAATGGATTATTACAGTTTGGCACCAGAATGATGCCTTTAATCGGCCACTGTTCCAGCGCCAGTTCCAGCGCTTCAACGCTGATGCCTGTTTCAGGATCGGTTGGGATTTCAATCACTTTCACGCCCAAGCCGCGCAGCATCTGCATTGAACCGTAATAACAGGGCGATTCGACCGCGACAATATCGCCCGGTTTACACACCGCCATTAACGCCAGCGACATCGAGTTATGGCAGCCGCTGGTGATGATGATGTCATCGGCGGTGACTACCGAGCCGCTGTCGAGCATCAGGCGGGCAATCTGCTCTCGCAACACTCGCTGACCAGCTAACAAGTCATAACCGAGAACGGTTTGCAGATTATGCTGCACCACCCGGCTTAGCTCCCGCCAGAGCGGTTTCAGGCTGGGCGTTTCAACATCCGGCGTGCTTTTGCTTAACGGAACAATGGAACTGTCGCTATGCGCTTCCAGCATATCCAGCACCTGATCCCACTGGGTAATTTCCACCGGGCGCTGCACCGGACGCGTCATCGGCGGCACTGGCGGCTGGGCTTTACGTTGCGCGACAAAATAACCCGAACGCGGCTGCGGAGTGATGAGCTTCATCGTTTCCAGCGTCTGATATGCCTGCTGCACGGTGCTGATGCTAACGCCGTGTTCCTGACTTAAGCTGCGCACTGACGGCAATTTCTCCCCGTGACGATACAGCCCTTGCTCAATCCGCTCCGCAAGCAGAGTCGCCAGATGTTGATAACGCGTCATACTGTATTCCTTATTTAGACCATACAGAGAGAAAAACCGGTACAGATGAGGCTAAAAAACCGTATGCAGATGCTGTTTTAACCTGTCTGTATGTTAAATAAAAGTAATATTTGCATCTGTATTGTGAACTACCAGAAGACGGATGATGAAGCCTCTGAAAGATGAGGAGGCAGCAGATGGAATTTCACGAAAACAAAGCCAAAGCGCCGTTTATTGGTTTCGTACAACTCTGGCAGGCGATGAGGCGTTGGCGGCGGCAAATGCAGACCCAACGGGTGTTACAGCAGATGAGTGATGAGCGGTTAAAGGATATCGGGTTACGCAGGGAGGATGTGGAGTGATGGTCAGTTCGTCGCGGATAAAGTGTATTTCGCTATAACCTCCACAAGGAAGTGGTTATCATTGCGCCATTATTGCTTCACGGAAGGACGCCAGGATGAAAGCCACAGAAGCCCGCCTACTCGATTTTTTAAAACGTTCGCAACAGTTTGTTATTCCCATTTATCAACGCACCTATTCATGGACCGGACAACAATGTCGTCAACTTTGGGACGACATCATTCGAGCTGGAAAGCGTGACGATATATCAGCGCATTTTATCGGTTCGGTTGTTTATATTGAGCAGGGGTTGTATCAGGTTTCTGGTATCTCTCCGTTGCTGGTCATTGATGGTCAACAGCGATTGACGACCGCAATGCTGCTGATTGAGGCTTTATCGCGCCATCTTGGCGAAGACGAAGTTTTTGATGGCTTTTCGGCAATGAAGTTGCGTAATTATTATTTGCTCAACCCTTATGAGTCCGGCGAGAAAGGATATAAATTACTTCTGACCGAGACCGATAAAGACAGTTTGCTGGCGTTAATAAAACAAAGACCAATGCCAGAAAACTATTCCCATCGAATAATGGAAAACTTTACTTTCTTTGATGAGCAAATTGCCAAACTCGGTGATGACTTGATCCCCTTATGTCGTGGGTTAGCAAAGTTATTAATTGTCGATGTGGCGCTTAATCGTGGTCAGGATAATCCGCAACTGATTTTTGAAAGTATGAACTCCACCGGTAAGGCGTTAAGTCAGGCCGATCTGGTGCGCAATTTTATTCTGATGGGCCTCGAACCAGAACATCAAACCCGGTTGTATGAAGATCACTGGCGACCAATGGAAGTCGCTTTTGGTCAGCAAGGTTACAGCGAATATTTTGACAGTTTTATGCGTCATTATCTGACGGTAAAAACGGGGGAGATCCCTCGGACAGATGAAGTCTACGAGGCATTTAAACTACATGCCCGCAGCCAGAGTGTTGCTGAAAAAGGCGTTGATCGGCTGGTTGAAGATATTCACATCTACGCGGAATATTACTGTGCAATGGCATTGGGCAAAGAGAGTGACAAATCGCTTGCCACGGCTTTTCAGGACTTGCGCGAGTTAAAAGTCGATGTGGCGTATCCTTTCTTACTGGCGCTTTATCATGACTATAAAAATGGCGTTTTGTCTCGTGAAGATTTCCTGAGCATAATTCGTTTAATTGAATCTTATGTTTTCCGTCGTGCAGTATGTGCGATTCCGACAAATTCTCTGAACAAGACGTTTGCCACTTTTTATAAAGTCATTAATAAAGAAAAATATCTGGAAAGTATTCAGGTGCATTTTCTGAACCTGCCTTCATATCGTCGTTTCCCCAACGATGATGAATTTAAACGGGAATTAAAAGTTCGCGATCTCTATAACTTCCGCAGTCGCAGCTACTGGTTACGACGACTGGAAAACGATAAACGCAGAGAGCGCGTGGAAGAGTTTACGATTGAGCACATTATGCCGCAGAATGAGAACCTGTCGGCTAAATGGCGTGAAGAGCTGGGAAGCGACTGGCAGCGTGTGCATAAAGAACTGTTACATACGTTGGGGAATCTCACTTTAACGCGCTATAACTCCCGCTACAGTGACAGACCTTTCGCGGAAAAACGCGATATTGAAGACGGCTTTAAACATAGCCCGCTCTATTTGAATATCGGTCTTGGGCAGTGCGAAAAATGGGATGAAGCCGCCATTCACGCCCGAGCCGATCGTCTGGCGGAGCTTGCGGTTCAGGTCTGGCAAGCGCCTTCTCTTCCTGAAGAGGTTTTGGCTGTTTATCGGGGTCAGTCGGAGAACAAAACCAGTTACAGCCTGAGTGATTATCCTTTTCTTGCTGATGGTTCGCATAGCCGGGTGTTATTTGAACATCTTCGCGATGAAGTTATGCGCCTGGACGCAGGGATCACGCAGGAAGTATTGAAGCTGTATATTGCGTTTAAAGCTGAAACGAATTTTGTTGATGTTGTGCCGCAAAAAAGCCGACTGCGATTGTCGCTTAATATGCCGTTTCATGAACTGGTCGATCCGAAAGGTATTGCCAAAGATGTGACAAATGTTGGGCGCTGGGGCAATGGCGATGTGGAAATTGGTTTCAGCGACCTCGCACAACTTCCTTACATTATGGGATTAATTCGTCAGGCATTTGAAAAACAAATGGAGAGCGCGTTGGTATAACGCGGCGAATAATACCCGGTAGCACTGGCGCTACCGGGTCAATTTATCAGGCGACTTTCTGTTTACCCGCAATCACCCCAATAAACTCCTGCACCTGCTTTTGTTTACGCGCCGACAGTTTGCACACCTGGCGCAGCGACTGCATCAGTTCGCTCTCTTCGGCGGAGGGTGGTTGGGCGGTGAGGACAATACAGCCTTCCATCACTTTGACATCTACCGTCGTGCCGGTGGCAAAACCGGCGGCTTCTAGCCACTGACCTTTCAGGGTGATGGCGGGAATACGGCTGTAATCCGGGTAGCGACTCGCATAACTTACGGTTAATTGACGGTTATTTGCCGGGGAGACTTCTGCTTCGAACGGTTGTGCAATAGAATGCGTGTCAGTCATAACTGCTATTCCCTATAAATAGTGATTGTGATGAGCGGTGCGGGTGTGTTGGCGCACATCCGCACCGCGCTAAATACCTGTATATATCA
>NZ_JAATUR010000051.1 GCF_011881725.1 Escherichia coli | reverse complement strand
GTTGTTCCGACCATCCTGTGAAGTGTTTCACGTTGTCGTCTCAACGGAGGCGCATTATAGGGATCCCAATTTTTTGCACAAGTACTTTTTTGATCTTTTTTTCTGTTTGTTGTTTTTTCACCCTTTTTGCTTCATTCGCACGCAAAATGGTGCTTTTTTGCATACTAAAACACTTGCACAAGGCAAATAATGCACCCAAAGTCATTAGTAAATCATTTATTGTTGAGGTAAGTATGTCTGATGTTTTACGCCCATACCGCGATCTTTTTCCACAAATCGGTCAACGCGTAATGATCGACGATAGTAGTGTCGTGATTGGTGATGTTCGCCTGGCTGATGATGTGGGGATCTGGCCGCTCGTTGCGATTCGTGGTGATGTACATTATGTGCAGATTGGAGCACGCACCAATATCCAGGATGGCAGTATGTTGCATGTCACCCATAAGTCCTCCTACAACCCAGAGGGCAACCCATTAATCATTGGTGAAGATGTCACGGTTGGCCACAAGGTGATGCTTCACGGTTGTACTATTGGTAATCGTGTACTGGTTGGGATGGGCTCAATTTTACTTGATGGCGCAACAGTAGAAGATGATGTGATGATTGGTGCGGGTAGCCTGGTTCCACAAAATAAACGACTGGAGAGCGGATATCTGTATCTCGGTTGCCCGGTCAAACAGATCCGCCCGTTAAGTGACGAAGAGAAAGCAGGGTTACGCTACTCCGCGAATAACTATGTTAAATGGAAGGATGAGTATCTGGATCAGGGTAACCAGATCCAACCCTGATCATCTTCGCTTTGATCCTGAATCAAGCTTTCTGCTTCTTCTTCCAGGTCCCAGCGGTGCTGACGAAAATTCGCTAACCACTGTTCTGGCGTATCCCCTGCAAAGCGGTTCGCCAGACTCTCTCCTGTAATAGCGCAAGTGAGCTGCATACCATTTACAAGAGCTGGAAAACATACACACTTTTTGATCTCGTTCCACTCTTCCCTGTCTGGAAACTGGATAGCTTGATTCACGCCGACAACTCCCGTTGCAATAGTTTGATGACCGGTTCTACATCAGGCAGGACACCATGCCAAAGAAGGAATGCATGTGCCGCCTGTGCTACCAGCATCCCTAAACCATCAGCGTTACGCTTTGAGCCGTGCTGCTCACACCATGACAGAAAAGGTGTGTGCCCTTTCTGATAGAACATGTCATAGCAACAAATACCTGAATGAACGAGCGATGCCGGGATCGCCGGAACATCTCCACTAATACCACTGGATGTTGCGTTAATAATAAGATCGAATTCGTGACCTTCCAGCTCGTCCATACCTAACGCCTGAATACTGCCAGTATGAGCAAACAATTTAGCCAACTCTTCCGCGCGGGATACCGTCCGATTAGTGATTGTCACCGCACAGTCCAGGGAAAGGAGTGGCAGTAGTACGCCGCGAGATGCTCCACCAGCGCCGATGAGCAGAATACGCAAACCAGGGCGGATAAAAGACAGACGTTCCAGATCGCTTAACAAGCCTACACCATCGGTATTATCACCCAGCAGGCGTCCATCTTCTAACCGCTTGAGGGTATTAACAGCACCAGCCAACGCAGCCCGTTCAGTGAGTTCATCCGCTCTGGCAAAAGCCTCTTCTTTAAAAGGCACCGTTACATTCGCACCTTTACCACCAGCACTAAAGAAAGCGTTCAGTGTGTTGATGAAATCATTGATGGGTGCCAGCACGCGCCCATAGGGATGTTCAACATTCAGTTGCTGTGCAAATTGCTGATGAATGAATGGCGATTTGCTATGGGCTATTGGATTACCAAAAACAGCATAGGTTTCCATTATGTTACCCCTGTCGAAACAGTTCACCCGTCAGGGCATCGCGAATTTCTGAAGGATTTAAGCGACCGCCCGTTTCACCAGGCACAACCGGGAACTCTGCACCAAATTGTGCGCGAACTTCGTCTACTGTTCGACACGGTGGCAATCCACTCAAGTTGGCACTGGTAGAAACCAGCGGTTTACCATAAGCCTGGCATAAAGCAACGACCAACGGATGGTCTGTTACCCGAACAGCAAGCGAATCAAAGCGCCCCGTTAACCAGCGCGGCGTTTTCGCAGATGCGGGAAAGACAAAGGTGACTGGGCCAGGCCAACGAGAAAAAATAGTTTCACACTGCGCGTCCGTCAGCATGCTGTCATCGATATAAGGTTTGAGCTGCTCGTAATTTGCTGCGATTAAAATTAGCCCCTTATCAACTGGTCGCTGTTTTAATTCCAACAGCCGCATCACGGCTGTTTCGCTATCAGGATCGCACCCGACACCAAATACGGCTTCTGTTGGATAGGCGATGACACGTTCTTCATTGAGGACATCTACCGCAGTCACGATAGCGTCTTCTTGCAGGTTATTATTCACGTTATTATTCCGCCGAAACCGGCTTTCCACATTGTTTACTGGCACAGAAATGTTTTACACCCTGCGCGGTTTTCTTTTCGATGAGTAGCGGATAATGACACTCAGGGCACCCTCCGGCTATTGGTTTGAAGTTAATAGCAAATTGACACTCCGGGTAGCGATCACAGGAGTGGAATGTTTTGCCATAACGGGAGCGCCGCTGGACCAGATGGCCCGTCCGACATTGGGGGCATATAATTGCCGTTTCATCCGGTTTATCAATAAGTTCGGTATGTTCGCATTCTGGGTAGTTACTGCAACCAATAAACATACCAAAACGTCCCTGGCGTAATACCAGATCTTCACCGCATGCAGGGCAAAACTGCCCCTCCAGCACTTTGACGATATGTCCATCCGCTGAAGATTTCAGAGGACGGACGTAGTCACACGCCGGATACTGTGAGCACCCAAGAAACGGACCGTGTTTCCCGGATCGAATAACCAGTTCAGCCCCGCACTTTGGGCAGGACTCATTATTACGCACCGTGAACAGTGCTGATTTCGCCATAACAACTTATGCTGAATTAAAGAAATGATTAATGCAGCATACCTTCATTCACTTCAAAGAGTAATTCTTCCATTTGCTGGTACGCATTTTCGCAGCCCGGAATGTTGAATAATACCATCAGGATTACCCATTTCAGGTCTTCCAGGTCGAATTCCGCGGTATCCAGCGCGAGCACTCGCTCTATCACCATTTCACGGGTTTCAAGGTTAAGCACCTGAATTTGCTCAAGGAAAAGTAGAAAACCACGACAGCTGGCATCCAGTCTTTCACACTCTTCAGGGGTATAAATACGCATGGAGAGTGGATCAGAGGCCAGTTGCATCGGCTCTGCCAGTCCTTCCTGATAATCCGCAAGCTTTTCCAGCCAAAGCAGGGCATTGTAGATATCTTCTCGATCAAATCCTGCGTCGGTAAGATCCTGTTCAAGTTTGTCTTGATCCACACGCAACTCAGCTTCAGTGTGAATATAGGTTTCAAACAAATACATTAGTACGTCGAACATGGCATGCCCTCCTCAATCGGACATAGCCGCCGGGTACAGCTGCGATCCATCCTGCTAACTCCAGTTCGAGTAGTTGAGTAACTACCTCTGGCACAGGTTGGCCGGCACGTTCAGCGACGACGTCAACAGGTGTTACCTCATCTCCTACGTTAGCCAGGAGCTCAGGAAATGGCAATGCCACGTCTTCCTGATCTGATGAATAAAATGATTTTTCAGCGGCGTCTGGCAACCAGTGCAATCCGTATTGCAAATTTTCCAGAATTTCTTCCGGTTCCGTCACAAGAATCGCGCCTTGTTTAATAAGCCAGTGGGGGCCTTCACTACCGGGACTCCCTAATGGGCCGGGCAAAGCAAAAACTTCACGTCCCTGCTCAAGCGCACAACGCGCTGTCACCAGGGAACCACTACGCAATGCAGCTTCTACCACCAGTACACCTTTACTTAGACCACTTATAATGCGATTTCTTCGCGGAAAATTGTAAGCAAGAGGCGGGGTATCCAGGGGAAATTCTGAGACAAGAGCACCACCATGTTCCAGCAGACTGGTAGCCAGTCGGGTATGACGACGCGGATGAATGGTATTGAGCCCATTCCCCAGCACAGCAACACTGATACCATTAACCTGCAAGGCCGCTTTATGCGCTACACCATCGATTCCACGCGCCAACCCACTGGTAATTGTCACGCCTCGCGCCGCCAGCGACTCACATAACAGCCGCCCCCACCGTTCGCCATACCATGAATGTGCCCGGCTCCCCACAACGGCTAGCTGAAATGATTGCAGCGCTTGTAGATCACCAGCAACAAACAGTGCGCCCGGATAATCAGCCGTTGCAATAAGTTGAGGAGGATAAAATTTGCTGTTTGCAGGGATTAAATAATGGTTAGGTTGCTCAAGCCAACAAAGTGAGCTTTCAATACTCTTCTGTGAAAATGAAAGAAAGCGTTGTGCCTGTCGCAATGAAAGCCCTGTTTGCTGCAGTACAACAGTATCAATATTTGGCTGTTCTGCCAGCCAGTGAGCTATACGGACCATATCATCGCCATACAAGGTGCTCACATTCATCAAACGCAGCCAAATTTCTGTCTCGACCATCCTTATCCCCCTGCCATAAGCAGCCTTAGCAATCTTTGCGATTGGTCAGTGATGCTGTCAATCAGAGGGGGATTTGTCTAGAATAGAAGAAATAATCTTTCTAACTCCTGAACACATCTCTGGAGATTTATGTCAGTTTTGCAAGTGTTACATATTCCGGACGAGCGGCTTCGCAAAGTTGCTAAACCGGTAGAAGAAGTGAATGCAGAAATTCAGCGTATCGTCGATGATATGTTCGAAACGATGTACGAGGAAGAAGGTATTGGCCTGGCGGCAACTCAGGTTGATATCCATCAACGTATTATTGTTATCGATGTTTCGGAAAACCGTGACGAACGGCTGGTGTTAATCAATCCGGAGCTTTTAGAAAAAAGTGGCGAAACAGGTATCGAAGAAGGTTGCCTGTCGATCCCTGAACAACGTGCTTTAGTACCGCGCGCAGAGAAAGTTAAAATTCGCGCCCTGGACCGCGATGGTAAACCATTTGAACTGGAAGCAGACGGTCTGTTAGCCATCTGTATTCAGCATGAAATGGATCACCTGGTCGGTAAACTGTTCATGGATTACCTGTCACCGCTGAAACAACAACGTATTCGTCAGAAAGTTGAAAAACTGGATCGTCTGAAAGCTCGGGCTTAAGGATAAGAACTAACGTGTCAGAATCACTACGTATTATTTTTGCGGGTACACCTGACTTTGCAGCGCGTCATCTTGACGCGCTGTTGTCTTCTGGACATAACGTTGTCGGCGTGTTCACCCAACCGGACCGACCGGCTGGTCGCGGTAAAAAACTAATGCCCAGCCCGGTTAAAGTGCTGGCACAGGAGAAAGGGTTACCGGTTTTTCAGCCTGTTTCCTTGCGCCCACAAGAAAACCAGCAACTGGTCGCCGATCTACACGCTGATGTCATGGTCGTCGTCGCTTATGGGTTAATTCTGCCGAAAGCTGTGCTGGAGATGCCGCGTCTCGGCTGTATCAACGTTCATGGTTCACTGCTGCCACGCTGGCGCGGTGCTGCACCAATCCAACGCTCACTATGGGCTGGCGATGCAGAAACCGGCGTCACCATTATGCAAATGGATGTCGGTTTAGACACTGGTGACATGCTCTATAAACTCTCCTGCCCAATTACCGCAGAAGATACCAGTGGCACGTTGTATGACAAACTGGCAGAGCTTGGCCCACAAGGGCTTATCACCACGTTGAAACAACTGGCTGACGGCTCGGCAAAACCGGAAATGCAGGATGAAACTCTCGTCACATACGCTGAGAAATTGAGTAAAGAAGAAGCGCGTATTGACTGGTCGCTTTCGGCGGCACAGCTTGAACGCTGCATTCGTGCTTTTAATCCATGGCCGATGAGCTGGCTGGAAATTGAAGGCCAGCCTGTTAAGGTCTGGAAAGCATCGGTCATTGATACCGTGACAAAGTCTGCGCCAGGAACGATCCTTGAAGCCAGCAAACAAGGCATTCAGGTCGCGACCGGTGACGGCATCCTGAATCTGATCTCTTTGCAACCTGCAGGTAAGAAAGCGATGAGCGCACAAGACCTCCTGAATTCTCGTCGGGAATGGTTTGTTCCGGGCAACCGTCTGGCCTGATAGTCCAATCTTCTAAGCCCGGTCTTTCCGGGCATTTTTATACTTATGAAAAAACAACGTAATTTACGTAGCATGGCAGCACAGGCTGTTGAACAAGTTGTCGAGCAAGGGCAATCATTAAGCAACATTCTGCCGCCGCTACAACAAAAAGTTTCTGATAAAGACAAAGCACTTCTTCAAGAGTTGTGCTTTGGCGTACTGCGTACGCTTTCACAGTTAGACTGGCTGATTAATAAGTTAATGGCCCGCCCGATGACCGGCAAACAGCGGACGGTGCATTACCTGATTATGGTTGGTTTGTATCAACTACTTTATACCCGTATTCCACCTCATGCCGCGCTGGCTGAAACAGTGGAAGGTGCGGTTGCGATTAAACGCCCGCAACTTAAGGGGTTGATTAACGGCGTATTACGGCAGTTCCAGCGTCAGCAGGATGAATTGCTGGCCGAGTTTAATACCAGCGACGCTCGTTATCTGCACCCTACCTGGCTCTTAAAGCGTTTGCAACAAGCGTATCCAGAGCAGTGGCAATCCATCGTCGAAGCCAATAACCAGCGTCCGCCAATGTGGCTGCGCGTTAATCGTACGCATCATTCCCGCGACAGCTGGCTTGCATTGCTGGATGAAGCAGGAATGAAAGGCTTCCCACATACGGATTACCCTGATGCTGTACGGCTGGAAACACCTGCACCTGTTCATGTGCTACCAGGTTTTGAAGAAGGATGGGTTACCGTTCAGGATGCATCAGCACAAGGTTGCATGACCTGGCTTGCGCCACAAAACGGTGAACACATTCTGGATCTTTGCGCTGCCCCCGGCGGTAAAACAACACATATTCTTGAGGTTGCGCCCGAAGCGCAGGTTCTGGCGGTTGATATTGATGAGCAACGCCTCTCTCGCGTTTACGACAATTTAAAACGCCTTGGTATGAAGGCAACCGTGAAACAAGGTGATGGCCGCTCCCCTTCCCAATGGTGTGATGAGCAACAGTTCGATCGCATTTTATTAGATGCACCTTGTTCGGCAACCGGTGTGATTCGTCGCCATCCGGATATTAAATGGTTGCGTCGCGATCGCGATATCCCAGAGCTCGTGCAGCTGCAGTCTGAAATTCTCGACGCTATATGGCCTCATTTGAAGTCAGGCGGAACGCTTGTTTATGCCACCTGTTCAGTGTTACCGGAAGAGAATAGCCAACAAATTAAAGCCTTTCTGCAACGCACAAAAGATGCAATGCTTTGCGAAACAGGAACACCAGAACAACCGGGTAAGCAAAATCTGCCAGGTGCCGAAGAGGGCGACGGCTTCTTTTACGCTAAGCTAATCAAAAAGTGATGAGATAACGGGTCGCGACTGATGAAAATTATCATTCTGGGTGCCGGACAAGTTGGCGGCACGCTGGCGGAAAACCTGGTCGGTGAGAACAACGATATTACCGTTGTCGACACCAATGGTGAACGTCTGCGGACCTTGCAGGATAAATTTGACCTGCGAGTCGTGCAGGGACACGGTTCTCACCCACGGGTATTGCGGGAGGCAGGTGCCGACGACGCCGATATGCTGGTTGCTGTGACCAGTTCAGATGAAACCAATATGGTTGCCTGCCAGGTAGCCTACTCGCTTTTCAACACCCCTAACCGCATCGCTCGCATCCGTTCACCGGACTACGTGCGAGATGCTGATAAGCTATTTCATTCTGATGCCGTACCGATTGATCATCTTATAGCGCCAGAGCAGTTGGTTATCGATAATATTTATCGACTGATCGAATATCCCGGCGCCTTGCAGGTCGTGAACTTTGCAGAAGGCAAAGTTAGCCTTGCAGTGGTAAAAGCCTATTATGGTGGCCCGCTTATTGGTAATGCACTTTCGACGATGCGCGAGCATATGCCGCATATCGATACCCGCGTGGCGGCAATTTTCCGCCACGATCGCCCTATTCGTCCGCAAGGTTCAACCATTGTTGAAGCCGGGGATGAAGTGTTCTTTATTGCCGCCTCGCAGCATATTCGCGCGGTGATGAGTGAATTACAGCGACTGGAAAAACCATATAAGCGAATTATGCTTGTTGGCGGCGGTAATATCGGTGCAGGGCTGGCGCGTCGTCTGGAAAAAGATTACAGCGTCAAACTGATCGAACGGAATCAACAACGCGCTGCCGAGTTGGCGGAAAAATTGCAGAATACGATCGTCTTTTTTGGTGATGCATCGGATCAGGAACTGCTGGCTGAAGAGCACATCGATCAAGTTGATCTATTTATCGCGGTAACCAATGATGACGAAGCCAATATCATGTCTGCCATGCTCGCCAAACGTATGGGCGCGAAAAAGGTGATGGTATTGATCCAACGTCGCGCTTATGTGGATCTGGTTCAGGGGAGCGTTATCGATATTGCAATTTCACCGCAGCAGGCAACAATCTCTGCTTTGCTCAGTCACGTACGAAAAGCAGATATTGTTGGCGTCTCCTCGCTGCGCCGCGGCGTAGCAGAAGCTATTGAAGCCGTTGCTCACGGTGATGAAAGCACTTCACGAGTCGTTGGTCGGGTTATAGATGAAATCAAACTACCACCAGGAACGATTATTGGTGCAGTAGTACGCGGCAATGACGTGATGATTGCCAATGATAATCTGCGTATTGAGCAGGGCGATCATGTAATTATGTTCCTGACGGACAAAAAGTTTATTACCGACGTCGAACGTCTCTTCCAGCCAAGTCCTTTCTTCTTGTAATAAATAAGGCGCCTTCTGGCGCCTTATTATTTCCTTTTACTTTTAAAGGATTAATTAAATTCATTCCCAGCAGGAAAATAGCTTAACATTTGTTAGACTTATGATTGTCGGCTTTATAAGGAGAATAACATGAGCATTATTAAAGAATTTCGCGAATTTGCGATGCGCGGGAATGTGGTGGATTTGGCAGTGGGTGTCATTATCGGTGCGGCCTTCGGTAAGATTGTATCTTCACTGGTTGCCGATATCATCATGCCGCCGCTGGGTTTATTAATTGGTGGGATCGACTTTAAACAATTTGCTGTCACGCTACGCGATGCGCAGGGGGACATACCTGCTGTCGTCATGCATTACGGTGTCTTCATTCAAAACGTCTTTGATTTTCTGATTGTTGCCTTTGCCATCTTTATGGCGATTAAGCTAATCAACAAACTGAATCGTAAGAAAGAAGAACCAGCAGCTGCGCCTGCACCAACCAAAGAAGAAGTATTACTGACAGAGATTCGCGATTTACTGAAAGAGCAGAATAACCGCTCTTAACAAGCGCCTGAAAGCAGAAGACCAGTGGTAAAAAAGTAATTTACTTTCTTGCCACTGGCCTCCCAGTTCCCCCGATTGCCATGTTTTCCTTTTCGCATGTAACTGCCTTTCCCCTTCTTATTTTTTTCTACACGCTGTCTGAATAAGGGATCATGTAGTAATGCTTCTATCGCATTATCCTTTATCTGCCCTTTAGTATGCTGATATCGGCTCATAAAAACTCCAGTTGGTTATTTAATGGCGCGAGTGTAATCCTGCCAGTGCAAAAAATCAACAGCCACTCTTAACGCCACTCGCTCCTTGTTCAAGAGCTTCAAGAATCGAGCAATAAACACTGCTATGGGCGGTCCCACAACAGGCATCATTAAGGCGTTGCAACGAGCGTTGCATACTCTGCAACTCAGCTATCCTCGCTTCCACTTCCTGTAATCTTTCCTGCACAATCCCTTTTGATTCCTGACAGGTATGATGTTCAGGATCGATACGGATCGACAGTAACTCCCGGATCGACTCAAGGCTGAAACCAAGTTGTCTGGCATGGCGAATAAATTTCAATCGCTGGAGATCGCTTTCGGTATACAGGCGAAATCCGCCCTCTGTACGCACTTCATGATCCATCATCTGCTGCTTTTCGTAATAACGAATAGTGTCGGGAGTAACTTCCGCCAGCTTTGCCAGCTCACCAATACGATACATAAATTCTCTCTCTCTCTCTCAGTTGCCATTAATTTTGTTCAGAAGCTTATCTGCATATTCGCCACGTAAAAATTCTGTGCTCATACCTGCTTGCCGCAGTTTTAACTCCAGTAAAGACAACCGACGGCTGACCACTTGATATTGCGGATCATCCTGATGGATTCCTTTGAGAATATCCAGAAGCTGAATGGCTTCCTTCCGCTGCTCAAGTTCTGGCGGTAAACAACCTGCATTCTTCAACAAGCGATAACCAGCACGCAGTTCCGGCGGCACGTGTGAGTCATCTTCCAGAATTAATGGTTCACCACTACCAGGGAGATTATCAAACTCACCTTTAGCTTGTGCTTCAGCAATATGGCGCTCTGCCCACTGGTCAAGTAACCACATAAATACTCCAGGGGATGAACAAAAAGAGTACAACTATTGTAGATAAGTGAGGAAACTACGGGTATAAAAAAACCCGCCGAGGCGGGTTTTTTTACGTTGCTTCAGATTACTCTGCAGCAGCTTCTGCTTTCTCTGAACGATCAACCAGCTCGATGTAAGCCATCGGCGCGTTGTCGCCTGCACGGAAGCCACACTTCAGAATACGAGTGTAACCACCGGCACGGCTCGCGAAACGCGGGCCCAGTTCGTTAAACAGTTTTGCCACGATCTCGTTATCACGAGTACGGGCGAATGCCAGACGACGATTAGCTACGCTATCAGTCTTGGCAAGAGTAATCAGCGGCTCAACTACGCGGCGCAGCTCTTTCGCTTTAGGCAGAGTCGTCTTGATGATTTCATGACGAACCAGTGAACCTGCCATATTGCGGAACATAGCCTGGCGATGGCTGCTGTTGCGGTTCAGTTGACGACCACTCTTACGATGGCGCATGACCTTATCCTTCTCAGTAAAACCTTAACCTGTGATCCGGTTACTCGTCAGCGATGCTTGCCGGTGGCCAGTTTTCCAGGCGCATGCCCAGAGACAGTCCACGGGAAGCCAGCACGTCTTTAATCTCAGTAAGAGATTTTTTACCCAGGTTAGGCGTTTTAAGGAGCTCAACCTCGGTACGCTGTACCAGATCACCGATATAGTGGATAGCTTCTGCTTTAAGGCAGTTAGCAGAGCGGACAGTCAATTCCAGATCGTCAACAGGGCGCAGCAGGATCGGATCGAACTCTGGTTTCTCTTCTTTCACTTCCGGCTGACGTACATCACGTAAGTCAACGAAAGCTTCCAGTTGTTCAGCCAGAATGGTTGCCGCACGACGAATCGCCTCTTCAGGATCGATTGTGCCGTTGGTTTCCATTTCGATGACCAGCTTGTCCAGGTCGGTACGCTGTTCTACACGCGCTGCTTCAACATTGTAGGCAATACGCTCTACGGGGCTGTAGCATGCGTCGACCAGCAGACGGCCGATTGGGCGCTCATCTTCTTCCGAATGAATTCGGGTAGAAGCCGGCACATAACCACGACCGCGCTGAACTTTGATACGCATGCTAATAGACGCGTTTTCATCGGTCAGGTGGCAGATCACGTGCTGCGGCTTGACGATTTCGACATCACCGTCGTGGGTGATATCGGCTGCAGTCACAGGGCCAATGCCAGATTTATTCAAGGTAAGAATAACTTCATCTTTGCCCTGAACTCTCACCGCCAGCCCTTTCAGGTTGAGCAGGATTTCCAGGATATCTTCCTGAACGCCTTCTTTGGTGCTGTACTCATGCAGTACACCATCAATCTCAACCTCGGTCACCGCGCAACCCGGCATCGATGAGAGCAGAATACGGCGCAGTGCGTTACCCAGAGTATGGCCAAAGCCACGCTCTAAAGGCTCAAGGGTCACCTTGGCGTGCGTCGAACTCACTTGCTCGATATCAACCAGGCGCGGTTTTAGAAACTCTGTCACAGAACCCTGCATTGTGTCCTCTCTTTGGTACTAAGCTTTACTTGGAGTAAAGCTCGACGATCAGGTGTTCGTTAATGTCCGCAGACAGATCAGAACGCTCCGGCTTACGCTTAAACGTACCTTCCATCTTGCCAGCATCAACTTCCAGCCAGGTTGGCTTTTCACGCTGCTCAGCCAGCTCCAGAGCGGCTTTCACGCGAGACTGCTTCTTCGCTTTCTCACGAATGCTTACAACGTCATTCGGACTAACCTGATAAGAAGCGATGTTAACAACACGACCGTTTACCATAATTGCTTTATGGCTAACCAGCTGACGTGCTTCTGCACGAGTGGCACCGAAGCCCATACGGTATACAACGTTGTCCAGACGACCTTCCAGCAGAGCCAACAGGTTTTCACCGGTGTTGCCTTTCAGACGTGCTGCTTCTTTGTAGTAGTTACGGAACTGACGCTCCAGCACACCATAGATACGGCGAACTTTTTGCTTTTCACGCAACTGCACACCATAGTCAGACAGACGCGGTTTACGCGCACCGTGCTGGCCAGGAGCTTGTTCAATTTTACACTTGGTATCGATCGCGCGAACGCCAGACTTAAGGAATAAGTCGGTGCCCTCACGACGGCTCAGCTTGAGCTTAGGACCCAAATATCTTGCCATTTTCTTTCTCCAACAAACCTGGAAAACGAAGCGTTATACGCGACGTTTTTTCGGCGGACGACAACCGTTATGAGGGATCGGAGTCACATCAGTAATGTTAGTGATGCGGAAACCTGCGGCGTTCAGAGCACGAATAGTAGATTCGCGGCCTGGACCCGGACCTTTAACCATAACTTCCAGATTCTTGATACCGTATTCTTTCACGGCGTCAGCGCAACGCTCTGCTGCAACCTGAGCTGCAAACGGAGTGGATTTGCGAGAACCACGGAAACCGGAACCACCGGCTGTTGCCCAACCCAACGCGTTACCCTGACGATCAGTGATAGTCACGATGGTGTTGTTGAAAGAAGCATGGATATGAGCCACGCCGTCAGAGACTTGTTTTCTTACACGTTTACGTGCACGAATTGGTGCCTTTGCCATTATTCAATCACCCCGATTATTTCTTGATCGGTTTGCGCGGACCCTTACGGGTACGTGCGTTGGTCTTGGTACGCTGACCGCGAACCGGGAGACCACGACGATGACGCAAACCGCGATAGCAACCAAGATCCATCAGGCGCTTGATGCTCATGCTGATTTCACGGCGCAGATCACCTTCAACGACAAATTTGGCAACTTCGTCACGCAGCGTGTCGATTTGTCCTTCAGACAGCTCACTGATCTTAACATCTTCAGCGATACCCGCTGCAGCCAGAATGGCTTTAGAACGGGTCTTGCCGACGCCATAAATCGAAGTTAATGCGATTACGGCATGCTTATGATCAGGAATGTTAATGCCTGCTATACGGGCCACTATGCACTCCTACTATTTAATATGTACGTTCCATGCTGAAAAGCCCGTTTTCAGGATACTCAAATGGAAACGCACAGACATACAAAAGATTGGCTGGCTAATCTAGCCAGCTCAACCCAACTTTGCAAGAAAAATATGCGAAAAAATCAGCCTTGGCGCTGTTTATGCTTCGGCTCGGCACTGCAAATCACACGGATGACACCATCACGCTTAACGATTTTGCAGTTACGGCATAATTTCTTGACGGAAGCACGAACTTTCATTTTTACTCTCCGTAACTTCTCTGGCGACCAATTATCGGCCGTAGCCTTTCAGGTTCGCCTTCTTCAATGCAGACTCATACTGACTGGACATCATCAGAGTTTGCACTTGAGCCATAAAGTCCATAATCACGACAACAACGATAAGCAGTGAGGTCCCACCGAAGTAGAACGGTACTTTCATTGCATCACGCATGAACTCCGGGATCAGGCAGATAAAGGTAATGTACAGCGCACCAACCAAGGTCAGGCGGGTCATTACTTTATCGATATACTTCGCCGTTTGCTCTCCCGGACGAATTCCTGGTACAAATGCACCGGACTTCTTCAGGTTATCTGCTGTTTCACGCGGGTTGAAAACCAACGCCGTGTAGAAGAAACAGAAGAAGATGATTGCAGACGCATAGAGTAACACATAAAGCGGTTGCCCAGGCTGCAAATACAGCGAAATTGTTGTCAGCCAGTTCCAACCAGTACCGCCCCCGAACCATGACGCGATGGTCGCCGGGAACAGAATAATACTGGAAGCGAAGATTGCCGGGATTACCCCCGCCATATTCACTTTCAGCGGTAAATGTGTGCTCTGTGCAGCATAGACACGACGACCCTGCTGACGTTTTGCGTAGTTTACCACAATGCGGCGTTGACCACGCTCAACAAATACAACAAAGAACGTCACTGCAAATACTAATACTGCAACCAACAGCAACACGAGGAAGTGCAGGTCGCCTTGACGCGCTTGCTCGATAGTATGGGCAATGGCTGGCGGGAGTCCCGCGACAATACCGGCGAAGATAATGATTGAAATACCGTTGCCGATACCTCGTTCAGTGATCTGTTCGCCCAACCACATCAGGAACATCGTTCCTGTGACCAGACTTACAACAGCGGTGAAGTAGAATGCAAAGCCCGGGTTAATCACCAGGCCTTGCATACCAGGCATATTCGGCAGACCGGTAGCAATACCGATCGACTGAAATATTGCCAGCACCAGAGTACCGTAGCGGGTGTACTGGCTGATCTTACGACGACCAGACTCCCCTTCTTTCTTAATTTCCGCCAACGTTGGGTGAACCACCGTCAGCAGCTGGATAATGATCGACGCCGAAATATACGGCATGATCCCCAGAGCAAAGATAGAAGCACGGCTGAGCGCACCACCAGAGAACATGTTAAACATTTCAATGATGGTGCCTCGCTGTTGCTCAAGCAGTTTGGCAAGTACAGCGGCATCAATACCAGGGATCGGAATAAAAGAGCCAATACGGAACACAATCAGCGCACCGATAACAAACAGCAGTCTGCGTTTCAGCTCGCCTAAGCCACCTTTGGCACTTTGAAAATCTAATCCCGGTTGTTTAGCCATCTGCTACTTATTCCTCGATTTTACCGCCAGCAGCTTCGATAGCAGCACGAGCGCCTTTAGTAACACGCAGGCCACGAACAGTTACCGGAGTAGTTACTTCGCCAGCCAGGATCACTTTCGCGAACTCGATCTGGATACCGATAATGTTAGCCGCTTTCAGCGTGTTCAGGTCTACAACACCGCCTTCTACTTTAGCCAGGTCAGACAGACGAACTTCGGCTGTAATCGCTGCTTTACGAGAAGTGAAGCCGAATTTCGGCAGACGACGGTACAGAGGCATCTGACCACCCTCGAAACCGCGACGTACGCCACCGCCAGAACGAGATTTCTGACCTTTGTGACCACGACCACCGGTTTTACCGAGGCCAGAACCGATACCACGACCCAGGCGTTTACCCGCCTTTTTGGAGCCTTCGGCCGGAGACAGAGTATTTAAACGCATCTCTTACTCCTCAACTTTAACCATGAAGGAAACCGCGTTGATCATACCGCGAATAGCAGGAGTATCCTCGCGCTCTACGGTGTGACCAATACGACGCAGACCCAGGCCAAGCAGCGTTGCCTTGTGTTTCGGCAGACGACCGATTGCACTGCGGGTTTGAGTAATTTTAATAGTCTTTGCCATGGTTTATTTCCCCAGAATTTCTTCAACGGATTTACCACGCTTGGCAGCGACCATTTCTGGAGAATTCATATTTTCCAGGCCATCAATTGTTGCACGAACCACGTTGATCGGGTTGGTGGAACCATATGCTTTAGCCAGAACGTTATGAACCCCAGCGACTTCCAGAACGGCGCGCATTGCACCACCGGCGATGATACCGGTACCTTCGGAAGCCGGCTGCATGAATACGCGAGAACCCGTATGAACACCTTTAACAGGGTGCTGCAGAGTGCCGTTATTCAGCGCGACGTTAATCATATTGCGACGGGCTTTTTCCATCGCTTTCTGGATCGCTGCTGGAACTTCACGCGCTTTACCGTAACCAAAACCAACGCGACCGTTACCATCGCCAACTACAGTCAGAGCTGTGAAGGAGAAAATACGACCACCTTTAACGGTTTTAGATACGCGGTTTACCGCGATCAGCTTTTCCTGCAGTTCGCCAGCTTGTTTTTCGATGTGAGCCATCTTACACCTCTACCTTAGAACTGAAGGCCAGCTTCACGGGCAGCATCTGCCAGTGCCTGGACACGACCATGATATTGGAACCCGGAACGGTCAAAGGATACATCTTTGATGCCTTTTTCCAGAGCGCGTTCAGCGACAGCTTTACCCACAGCTGCAGCCGCGTCTTTGTTACCGGTGTACTTCAGTTGTTCAGCGATAGCTTTTTCTACAGTAGAAGCAGCTACCAGAACTTCAGAACCGTTCGGTGCAATTACCTGTGCGTAAATGTGACGCGGGGTACGATGTACCACCAGGCGAGTTGCGCCCAGCTCCTGGAGCTTGCGGCGTGCGCGGGTCGCACGACGGATACGAGCAGATTTCTTATCCATAGTGTTACCTTACTTCTTCTTAGCCTCTTTGGTACGCACGACTTCGTCGGCGTAACGAACACCCTTGCCTTTGTAAGGCTCAGGACGACGGTAGGCGCGCAGATCCGCTGCAACCTGGCCGATCACCTGCTTATCAGCGCCTTTCAGCACGATTTCAGTCTGAGTCGGACATTCAGCAGTGATACCCGCAGGCAGCTGATGGTCAACAGGATGAGAGAAACCCAGAGACAGGTTAATCACATTGCCTTTAACCGCTGCACGGTAACCTACACCAACCAGCTGCAGCTTCTTAGTGAAGCCTTCGGTAACACCGATAACCATTGAGTTCAGCAGGGCACGCGCGGTACCAGCCTGTGCCCAACCGTCTGCGTAACCATCACGCGGACCGAAGGTCAGGGTATTATCTGCATGTTTAACTTCAACAGCATCGTTGAGAGTACGAGTCAGCTCGCCGTTTTTACCTTTGATCGTAATAACCTGACCGTTGATTTTTACATCAACGCCGGCAGGAACAACGACCGGTGCTTTAGCAACACGAGACATTTTTTCCTCCGATTAGGCTACGTAGCAGATAATTTCGCCACCAAGACCAGCCTGGCGCGCTGCACGATCAGTCATAACACCTTTAGAGGTAGAAACAACTGCGATACCCAGACCCGCCATAACTTTCGGCAGCTCATCTTTACGTTTATAGATGCGCAGACCTGGGCGGCTGACACGCTGAATGCTTTCTACAACAGCTTTGCCCTGGAAATACTTAAGAGTCAGTTCCAGTTCAGGCTTGGTGTCGCCTTCAACTTTAAAATCTTCAATAAAACCTTCTTCCTTCAGCACGTTGGCGATTGCCACTTTCAGCTTGGAGGAAGGCATGGTGACCGCAGCTTTGTTCGCGGCCTGACCGTTACGGATACGGGTCAGCATATCCGCGATCGGATCTTGCATGCTCATCTGTCTTTACTCCCGTGATTCAATTGGTGACAATTACCAGCTAGCCTTTTTCAGACCCGGGATTTCACCGCGCATAGCGGCTTCACGGACCTTAATACGGCTCAACCCGAACTTCCGCAGGAAACCATGCGGACGACCTGTTTGACGGCAGCGGTTACGCTGACGAGACGGGCTGGAATCACGCGGCAGAGTCTGCAGCTTGAGAACAGCGTTCCAACGATCTTCGTCGGAAGCGTTCACATCAGAGATGATCGCTTTCAGTTCAGCGCGTTTCGCGAAGTATTTATCAGCTAAAGCTACGCGTTTTACTTCGCGTGCTTTCATTGATTGCTTAGCCATTTAGTAACCCTACCTTACTTGCGGAACGGGAAGTCAAAGGCAGCCAGCAGAGCGCGGCCTTCTTCGTCAGATTTCGCAGTAGTGGTAATGGTAATATCCAAACCACGAACGCGGTCGACTTTATCGTAGTCGATTTCTGGGAAGATGATCTGCTCACGGACACCCATGCTGTAGTTACCACGACCGTCGAAAGACTTAGCGGACAGGCCACGGAAGTCACGGATACGAGGTACAGCAATAGTGATCAGGCGCTCAAAGAACTCCCACATGCGTTCGCCACGCAGAGTTACTTTACAGCCGATCGGATAGCCCTGACGGATTTTGAAGCCTGCAACAGATTTGCGTGCTTTGGTGATCAGCGGTTTTTGACCGGAGATTGCTGCCAGGTCTGCTGCTGCGTTATCCAGCAGTTTTTTGTCAGCGATCGCTTCACCAACACCCATGTTCAGGGTGATCTTCTCGACCCGAGGGACTTGCATGACAGAATTGTAGTTAAACTCAGTCATGAGTTTTTTAACTACTTCGTCTTTGTAGTAATCATGCAGTTTCGCCATCGTACTACTCCAAATTACTTGATAGTTTCGCTGTTAGACTTGAAGAAACGGACTTTTTTACCGTCTTCGAATCTAAAGCCTACACGGTCAGCCTTGCCGGTTGCCGCATTGAAGATTGCTACGTTAGAAACCTGAATAGCGGCTTCTTTTTCAACGATGCCACCCGGTTGGTTCAGGGCCGGAACCGGCTTCTGATGTTTCTTAACCAGGTTGATACCTTCAACAATGACCTTGCCGGAAGACAGGACATTCTTAACTTTACCGCGTTTACCTTTATCTTTACCGGTTAACACGATAACTTCGTCATCACGACGGATTTTCGCTGCCATGATTCGCTCCTTAGAGTACTTCTGGTGCCAGAGAGATAATTTTCATGAACTTCTCACTACGAAGCTCACGAGTTACCGGCCCAAAAATACGCGTACCGATAGGCTGCTCGCTGTTGTTGTTCAGAAGAACACAAGCATTACCATCGAAGCGAATGACAGAACCGTCCGGGCGACGAACACCCTTCTTGGTGCGCACCACTACCGCCTTCAGCACATCACCTTTTTTGACCTTACCACGCGGAATTGCTTCTTTGATGGTGATCTTGATGATGTCGCCTACGCCTGCGTAGCGACGGTGCGAGCCACCCAGAACCTTGATACACATTACGCGACGTGCACCGGAGTTGTCGGCGACGTTCAGCATAGTCTGTTCTTGGATCATTTTAGTGCTCCGCTAATGTCAACTACTACTGAGACCCGAAAATCAGGTCGTTAAAAATCCCCATATCGAGGGCGCGGCATTATAACACCGCTTCGAGGATATGGGTAGAAAAAATAAACGGCTCATTTCTGAGCCGTTTATTCGTATTGAGAGAGTGTACTGTATTACAGAACCGCTTTCTCTACAACGCGAACCAGCGTCCAGGATTTAGTCTTGGACAGCGGACGGCATTCGCGGATTTCAACCACGTCACCGATACCGCATTCGTTGTTCTCGTCATGTACGTGCAGTTTGGTCGTACGCTTGATGAATTTACCGTAGATCGGGTGTTTCACAAAACGTTCGATAGCAACAACAATGGATTTCTCCATTTTGTCGCTAACAACGCGACCTTGCAGAGTACGGATTTTATCGGTCATTACGCACCCGCCTTCTCGTTCAGTAAAGTCTTAACGCGTGCGACATCGCGACGCACTTGCTTCAACAGGTGAGACTGTTGCAGCTGGCCACTTGCAGCCTGCATACGCAGGTTGAACTGCTCACGCAGCAGGTTCAGTAGCTCGGTGTTCAGCTCTTCAACGCTCTTCTCACGCAGCTCTTTTGCTTTCATTACATCACCGTCTTAGTTACAAAGGTGGTTTTAATCGGCAGTTTCGCTGCTGCCAGCTTGAATGCTTCACGGGCCAGCTCTTCCGGAACACCGTCCATTTCATACAGGACTTTACCCGGCTGAATCAAGGCAACCCAATACTCCACGTTACCTTTACCTTTACCCATACGCACTGCCAGCGGCTTTTCAGTGATCGGTTTGTCCGGGAACACACGGATCCAGATCTTACCTTGACGCTTAACTGCACGGGTCATAGCACGACGTGCTGCTTCGATCTGACGTGCAGTCAGACGACCACGGCCAACAGCTTTCAGACCGAAGCTGCCGAAGCTAACATCCGTACCCTGCGCCAGACCGCGGTTACGGCCTTTGTGCATTTTACGGAATTTTGTACGCTTTGGTTGTAACATCAGCGACGCTCCTTATTTACGGCCTTTACGCTGCTGCTTTTTAGGCTGAGCAGCCGGTTTTTCCGGTTGTTCAACAGCAGCCATACCACCCAGGATCTCGCCTTTGAAGATCCACACTTTAACGCCGATTACACCGTAAGTGGTGTGCGCTTCAGAGGTGTTGTAGTCGATATCAGCACGCAGAGTGTGCAGCGGTACGCGACCTTCGCGGTACCATTCGGTACGTGCGATTTCCGCGCCGCCCAGACGGCCGCTAACTTCAACTTTAATACCTTTAGCGCCCAGACGCATTGCGTTCTGTACAGCACGCTTCATAGCACGACGGAACATAACACGACGTTCCAGCTGGGAAGTGATGCTGTCAGCAACCAGTTTTGCGTCCAGTTCAGGCTTACGAACTTCGGCGATGTTGATCTGTGCAGGAACGCCAGCGATGTCCGCTACGACCTTACGCAGTTTTTCTACGTCTTCACCTTTTTTACCGATAACGATACCCGGGCGAGCAGTGTGAATGGTTACACGGATGCTCTTAGCCGGACGCTCGATAACGATACGAGATACGGACGCTTTAGCCAGTTCCTTAGTCAGGTACTGACGTACTTTAAAATCGCTGTCCAGGTTGTCAGCGAATTCTTTGGTGTTCGCAAACCAGGTAGAGTTCCATGGTTTTACAATACCCAGGCGAATACCATTAGGATGTACTTTCTGACCCATTGCTAGTCTCCAGAGTCTCAGCGATCGGACACAACCACAGTGATGTGGCTGGTGCGCTTCAGGATGCGATCTGCACGACCTTTTGCACGCGGCATAATGCGCTTCATGCTCGGGCCTTCGTCTACGAAAATTTTCGTAACTTTCAGATCGTCAATGTCAGCGCCATCGTTGTGTTCAGCGTTAGCAATGGCAGATTCCAGAACTTTCTTGACCAGTACAGCCGCTTTCTTGTTGGTGTAGGTCAAAATATCCAGAGCCTGCGACACTTTCTTACCGCGAATCAGGTCAGCCACAAGGCGAACCTTCTGAGCAGAAGAACGAGCATGGCGATGTTTAGCGATAGTTTCCATCTCTTCCTCCTACCTTATTTCTTCTTCGCTTTTTTATCAGCAGCGTGGCCGCGATAAGTACGAGTCGGTGCGAATTCACCCAGTTTGTGGCCGACCATTTCGTCGGTTACAAATACCGGAACGTGCTGACGACCATTATGGACAGCGATGGTCAAACCGATCATGTTAGGAAAGATCGTTGAACGACGGGACCAAGTGCGCAGGGGCTTCTTGTCTCCGCTTTCCACCGCTTTCTCTACCTTCTTCAGCAAGTGCAGGTCAATAAAAGGACCTTTCTTGAGAGAACGTGGCATGGCTTATCCTCTAAAATTATTTGCTACGGCGACGTACGATGAATTTATCAGTACGCTTGTTGCTGCGGGTCTTCTTACCTTTGGTCTGAACGCCCCACGGAGTTACCGGGTGCTTACCAAAGTTACGACCTTCACCACCACCATGTGGGTGGTCTACCGGGTTCATCGCGGTACCGCGAACGGTCGGACGAACACCACGCCAGCGTGCAGCACCTGCTTTACCCAGAACGCGCAGCATATGCTCAGCATTGCCAACTTCGCCCAGAGTTGCACGGCAGTCTGCTTCTACTTTACGCATTTCACCAGAACGCAGACGCAGGGTGACATAAGCACCATCACGAGCAACGATCTGAACGTAAGTACCAGCGGAACGTGCCAGCTGACCGCCTTTACCTGGTTTCATTTCTACGTTGTGAACAGTAGAACCAACCGGGATGTTGCGCATCGGCAGGGTGTTACCTGGTTTGATTGCAGCATCAACGCCAGACTGAATCTGGTCGCCAGCTTTCAGGCCTTTAGGGGCCAGGATGTAACGGCGCTCACCGTCTTTGTACAGAACCAGCGCGATGTTCGCGGAGCGGTTCGGATCGTACTCAAGACGTTCAACAACTGCCGGGATACCGTCTTTGTTGCGTTTGAAGTCAACAATACGGTAAGCCTGCTTGTGGCCACCACCGATATGACGAGTGGTGATACGGCCATTGTTGTTACGACCACCGGATTTGCTGTTTTTTTCCAGCAACGGAGCAAAAGGTTTGCCCTTGTGCAGCTCAGGGTTAACCACTTTAACAACGTGGCGACGACCCGGAGATGTCGGTTTACATTTAACAACTGCCATTGTATTACTCCTCCGACTTACTCAGCGCCGCCAACGAAGTCCAGGTTCTGGCCTTCTTTCAGGGTGACGTAAGCTTTTTTCCAGTCGCTACGACGACCGATACGCTGTCCGTGACGTTTAACTTTCCCTTTAACTACCAGGGTGTTAACGACTTCGACTTCGACTTCAAACAGTTTCTGCACAGCAGCTTTGATTTCTGCTTTGGTCGCGTCTTTAGCAACTTTGAGCACGATGGTGTTGGATTTTTCCATCGCAGTAGACGCTTTTTCAGAAACGTGCGGTGCACGCAGCACCTTCAGCAGACGTTCTTCACGAATCATGCCAGCATCTCCTCAACTTGCTTAACAGCATCAGCAGTCATTACGACTTTGTCGAAGGCGATCAGGCTAACCGGGTCGATACCAGTTGCATCGCGTACGTCAACCTTGTGCAGGTTGCGCGCAGCCAGGAACAGGTTCTCGTCCAGCTCACCGGTGATGATCAGCACATCTTCCAGAGCCATGTCTTTCAGTTTCTGTGCCAGCAGCTTGGTTTTCGGCGCTTCTACAGAGAACTTCTCGACAACGATCAGACGATCCTGACGTACCAGTTCGGACAGAATGCTTTTCAGCGCGCCGCGGTACATCTTCTTGTTAACTTTTTGACTGTGGTCCTGCGGACGAGCAGCGAAGGTCACGCCACCAGAACGCCAAATCGGGCTCTTGATAGAACCAGAACGCGCACGGCCGGTGCCTTTCTGGCGCCACGGTTTTTTACCGGAACCAGTTACTTCAGCACGAGTCTTCTGAGCACGAGTACCCTGACGAGCACCGGCTGCATAAGCAACAACAACCTGGTGAACCAGCGCTTCGTTGAAATCACGACCGAAGGTAGTTTCGGAAACAGTCAGCGCGCTCTGCGCGTCTTTCAATACTAATTCCATTGCTATCTCCTTACGCCTTCACAGCTGGTTTAACGATCAGGTCGCTACCGGTTGCACCCGGGACAGCACCTTTAACCAGCAGCAGGTTGCGCTCAGCGTCAACGCGTACTACGTCAAGGCTCTGAACGGTTACGCGTTCGTTACCCATCTGACCTGCCATTTTCTTGCCTTTGAACACTTTGCCCGGAGTCTGGTTCTGACCGATAGAACCCGGAACGCGGTGAGACAAGGAGTTACCGTGAGTAGCGTCCTGGGTACGGAAGTTCCAGCGCTTAACGGTACCTGCGAAACCTTTACCTTTAGAGGTGCCAGTTACGTCAACTTTTTTAACGTCAGCAAACAGTTCAACGCTAATGCTCTGACCTACAGTGAACTCTTCGCCTTCTGCCAGGCGGAATTCCCACAGACCACGGCCAGCTTCTACGCCAGCTTTAGCGAAGTGGCCAGCTTCAGGCTTGGTCACACGGTTAGCTTTTTTAGCACCGGTGGTCACCTGAATAGCACGGTAGCCATCGTTAGCCAGGTCTTTAACCTGAGTAACGCGGTTTGCTTCAACTTCGATTACGGTTACTGGGATAGAAACGCCGTCTTCTGTGAAGATACGGGTCATACCCACTTTTTTACCGACTAAACCAATCATTGTTTCAACCTCTCAATCGCTCAATGACCTGATTAACCCAGGCTGATCTGCACGTCTACACCGGCAGCCAGATCCAGACGCATCAGAGCATCAACGGTTTTCTCGGTTGGCTCAACGATGTCAACCAGACGCAAGTGAGTACGGATTTCGTACTGATCGCGCGCGTCTTTGTTGACGTGCGGAGAGATCAGAACAGTGAAGCGCTCTTTGCGTGTCGGCAGCGGGATCGGACCACGGACCTGCGCACCAGTGCGCTTGGCAGTCTCGACGATTTCCGCGGTTGCTTGATCGATCAGACGATGATCAAACGCTTTCAGGCGGATACGGATTCTTTGGTTCTGCATGAGACCAGAGCTCCAATTATTTTATAAACGAAAATGATTACTCCTCAGACCCATTACGATTGATGGGAGAGTGTAACCGTTCTTACGTAGCCCCCCGATTGGGAGCATTGTTAGGTAGCCAAATTCGGCTAACTGAGGTTCAGATTGAACCTGCTGTCAACTACGACAAGCCCGCGCATTATACGCAAATCTCAGCCTGAAGCAAGCATCGGGTAGAAATTAATCGCAACGCACAGATTGCGGGCTGGATACCACGAAATTTGTAAGGTTGTGAAGATAGCCTTTTTTCACTGGAATCAGATTAACAAAGCAGCGATTTTTCTGTTGCTGAATTTCCGGAGTTATTCGATGGTGATACGCCATTTACAGAGGATGTTTTATGGACGCCACCCTTCCCTTTCTTATTTTGTATGCGTGTTTTTCGGTCCTGCTTTTTTTCTTTGATGCAAGGCATGGCTTATTGCCTGACAGATTTACCTGCCCGTTACTCTGGTCAGGTCTTTTGTTCTATCAAGTTTGTCATCCTGACGGTTTAGCCGATGCGTTATGGGGGGCGATTATTGGTTACGGCACCTTCGCTGTCATTTACTGGGGATATCGCATACTGCGTCATAAAGAAGGATTAGGCTATGGTGATGTGAAGTTTCTCGCCGCCCTGGGCGCCTGGCATACATGGGTCTTCTTACCACGCCTGGTTTTCCTTGCTGCCTCATTCGCTTGCGGAGCCGTAGTTATTGGTCTGCTCATGAGGGGAAAAGAATCATTAAAAAACCCGCTGCCTTTTGGGCCATTTCTGGCGGCTGCGGGTTTCGTTGTAGGCTGGGATAGTCTGCTGGCAGGCTATTAATCTTTAACTTTAATTTGCGATTGCAGGTAATTCTGTAGACCGATTTTACCGATGAGATCCAGTTCAGTTTCGAGCCAGTCGATATGGCCCTCTTCATCGGCAAGGATCTCGATCATCATATCGCGGCTAACATAGTCATGAACGCTGTCGGCATAAGCAATAGCCTCACGGAGATCCTTCGCACCTTCCAGTTCTAATCGCAGGTCGGATTGCAGCATCTCTTCGACATCTTCACCAATCCCCAGCTTGCCTAAATCCTGTAAGTTGGGGATTCCTTCTAAGAACAAAATACGCTCGATATATTTATCAGCGTGTTTCATCTCATCGATGGATTCATGATATTCGACGTCATTCAGACGCATCAGGCCCCAGTTTTTAAACATCCGGGCATGGAGAAAATACTGATTGATTGCGACAAGCTCATTTCCCAATAGTTTATTGAGATAATTTATGATTTTAACATCACCTTTCATTTTATAGTCCCTCCGCTTTCACTATTAGAGCGTAGATGGGGCTAGCGGGATGTCAAAAAATAAGCGTGGTCTTCAGGCAATCTCTTTAAATTCTGGCATCTGCATCAACTCGTCTTGCATCACTTCACGTGCGGCACGAATGCACTTACCACATTGATTTCCCACAGGAATAAACTTGCGTAATTGTTGGAAAGACTGAGGATGAAACTGACGGACTGCCTGGCGAATTTTTTTATCACTTACACCATTACACAAACAAACGTACATGATCGCTCCCGTTCAAATTCTGCGCAAAGTGTAAATGAGAATGGTTATGATTACAATAGCACAATTTTATTTGCGCCACAGTTCAGCGAGCGTAATTACGACTAAATATTTCGAACTCAAATTTCGGGCAGCAAAAAGGGCGCCGAAGCGCCCTTTTTAATTCAAAACTAATTAACGCGTAATTAGCTCAGAACTTTTGCTACAACGCCCGCGCCAACGGTACGACCGCCTTCACGGATTGCGAAA
>NZ_JAATUR010000050.1 GCF_011881725.1 Escherichia coli | reverse complement strand
AGATGTTGGCCTTTCCACAATGACAAGATGGGGCAAACAACTGCGTGACGAGCGTCAGGGAAAAACACCAAAAACCTCCCCGATAACTCCGGAACAAATCGAAATACGTGAGCTGAGGAAAAAGCTACAACGCATTGAAATATAAAATGAAATATTAAAAAAGGCTACCGCACTCTTGATGTCAGACTCCCTGAACAGTTCTCGATAATCGGGAAACTCAGGGCGCGTTATCCTGTGGTCACACTCTGCCACGTGTTCGGAGTTCATCGCAGTAGTTACAAATACTGGAAAAACCGTTCTGGAAAACCAGACGGTAGACGGGCTGTATTACGCAGTCAGGTACTTGAGCTACATAGCATCAGCCACGGTTCGGCAGGAGCAAGAAGCATCGCCACTCTGGCAACCCAGAGAGGCTATCATATGGGGCACTGGCTTGCTGGTAGGCTCATGAAAGAGCTGGGACAGGTCAGTTGCCAGCAGCCGACTCACCGGTATAAACGTGGTGGTCATGAACATGTTGCTATCCCTAACTACCTTGAACGGCAGTTCGCCGTGACCGAGCCAAATCAGGTGTGTTGTGGAGACGTGACGTATATCTGGACAGGTAAACGATGGGGATACCTCGCAGTCGTACTTGACCTGTTCGCAAGAAAACCCGTGGGATGGGCAATGTCGTTCTCACCGGGCAGCTGGCTCACCATGAAAGCGCTGGAAATGGCATGGGATACCGGTGGTAAGCCCGGCGGGGTGATGTTCCACCGCGATCAGGGCAGTCATTATACGAGCAGGCAGTTCCGGCAGTTACTGTGGCGATACCAGATCAGGCAGAGTATGAGCCGGCGAGGAAACTGCTGGGATAACAGTCCAATGGAACGCTTCTTCAGGAGTCTGAAGAACGAATGGGTACCGGTGGTGGGGTACGTAAGCTTCAGCGAGGCAGCTCACGCCATAACGGACTATATCGTTGGATATTACAGCGCACTAAGACCGCACGAGTATAACGGAGGGTTACCCCCAAACGAATCGGAAAATCGATACTGGAAAAACTCTAACGCGGTGGCCAGTTTTTGTTGACCAATACAGCTCTGATTTCCGTATCGGTTAACGGCTTGGTTTTTCTTGCCATGGGGAGTCTCCCTGCGTTTAGGCCCAACGAAAACAATAGAGCTTTTCGTGGGGCCTATCAATGGGCCTAAAAGGTTCGGATTTAATTAGTTTTCTTCGGGCTTCGCAGGACAAATTGAGGGCACAAAAAAGCCCGCAGGGCTTGCGCCGTACGGGCTCTTAGGACTTCATCGGATGACTCTGGTAATCACCGATGGAGAATTTTGGTGGAGCTGGCGGGAGTTGAACCCGCGTCCGAAATTCCTACATCCTCGGCACTACATGCTTAGTCAGTCTTTACATTCGCTTGCCAGCTGCGGACGGACACGCCACTAACAAACTAGCCTGATTAAGTTTTAACGCTTCAACCCCAGGCAGGGCTTCCACGCGATCTCTTTTGGGTTTGACCTCTCTTGATCCCCGTCCTAAGAGCGGAGGCTAGGGAGAGAGGGCTCTAAGCAGGTTATTAAGCTGCTAAAGCGTAGTTTTCGTCGTTTGCGACTATTTTTTGCGGCTTTTTACGAGGCCAACCGCCCCTCGGCATGCACCTTGGGTTTCGCAAATCCCGTCGAATCCAGAATCAGCCCCAATGTGTAGTGGCAAGTATACCAGATTTGTGAGTGTCATGACCAGCCCCAATGGCGTCATCGTCCAGGATTTAGCGCCCGCGTAGCATGATTTTTATTCTATTAAGCAAAGGGATGACGACATTTGCATCAAATATGATAGCCGATAAGATGTTCATTCGCGCCACCGGAGAGGGGAGGCGCGGTGAGGATGTGGCCAGTATATGCGATGCAGGTTTAACGGTGAGCGTTTTTCATGATACGCGCTTTATCAACCTGCCACTCACGTTCTTTGATGTCGGAACGTTTATCGTGCTGTTTTTTACCTTTCGCGACGCCGATTTTCACTTTGCACCAGGCATTTTTCCAGTACAGGGAGAGCGCCACTACGGTATAGCCTTCTCGATTGACGCGACCGTACAATGAGTCCAGTTCGCGCTGGTTGAGAAGTAGCTTGCGGGTACGGGTAGGATCGCACACTACATGCGTAGAGGCCACTGCCATTGGCGTGATGTTTGCGCCAAACAGGAACGCTTCTCCGTCACGCAGAAGGACATAGCTGTCGCTGATATTGGCTTTTCCTGCGCGCAGGGATTTAACCTCCCAGCCTTGCAGGGCAAGTCCCGCTTCGAACTCTTCTTCAATAAAGTATTCGTGACGGGCGCGCTTGTTAAGCGCGATGGTCGCTGAACCAGGTTTATGTGCTTTTTTCTTCGTCATAAGCGTCGTGAATCATCGGTAATCTGAAATCGAAAATACCCCATATCAATCCTGCGGGGGACAAGGCTCTATCTTAGCATGAACCAGATGTTACCCAGCGCCGGGATAGCGTTTTTTTTACGGCAGGATAAATGATATTATTTGTTGGATTTTTGTTGATGGAAATTGTTATGCCTCAGATTAGCCGGACCGCACTGGTACCCTACAGCGCGGAGCAAATGTATCAGTTAGTGAATGACGTTCAGTCTTATCCTCAGTTTTTACCAGGGTGCACTGGAAGTCGGATTCTGGAGTCCACTCCTGGACAGATGACTGCGGCGGTAGATGTCTCTAAGGCTGGGATCAGCAAAACATTTACTACCCGCAACCAGTTGACCAGTAACCAAAGTATTCTTATGAATCTGGTGGATGGGCCGTTCAAGAAATTGATCGGCGGCTGGGAGTTTACGCCGCTAAGCCAGGAGGCGTGTCGTATTGAGTTTCATCTCGACTTTGAGTTTACCAATAAGTTGATTGAACTCGCCTTTGGCCGCGTGTTTAAAGAGCTGGCGGCTAATATGGTCCAAGCTTTTACGGTTCGTGCGAAAGAGGTTTACAGTGCCAGGTAAAATAACCGTTGAGGTGGCTTACGCATTACCCGAGAAGCAATATCTGCAAAGGGTAAGATTGCACGAGGGCGCGACGGTTGAAGAGGCGATTCGCGCCAGCGGCTTGCTGGAACTGCGTACCGACATCGATCTTACAAAAAATAAAGTCGGCATCTATAGCCGCCCGGCAAAATTGGGTGACGTTGTGCATGATGGCGATCGGGTGGAGATTTATCGCCCATTGATTGCCGATCCGAAAGAGCTTCGTAGACAGCGCGCAGAAAAATCGGCGAACAAATAGCAGGCAGAAAAAAGGTGCTCACTGAGCACCTTTTTTAATCGCTATAAACAGCAAGTATTATTTATTGCCACTCAGCGCAGGTTTGTTATCAATATTGGTCAACACACCGCTGCTATTAAAGGTCAGCGTCAGCGTTTGCTGCGTTACACCTTCATGGCCTGGTTGCTGGCGGAAGACGTAGAACCAGGTATTTGTACCAAATGGATCAGACATCAGCGGTGTACCCAATGCGTACGCAACTTGTTGTTGCGTCATGCCAACACGTATTTTGGAAACGTCGTTAGCAGTCAGATAGTTCCCCTGGTTGATGTCAGGACGGTAAACCACTCGCTCCAGAGTGGAACAGCCTGCGGTCAACATCAATAGTACTGCTGCGGCAGCAGTCAGCGTTTTACAGCGCATAGTGATTTGATTCCTTTTCGGGCCCGAGCAGTACGTGGCTCATATGTAATATGCCGATGATAATAGACCTTTAATCACTTTAAAACCTTTTGCTTTCCGGTCTTACGGCGTTTTGCTGTCTACTCTGACCGTGAAGTGGTAAAAAAGTTTATGCTGCCAGTAGTTCTTTCGCGTTCGCCAGCGTGTTACGTGTGACTTCACTGCCGCCAAGTAGGCGCGCCAGTTCTTGTAACCGCGCCTTTTTATCCAGCGGCTCCATATGGGTTTCGGTCATTGCACCATCGGTTTCTTTACTGACAAAATAGTGTTGATGACCGCATCCTGCGACTTGTGGCAGGTGAGTAACACACATCACCTGGGTTGATTCACCAAGCTGACGTAGCAGTTTGCCGACAACGGCCGCTGTCGGACCACTAATTCCAACATCCACTTCATCGAAAATAAGCGCCGGGGTTTCCATCTTACGCGCGGTAATGACCTGGATTGCCAGTGCGATACGCGACAATTCACCGCCGGATGCGACTTTGGCGATGGGCTGCATTGGTTGGCCTGGGTTGGTTGTTACCCGAAACTCAATTCGATCAGCGCCGTCAGCCCCCAGGTTGTGCTCGTCAAATTTAACATCAATCGTAAATTGCCCATGCGGCATGGAGAGCGCGTGCATACTGTCGGTGATCAGGTGCGCTAACTCATTTGCATAATGCTGGCGTTGCTGGTGTAACGCACATGCTGTTTCTAGTGCCTGCTGATGATGTTTAGTTACTGCCAACGCGAGGGTTTCTTGCGAGTCGGCTTGATCGTCCAGTTGCTGCTGCTCTTCCAACAGTGATTGATAATACTGTGGCAATGCTTCCGGGCTAACGTGATGTTTACGTGCCAGCGAAATCTGTTTTGAGATGCGCTGTTCAAGTTCAAACAACCGATTGGGGTCGAGATCCAGACGATCGCAGTAGTGGCGTAATTCGTCACTGGCTTCAACAATCTGGATGGTGGCCTCTTCCAGCATATCAAGTACGCCGGACAGTTTGCTGTCCATTCCAATCAATTCGCTGACCAGTTGTTTAGCCGTGTAAAGCTGGCTTTGCAGGTTCGCATCTTCACCGTCAGCCATTAATGCGAGTGCATTCTGGCTGGTCGTAAGCAATTGACCGCTGTTAGCCAGACGTTTGTACTCTTCGTCGATTTGTTCAAACTCGCCGGGCTGCGGATTAAATTCGTTCAGTTCTTTTAATTGGTATTGCAGTAGTTCAGCACGGGCAGCGCGTTCCTGACTTAGCTGTTGATGATGCGCAAGGTCGCGACAGCTTTGATGCCACAACTGATAACGTGCGGTCATTTCCTGGAGCAGAGAGGTTTCATTGGCATAGCCATCAAGGAGGAATTTCTGATGCTCGGATTTGGTGAGTAATTGATGAGCGTGTTGACCATGGATCTGAATCAGCAACTGACCCAGTTCGCGCAGTTGTGACAGAGGAACAGCTGTACCGTTGATAAAACCACGGGAGCGGCCATCACTACTGATTACGCGACGAAGCAGGCATTCACGGCCATCTTCCAGTTGGTTTTCTTCCAGCCAGCGCAGAGCCGCTGGCGTATCTTTCAGTGAAAAACGGGCGCATAGGTCAGCGCGAGCTGCGCCGGTACGCACCATGTCGGCTTCAGCCCGACCACCGAGACAAAGGCCGAGGGCATCTATCGCAATAGATTTACCCGCGCCGGTTTCACCGGTTATTACGGTCATGCCGCTGTGAAAATCAATCTCAAGCTCACGAACGATAGCAAAGTTGCTGATGGTCAGTTGTGCCAACATAGTCGTTTTCCTGTATGAAAAACCATTACTGTTATTGTGTACAGTATAAACTGGTTTTATATACAGTAAAGAGGCTGGCGTAAAATTAGAATAATTTTTTTGACCAGCCGAGCTTTGTGCTTAATGTATTGAAATAGCTATAGTCTTTCGGGTGAATCAGATTCAGGTGGTAATCACAGCGACGAATCAAGACATCTTCACCTTCCTGAATCGGCAGGGCTATCTGACTGTCACAACTGATTTCCAGGTCGTTACGGCGATGCGAAAAACGCAGACGGATGGTGCTGCTGCTGTTTATCACCAGCGGTCGTGCTGACAACGTATGCGGGAACATGGGTACCAGGGTTATGGCATCCAGAGACGGCGTCAGAATCGGGCCGCCTGCTGAGAGAGAATAGGCGGTGGACCCGGTGGGCGTCGAAATAATCAGGCCATCAGAACGTTGAGAAAACGCAAAGATTTCGTCGATATACACTTCGAACTCTATCATATGCGCCACTTTGCCAGAGTGAAGCACCACTTCATTTATCGCGGTGCTGATGCGCTTTTGACAATCTTGCTGGCAGACTTGCGCCTCCAGCAAAAAACGTTTCTCGCTGATGTAGTGGCCTTCCAGTACATCGGCTAATTGTTGCTGGGCGTTATCGGGGTCAAGGTCAGTCAGGAAACCCAGGTTGCCACGGTTGATGCCGATAACTTTGATGTCGTAGCGGGCGAGCGTTCGCGCTGCGCCGAGCATATTACCGTCACCACCAACAACTACCGCGAGATCAGCCAATTGCCCAATCTCGGCGAGTGTGCCGGTTTTCACATTCTTCAGTTGCAGTTCGTGAGCGATTTGCTGCTCGACGATGACCTCGTAACCTTTTGTGCACAGCCAGCGGTAGAGCATTTCATGTGTTGTCAGTGCAGTGGGGTGCCGTGGGTGTCCCACAATGCCAATACACTTGAAATGATTATTCATTTTCCGAGGTCCTTGTTGCGAAGATTGATGACAATGTGAGTGCTTCCCTTGAAACCCTGAAACTGATCCCCATAATAAGCGAAGTTAGCGAGATGAATGCGAAAAAAAACGCGGAGAAATTCATGAGTAGTAAAGAACAGAAAACGCCTGAGGGGCAAGCCCCGGAAGAAATTATCATGGATCAGCACGAAGAGATTGAGGCAGTTGAGCCAGACGCTTCTGCTGGGCAGGTGGATCCGCGCGATGAAAAAATTGCGAATCTCGAAGCTCAGCTGGCTGAAGCCCAGACCCGTGAACGTGACGGCATTCTGCGCGTAAAAGCAGAAATGGAAAACCTGCGTCGTCGTACTGAACTGGATATCGAAAAAGCGCATAAATTTGCGCTGGAGAAATTCATCAACGAATTGCTGCCGGTGATTGATAGTCTGGATCGCGCGCTGGAAGTGGCTGATAAAGCTAACCCGGATATGTCCGCGATGGTTGAAGGTATTGAACTGACGCTGAAGTCGATGCTGGATGTGGTGCGTAAGTTTGGCGTTGAAGTCATTGCCGAGACTAACGTCCCGCTGGACCCGAATGTGCATCAGGCCATCGCAATGGTGGAATCTGATGATGTTGCGCCGGGTAATGTACTGGGCATTATGCAGAAAGGTTATACGCTGAACGGTCGTACGATTCGCGCGGCGATGGTTACTGTAGCGAAGGCGAAGTAAATGTCTGATGGCCGACACGAAGTCGGCCATTTTTTTTAGCTTAAAAAATCCTGTACTTCCAGCCATGGCGTGTTGAAATCATCTATTTTTTTATATTCGTTCATTGGCAGAACGACCACGTTATAGGTGTCAGATCCTTCATTCAGATCAAAAATCTGGAAGCCTCTCTTATTGAGTTCGGTCTGGATGCGTTCAAAGATTTCGTCAAGGTAGCGGTCTCCTGCTTCACAGACATCGGAGATTTCATCCTCTTGGGTTATTTCGACAAGAAGACTCCTTAATTCCTCAGAAGCCGTCAGGTTTTTTGTGAGTTCATAAAAGCGATCTGCAGCAAAATTAGCCAGCTCGCCTTCTTCATCTTCACCTTTCCAGTCAACGAGTTGAATTAATCCTTCACCGCGTAGAACTTGTAAAAATGCTTGTGCCAGATCGTTATTTCCAAGATCGCCACCACTACAATCCAGAACGTCCTGCAATCCATATTCGTCTTCATCTTCGTCTTCAAAGATTTCAGGTCGCGTCGAAAGTTGAGAGAAAATAGTGGGCCATAAGGTTGGGTTGTGCTGTAAAAAAACGCTGGCGACGACGTTGAGGTCGTCTGCAAAATCCTTATCCCATTCAATTACATAATCTTCTGACATAACATCAATATCCTTTTCAAATGCTTGAAAAGACATTATTGCATTGCTAAGTAAATGACAGGAATTGATGGAATCCTAAAAGACGGGGATAAAAAAGGCGAACCGGAGTTCGCCATTGTGTTACTCCGCCACACTCTCGCGCAGTGGTTTTACAGGAAAAACTTTGACTTGTTTAATCATATTGTCCTGTACGTCGAGAATGTCGATGTCATACTCGCCAATACGCACACGGGTGCCCGCGACCGGGATCTCCTCCAGCGCCTCAAGAATGACACCGTTAACTGTGCGAGCATCATCCTCAGGCAGATGCCAGTTAAAGGCTTTATTGATTTCCCGCACGTTGGCGGTGCCATCAATAATCACCGAACCGTCGTTTTGCGGCGTGACTTCTTCAGCGAGCGTTGGCGACATGGATGTGGTGAAATCGCCGACAATCTCTTCCAGAATATCTTCAACCGTCACCAGCCCCTGAATGTCTCCATATTCGTTGACGACCAGGCCGACTTTCTTTTTATTGCGTTGAAATTTAACTAATTGAGTGCTGAGCGGTGTGCCTTCCGGCACAAAATAAATTTCGTCCGCCGCACGTAGCATGGTTTCTTTGGTGAACTCTTTTTTCTCCGACATCAGTCGCCAGGCTTCACGCACACGCAGCATACTGATGGCATCATCCAGCGAGTCTCGGTACAGAACGATGCGCCCGTGAGGAGAGTGGGAGAGTTGGCGGAGAATCGATTTCCAGTCATCGTTGATATCAATGCCGATAATTTCACTGCGCGGCACCATGATGTCATCTACTGTCATTTTTTCCAGATCGAGCACCGACAGCAGCATATCCTGATTGCGACGGGAAATTTGTGAGCGTGACTCATGCACTATGGTGCGCAACTCTTCTTTACTCAAAGAACCGCTGACCACGATATCGGTTTTTATGCCCATCATACGCATCAGCGTTCGGGTAATGGCATTCAGCAACCAGACCAGTGGCATCATCAAAATTTGCAGCGGTGCTAACAGAAAACTACTCGGATAGGCGACTTTTTCCGGGTACAACGCGGCGATAGTTTTCGGCAATACTTCGGCAAAAATCAGAACCACGAAGGTCAGCACGCCGGTTGCAATTGCCACACCCGCATCCCCGTACAAGCGCATCCCAACAATGGTGCCCAGTGCGGAGGCAAGAATATTGACCAGGTTATTGCCGATTAACACAAGGCTTATCAGGCGGTCTGGCTTGCGCAGCAATTTTTCGACGCGTTTTGCCGAACGATTGCCCTGTTTCGCCATATGTCGCAGACGATAACGGTTGAGTGTCATCATTCCGGTTTCAGACCCGGAAAAATAGGCTGAAATGACCACCATGATGATCAGAATGATGATCAACGTGGTAGTAGATATGTGTTCCAGGGGAAACTCCTTTTCTGGGTTTAACTGATTAACTGCTGGACAATTCGGCTGCCAAAGTAGGCCAGTGTCAGAATGACCGCGCCCGCGACGTTAAACCAGACGACGCGGCGCCCACGCCAACCTTCATGATAATGCCCCCACAGCAGCACAATATAGACAAACCACGCCACGATAGAGAGCACGGCCTTGTCGATATTTTCCATGCTAAATAAGTTGTGCATGTAGAACAGGCCAGTGCATAGAGTGAGCGTTAGCAGCACCACGCCAATCTGTGTGATGTGAAACATTTTACGCTCGATACTCATCAATGGCGGCATTTCCTGGCTAAACGCCAGCTTCTTGTTCTTTAGTTGGTAATCAATCCACGCCAATTGCAGCGCGTACAGGGCGGCGATAATCAGCGTGGCATAGGAAAAGAGCGATAAGCCAATGTGTACCAGCATCCCTGGCGTCGCTTCCAGATGGGTGATGTATTCATTGGGCATGAAGGTCGCCAGCGCCAGATTGATAAGCGCAAAGGCATAGACAATCGGCAATAATAGCCAGCCGCGGTTGCGGGAAGCCACAATGGTCATCACCGTACAGATCATCAAACTGACCAGCGAACCAACATTCAGCAGGCTGAGGTTTTGTCCGCTATCACCGTCGGGCAGGATGCGGGCTTCAAGAGCGATTGCGTGGCAGACCAACGCGATGACCGCAGAAATAATAGCCATTCGCCGCCAGCCGCCGTTTTTTTGCAGCAGACCGGGAACAATCAGCGCAAGACTGACGGAGTAGGCGACAAGCGCGAGCAGAGCAAAAACGGGCATAGTGATGTCGACAGTTTGAGCAATAAGAAAGAGAAGCAGTATAGCGTCAGGTGAACGCTGCTCCAACCGTTGCATAACAACAAAGACGCCTTCATGTTATACTGCGGCAAAATACTGATGATGTGTCGCGATTGCGGCCAACCGTTTCCACCCCAGGCGAGAGACAATGTTTGATAATTTAACCGATCGTTTGTCGCGCACGCTGCGCAATATCAGTGGCCGTGGACGCCTTACTGAAGACAACGTAAAAGATACGCTGCGCGAAGTGCGCATGGCGCTGCTGGAGGCGGACGTCGCCCTGCCGATAGTGCGTGAGTTTATCAATCGCGTAAAAGAGAAAGCGGTTGGTCATGAAGTTAATAAAAGCCTGACGCCGGGGCAGGAGTTCGTCAAAATTGTCCGTAACGAACTGGTTGCGGCGATGGGCGAAGAGAACCAGACCCTGAATCTTGCCGCACAACCACCTGCGGTCGTGCTGATGGCGGGCCTGCAAGGTGCCGGTAAAACGACCAGCGTTGGTAAGCTCGGTAAGTTCCTGCGTGAGAAGCACAAGAAGAAAGTACTGGTCGTTTCTGCCGACGTTTATCGTCCGGCGGCAATCAAGCAGCTTGAGACGCTGGCAGAGCAGGTTGGCGTTGATTTCTTCCCTTCTGATGTTGGTCAGAAGCCGGTAGATATCGTTAACGCGGCGCTGAAAGAAGCCAAACTGAAATTCTACGACGTGCTGCTGGTGGATACCGCTGGTCGTTTGCACGTTGATGAAGCGATGATGGACGAGATCAAACAAGTCCATGCGTCGATTAATCCGGTTGAAACCCTGTTTGTGGTCGACGCCATGACCGGTCAGGATGCGGCCAATACGGCGAAAGCATTCAACGAAGCGTTACCGCTTACCGGTGTAGTGTTGACCAAAGTGGACGGCGATGCCCGCGGCGGTGCGGCGCTCTCGATTCGTCATATCACTGGTAAACCGATCAAATTCCTCGGCGTTGGCGAGAAAACCGAGGCGCTGGAGCCGTTCCACCCGGACCGTATTGCCTCCCGTATTCTTGGCATGGGCGACGTGCTGTCGCTGATCGAAGATATCGAAAGCAAAGTTGACCGCGCGCAGGCTGAGAAATTAGCCAGCAAGTTGAAAAAAGGTGACGGCTTCGATCTTAACGATTTCCTTGAACAGTTGCGCCAGATGAAAAACATGGGCGGCATGGCCAGCCTGATGGGCAAACTGCCGGGTATGGGGCAGATCCCGGATAACGTCAAGTCGCAGATGGACGATAAAGTGCTGGTGCGTATGGAAGCCATCATCAACTCGATGACGATGAAAGAGCGCGCTAAGCCAGAAATCATCAAAGGTTCGCGTAAGCGTCGTATCGCTGCCGGTTGCGGTATGCAGGTACAGGATGTTAACCGTCTTCTGAAGCAGTTCGACGACATGCAGCGCATGATGAAGAAGATGAAGAAGGGCGGAATGGCGAAGATGATGAGAAGCATGAAGGGTATGATGCCGCCGGGATTTCCTGGTCGCTAATCGGCCTGGCTTGTTTGCCATTTTGGCACCGGGGTGTGCTCGTCATCCTCACGTACTGCGTGTACGCTCCGCTGACTGCGCGCACTCCGGCACCAAACTGGCTGCACCGCCGACGGCCTTTTACAGCAGAGTTAGCAACTGTTGATTGCAATTCCCGCAAAAATGAGTAAAATTTTCGGGCTTTTAATATGACACCGGACTCCGTTCCTCGATGGGGTCCGGTTGTTTTATTCACACAAGAGGATGTTATGGTAACTATTCGTTTAGCACGTCACGGCGCTAAAAAGCGTCCGTTCTACCAGGTTGTTGTCGCTGACAGCCGTAATGCACGCAACGGTCGCTTCATCGAGCGCGTTGGTTTCTTCAACCCAATCGCTAGCGAAAAAGAAGAAGGCACCCGCCTGGATCTGGATCGCATCGCTCACTGGGTTGGCCAGGGCGCAACTATTTCTGATCGCGTTGCTGCGCTGATCAAAGAAGTAAACAAAGCAGCTTAATCTGTCACGGTGGTCATGATGAGCAAACAACTCACCGCGCAAGCACCTGTTGATCCCATCGTTTTGGGAAAAATGGGTTCGTCTTACGGTATTCGTGGGTGGCTCAGAGTGTTTTCTTCCACCGAAGACGCCGAAAGCATTTTTGACTATCAGCCCTGGTTTATCCAGAAGGCGGGTCAGTGGCAGCAAGTCCAGCTGGAAAGCTGGAAGCACCACAATCAGGACATGATCATCAAGCTGAAAGGCGTTGACGATCGTGATGCGGCGAACCTGCTGACGAATTGTGAAATTGTCGTGGATTCATCGCAGCTGCCTCAGCTTGAAGAGGGTGACTACTACTGGAAAGACCTGATGGGTTGCCAGGTAGTGACTACGGAAGGCTACGATCTCGGTAAAGTCGTCGACATGATGGAAACCGGATCTAATGACGTTCTCGTCATTAAGGCAAACCTGAAAGATGCGTTTGGTATCAAGGAACGTCTCGTACCGTTCCTCGATGGGCAGGTTATCAAGAAAGTCGATCTCACTACTCGTTCAATCGAAGTAGATTGGGATCCTGGTTTTTAAACCACCGGATAAACGGTAAAAGACGGCGCTATGTGGATTGGCATAATTAGCCTGTTTCCTGAAATGTTCCGCGCAATTACCGATTACGGGGTAACTGGCCGGGCAGTTAAAAATGGCCTGCTGAGCATCCAGAGCTGGAGTCCTCGTGACTTCACGCATGACCGGCACCGTACCGTGGACGATCGTCCTTACGGCGGCGGACCGGGGATGTTAATGATGGTGCAACCTTTACGGGACGCCATTCATGCAGCAAAAAGCGCGGCGGGTGAAGGCGCAAAGGTGATCTATCTGTCACCGCAGGGGCGCAAGCTTGATCAAGCGGGCGTCAGCGAACTGGCAACGAATCAAAAATTGATTCTGGTGTGCGGTCGCTACGAAGGTATAGATGAGCGCGTGATCCAAACCGAAATTGAGGAAGAGTGGTCAATCGGTGATTACGTTCTCAGTGGTGGTGAGTTACCAGCAATGACGCTGATTGACTCCGTTTCCCGGTTTATTCCGGGAGTACTGGGACATGAAGCATCGGCAACGGAAGATTCCTTTGCTGAAGGATTGCTGGATTGCCCGCACTATACGCGGCCTGAGGTGTTAGAAGGGATGGAAGTTCCGTCAGTGTTACTGTCGGGCAACCATGCTGAGATACGTCGCTGGCGTTTGAAACAGTCGCTGGGCCGTACCTGGCTTAGAAGACCTGAACTTCTGGAAAACCTGGCTCTGACTGAAGAGCAAGCAAGGTTGCTGGCGGAGTTCAAAACGGAACACGCACAACAGCAACATAAACATGATGGGATGGCGTAAGCCCCCGAGATATCAGTTTACCCAGGATAAGAGATTAAATTATGAGCAACATTATTAAGCAACTTGAACAAGAGCAGATGAAGCAGGACGTACCTTCCTTCCGTCCGGGTGATACCGTGGAAGTGAAAGTATGGGTTGTTGAAGGTTCCAAAAAACGTCTGCAGGCATTCGAGGGCGTGGTTATCGCTATTCGTAACCGCGGTCTGCACTCTGCATTCACTGTTCGTAAAATTTCCAACGGCGAAGGCGTTGAGCGTGTCTTCCAGACTCACTCTCCGGTAGTTGACAGCATTTCTGTCAAACGTCGTGGTGCTGTTCGTAAAGCTAAACTGTACTACCTGCGTGAGCGTACTGGTAAGGCTGCTCGTATCAAAGAGCGTCTTAACTAAGATTTCGCTTAAGCGACATCCTGTTAAGAAGGGCTGGCCAATTGGCTGGCCCTTTTTTTATCTGCTGAAATCGCGTTTAAGGTGTACTAATCACTACAGCAACGCGACGGTTCTCGGCTCGACCCTGGGCGGTTTTATTACTGGCGATGGGATATTTTTTCCCTAATCCTTGAGTGGTGAGATTGCTGCGGGGAATTTGTCCCCCCTCTGCCCACGCATCGGCGACGACATTCGCGCGTTTCAATGATAACGCTTTGTTGTAACTGTCTTCGCCATAGTTGTCGGTATGTCCATCCATACGGGCATGGGTTAAGCCTGTGGCGGTCAGTTTTGCGGCCATGGTCTGGATCTGTTGCTGGCTTTCCGGGAGCAGTTTGTAGTCATTTTTAGCAAACAGAATGGTATCAGATAAGCCCAAAGACCAGTCGCCAGCGGATTCAGTAAAACCATAAGACTGCATAGCGGCGACTTGTTCTGGAGTAAACTTCCCTTGTGGTGACTGGCAGCCAGTCAGTATCAGTGAAGAGAACACCAGGGGGACTACCAGTTGTTTTATCATGTAGATATATCCTTGTTATTTCATCAGCTTTTGGGCGCGCTGGTGTTTGGCCTGATACATATTTTGATCTGCGAGCTCTTGTAATTTTTCGGCGGAGGCGTGCCCAATGGTCATAGCGTAACCAATGCTTAATGTCATAGTGGTTTGATGGCCATTATGAAGATCGAATGGGCGATTAAAAATTTGCGTCAGTGCCGTACAAATCCTCTGCACTTCAGATTCCGACTGTACGCCATTGAGGACCATAGCGAATTCATCGCCGCCTATGCGGTATGCCTGATGTCGTAGCCCGCCAAACTCAGCTAATCGTTTTGCTACCTCAATCAAGACCTGATCTCCCGTCGCATGACCCCAGGTATCATTGATATATTTGAAATTATCGCCATCAAGAAACAGTAATGCCGACGTTCTTCGGGCGTCGGAACTGTTCATCAACGTGTTGATGCCGCTACGAAACGCCGCACGGTTAGACAGTCCGGTTAATGGGTCATGTAGCGCGGTACGTAGAAGCTGCGCATTTTTGGCCTGTAAACGAAGCTGCCACTCTTCCATCTCATCCAGCAGACTGTTGAAGTCGAGAGCGAAGCGGTGAAATTCTGCAATGCGCTCTTCCGAAACTCGTCGGGAAAAATTGCGGTTGGAACGCACATCATGTACGACATCGGTGATGTTTTTTAACGCTTCCACCAGACCATTGTGCAAATGGCGGGTGAGGGTAATTGCAATGCCTGATGCCAGCAGAATACATGCAGTCAGGACAGCGAGAGAAAACCAGATAAAGTGGCTAATTGAACTGTCGCGAGCGGTTAACTGCACTTCGCCAATGGTTTCACCATTGTGACGAATCGGCTGAATGATGGGAGCAGGGAAGAGCCAGTGGCTTATGAAATTACTGAAAGTATCGCCTGGATCCTTACTGGTGTAATGCCATGATGCCAGAATATTTTGCTGGTTATCACGCACTTCTGCAGTTGAAAATTGGCCTTGCTGCCCCAGTGCTGCCAGGGTTTCAGTTGCTGCGGGGCCATCGGCAAAAACGACCGCTGCTTCCAGACTGTAAGTCATTGTTGCTGCGGTTAGCGCCAGGTTTTTTTGCGCGTATTGTTTCAGGGTTAGCACTGATGTCACGGAAAGCAGCAGCCAGATCACCGTCATGGTGATAAATATGCTGGTCATGCTGATGTTGCGTAATGCTCTTTTAAACGTGGGACGTTTATGAAGAGAATTATCGTTATCCATCTTTTTTCTTCCGTGCGAGCATTAAGACATCCGGGTTGACCTTAACACCACTTCGCGATATGGCATCCAGGTTTACGGCAAACCTGACGTTATTATTGTTAATGACTAGACAAAATGCGCTGCCAATAATGCACTCAGTATTTTGTTCGGCAATCAATAATAACGCCTTCGATGGATATTGTTCGATTAATTCTGTCTGGAATGTCGGTGATTCGCTGCCAAAATAAAAACCATTGCAATCTGAAATCATCGCCTCTTGTTTGTTGTTAACGATGACGGGCAGATAAGGTAATGACGCCGCGTCATTCTCTTGCAGCGCGGTGCTAAAACGTGAGGATGAAAAAATACATAGTCTTGGCGGGCCAGATACCGTCGGCCAGCGGGTATAGCTTACGATACCGGAAACCATTAAACGTACATTTTTCGCAACGTCAGTGGTTTCCTGAGCGAGTAATGGCGCGCCTGCCAGAAGGAAGAGCAGAAGCAAGAATAGTTGGTGAGAAAAGCGCATTCAGGGATCCTCACCACCTTCGCTCGAATCGCATCGAAAATTTTTCAGAATGTTCATTAAAATATCATTTTTTTGTGTGGTCGTCATTCAGAAGAGAATTAAAGATCGAATAAGTTAAATCTTATGATTAATTTTATGGTGGGATTTTAATTAATTAAGTCTCATCGTGCGGGTATTTTCATCAGCTCCTTTTTGCCATACTTCATGCAATTGGCTGGCATTTTCTACATTGTTGCAGCTGACGGGGAAATTTTTACCGGAAAGCCCTCGGGCATAAGTAAAATCGACTTGGCAGGTTTTCTTTTGTCCTTCGGCATATCCTTTAAGATATATCCCCCGATCAGCCTGTAAATCGTTAAAAGCATCGTCATTTTTTATGGCAACGCCTGATATCGCATCTTCCATACCAACATCATACCAGTCAGTACTGGTCAAGGTTGGTGCGTGAGTATAGGGATCAATCTGACAACCGCTAACAACCAAAGCTAACAAAGGGGCGATAAAGTGTTTCATTGTTTTTTCTCCTTTTTCAAAGCATAGCGGATTGTTTTTATTGTGTATGTAAATTTATTTGTACATGTATTTGTTCTAAAAAAGCATTAAAAATCGGGTGTGTAAATTATTATTTACGATATATGGATTGAAATCTTTACTAGTTGTGTTATTGTTGCGTCATCCTCGCTGAGGATCAACTATCGCAAACGAGCACAAACAGGATCGCCATCATGCAAAAAGACGCGCTTAACAACGTACATATTACCGACGAACAGGTTCTGATGACCCCGGAACAGTTGAAGGCTGCTTTTCCATTAAGCCAGCAACAAGAAGCCCAGATTGCTGACTCGCGTAAAACCATTTCAGATATTATCGCCGGGCGCGATCCGCGTTTACTGGTGGTGTGTGGCCCGTGCTCTATTCACGATCCTGAAACCGCTCTGGAATATGCTCGTCGTTTTAAAGCCCTTGCCGCAGAGGTCAGCGATAGCCTCTATCTGGTGATGCGCGTCTATTTTGAGAAACCCCGTACCACTGTCGGCTGGAAAGGGTTGATTAACGATCCACATATGGATGGCTCCTTTGATGTAGAAGCCGGGCTACAAATTGCACGTAAATTGCTGCTTGAGTTGGTGAATATGGGACTGCCGCTGGCGACGGAAGCGTTAGATCCAAATAGCCCGCAATACCTGGGCGATCTATTTAGCTGGTCAGCAATTGGTGCTCGTACTACAGAATCGCAAACACACCGTGAAATGGCCTCTGGTCTTTCCATGCCGGTTGGTTTTAAAAACGGCACCGACGGTAGTCTGGCAACGGCAATTAACGCCATGCGCGCCGCTGCCCAGCCACACCGTTTTGTTGGTATTAACCAGGCAGGGCAGGTGGCGCTGCTACAAACTCAGGGAAACCCGGATGGGCATGTGATCCTGCGCGGTGGTAAAGCGCCGAACTATAGCCCTGCGGATGTTGCGCAATGTGAAAAAGAGATGGAACAGGCGGGACTGCGCCCTTCACTGATGGTAGATTGCAGCCACGGTAATTCCAATAAAGATTATCGCCGTCAGCCTGCGGTGGCTGAATCCGTGGTTGCCCAAATCAAAGATGGCAATCGCTCTATTATTGGTCTGATGATCGAAAGTAATATCCACGAAGGCAATCAGTCTTCCGAGCAACCGCGCAGTGAAATGAAATACGGTGTATCCGTAACTGATGCGTGCATAAGTTGGGAAATGACAGATGCCTTGCTGCGTGAAATTCATCAGGATCTGAACGGGCAGCTGACGGCTCGCGTGGCTTAAGAGGTTTATTATGGTTGCTGAGTTGACCGCATTACGCGATCAAATTGATGAAGTCGATAAAGAGCTGCTGAATTTATTAGCAAAGCGTCTGGAGCTGGTTGCCGAAGTCGGTGAGGTGAAAAGCCGCTTTGGGTTGCCCATTTATGTTCCGGAGCGCGAGGCATCCATGCTGGCTTCGCGGCGCGCAGAGGCGGAAGCCCTCGGTGTGCCGCCAGATCTGATTGAAGATGTTCTGCGTCGGGTAATGCGTGAGTCCTACTCCAGTGAAAACGACAAAGGGTTTAAAACGCTTTGTCCCTCCCTACGTCCGGTCGTCATTGTTGGTGGCGGTGGTCAGATGGGACGCTTGTTCGAGAAGATGCTGACGCTCTCTGGCTATCAGGTGCGGATTCTTGAACAACATGACTGGGATCGCGCGGCTGAGATTGTGGCCGATGCCGGTATGGTGATTGTCAGTGTACCGATTCATGTTACAGAACAAGTTATCGCCAAATTACCACCTTTACCGCAAGACTGTATTCTGGTCGATCTGGCATCAGTGAAAAATGGGCCGTTACAGGCCATGCTGGCGGCACATGATGGTCCAGTGCTGGGGCTTCACCCCATGTTTGGTCCGGATAGCGGCAGTCTGGCGAAGCAGGTCGTGGTGTGGTGTGATGGGCGTAAGCCGGAAGCATACCAATGGTTTCTGGAGCAAATTCAGGTCTGGGGCGCTCGGCTGCATCGTATTAGCGCCGTCGAACACGATCAGAATATGGCGTTTATTCAGGCTCTGCGCCACTTTGCTACTTTTGCTTATGGGCTGCACCTGGCAGAAGAAAATGTTCAGCTTGAGCAACTTCTGGCGCTCTCTTCGCCGATTTACCGCCTTGAGCTGGCGATGGTCGGGCGACTGTTTGCCCAGGATCCGCAGCTTTATGCCGACATTATTATGTCTTCAGAGCGTAATCTGGCGTTGATCAAACGTTACTATAAGCGTTTTGGTGAGGCGATTGAGTTGCTGGAGCAGGGCGATAAGCAGGCGTTTATTGACAGTTTCCGCAAGGTTGAGCATTGGTTCGGCGATTACGCGCAGCGCTTCCAGAGTGAAAGTCGCGTGTTATTGCGTCAGGCGAACGATAGCCGCCAGTAATAACACAGTGCCGGATGATTCACATCATCCGGCACTTTTTCATCAGGTTGGATCAACAGGCACTACATTCTCACTTGGGTAACAGCCTAATACCTTCATCGAACGGGTGATTTCACCTAACTCTTTCAATGCTTTTTGCATTTCCGCGGATTCAAGATTGGCCTGAATATCCAGATAAAACATCTCTTCCCACGGATTACCGTGAATCGGGCGTGATTCCAGACGGGTCATAATCAGATTGTGGTTGCGCAGTACCAGCAACGCTTCAACCAGAGCACCAGCTTGTTGTCCGGTAGCCATTAACAGCGTGGTTTTTGCCGGAACCTGGTCAGAAACGTTAATCGCTTTGCGTGCCAGCACGACAAATCGGGTGAAGTTTTGTCGTTGATTCGCCTCAATGCGCTCCAGTACTTGTAAACCGTACAGGGTGCCTCCAGCTTCACTCCCCAGCGCAGCGACATGTGGTGATTTTGCCTGTGCGACTTTTTCCATCGCCGCGGACGTACTCTCGGTGTATTGAATCTTCCAGTGCGGATAACGGTTAAGGAATTTACTGCATTGCTGGAACGGCTGCGGGTGGCTGTAGACCGTGTTGATGGTGGATAAATCAGTAGTGCCGGAAACCAGCAAGCAATGGTCGATAGTTAACGTCATCTCGCCAACAATCGACAAGCTGGTATGTTGCAACAGATCATAAACGTCGTTTATGGCACCGGAACTGGTATTTTCAATCGGCACGACGGCATAGTCGGCCTGGCCAGTTTCAACCTGGTCAAAAATATCAGCAAATTTGACGCAGCCGCTTTCAATAAATTGCTCGAAGTGGCGGGCGGCGTACTGTCGCGCGGCCAGATGTGAATAAGAGCCTTTCGGACCGAGAAAAGCAATGCGGGCAGAGTGCGGATTAATTTTATTGAGATGCTGCTGGAGCAAAGCCTGCTGAGTTAATACGGAATCTTCAATGATGAGCTGGAACAGGCGAGTAATGTAGTGGGCATCCAGATGGTGTGTTTTACCAAGCGTAATCAGTCTTTCCAGCAAATCGCGTTCACGATCGATATCACGTACCGGGCGATGAGAAAGCAGTTTGGCTTTTCCTACCTCAACGGCCAACTCGCGCCGCTCTGCAAGTAACGCCAACAATTTTTCATCCAGCGTGCTGATTTTCTCGCGCAGCGCCAGTAACGGGTTTTCCGATGTCATAGTGTTGCCTTTGTTGTTATCAATAAAAAGGCCTCCCGATTTGGGAGGCCTTATTGTTCGTCTTCGCATTCTGTTTCACACGACGAAACGCCTCCCATTCAGGGGAAGGTAAAAAAGAATGCGAAGAAAAACGACGTTTGTTTCATGTTTGTTTCCTTAAGCGACTTCAGTACAGTACCCGTACTGTTTTCATGCTGTCAACAAAAAACGCGCCCGAAGGCGCGTTGGCGATACACTCAATATAAAGGATTACTCTTCTTCAACTTCTTCGACGAAGTTGGCGTCTTTCACCGATGTTGCGGCACGACGTGCTTCGCCTTTGTGCTGCAGTTTATTGAGCTGCCGTTCCAGCTTGTTGATCAATTCGTTAATTGCGGTGTACATATCTTCATGTTTACCACTGGCAACCAGAACGCCGTTAGGTGTATTGATTGTGGCGTCAGCAACGAACCCTTGTGGCTCTTTAGACAGAATGATATGTGGATTAATCAGATGAGTTTGCCATTTATCCAGTTTGGCGAGACGGTCTGCGACATGTTGGCGGATAGCCGGAGTAATTTCCATTTGTTTACTGGTAATGTTCACTGTTGTCATAAATTTTACCTCTTGTCTTCCCGTCTTGGTGAATTCAGCATACCGCTCCTAATGTCAAAATGTGTGATGAAAATCTCATAATTTTGTCACTTTTTGTCAACGAAGTTTTTTTGTGAGAAATCGCAGGAAGATGTGTTTTTTTACTTGAGGAATGTCTCAAAGCGAGCCATAGTTGATAAGATCAATCGCGACTAAATATCTTTAGTTAGCGTTCAAATCAAATAAAAAAACGGCAGCTCAAGGGCTGCCGTTTTGCGTTTATAACACCTGTTATGTGTTGCTGCTGTTAGCGGCAATAATTTTTGCGACTTTTTCAGCCTGAGCGTTCATCTGCATCTGGCGATAAGCATTTTCCATCAGCGGCAGCGCATCACGCGTAGCCTGGGTGTCCGGGTAGTCACGCAGCATGCCTTCAACGCGGTTGACGACAGCGACCCATGCACCACGTTCAGTGTAGTACTCGGCAACGGAGTATTCGTATTTCGCCAGGCGATCTTTCAGGAACACCAGACGTTTGGTTGCATCAGTGGTGTACTGGCTGTTTGGATAACCGCGGACCAGTTTGGAAAAGTCATTAAATGCATCGCGCGCATGTTGTGGATCGCGATCGCTACGGTCAACGCCAAAGAACCCTTGCAGCGCACTGTCATCCAGCGCCATATTGGTCAGGCCACGCATGTACATGACATAATCGATATTCGGATGGGTCGGGTTGAGGCGAATAAAACGATCGATGGCAGCCTGTGCTAGCGGCAGATCGGCGTTTTTATAGTAGGCGTAGATGAGATCCAGCTGCACCTGCTGCGAATACGGACCAAACGGATACCGATTATCTAACGCTTCCAGTTGCGTTATTGCCTGTCTCCAGTTACCGTCCTGCAGCTTTTGTTGCGCAGTCGCGTAAATTTCATTTGGCGGATTATCAGGTACTTCTTCCTTTGAACCCGAGCAACCCGCCAAAAACAGGCTTAATGTGGCGGCTGCCACCAGATATTTCATGCGCGTCATGACGTTTTGACTTTCCTCAAAATGTATTACGGGAGATTCTCTGTTCCTGCTCCCGGTTAAGACCAGCTACAATAGCACACTATATTAAACGGCAAAGCCGTAAAACCCCAACGATAAACGAAGAAGCAGTATATATGGCACAACGAGTAGAACTCACTGCAACAGTGTCCGAAAACCAACTCGGTCAACGCTTAGATCAGGCTTTGGCCGAAATGTTCCCGGATTATTCACGTTCGCGTATAAAAGAATGGATCCTGGACCAGCGCGTGTTGGTTAACGGCAAAGTTTGTGATAAGCCGAAAGAAAAAGTATTAGGTGGCGAGCAGGTTGCCATCAACGCCGAGATTGAAGAAGAAGCGCGTTTTGAACCGCAGGATATCCCGCTGGATATCGTCTATGAAGATGAAGACATTATCGTCATTAATAAACCGCGCGACCTGGTTGTACATCCTGGTGCAGGTAATCCTGATGGTACGGTATTGAATGCGTTGCTTCATTACTATCCGCCCATTGCTGATGTTCCGCGTGCGGGCATTGTCCATCGTCTGGATAAAGACACCACTGGCCTCATGGTTGTCGCAAAAACCGTTCCGGCCCAGACGCGCCTGGTGGAATCTTTGCAACGGCGTGAAATTACTCGTGAGTACGAAGCGGTGGCAATTGGTCATATGACCGCTGGTGGTACAGTAGATGAGCCAATCAGTCGCCATCCAACTAAACGAACCCATATGGCGGTGCATCCAATGGGCAAACCGGCGGTCACTCACTATCGCATTATGGAACACTTCCGTGTGCACACGCGTCTGCGGCTGCGTCTGGAAACTGGACGTACGCACCAGATCCGCGTGCATATGGCGCATATCACCCATCCGCTGGTGGGCGATCCTGTTTATGGTGGCCGTCCGCGTCCGCCTAAGGGAGCGTCGGAAGCATTTATCTCCACACTGCGTAAGTTTGACCGCCAGGCGCTTCACGCAACTATGTTACGTCTTTATCACCCAATCTCCGGCATCGAAATGGAATGGCATGCGCCTATTCCACAAGATATGGTGGAACTGATTGAGGTGATGCGCGCCGATTTCGAAGAGCATAAGGATGAAGTGGACTGGTTATGAGTAAGCTGATTGTCCCGCAGTGGCCGCTGCCCAAAGGTGTTGCGGCCTATAGCTCTACCCGTATCGGTGGCGTGAGCTTGTCACCCTACGACTCCCTCAACCTTGGCGCCCATTGTGGTGATAACCTGGAGCACGTTGAGGAGAATCGCAAGCGGCTTTTTGCTGCGGGCAATTTGCCTTCAAAACCGGTCTGGCTTGAGCAGGTACACGGCAAAGATGTGCTTAAGCTTACAGGCGAACCTTATACCTCAAAACGAGCGGATGCCTCCTATAGCAACACACCAGGCACTGTTTGTGCTGTAATGACCGCCGACTGCCTGCCCGTGCTATTTTGCAATCGCGCAGGAACGGAAGTCGCTGCCGCCCATGCTGGTTGGCGTGGGCTATGCGCAGGTGTGCTGGAAGAGACGGTTTCTTGTTTTGCTGATAATCCCGAAAACATACTCGCCTGGTTAGGGCCGGCAATTGGTCCGCGCGCGTTTGAAGTAGGGGGGGAGGTTCGCGAGGCATTTATGGCAGTAGACGCCAAAGCGAGTGCAGCTTTCATTCAGCATGGTGATAAGTTTCTGGCGGATATTTATCAGCTTGCCCGGCAGCGCCTGGCGAGCGTTGGCGTTGAGCAAATTTTCGGCGGTGACCGTTGTACATATACGGAAAATGAGACTTTCTTCTCTTATCGCCGCGACAAGACCACCGGTCGTATGGCAAGTTTCATTTGGCTGATATAACCTAAAGAATCAAGACGATCCGGTACGCGTGATTTTCTTTTCACATTAATCTGGTCAATAACCTTGAATAATTGAGGGATGACCTCATTTAATCTCCAGTAGCAACTTTGATCCGTTATGGGAGGAGTTATGCGTCTGGATCGTCTTACTAATAAATTCCAGCTTGCTCTTGCCGATGCCCAATCACTTGCACTCGGGCACGACAACCAATTCATCGAACCACTTCATTTAATGAGCGCCCTGCTGAATCAGGAAGGGGGGTCGGTTAGTCCTTTATTAACATCCGCTGGCATCAATGCGGGCCAACTGCGCACAGAGATCAATCAGGCATTAAATCGTTTACCGCAGGTAGAAGGTACAGGTGGCGATGTCCAGCCATCACAGGATCTGGTGCGCGTTCTTAATCTTTGCGACAAGCTGGCGCAAAAACGTGGTGATAACTTTATTTCGTCAGAACTGTTCGTTCTGGCGGCGCTTGAGTCTCGCGGCACGCTGGCCGATATCCTGAAAGCAGCAGGGGCGACCACCGCCAACATTACTCAAGCAATTGAACAAATGCGAGGAGGTGAAAGCGTGAACGATCAAGGAGCTGAAGACCAACGTCAGGCTTTGAAAAAATACACCATTGACCTTACCGAGCGCGCCGAACAGGGCAAACTCGATCCGGTGATTGGTCGTGATGAAGAAATTCGTCGTACCATCCAGGTACTGCAACGCCGTACTAAAAATAACCCGGTACTAATTGGTGAACCAGGTGTTGGTAAAACGGCCATCGTTGAAGGTCTGGCTCAGCGTATTATCAATGGAGAAGTGCCGGAAGGGCTGAAAGGCCGCCGTGTACTGGCGCTGGATATGGGGGCGCTGGTGGCCGGGGCGAAATATCGCGGTGAGTTTGAAGAACGTTTAAAAGGCGTACTTAACGATCTTGCTAAACAGGAAGGCAACGTCATCCTGTTTATTGACGAATTACATACTATGGTTGGTGCTGGTAAAGCTGATGGCGCTATGGACGCCGGTAACATGCTGAAACCGGCGCTGGCTCGTGGTGAGTTGCACTGTGTGGGTGCCACGACGCTGGATGAATATCGCCAGTACATCGAAAAAGATGCTGCGTTGGAACGTCGCTTCCAGAAAGTGTTTGTTGCCGAACCAACAGTGGAAGACACCATTGCGATTCTACGTGGCCTGAAAGAACGTTACGAGCTGCACCACCATGTGCAAATTACTGACCCGGCAATTGTTGCAGCGGCGACGTTGTCTCATCGCTACATTGCTGACCGTCAGCTGCCGGATAAAGCCATCGACCTGATCGATGAAGCAGCATCCAGCATTCGTATGCAGATTGACTCAAAACCAGAAGAACTCGACCGACTCGATCGTCGTATCATCCAGCTCAAACTGGAACAACAGGCGTTAATGAAAGAGTCTGATGAAGCCAGTAAAAAACGCCTGGATATGCTCAACGAAGAACTGAGCGACAAAGAACGTCAGTACTCCGAGTTAGAAGAAGAGTGGAAAGCAGAGAAAGCATCGCTTTCTGGTACTCAGACCATTAAAGCGGAACTGGAACAGGCGAAAATCGCTATTGAACAGGCTCGCCGTGTGGGTGACCTGGCGCGGATGTCTGAACTGCAATACGGCAAAATCCCGGAACTGGAAAAGCAACTGGAAGCCGCAACGCAGCTCGAAGGCAAAACTATGCGTCTGTTGCGTAATAAAGTGACCGACGCCGAAATTGCTGAAGTGCTGGCGCGTTGGACGGGGATTCCGGTTTCTCGCATGATGGAAAGCGAGCGCGAAAAACTGCTGCGTATGGAGCAAGAACTGCACCATCGCGTTATTGGTCAGAACGAAGCGGTTGATGCGGTATCTAACGCTATTCGTCGTAGCCGTGCGGGGCTGGCGGATCCAAATCGCCCGATTGGTTCATTCCTGTTCCTCGGCCCAACTGGTGTGGGGAAAACTGAACTTTGTAAGGCGCTTGCGAACTTTATGTTTGATAGCGACGAGGCGATGGTCCGTATCGATATGTCCGAGTTTATGGAGAAACACTCGGTGTCTCGTCTGGTTGGTGCGCCTCCGGGATATGTCGGTTATGAGGAAGGTGGCTACCTGACCGAAGCGGTGCGTCGTCGCCCGTATTCCGTCATCCTGCTGGATGAAGTGGAAAAAGCGCATCCGGATGTCTTCAACATTCTGTTGCAGGTACTGGATGATGGGCGTCTGACTGACGGGCAGGGGAGAACGGTCGACTTCCGGAATACGGTTGTTATTATGACCTCTAACCTCGGTTCTGATTTGATTCAGGAACGCTTCGGTGAACTGGATTATGCGCACATGAAAGAGCTGGTGCTCGGTGTGGTAAGCCATAACTTCCGTCCGGAATTCATTAACCGTATCGATGAGGTGGTGGTCTTCCATCCGCTGGGTGAACAGCACATTGCGTCGATTGCGCAGATTCAGTTGAAACGTCTGTACAAACGTCTGGAAGAACGTGGTTATGAAATCCACATTTCTGACGAGGCGCTGAAACTGCTGAGCGAGAACGGTTACGATCCGGTCTATGGTGCACGTCCTCTGAAACGTGCTATCCAGCAGCAGATCGAAAACCCGCTGGCACAGCAAATACTGTCTGGTGAATTGGTTCCGGGTAAAGTTATTCGCCTGGAAGTTAATGAGGACCGGATCGTCGCCGTCCAGTAATGATAAAACGAGCTCTTCGGGGCTCGTTTTTGTCTAATTTCCAACCAAAAATGGCCCTTTTTAAGGTGTTGTGCTTAAGAAATGAGCGAGTGATAAATTTTTTATATTTTCCGCTTGTCTCTTCAGAATAACTCCCTATAATGCGCCTCCATCGACACGGCGGATGTGAATCACTTCACGCAAACAGCCGGTTCGGTTGAAGAG
>NZ_JAATUR010000004.1 GCF_011881725.1 Escherichia coli | reverse complement strand
ACCCACGAGCCTTTATCATCTATCATCTTTTCAGAATAAATTATTTTATATTCGGTTATTGTTCGCACATCAGGCGATAATAACGCGATGTGATAGTCATCCGGTTTCCTTGTTACGGAAACCTGTGCAACAGATCTGTGAACCTGTACAGAATATTTTTGGAAAAAACGCCAGCGAACGGAAGAACATCGCGATGTATCACAAGTTGATGGCAATCAAATAGACAACATGAATATAACTGTTAGTATTTAATTGATTTCACTTATGAATATGCGTGTTTCATTTACGGCCAGGAATGCTGATGATGACAACATTACTACCCGTTTTCACTAAGCCTTCCCCGTTGGCGTTAAGTTCGTTGCGCCCTGGTCGTATTTGTCGTTTCCTTCTTATCCCGGATGGAAGAATCCGCTGAACATCGTTCGGCGACAGTTGTAACACGCGTCGTTTGCTTACAGGGAATATGGCGGGTCGATTATGGATAAGATTAAGCGCCATCTGGCGTGGTGGGTTGTTGGGTTACTGGCGGTTGCTGCCGTTGTGGCGTGGTGGCTGTTGCGTCCGGCAGGTGTGCCGGAGGGTTTTGCCGTCAGCAATGGGCGCATTGAAGCGACGGAAGTGGATATCGCCAGCAAAATTGCCGGGCGTATCGATACCATTCTGGTGAAAGAAGGCCAGTTCGTCCGCGAAGGTGAAGTGCTGGCGAAGATGGATACCCGGGTATTGCAGGAGCAGCGGCTGGAAGCCATCGCGCAAATCAAAGAGGCGCAAAGCGCCGTTGCTGCCGCCCAGGCTTTGCTGGAACAGCGGCAAAGCGAAACCCGTGCCGCACAATCACTGGTCAATCAACGCCAGGCCGAACTGGACTCCGTAGCCAAACGTCATACGCGTTCTCGCTCACTCGCCCATAGTGGGGCTATTTCTGCGCAACAACTGGATGACGATCGCGCCGCTGCTGAAAGCGCTCGTGCTGCGCTGGAATCGGCAAAAGCCCAGGTTTCGGCTTCAAAAGCCGCCATAGAAGCGGCACGTACCAATATCATTCAGGCGCAAACCCGTGTCGAAGCGGCACAAGCAACCGAACGACGTATTGCGGCGGATATCGATGACAGCGAACTGAAAGCTCCGCGTGACGGACGCGTGCAGTATCGGGTTGCCGAGCCAGGCGAAGTGCTGGCGGCAGGCGGTCGGGTACTGAATATGGTCGATCTGAGCGACGTCTATATGACCTTCTTCCTGCCAACCGAACAAGCGGGCACGCTGAAACTTGGCGGCGAAGCTCGTCTGATCCTCGATGCCGCGCCAGATCTGCGTATTCCTGCGACTATCAGTTTTGTCGCCAGCGTCGCCCAGTTCACGCCTAAAACCGTTGAAACCAGCGATGAACGCCTGAAACTGATGTTCCGCGTCAAAGCGCGTATCCCACCGGAATTACTCCAGCAACATCTGGAATATGTCAAAACCGGTTTGCCGGGCGTGGCGTGGGTGCGAGTGAACGAAGAACTTCCGTGGCCTGAAGACCTGGTGGTGAGGTTGCCGCAATGACGCATCTGGAACTGGTTCCCGTTCCGCCTGTTGCGCAACTGGCGGGCGTGAGCCAGCATTATGGAAAAACCGTTGCGCTAAACAATATCACTCTCGATATTCCGGCCCGCTGCATGGTTGGGCTGATTGGCCCGGACGGCGTTGGTAAGTCGAGTTTGTTGTCGTTGATTTCTGGTGCTCGTGTCATTGAACAGGGCAATGTGGTGGTGCTGGGCGGCGATATGCGCGACCCGAAGCATCGCCGTGACGTCTGCCCGCGCATCGCCTGGATGCCGCAAGGGCTGGGCAAAAACCTCTACCACACATTGTCGGTGTATGAAAACGTCGATTTTTTCGCCCGCCTGTTTGGTCACGACAAAGCAGAGCGGGAAGTCCGTATCAATGAACTCCTGACCAGCACCGGGTTAGCACCGTTTCGCGATCGTCCGGCGGGGAAGCTCTCCGGCGGGATGAAGCAAAAACTCGGGCTGTGCTGCGCGTTAATCCACGACCCGGAATTGTTGATTCTTGATGAGCCAACGACGGGCGTCGACCCGCTCTCCCGCGCTCAGTTCTGGGATCTAATCGACAGCATTCGCCAGCGGCAAAGTAACATGAGCGTGCTGGTCGCCACCGCTTATATGGAAGAGGCTGAACGCTTTGACTGGCTGGTGGCGATGAATGCCGGAGAAGTGCTGGCGACCGGCAGCGCCGAAGAACTACGCCAGCAAACGCAAAGTGCCACGCTCGAAGAAGCATTTATTAATTTGTTACCGCAAGCGCAACGCGAGGCGCATCAGGCGGTAGTGATCCCACCGTATCAACCTGAAAACGCAGAGATTGCCATCGAGGCGCGCGATCTGACCATGCGTTTTGGTTCCTTTGTCGCTGTTGATCACGTCAATTTCCGCATTCCACGCGGGGAAATTTTTGGTTTCCTCGGTTCGAACGGCTGCGGTAAATCCACCACCATGAAAATGCTCACCGGACTGCTGCCCGCCAGCGAAGGTGAAGCGTGGTTGTTTGGGCAATCGGTTGATCCAAAAGATATCGATACCCGCCGCCGGGTAGGCTATATGTCACAGGCGTTTTCGCTCTATAACGAACTCACCGTGCGGCAAAACCTGGAACTTCACGCACGTTTGTTTCACATCCCGGAAGCGGAAATTCCCGCGCGAGTTGCTGAAATGAGCGAGCGTTTTAAGCTCAATGACGTAGAAGATGTATTGCCTGAGTCATTGCCGCTCGGTATTCGCCAGCGGCTTTCGCTGGCGGTAGCAGTAATTCATCGCCCGGAAATGTTAATTCTCGATGAGCCTACTTCTGGCGTCGATCCGGTGGCGAGGGATATGTTCTGGCAGTTGATGGTGGATCTCTCGCGCCGGGACAAAGTGACTATTTTTATCTCCACCCACTTTATGAACGAAGCGGAACGCTGCGACCGTATCTCACTGATGCACGCCGGAAAAGTGCTCGCCAGCGGCACGCCGCAGGAACTGGTTGAGAAACGCGGGGCCGCCAGTCTGGAAGAGGCATTTATCGCCTGTTTGCAGGAGGCGGCAGGGCAGAGCAACGAAGTTGAAGCGCCGCCCGTGGTACACAACACTACCCATGCGCCGCGTCAGGGATTTAGCCTGCGCCGTCTGTTTAGCTACAGCCGCCGCGAAGCACTGGAACTGCGCCGCGATCCGGTCCGCTCGACGCTGGCGCTGATGGGAACGGTGATTTTGATGTTGATAATGGGCTATGGCATCAGTATGGATGTGGAAAACCTGCGCTTTGCGGTGCTCGACCGCGACCAGACCGTCAGCAGCCAGGCGTGGATGCTCAATCTTTCCGGTTCCCGTTACTTTATCGAACAGCCGCCGCTCACCAGTTATGACGAGCTTGATCGTCGGATGCGTGCGGGCGATATCACCGTGGCAATTGAGATCCCACCCAATTTCGGGCGCGATATCGCGCGTGGTACGCCCGTGGAACTCGGTGTCTGGATCGACGGTGCGATGCCCAGCCGTGCCGAAACGGTAAAAGGTTACGTGCAGGCCATGCACCAGAGCTGGCTACAGGATGTAGCGAGCCGACAATCCACGCCCGCCAGCCAAAACGGGCTGATGAACATTGAGACGCGCTATCGCTATAACCCGGACGTCAAAAGCCTGCCAGCGATTGTTCCGGCGGTGATCCCGCTGTTGCTGATGATGATTCCGTCGATGTTAAGCGCCCTTAGCGTGGTGCGAGAAAAAGAGCTGGGGTCGATTATCAACCTTTACGTGACTCCTACCACTCGTAGCGAATTTTTACTCGGCAAACAGCTGCCATACATCGCGCTGGGGATGCTGAACTTTTTCCTGCTCTGCGCCCTGTCGGTATTTGTATTTGGCGTACCGCATAAAGGCAGTTTCCTGACGCTCACCCTGGCGGCGTTGCTGTATATCATCATCGCCACCGGAATGGGGCTGCTGATCTCTACCTTTATGAAAAGCCAGATTGCCGCCATTTTCGGTACGGCGATTATCACGCTGATTCCGGCGACGCAGTTTTCAGGGATGATCGATCCGGTAGCTTCGCTGGAAGGGCCAGGGCGTTGGATCGGCGAGATTTATCCCACCAGTCATTTTCTGACTATCGCCCGCGGGACGTTCTCGAAGGCGCTTGATCTGACTGATTTGTGGCAACTTTTTATCCCGTTGCTGATAGCCATCCCGTTGGTGATGGGCTTAAGCATCCTGCTGTTGAAAAAACAGGAGGGATGATGCGCCATTTACGCAATATTTTTAATTTGGGTATCAAAGAGTTGCGCAGTCTGCTCGGTGATAAAGCGATGCTGACGCTGATTGTCTTCTCGTTTACGGTGTCGGTGTATTCGTCAGCGACCGTTACGCCAGGATCGTTGAACCTCGCGCCGATCGCCATTGCCGATATGGATCAGTCGCAGTTGTCGAACCGGATCGTTAACAGCTTTTATCGCCCGTGGTTTTTGCCGCCGGAGATGATTACTGCCGATGAGATGGATGCCGGACTGGACGCCGGGCGCTATACCTTCGCAATAAATATTCCGCCTGATTTTCAGCGTGATGTCCTCGCCGGACGCCAGCCGGATATTCAGGTGAACGTCGATGCCACGCGTATGAGCCAGGCATTTACCGGCAACGGATATATCCAGAATATTATCAACGGCGAAGTGAACAGCTTCGTTGCGCGCTACCGTGATAACAGCGAACCGTTGGTGTCGCTGGAAACCCGCATGCGCTTTAACCCGAACCTCGATCCCGCGTGGTTTGGCGGGGTGATGGCGATCATCAACAACATTACCATGCTGGCGATTGTATTGACCGGATCGGCGCTGATCCGCGAACGTGAACACGGCACGGTGGAACATCTGCTGGTAATGCCGATAACGCCGTTTGAGATCATGATGGCGAAGGTCTGGTCGATGGGGCTGGTGGTGCTGGTGGTATCGGGATTATCGCTGGTATTGATGGTAAAAGGCGTGCTTGGCGTACCGATTGAAGGCTCGATCCCGCTGTTTATGTTAGGTGTGGCGCTTAGCCTGTTTGCCACCACGTCAATCGGTATTTTTATGGGCACGATAGCGCGTTCGATGCCACAGTTAGGGCTGTTGGTGATACTGGTACTGCTACCGTTACAAATGCTTTCCGGTGGTTCCACGCCGCGCGAAAGTATGCCGCAGATGGTGCAGGACATTATGCTGACCATGCCGACAACACACTTTGTCAGCCTCGCGCAGGCCATTCTCTACCGTGGTGCCGGATTTGAAATCGTCTGGCCGCAGTTCCTGACGCTAATGGCGATTGGCGGCGCGTTTTTCACTATCGCGCTACTGCGATTCAGGAAGACGATTGGGACAATGGCGTGATTACGAAGTTAATCTTCCTTCGGCAAACACTGTAAATGCCCGTGCCGCACGCCGCGCTGGGCGATAACGTCGTCGGCAAAATGCTGCACGTCGCCCATGTCACCTTTCAGTACGGCGATTTCCAGGCAATCGTCGTGATTGATATGGACATGCAGCGTGGCGACCGAGAGATCGTGGTGATGGTGCTGCGTGGAGACAATACGGCTGGCTAAGTCGCGTTTTTCATGTTCATACACATACGACAGCACCGCGAAACCTTGCGTGCCGTGCTGCTGGGTAGCTTCCTGCGCCAGGGTGCTACGCAGAATATCGCGTATAGCCTCGGAACGGTTGTTATAACCACGACGCTGGCTCAGGTCGTCCAGCGTCTCCAGTAAATCGTCATCGAGAGTAATGGTGACTCGTTGCATTTGCGTTAAACCTTTTCTGTGGCGTGACGGCGCACGGGGAATGCGGGTAATACCGCGTTTTGTAGCACACGTCCGGCGTCAGAGGAAAAGGTTAATTTGTCTCCTACCGTTTGCGTTTCGACAATTTGCCCGTTGTCCATCACCATCACTCGCTGGCAAAAACGCTCTACCAGACGTAAGTCGTGGGTGATGAACAGGCAGGCGGTGCCAAACTGTTGTTGCAGCTTTTTCAGCAGGCGAATAACGCCTGCCTGTAACACAAGGTCAAGGTTGGAAACGGCTTCATCCAGAATCAGCAGTTTTGGTTCGACTACCAGCGCGCGCGCCAGGCAGACGCGCTGAAGCTGGCCACCGCTTAACTGCGGGGGGCGTTTGTCGAGCACGCTTTCGTCGAGGTCTACCGCGCGTAACATTTCGCTGGCGCGCGCCAGTTGCTCCGATTTTTTCAGCGAAAGCAGGTGGCGCATCGGTTCACGCAGGATCTCGCGCACGGTTTTGCGCGGGTTAACGGCGCTGATGGAGTCCTGAAACACCATCTGAATATCGCGGCGAAACGCGTTACGCTGGGCGCGATTAAGTTTCGCCAACGGCTCGCCGCGCCAGCTAATATTCCCCTTTGAGGGAGATTCTAAACCTACCAGCAGCCGCGCGAGGGTACTTTTTCCGCAGCCGCTGCGCCCCAGCAGGGCGACGGTTTCGCCGCTTTTCAGGGCCAGAGAGACGTTATTCAGCACCGCCTGATGCTGGTGCTTACCGCTAAATCCACCGTGTGCATAGTGATGTGAAAGGTCGCAGACGTTAAGTAAAGTCATGATGCCAGCTCCATACCATAAAGGGCGAGGTGAGCGGAAACCAGGCTGCGCGTCACCGCATGTTTGGGGGCGTTAAACAGCGTTTCGACATCGCCCTGTTCGACAATCTTACCGTCAGACATTACCGCTACGTCATCCGCCAGACGCGCTACTACGCCCATATCATGGGTCACCAGCAGCATTCCCGGCGCTTGTTTTTGCATAATGCTTTCCAGCAGATCGAGGATGCGTGCCTGTGCAACTACGTCGAGATCGGTGGTCGGTTCATCGGCAATGATAAAGGGTGATTCACACAGCACCGCCATCGCAATCATCATGCGCTGCAACATGCCGCCGCTCATTTCGAACGGGTAAAGCTTCAGCACACGCGCGGCATTTTCCAGCCCGACGGCTTCTATGGCGGCGGTAAGCGTGGCGTCATCGGCGGGTTTCCCTAACGCCAGGCAGGTTTCCCGCGCGTGGGTGTGCATGGTGTGCAGCGGATTAAAGGCGCTGCGCGGGTTCTGCATGATGGTGGCAATTTTGATACCGCGCAGGGCGCAGGGAGAAACCGGTTTGCCATCGGCTAAAATTTCTCCCGCCGTCTGGCGAACGCCTGCGGGCAGAATGCCCAGCGCGGCGGCGCAGGTTAATGATTTCCCACTGCCGCTCCCGCCGACTAATGCCAGCACGCGCCCGCGTTGCAGGGTTAACGATACACCGTGCACCAGCGGCTGCATGGCCTGTAGCGCGATATTACGTAGTTCAATCTGTTGCGGCATTAGTGTGCGTGCTCCGTCACCAGATGAGGGTCCAGATGATCGCGCAGTGCGTCACCCACCAGGTTAAAGGCCATTACGCTGATAAACAGCGCCAGTCCCGGCCAGAACATTTGCAGCGGCTGGGTCCAGATATACTGACGCGCATCGTTAATCATCACGCCCCATTCGGCGGTCGGCGCGGTCACGCCGAGGCCGAGGAAGGACATCCCCGCAACGTGCAGCATCATATGGCCGATATCCAGCGTTGCCAGCACCAGCAGCGAAGGGATCACCGCGCCTGCCAGATGATCGACAAACACCCGCACATGGCCCGCGCCGGAAAGCCGCGACGCCAGCACAAACTCGCGCTGGCGCAGTGAAATCACCAGGCTGCGCACCATGCGCGCGTACCACGCCCAGTGTGAAAGGGCGATGGCGATAATCACGTTGGTCAATCCGGTGCCGAGCACGCCGACCATAAAGAACGACAGAATCGAGGTCGGGAAGGTCATAAACATATCGGCGACGCGCATGGTAGCCTGATCAACGCGTCCGCCAATCAGCCCGGCGCTGCCGCCAATAATCAGCCCTAATGTCAGCACCAGCAGCAGGCAGGCCATTACCGAGCCGAGCGACACACGGGTCGCCGCCATCAGCCGCGAGAAAATATCGCGCCCTAAATGATCGGTGCCCAGCCAGTGCTGCGCATCCGGCGAAAGCAGGCGCGACGGCAGATCAATCGCCTGGGGATCATACGGCAGCCACCACTGGCTGGTGAGCGCAATCAGCGCCAGCAGGGCGATAATGATCAGCGCCAGGCGCACCGACCAGCGGGAAGAGAGGAAAAAGTTCACGCGTGCGCTCCTTCATGACGACGAATGCGCGGGTCCAGCGCGGCGTTGAGCAAATCGACAATCAAATTACAGATCACAAAAACCACTACCATCATCAGCGTAAAGCACTGAATAACCGGATAATCACGGTTAAAAATCGCTGATACTGCATAGCGCCCTACGCCAGGCCAGGCAAAGATGTTTTCGATAATCATCGTCCCGCCGATCAGTTCGCCGATGTGCATCCCCACGGCGGTGATCATCGGCAGCGAGGCATTGCGCAGAATATGGCGGCGTTCGGTCTGTTTGTCGTTCAGGCCGCGCAGTCGCGCCCAGGTGACGTGACGCTGACCGGCGACGTCCAGCATACTGGCGCGCAGCAGGCGTGCGTTAATCGCCAGCGACATAAAGGCGATGGAAACCGCAGGCAAAATGATGTGCTGCCAGCCGCCGTAGCCCATCGCGGGCAGCCATTGCAGATACACTGAAAACGCCATCACCAGCAAAAATGCTAACCAGAAGTTAGGCATAGATACGCCGAGAAACGCGATAAAACGTACGGCGAAATCCGGCAGGCGGTCGCGATGGCGTGCCGCCCAGATACCGAGCGGCACGGAAGTCAGCAGAATTAACACCAGCGCCGCGCCCGCCAGTTCCAGCGTTGCGGGCAGGAAGTTCAGCATATCGTCCAGCACCGGGCGTTGGCTGGCGAATGAGATACCAAAATCAAGATGCAGCGCCTTCCACAGCCAGGTGCCGTACTGTACGTACAGCGGTTGATCCAGCCCGAGCATTGTGCGGGTAGAGGCCAGCATCTCCGGCGTCGGCGGCAAATTAGACAGACGCAGATAGTCGAGCGCCGGGTCGCCGGTGCCGAGGCGCAGCATCAGAAAAATGATCACCGAGGCGGCGAGCACCATCGGGATCAGCAGCAGAAAGCGGCGTAATACGTAACGCAACATTAAGGTTTCACCGGTTTAATCTGTTCGAAAGGAATTTCGGTGGCGATCGGCGCGTAGGGGATGTTACCCAGTTCCGGTTTTGATACCACCATCATCGAGATGTAGCTGATAGGTAGATAAACCGCCTCGTCATGCAGACGGGTCAGAATGTCGCGATACAGCGCCTGACGTTGCGTTTCGTCGTGGGTTGCCAGCACTTCGCCGATCTCTTTATCAATTAGCGGTTTGTCGGCTAAACCTTGCTGAGCCTGGAAGTCAGCGTGCGACGGTACGCGCATGGAACTCAGGAAGGCGTGTGGATCGTATGGCGCACCCCAGGTGCGGTGGAAAATCATGCCAAAACGACCGTCGCGCTGACGCGCATAGATACTGCTCTCTTCTTCGCCGATCAGTGAAACATCAGCGCCAATCTGGCGCATATCAGCTTGAATAATTTCCGCCATTGATTTGCTTAACGCATCGGTACCGATGAACGACAGCTCAATGCGCAGCGGCTGACCGTTTTTCTCGCGGATATCTTTGCCCGCAGGCAGCGTCCAGCCTGCCTTTTCCAGCAATTCTTTCGCTTTCTGCGGATCGTACTGGCGCGGTTTCAGGCCGAGATTAGCGTAAGGCACAGAAGGGGCAAACAGGGTGTCGGCAACCTGTTGGGTGCCATACAACGCATTATCAATCAGCGATTTTTTGTTTACCGCGTAATTGAGTGCTTCACGAACTGCCAGCTCGTTGGTGGGGGCTTTGGCAGTATTGAGCGCCAGCATCACGGTTTCGATCGGCTGTGACAGTTGGGTGTGGTAAGCCGGGTTCTGGCTAAAGCGGGCGAAGGTATCGAGCGGTAATAACCCTTCGTTTCCGTACAGCAGGTCGATATCGCCAGTTTCAAACGCCACCGCGCGAGTGGTCGGGTCCGGGATGACGTTAAAGGTGATCTTTTTAATCGCAGGTTTTTCGCCCCAGTAGTTTTCGTTACGGACGAAGATGTCGTACTGATTCAGTTTAGATTCCTGCAAAACCCATGGTCCGGTGCCGATCGGCGCTTTAATTCCGTTCATTGTTTCGTGGTTTTTAAATTGTGACGGGGCGATAAAGCGGAAAGGGCGCGGCAGGGCCAGTTCTTGCAGGAAAGGATAGTAGGCGCTTTTCAGGGTGATTTGCAGCTCGTTTTTACTGAGTGCTTTGACATCAACAATCTGGTTTGCCAGCTCCAGCCAGGCGTGGCGCTGGCGGTTATCGAGTACCGCGCGGAAGTTCTCTGCCGCGGCCTCTGCATCGAAAGGTTCACCGTTAGAGAATTTCACGTTATCACGTAAGGTGAAGGTCCAGGTCTTGCCATCTTCCGAATGGGTCCAGCTTTTTGCCAACCACGGGATCACCGAACCATCTGCCTGATATTTCACCAGTGGTTCATAGACCATGCTCTGGGCGAACATTTGGTTTGGGGTGTAGAGATGCGGGTTTAACGGCCCGACATTCACCGGCCAGGCGGTGGTGATTTCATCTGGTGCAGCGGCATGGACGATAAAGGACGCACAAGCCAGCAGCGCAAATAGAGTGCGGCGGAGTGTGGAGAGCATGGTAACCCCAATGGATTAAAATAGATGGCGGATATAAGTATGACGATTTTAAGTATTCGTCATACTGATTACCTGTTCTGGATCAATAGAAGGGCAGTCGGGTGGGCGGATCAGTTAATCGAATCGATCCATTGCACACTCTCGGCGGTGAGCGTAAAGGGAGTAGGAGTGCAGATCGCCAGACTTAAATTTTCAAGCTGACAATGGCTAACTGACAGTGATGATTGATAGGTGCTATCTACGCTGACGATTTGCCAGGCGCTGCCGCCGCGCTGTTTGACAATAGCTTCTTTCCGCGTCCAGATACGCCAGAACATTTCCAGTTGCTGGTCAGGATGCACGGCGTCCATCTCAGCGTGTTCCCCGAGGCTGAACACTGCGTTCGCCAGCCAGCGCCAGTTTGCGCGCGGGCGAACTACTTCGATGTCGCAGCCGACTTCGCCTTCATCGCTTAACAGCAGGGCGATATCGTCACCGCTATGGCTTAAGTTGAACCATAGCGGAGTCTCCGGGGCGAACGCGGGTTTACCTTGTTCACCGTAGGTGATGTCCGGTAGGGGAGAAAGCGTGTGCGAAAGCAATGCACGCCCCGCCAGCCAGCGTTCGCGCCGTGGACCCTGCGGTGCTTGATCACGTAAAGCCGGTGGCAGTGGAGCTGCGCTTAAGGTCGAAACTTTCCCCAGAACTATCCGATACATATCAGGGCCAACGTTTAATGGAAAAGGAAAGTGCGTATCGTATCACTTGTCGCCTCATCCCGGTAATCGACTTTTCGGTCTGCCTGGTCCCAGTAAAATCGCCAGTTTGCTACCGCCTTTCGTAGTTTCCATCCAGATTTTGCACACACTGGTTAATGGTACAGAGAGCAGCATTCCTACCGGACCGAGCAGCCATCCCCAAATCAACAATGAAAGAAAGACCACCATGGTGGACATCCCCAGGCGATGGCCCATCATCCGCGGCTCCAGAATATTGCCGATGATCATATGAACAACTAAAAACAGCGCACCGACCAGAATGCATTCGTAAACGCCATTAAACAGCAACACCTGGATCATTGGCGGCACGGCAGAGATCACCGCGCCGATATTGGGGACGTAGTTGAGCAAAAACGCCAGCACCGCCCACATTAGCGCAAACTGGACGCCCATCAGCGCCAGCCCCAGCCAGACGATTACCCCTGTCCATAAACTTAGCAGCGTTTTTAACGCCAGATAATGCGAAACGCCTTTTAACGCGCGATGTAGTCCGGCGATGTGAATCTGTGGGTTATTCAACGCAAAGCGCATTTTGTATGGGACGTGGCGTACTTCAAACAGCATGAAAACAACCGTCATCACCAGCAAAAGCACGCTCGCCATTGCCCCGGAAAGCCCGGTCATTAGCGCAGTGGTGAAAGTAACCACTTTTTCCGAATCCATCCGTTGCAGCATGCGTTCCGGCGACATATGCAAATTAAGAAAAGGCAACATCTCCTGCAATTTAAAAAGCTTGCGCGTCAGCTCCTTATTAAACTTTGGCAGCATAGAGATAAATTCGTTAAACGATGCCGCCAGCACGCCAACCAGCGCGGTAAGTGCAATCAGCATCACCACCACCACGATGGTAATGGCAACGGGGCGTTGTACTCCGCGACGAATAAACCAGGTGACCAGCGGGTTGAGGACGATGGCGAAAAACAGCGCCAGTAATAGCGGCACAATGATATCTGCCGCTGCGTGAATGCCCGCGAGGATCACGACCAGCGAGGCCAGTTTAAGCAGAATGTGCATACCCGTTTTGTCGGGTTGAGGGGTTTCCATTGAGGCTTCCTTGTGACTTTTTGTATTAAGTGTAGCGGGAGTCACGCCAGCAATATTCTGATTCTTCCTGCTGATTTTCATGCCACCACGTGGTAAAAATGAAACACTGTTGTAAAAATGTGGTGATCCTCATGCCCGAACCCGTTGCCGAACCGGCACTTAACGGATTGCGCCTGAATTTGCGCATTGTCTCCATTGTCATGTTTAACTTCGCCAGCTATCTCACTATTGGGTTACCGCTCGCCGTATTGCCAGGATACGTCCATGATGTGATGGGTTTTAGCGCCTTCTGGGCGGGGCTGGTTATCAGCCTGCAATATTTCGCCACTTTGCTGAGTCGTCCTCATGCCGGGCGTTATGCTGATTTGCTGGGGCCCAAAAAGATTGTCATCTTCGGGTTGTGCGGCTGCTTTTTGAGCGGTCTGGGGTATCTGACAGCAGGGCTAACCGCCAGCTTACCCGTCATCAGCCTGTTATTACTCTGCCTGGGGCGTGTGATTCTTGGGATTGGGCAAAGTTTTGCTGGAACAGGATCGACATTGTGGGGCGTTGGCGTGGTCGGCTCACTGCATATCGGGCGGGTGATTTCATGGAACGGCATTGTCACTTACGGGGCGATGGCGATGGGCGCGCCGTTAGGTGTCGTGTTTTATCACTGGGGCGGATTACAGGCGTTGGCGTTAATCATCATGGGCGTGGCGCTGGTGGCTATTTTATTAGCGATCCCGCGTCCGACGGTGAAAGCCAGCAAAGGCAAACCGCTGCCGTTTCGTGCGGTGCTTGGTCGCGTCTGGTTATACGGCATGGCGCTGGCGTTGGCTTCTGCCGGGTTTGGCGTTATCGCCACCTTTATCACGCTGTTTTATGACGCTAAAGGCTGGGATGGTGCGGCTTTTGCGCTGACGCTGTTTAGCTGTGCGTTTGTTGGGACGCGATTGTTATTCCCTAACGGTATTAATCGAATTGGCGGCTTAAACGTGGCGATGATCTGCTTTAGCGTTGAGATTATCGGCCTGCTGCTGGTCGGGGTTGCGATGGTACCCTGGATGGCGAAAGTGGGCGTTTTGCTGGCTGGTGCGGGTTTTTCACTGGTGTTCCCGGCGCTGGGCGTGGTGGCGGTCAAAGCGGTGCCGCAGCAGAATCAGGGGGCGGCGCTGGCAACCTATACCGTGTTTATGGATTTATCGCTTGGCGTGACCGGGCCGCTGGCTGGGCTGGTGATGAGTTGGGCGGGCGTTCCGGTGATTTATCTGGCGGCGGCGGGACTGGTCGCAATCGCGTTATTACTGACGTGGCGATTAAAAAAACGGCCTCCGGTGGAAGCACCTGAGGCCGTCTCGTCATCTTAAAAATTACTGAATAACCAGTGTATTAATGATGTTCTCTGCGGTGGTCTGCGCTTTTTGCTGATCGTCAGCAGGCAGCGTGATTTGCATTGTCAGTAATTGATTACCCACGTTCCCCAGAATGACGGAAGAGTATGCTGTCTGGCCTTTAGCAGAGATAACGCTATCTAACTGCTGCATTTTGTGACCTTTTAGCTCAATGGCTTTGTTGGTTACCACTTGCAGCTGTGGATCGCGGCTACGTTGCTGATCTTCCAGACGCTTCGCCAGTACAGCCAGATCTTCTTTCGGGTCATCGCCCATGATGACGATGACTGCTTTTTGCCCGGTGGCATCGGACCAGACGTGCATGTTATTGGCCTGCGTTCCCAGCTTACCGCTCTGATCGGTCATATCCGCTGGCAGCGAGAAGCTTAACTTACCATCAAGCAGGTTGACCTGATTCGCGGTTGCGTTACTTTCCGCGACTGTACCTTCCGCTGTAGCGTTAGTGTCTTTATCATCACAGGCCGCAAGCCCCATAACCAGCAGGCCAATTCCGACATATTTAACCAGATTGCGCATTGACATCTTCCTTTCGATAAACGGCCATAACGGCTCATTCGTCCATCTTATCACAACTCCGGTAACGAACCTTTAACTCGGCTGCAAAGCGTTGATTTCAGATTTATCTGCCAGTCTTTTCAATAGCATATTGAGTAATACGCCATACATTGGCAGGAAGAAAACGATACTGATTAACACTTTGAAACAGTAATCAACCAGCGCGATTTCCATCCAGTGTTCAGCCATAAAGGCATCCGGGCTGCGCCAGAACGCAATGAAGAAGAAGGCCATCGTGTCGCTGACGTTACCAAACAGTGTGGAAGCAGTCGGGGCCAGCCACCAGCGGCGATTTTGGCGCAGGCGGTTAAAAACGTGCACGTCGAGGATCTGCCCCAGCGCGTAGGCCATGAAGCTGGCAGTCGCGATACGGGCGACAAACAGGTTGAAGTGGGCGAGAGCGCCGAATCCCTGCCATGACCCCATATAAAACAGCGACGAGATGACGTAGGAGATCAATAACGCCGGGATCATCACTGCAAAGATGATGCGACGGGCCAGCGGTGCGCCAAAAATACGTACCGTCAGGTCGGTAGCAAGAAAAATAAACGGAAAGCTAAATGCGCCCCAGGTGGTATGAAAACCAAAAATGGAGACGGGAAGCTGTACCAGATAGTTACTGGAGGTGATCACCAGCAGATGAAACAACGATAACCAGAACAACGCCTTATAGCGTTGAGTTTGCGAGAAAACGTTCATATTGTACCTTTTTGATTAACCATTGGGGTGAGGGAACCCAATACGTACGACACGTTATTTTAAAGTGAGATAACAACGTGCTTACCCTTTTTTCGAGCCGCCGCATGATACTGCTTTACGTTGACAATGCAATGGTTAATTTTCACGCAATCGTTAACCTGGTTTGCTTACGGACTCACTGGGCGTAAACTAGCGCCGTTTTTTTATGTGATGAGAAGAAAATGACCGATCTCTTTTCCAGCCCTGACCACACACTCGACGCGCTTGGCCTGCGTTGCCCGGAACCGGTGATGATGGTACGTAAAACCGTGCGCAATATGCAGCCAGGCGAAACGTTGCTGATTATTGCCGATGATCCCGCCACGACCCGCGATATTCCTGGGTTTTGTACCTTTATGGAACACGAACTGGTTGCCAAAGAGACGGATGGACTGCCTTATCGTTATTTAGTGCGTAAGATGCATTAAAACCCTTTGTCACAAGGAATGGTGAAAATGAAATATGCGATGCCTGTTTTTTTGGCTCTGGTCAGTTGGTTGGCTTTAATGACAATGGCGTTGAGTGACGCGATATCATTATTTATTGCTCCACTGCTCAATATTGGAGGTCTTTTTTTTCAGTGAAGCTTAAACGAAGCCAGCCTACATTTATCACTCGTTTGGTAATGAGTTTATGTATGGTTTCGCTTGTGTTGATGTTCTTTTTGTACTGTTACGGATACCTGCTCGGTAGTAGCTGGGATCGCTAGCAGAGTATTAGGCGCTAACCATACGTAGCTATGTGATGTGCCAGGGGCAGTCTGTAGCTAATCAGCTACCCGTTCAAGACACCGGGCTGGATAAGGTGTTTACGCCGCACCCTGCATGGGGCACGTAAAAGGCAATAATTGCCAGCGTTATGGAATGCAAAGGAATGGCAAAATGGATTATTTAATTCCAGTTTGTCTGGGATTGCTGGGATTGCTGGCGATGTTCGCCCCCAATTGGCTGATGCCTGTTTTTATCATCATGGGGGGATGGCTGGGGGTACTTGCCTGTGGTTGGCTCTGGCTAATGATTTTTTTACCTTTACTTAGCGGTGTCGGGCTTGCTTATGCCCTGTGGTTGATGTTCAAAAGGCCATCATTAGCATCCCGCCTGGTTGCTGCATTCAGTGTTATCTCCGTCATTCTGATGTTAGCGCTATATTACGCTTTCCTGACCATGCCGCCGTTCCCGCCTCAGCACTAAGCCTGATAGCCAGATGCTATCAGGCAACACCTTTATTTCCTGCGCAACAGCCTTAACGCATTCGCTGTCACCAGCACTGTCGCACCCGTATCTGCCAGCACCGCCAGCCATAGCCCGGTCATTCCTAAAAGCGTGGTGACGAGGAAGATCCCTTTCAGCCCCAGCGCAATAGTGATGTTCTGGCGGATGTTGGCGTGCGTCGCGCGTGCCAGCTCAATCATTTTCACCAGGCCGCGCAGGTGGTTATGGGTTAATGCTGCGTCGGCGGTCTCCAGCGCTACGTCTGTGCCACTGCCCATTGCAATCCCGATGGCGGCAGCTTTCATCGCTGGCGCGTCGTTGATACCGTCACCCACCATCGCCAGCGGCGCATGTTGATTCAACTCGGTCACGGCTTTGACTTTATCTTCCGGCAGTAATCCTGCTTTAAACTCCAGCCCCAGTTTACCGGCAATGGCTGCCGCTGCCCGTGGATTATCGCCGGTGAGGATCACCCCTTTGACACCCAGCGCGTTCAATTCACTGACGGCAGTTGCGGCGTCGGTGCGCAGGGTATCCTGCAATGCAATGACACCCAGTACTTCATCGTTACGCACCACCAGTACTACCGTTTGCCCGGCGCTTTCCAGTTCGTTAATTAAACCCGCAAATGCATCAGCAGGATGTTTTCCGGCAGCGCATATCAACACGCGCTCACCGTTAATCAGTGCTTCAATACCAGACCCGACCAGCGCCCGCTGTGATTCGGCGGTGGGAATGGTCAGTCCGGTAACCTGCGCTTCGCGCACGATGGCCTGTGCCAGTGGATGCGTCGCGCCTTGCTCAACCGCCGCCGCCAGCGCCAGCAGTTCAGATTCACTAACGCCCGTTGCCGGATGAATCGCGGTTACGCGAGGCTTGCCGACGGTCAGCGTGCCGGTTTTATCAAATGCCACCTGGGTAACACGACCTAGCTGTTCCAGCGCCGCGCCACCTTTAATCAATCCCCCACGACGTGCCGCTGCTGCCAACCCGGAGGTAATCGCCGCGGGCGTGGAGATAACTAATGCACACGGGCAACCAATCAGTAGTAACGTCAGCCCTTTATAAATCCACTCCTGCCAGCTGGCGGCAAACAGCAGCGGTGGCACCAGCGTCACCAGCAGGGCGACGGCCATAATCGCTGGTGTGTAGATACGGCTGAAACGGTCAATAAACCGCTCAATGGGCGCGCGGCGTTCTTCAGCTTCTTCAATCAGTTTCAGAATCCGGTCAATGGCGCTGGCACCCGGTTCTGACATTACTTCCAGCGTAACCAGACGGTCGACGCTGGTGGCACCCGCAGGGACTTTATCGCCTGTTGCGCGCTCCACCGGAATGGATTCGCCGGTCAGCGCACTTTCATCAAAACTGGCAAATGGCGAGAGTAGTTTACCGTCGGCAGGCAAACGCCCGCCTGCGGCAACTTCGATAACATCACCAGGGCGCAGGCTGTTAATCGCCACCTCTTCCCGCTCACCGTTACGTAAACGCGTGGCGGTTTCTGGTTTCAATGCCATTAACGCGCTGACGCCCTGACGTGCACGGCTGGCGGCCCAGCCTTCCAGTCGTTCACCAATCAAAAACAGCAGCAATACCATCGCGGCCTCTGCCGTTGCGCCAATAAACAGCGCACCAATGGCGGCTACGCTCATTAACGTTTCAATAGCAAAGTAACTGCCGGATTTGATCAGCCGCAATGCCTGGCGAGCAATCGGATACAGTCCAACCAGCGTGGTGGCGATAAACGCCAGTTGACCGAAAGGATGATTAAATTGCTCCAGTGCCCAGCTTAAAGCCATCATCACGATAAGCGTAATCAGCGGCAAATTCTCTCTCAGGCGCGACGCTTGCGGTTCGTCAGCGGCCTGTTCATCGCGCAGGAAATAGCCTGCTTTTTGCACTGCTGATTCAACTTGCGCACGGATGTCATTGTCGGCATCAACCACCAGTTTTTCGGTGGCGAACAACACCTGTACCTGATTCACGCCTGCAACCTGGCGTACGGCATTTTCAACTTTGCGTGCGCAGGCGGCGCAATCCATGCCGCTGACTTTCCAGCTATAGCGAGTGCCGGAGACGTTTTCAGAGAGCGTTGGCGTGCTGGAACATGCGCCGTCGCAGCAACAGTCGTTGGCGTTCTGTACCGTGGTGATTGGTTTGAACGCGAAAAATTGAGGGGCTTTCTTGCCGTGATTGTCAGGAGTCGACATGGCATCCTCCGGTTAAGTTTTTTCTCATTAACCGAAGGATACACTCTGGAGTCGACTCCAGAGTCAAGTTTTATCAGAGATACAGCGAGCGGACGATGAGGAAGTGACCGGCAAAGTAGCAGGCAGCAGCAATCGCGTTATCGGCCCGGAAGCGGCGGCGATAGTGGCTACCCAGCCAGACAAAGTTGCTGATAAACAGCAACGAAGCGCCGACAAACGCAGAGAGCGCCGGAGCGGTCGGACGGAAGAACCACAGTTCACCAGCCAGCCACACCATCACCAGCGTCATGCCGATAAACGTGCAGATAGGCCAACGGTACTCTTCCAGACGCGTCCAGATAATCGCCAGCAACAGCGCGCCCAGAACCAGCAACACCAGTGGCAGAGGCCAGAAGAAAGAGAGCGTCATCTGGCTGGCGAAATAGATGGTGTACAGCAGGTGCGAGAGGAAAAACGCGCCAATGGCGTACATCAGACGCTGACGTGGTAATAACGTTAGCGCATCGCCCAGCAGCGACGCACATAGCCCCGCCAGCACCAGATAACTAATGGCATCGAACATTGGTGCTTGCCAGGCCAGTAATAGCAGGAGAAGAAGGGTTAACGGTTTAAACACCCAGCGTTGCCAGGTTGGCCCACGATAGGAGGCATCCACAGATAGCCATGCGGAAAGACAGACTGCGATAAACGACCAAAGCATCTTAGTTCCTTGAATTCGTTATTTTTTCGTAAGCGGAATGCCTACGGTCTTGCTTCCAGTTTAGTGGCGAGGGTGGACGGATGACAACACCATAACTGGCAGGGTATGCTTATTTCCGCATTTTCCGATGAGGGATAAAGATGAGCAAACCACCTCTTTTCTTTATTGTTATCATTGGCTTAATCATCGTCGCCGCATCGTTTCGTTTTATGCAACAACGACGGGAAAAAGCTGATAATGATATGGCACCGCTCCAGCAAAAGCTGGTGGTGGTGAGTAACAAGCGGGAAAAACCGATTAACGATCGCCGTTCGCGTCAGCAGGAAGTGACTCCGGCTGGCACCAGTATGCGCTATGAGGCAAGCTTCAAACCGCAAAGCGGCGGACTGGAGCAGACGTTTCGTCTTGATGCCCAGCAATACCATGCCCTGACGGTGGGCGATAAAGGTACGCTGAGCTTTAAAGGAACGCGCTTTGTCAGCTTTGTTGGCGAACAATAAGGTTATTTCTTAACTTTAAATTTCTTCTGCCAGACCAGCAGTTCAAACACGCCGAAAAGGAAAATACGTACCTTTTCGGCGGTGGTCATCTGCGGGCCATCTTTCGGCAAAGTAGTTTTCAATAACGCCAGCTGCATGCCATGCATCAACACGGTAAAAATCAGCGCCACGTTAACGAAAATATTCAGCGGACGTGGAAATGGTTGAACAAGATTGAGGATTAAAAATCCCCAAACACAGAGCATTAACAAACGACCGATATTAATTAGCATCACTTTCTCCTTGTGCTTCACGTTGATACAGGCGATAAGCGACCTGACCCGCCACTTTTTCCCGATGTAGCGACCAGTTTGCCGGAACGGTAGGTAAACCATTTTCTACTTCGCTCTCGACATATACCCAGGCTTCGTCAGCCAGCCAGCCGTTGTCTTCCAGTAATTTAATGGTTTCTTCTAACAAGCCACGGCGGAATGGCGGATCAACAAATACGATATTATGCGGTGTGCCCTTTTGCGCCAGGAATGACATTGCATTGCTGTTCACCACCCGCGCATTACCTGCTTTGAGTGTCGCCAGATTCTTAATTAACTGCTGAGAAACCGCGCGATCCATCTCAATCAGCGTGGCGCCCGCAGCGTAGCGTGACAAGGCTTCCAGCCCCAGCGCGCCGCTACCGGCGAAGCAATCCAGACATTGCGCATCGACGATAACCGGAGCCAGCCAGTTAAATAACGTTTCGCGCACGCGATCGGTGGTGGGGCGCAGGCCTGGGCTGTCCGGAACCGGGAGTTTACGGCCTCGCCACTGCCCGCCAATAATGCGGATTTGGCCGCTGCCGGAATGATTCGGTTTTTTCATGATAAAGTGCTCAATCCGCCAGATAACACATAATTGCAGGCGGTGATGTGTATTCAGTTAAGTGATAGACTATTTCATCATTTTTTTAGCTGCTATGTACATAGCGTTAACGCTGTGCCATGAAGCAACAGCGAGGAGTGTAGTCGCAAATGGCGAAAGAAAAAAAACGTGGCTTTTTTTCCTGGCTGGGCTTTGGTCAAAAAGAGCAGACCCCGGAAAAAGAGACAGAAATCCAGAACGATCAACCGGTTGTAGAAGAAACTCACCAGGCGGAAGAGTCTGCGAAGGTTGCTGAACAATCTGTTGAAAAGCAGCCGCAGGCCCATACTGAAGCCGAGGCGGAAACTTTTGCTGCCGAAGTTGTGGAAGTCACTGAACAGGTTGCCGAAAGTGAAAAAGCGCAACCTGAAGTGGTTAGCGAACAGGAAGTTATCGCAGAGCCGGAACCGGTCGTTGAAGAAACGCCTGCACCGGTAGTTGAACCTGAAGTCACGCCGGAGCCAGTGGCTATCGAGCGTGAAGAGCTGCCGCTGCCAGAAGACGTCAAAGCCGAAGATGTTTCGCCGGAAGAATGGCAGGCAGAAGTGGAAACCGTGGAGGTTGTCGAAGCGGCGCAAGAAGAAGCAGCAAAAGAAGAAATTACCGACGAAGAACTTGAAGCCCAGGCGCTGGCTGCCGAGGCGGCAGAAGAAGCGGTGATGGTTGTACCTCCGGCAGAAGAAGAACAGCCGGTTGAAGAAATTGCCCAGGAGCAGGAAAAACCAACCAAAGAAGGTTTCTTCGCGCGCCTGAAACGCAGCCTGTTAAAAACTAAAGAAAACCTCGGTTCCGGATTTATCAGCCTGTTCCGCGGTAAAAAAATCGACGATGATCTGTTTGAGGAGCTGGAAGAGCAGCTGTTGATCGCCGATGTGGGTGTGGAAACTACGCGTAAAATCATCACTAATCTGACAGAAGGCGCATCCCGCAAGCAGCTTCGTGACGCCGAGGCGCTCTATGGCCTGCTGAAAGAAGAGATGGGCGAGATTCTGGCGAAAGTTGATGAACCGCTGAATGTTGAAGGTAAAACCCCGTTCGTGATCCTGATGGTTGGCGTCAACGGTGTGGGTAAAACCACGACGATTGGTAAGCTGGCGCGTCAGTTTGAGCAGCAGGGTAAATCGGTGATGCTGGCGGCGGGCGATACTTTCCGTGCGGCCGCGGTTGAACAGCTTCAGGTCTGGGGGCAGCGCAATAATATTCCGGTGATTGCCCAGCATACCGGTGCGGATTCTGCCTCTGTTATCTTCGACGCCATTCAGGCAGCTAAAGCGCGTAATATCGACGTTCTGATTGCCGATACCGCCGGACGCCTGCAGAACAAATCGCACCTGATGGAAGAACTGAAAAAAATCGTCCGTGTGATGAAGAAACTCGACGTAGAAGCTCCGCATGAGGTTATGCTGACTATCGACGCCAGCACCGGGCAGAATGCGGTAAGCCAGGCCAAACTGTTCCACGAAGCTGTTGGCTTAACCGGTATCACGCTAACGAAACTGGACGGCACGGCGAAAGGCGGGGTAATTTTCTCGGTGGCTGACCAGTTTGGTATTCCTATCCGCTATATTGGTGTCGGCGAACGTATTGAGGATTTGCGTCCGTTTAAAGCGGACGACTTTATAGAGGCACTTTTTGCCCGAGAGGATTAACAATGATTCGCTTTGAACATGTCAGCAAGGCTTATCTCGGTGGGAGACAGGCGCTGCAGGGCGTAACGTTTCATATGCAGCCGGGTGAGATGGCGTTTCTGACCGGTCATTCCGGCGCAGGGAAAAGTACCCTCCTGAAGCTGATCTGTGGGATTGAGCGGCCCAGCGCCGGGAAAATCTGGTTTAGCGGCCATGACATCACGCGTCTGAAAAACCGTGAAGTTCCGTTTCTGCGCCGCCAGATTGGCATGATTTTCCAGGATCACCATCTGCTGATGGACCGTACTGTCTACGATAACGTGGCGATCCCGCTGATTATCGCGGGCGCCAGCGGGGACGATATCCGTCGCCGGGTGTCTGCGGCGCTGGATAAAGTCGGGCTACTGGACAAAGCGAAAAACTTTCCGATACAGCTTTCTGGCGGTGAACAGCAGCGTGTTGGCATTGCCCGTGCGGTGGTGAACAAACCTGCGGTACTGCTGGCGGATGAACCGACCGGTAACCTGGATGATGCGCTGTCAGAAGGGATTTTACGTCTGTTTGAAGAGTTTAATCGCGTTGGGGTAACCGTATTGATGGCAACGCACGACATCAATCTGATTTCGCGGCGTTCCTATCGCATGCTCACCCTGAGCGATGGTCACTTGCATGGAGGCGTGGGCCATGAATAAGCGCGATGCAATCAATCATATCCGGCAGTTCGGCGGGCGTCTGGATCGCTTCCGGAAATCGGCAGGCGGCTCTGGCGACGGTGGCCGTAACGCGCCGAAACGAGCGAAGTCTTCGCCAAAACCAGCAAATCGCAAAACCAACGTTTTCAACGAACAGGTACGCTATGCATTCCACGGCGCTTTGCAGGATCTGAAAAGCAAACCGTTCGCTACGTTTTTGACGGTGATGGTGATTGCCATCTCCCTGACGCTGCCCAGCGTCTGTTATATGGTGTACAAAAACGTTAACCAGGCGGCGACACAGTATTATCCGTCACCGCAAATCACCGTTTATCTGCAAAAAACGCTGGATGACGATGCCGCAGCAGGCGTGGTGGCGCAGCTACAGGCCGAGCAGGGCGTGGAGAAAGTGAACTATCTTTCTCGTGAAGACGCGCTGGGTGAGTTCCGTAACTGGTCTGGTTTTGGCGGCGCGCTGGATATGCTGGAAGAAAACCCGCTTCCGGCAGTGGCGGTGGTGATCCCGAAACTTGACTTTCAGGGTACGGAATCACTGAATACGCTGCGTGATCGTATCACTCAGATTAACGGCATTGACGAAGTTCGGATGGATGACAGCTGGTTTGCCCGTCTGGCGGCGTTAACCGGGCTGGTGGGGCGTGTTTCGGCGATGATCGGCGTGTTGATGGTGGCGGCAGTATTCCTCGTCATCGGCAACAGCGTGCGTCTGAGCATATTTGCCCGCCGTGACTCCATTAACGTGCAGAAACTGATTGGTGCGACGGATGGTTTCATCCTTCGCCCGTTCCTGTACGGTGGCGCGCTGCTGGGATTTTCAGGCGCTTTGCTGTCATTAATTTTGTCAGAAATACTGGTGCTGCGTTTGTCGTCAGCGGTGGCGGAAGTGGCGCAGGTTTTTGGAACGAAGTTTGATATCAATGGCTTATCGTTCGATGAATGTCTGCTTCTGCTACTGGTGTGTTCGATGATTGGCTGGGTGGCAGCGTGGCTTGCCACGGTACAACATTTACGCCACTTTACGCCTGAATAATAAAAGCGTGTTATACTCTTTCCCTGCAATGGGTTCCGTAGCAGGGAAAGAGACCCCGTTGTCTCTTCCCGGTATTTCATCTCTATGTCACATTTTGTGCGTAATTTATTCACAGCGTTGCATTGAACTTGTGGATAAAATCACGGTCTGATAAAACAGTGAATGATAGCCTCGTTGCTCTTAAGCTCTGGCACAGTTGTTGCTACCACTGAAGCGCCAGAAGATAACGATTGAGAGGATTTGAATGACTGACAAAATGCAAAGTTTAGCTCTAGCCCCAGTTGGCAACCTGGATTCCTATATCCGGGCAGCTAACGCGTGGCCGATGTTGTCGGCTGACGAAGAGCGGGCGCTGGCTGAAAAGCTGCATTACCATGGCGATCTGGAAGCAGCTAAAACGCTGATCCTGTCTCACCTGCGGTTTGTTGTTCATATTGCTCGTAATTATGCGGGCTATGGCCTGCCACAGGCGGATTTGATTCAGGAAGGTAACATCGGCCTGATGAAAGCAGTGCGCCGTTTTAACCCGGAAGTGGGTGTGCGCCTGGTATCCTTCGCTGTTCACTGGATCAAAGCTGAGATCCACGAATACGTTCTGCGTAACTGGCGTATCGTCAAAGTTGCGACCACCAAAGCGCAGCGCAAACTGTTCTTTAACCTGCGTAAAACTAAGCAGCGTCTGGGCTGGTTTAACCAGGATGAAGTCGAAATGGTGGCCCGCGAACTGGGCGTAACCAGCAAAGACGTACGTGAGATGGAGTCGCGTATGGCAGCACAGGACATGACCTTTGACCTGTCTTCCGACGATGATTCCGACAGCCAGCCGATGGCTCCTGTACTCTATTTGCAGGATAAATCATCTAATTTTGCCGACGGCATTGAAGATGATAACTGGGAAGAGCAGGCAGCAAACCGCCTGACCGACGCGATGCAAGGACTGGACGAACGTAGCCAGGACATCATCCGCGCGCGCTGGCTGGACGAAGACAACAAGTCCACGTTGCAGGAACTGGCTGACCGTTACGGCGTTTCCGCCGAGCGTGTGCGTCAGCTGGAAAAGAACGCGATGAAAAAACTTCGCGCGGCTATTGAAGCGTAATTTCCGCAGCTAAGCAGAGAACCCTGGATGAGAGTCCGGGGTTTTGTTTTTTTGGGGCTCTGCAATAATGAATCTTCCCCATCGGCAAAACGCCAATCCCCACGCAGATTGTTAATAAACTGTCAAAATAGCTATTCCAATATCATAAAAATCGGGTATGTTTTAGCAGAGTATGCTGCTAAAGCACGGGTAGTCATGCATATAACGAAATAAAGTGCTGAACAACAACATCACAACACACGTAATAACCAGAAGAATGGGGATTCTCAGGATGAATATAAAGGGTAAAGCGTTACTGGCAGGATGTATCGCGCTGGCATTCAGCAATATGGCTCTGGCGGAAGATATTAAAGTTGCAGTTGTGGGCGCGATGTCAGGTCCGGTGGCCCAGTATGGTGACCAGGAGTTTACGGGTGCTGAACAGGCGGTGGCGGATATCAATGCCAAAGGCGGCGTTAAAGGCAACAAACTGCAAATCGTAAAATATGACGATGCCTGTGACCCGAAACAGGCGGTCGCGGTGGCGAACAAAGTCGTTAACGACGGCATTAAATATGTCATTGGTCACCTCTGTTCTTCATCAACGCAGCCTGCGTCTGATATCTATGAAGACGAAGGCATTCTAATGATCACCCCAGCGGCAACTGCACCAGAACTAACCGCGCGTGGTTATCAGCTGATCCTGCGCACCACCGGCCTGGATTCCGACCAGGGGCCGACGGCAGCGAAATATATTCTTGAGAAAGTGAAACCGCAGCGTATTGCTATCGTTCACGACAAGCAGCAGTACGGCGAAGGTCTGGCGCGTGCGGTGCAGGACGGCCTGAAGAAAGGCAATGCTAACGTGGTGTTCTTTGACGGCATCACCGCCGGGGAAAAAGATTTCTCGACGCTTGTGGCGCGTCTGAAGAAAGAGAATATCGACTTTGTTTACTACGGCGGTTATCACCCAGAAATGGGGCAGATCCTGCGTCAGGCGCGTGCGGCAGGGTTGAAAACCCAGTTTATGGGACCGGAAGGTGTGGCTAACGTCTCGCTGTCTAATATCGCGGGCGAGTCAGCGGAAGGGCTGCTGGTGACCAAGCCGAAGAACTACGATCAGGTTCCAGCGAACAAACCGATTGTTGACGCGATCAAAGCGAAAAAACAGGACCCGAGCGGCGCGTTCGTCTGGACCACCTACGCTGCGCTGCAATCTTTGCAGGCGGGCCTGAATCAGTCTGACGATCCGGCAGAAATCGCCAAATACCTGAAAGCAAACTCGGTTGATACCGTGATGGGACCGCTGACCTGGGATGAGAAAGGCGACCTGAAGGGCTTCGAGTTCGGTGTGTTTGACTGGCACGCCAACGGCACGGCGACCGATGCGAAGTAACGGATAGATAAATGAAAATGCCCGATGCGCTTAACGACCATCGGGTTTTTTTATGTTTGTCGAAATGGTTGTAGAAAGATTAAACGATCCAGGATATGCTTATTGTACGGTGATATACCGTACATATTATACGGAGCAGGAGAGTTCACATGTCTGCTGTTAAAAAGCAGCGTATCGATCTGCGTTTAACTGACGATGACAAAAGTATGATTGAGGAAGCGGCAGCGATATCTAATCAGTCCGTCAGCCAATTTATGTTGAACAGCGCTTCGCAGCGGGCTGCGGAAGTTATTGAACAGCATCGGCGGGTGATCCTCAATGAGGAATCCTGGGCGCGGGTGATGGATGCGCTGAGTAATCCACCGTCACCTGGTGAAAAGCTAAAACGTGCGGCAAAACGTCTTCAGGGAATGTAATAATTTATGGATGATCTGACGATAGAGATTCTGACCGATGATGCAGATTATGATCTACAGCGATTCGACTGCGGCGAGGAAGCCTTAAATCTCTTTCTGACGACACATCTGGTTCGTCAACATCGCAACAAAATTCTGCGAGCGTATATCCTTTGTCGCAACACTCCAGAACGTCAGGTCCTGGGATATTACACATTATCCGGCAGTTGTTTTGAACGAGCCGCACTGCCCTCGAAATCGAAACAGAAAAAAATTCCCTACAAAAATATTCCTGGCGTCACTCTTGGGCGTCTGGCAATTGATCGTTCATTACAGGGGCAGGGATGGGGAGCAACACTGGTTGCTCATGCCATGAAAGTTGTCTGGTCAGCCTCATTAGCGGTAGGTATTCACGGTCTTTTTGTCGAGGCGCTGAATGAAAAAGCCCATACGTTTTATCAGTCGCTGGGCTTTATTCCTTTGGTCGGGGAAAACGAAAATGCATTATTTTTCCCGACCAAATCCATAGAACTGCTTTTCACACAGAGCGATTAACGTTTCTCCCAGCCGCCCTGTTGTGCCGTAAATCCCAGTGCATGCATAAACTCCGCCATCACGCCGCGATCTTCCACACCTGCATCCGCCATCCACCAGCATGAAACACCGGCATTGTTACGCAAAACCTCTTCCAGCAGATATTGCCCTACACCGCGACGTCGGGTGACTTCCCGCACGCGCAGGGAATCCAGTGTTCCCTGAGTGCCGCTTATGGTTACCCGCACGGCAGCGAGCAGACGCTCGTTAAAACGTGCGGCGTAAATGCGGTGACTATCGTCAACCTGTAAAGAGGAAGGGGAATACTCCGGCCAGATCTTTTGCAGGTCAATCCGGTCCTGGTCGCTAAAGTTTTCTAGTCGAATGATGGTCAGCTTCATGGGTAACCCGTGTAAATCACAAAAGTGGAACCAGTGTAGCGAAATAATTTAATCGGAGGCTTTCTCTTTTTTATTTCTTTTGGCAGGTGATTAATTTTTTTTCAGCAATAATTACAAATTAAAAACATTAGAGAATGAAAATTGTCCAGCATAATCCCCTGAATGGTAGTGAATTATTCCGCCCTTTGTACCGTTATTTTATGCTGACAACTGCGCTTTTTTCTGTTTATCTATCAACAAATTCAGAATATTATCTGTTCTTAATAGACTGAAAAATAGGGATTTTAATCGCTATTATCACAAAATACTGCGCTAAACCCTTAATCAGACAGGCAAAAACAGTGCAGTATAAAAAAAGAACAGCCTGATTTGTTAACACATAAAAACAAAGCAACACAACATCACGAATGGGGATTTTTGACTATGAAACGGAATGCGAAAACTATCATCGCAGGGATGATTGCACTGGCAATATCACACACCGCTTTAGCTGACGATATTAAAGTTGCCGTTGTCGGCGCGATGTCCGGCCCAATTGCTCAGTGGGGCGATATGGAATTTAACGGCGCGCGTCAGGCAATTAAAGACATTAATGCCAAAGGGGGAATTAAGGGCGATAAACTGGTTGGCGTGGAATATGACGACGCCTGCGACCCAAAACAAGCCGTTGCGGTTGCCAATAAAATCGTTAACGACGGCATTAAATACGTTATTGGTCATCTGTGTTCCTCCTCTACCCAGCCTGCGTCAGATATCTACGAAGACGAAGGTATTCTGATGATCTCCCCGGGGGCAACCAATCCGGAGCTGACCCAACGTGGTTATCAACACATTATGCGTACTGCCGGACTGGACTCTTCCCAGGGGCCAACGGCGGCGAAATATATTATTGAGACGGTGAAGCCCCAGCGCATCGCCATCATTCACGACAAACAACAGTATGGCGAAGGGCTGGCGCGCTCGGTGCAGGACGGCCTGAAAGCGGCTAACGCCAACGTCGTTTTCTTCGACGGCATCACCGCTGGCGAGAAAGATTTCTCCGCGCTGATCGCCCGCCTGAAAAAAGAAAACATCGACTTCGTTTACTACGGCGGTTACTACCCGGAAATGGGGCAGATGTTGCGCCAGGCCCGTTCCGTCGGCCTGAAAACTCAGTTCATGGGACCGGAAGGCGTGGGTAACGCGTCGCTGTCGAACATTGCTGGTGATGCTGCTGAAGGCATGTTGGTCACCATGCCAAAACGCTATGACCAGGATCCGGCAAACAAAGGCATTGTTGATGCGTTGAAAGCAGACAAGAAAGATCCGTCCGGGCCGTATGTCTGGATCACCTACGCGGCGGTGCAATCTCTGGCGACTGCCCTTGAGCGTACCGGTAGCGATGAGCCGCTGGCGCTGGTGAAAGATTTAAAAGCTAACGGTGCAAACACCGTGATTGGGCCGCTGAACTGGGATGAAAAAGGCGATCTGAAGGGATTTGATTTTGGTGTCTTCCAGTGGCACGCCGACGGATCTTCCACGGCAGCCAAGTGATCATCCCACCGCCCGTGAAAAGCGGGCGGGTTTAGAAAGGTTACCTTATGTCTGAGCAGTTTTTGTATTTCTTGCAGCAGATGTTTAACGGCGTCACGCTGGGCAGTACTTACGCGCTGATTGCCATCGGCTACACCATGGTTTACGGCATTATCGGCATGATCAACTTCGCCCACGGCGAGGTTTACATGATCGGCAGTTACGTCTCTTTTATGATCATCGCCGCACTGATGATGATGGGCATTGATACCGGCTGGTTGCTGGTGGCGGCGGGATTCGTCGGCGCGATAGTCATTGCCAGTGCCTACGGCTGGAGTATCGAACGGGTGGCGTATCGCCCGGTGCGCAACTCTAAGCGTCTGATTGCCCTAATTTCTGCAATCGGCATGTCTATCTTCCTGCAAAACTACGTCAGCCTGACCGAAGGTTCGCGCGACGTGGCGCTGCCCAGCCTGTTTAACGGTCAGTGGATAGTGGGCCATAGCGAAAACTTCTCTGCGTCTATTACCACCATGCAGGCGGTGATCTGGATTGTCACTTTCCTCGCTATGCTGGCGCTGACGATTTTCATTCGCTACTCCCGCATGGGGCGCGCCTGTCGTGCCTGCGCGGAAGATCTGAAAATGGCGAGCCTGCTCGGCATCAACACCGACCGGGTGATTGCGCTGACCTTTGTGATTGGTGCCGCGATGGCGGCGGTGGCGGGCGTTCTGCTTGGTCAGTTCTACGGCGTAATTAACCCCTACATCGGCTTTATGGCCGGAATGAAAGCCTTTACCGCAGCGGTACTCGGCGGAATTGGTAGTATTCCGGGAGCGATGATTGGCGGGCTGATTCTGGGGATTGCGGAGGCGCTCTCTTCTGCCTATCTGAGTACGGAATATAAAGATGTGGTCTCATTCGCCCTGCTGATCCTGGTACTGCTGGTGATGCCGACCGGTATTCTGGGCCGTCCGGAGGTAGAGAAAGTATGAAACCGATGCATATTGCAATGGCGCTGCTCTCTGCTGCGATGTTTTTTGTCCTTGCAGGCGTTTTTATGGGCGTCCAGCTGGAGCTGGACGGCACCAAACTGGTGGTCGACACGGCTTCCGACATCCGTTGGCAGTGGGTGTTTATCGGCACGGCAGTAGTCTTTTTCTTCCAGCTTGTGCGACCTGCTTTCCAGAAGGGGTTGAAAAGCGTTTCCGGGCCGAAGTTTATTCTGCCTGCGATTGATGGTTCCACGGTGAAGCAAAAGCTGTTCCTTGTGGCGCTGCTGGTGCTTGCGGTGGCGTGGCCGTTTATGGTCTCACGCGGGACGGTGGATATTGCCACCCTGACCATGATCTACATCATTCTCGGCCTCGGGCTGAACGTGGTGGTGGGGCTGTCTGGCTTGCTGGTGCTGGGTTACGGTGGTTTTTACGCCATCGGTGCTTACACCTTTGCGCTGCTCAATCACTATTACGGACTTGGCTTCTGGACCTGTTTGCCGATTGCCGGATTAATGGCAGCGGCGGCGGGCTTCCTGCTCGGTTTCCCGGTGCTGCGTCTGCGCGGTGACTATCTGGCGATTGTTACCCTTGGTTTCGGCGAAATTGTGCGCATTTTACTGCTCAACAACACCGAAATTACTGGCGGTCCGAACGGCATCAGCCAGATCCCGAAACCGACCCTCTTTGGCCTTGAGTTCAGCCGTACCGCCCGTGAAGGCGGCTGGGATACCTTCAGCAATTTCTTTGGCCTGAAATATGATCCGTCCGATCGTGTCATCTTCCTCTACCTGGTGGCGTTACTGTTGGTGGTGTTAAGCCTGTTTGTCATTAACCGCTTACTACGAATGCCGCTGGGCCGTGCCTGGGAAGCGTTGCGTGAAGATGAAATCGCCTGCCGTTCGCTGGGCTTAAGCCCGCGCCGTATCAAGCTGACCGCCTTTACCATCAGCGCCGCGTTTGCCGGTTTTGCCGGAACGCTGTTCGCGGCGCGTCAGGGTTTTGTCAGCCCGGAATCCTTCACCTTTGCTGAATCGGCGTTTGTGCTGGCGATTGTGGTGCTCGGCGGTATGGGATCGCAGTTCGCGGTGATTCTGGCGGCAATTTTGCTGGTGGTGTCGCGCGAGTTGATGCGTGATTTCAACGAATACAGCATGTTAATGCTCGGTGGTTTGATGGTGCTGATGATGATCTGGCGTCCGCAGGGCTTGCTGCCCATGACGCGCCCGCAACTTAAGCTGAAAAACGGCGAAGCGAAAGGAGAGCAGGCATGAGTCAGTCATTATTATCTGTTAACGGCCTGATGATGCGCTTCGGCGGCCTGCTGGCGGTGAATAACGTCAATCTTGAACTGTACCCGCAGGAGATCGTCTCGCTAATTGGCCCTAACGGTGCCGGAAAAACCACGGTCTTTAACTGCCTGACCGGATTCTACAAACCTACCGGTGGCACCATTTTACTGCGCGATCAGCATCTGGAAGGCTTGCCTGGTCAGCAAATTGCCCGTATGGGCGTGGTGCGTACCTTCCAGCATGTGCGCCTGTTCCGTGAAATGACGGTGATTGAAAACCTGCTGGTGGCGCAGCATCAGCAACTGAAAACCGGATTATTCTCTGGCCTGCTGAAAACGCCCTCTTTCCGTCGCGCCCAGAGCGAAGCGCTCGACCGCGCTGCAACCTGGCTTGAGCGTATTGGCTTGCTGGAACACGCCAACCGCCAGGCGAGCAACCTGGCCTACGGTGACCAGCGTCGTCTGGAGATCGCCCGCTGCATGGTAACGCAGCCGGAGATTTTAATGCTCGACGAACCGGCGGCAGGTCTTAACCCGAAAGAGACGAAAGAGCTGGATGAGCTGATTGCCGAACTGCGTAACCATCACAACACCACTATCTTGTTGATTGAACACGATATGAAGCTGGTGATGGGGATTTCAGACAGAATCTACGTGGTCAATCAGGGGACGCCGCTGGCAAACGGTACGCCGGAGCAGATCCGTAATAACCCGGACGTGATCCGTGCCTATTTAGGTGAGGCATAAGATGGAAAAAGTCATGTTGTCCTTTGACAAAGTCAGCGCCCACTACGGCAAAATCCAGGCGCTGCATGAGGTGAGCCTGCATATCAATCAGGGCGAGATTGTCACCCTGATCGGTGCGAACGGGGCGGGGAAAACCACCTTGCTCGGCACGTTATGCGGCGACCCGCGCGCCACCAGCGGACGAATTGTGTTTGATGATAAAGACATTACCGACTGGCAGACGGCGAAAATCATGCGTGAAGCGGTGGCGATTGTCCCGGAAGGGCGTCGCGTCTTCTCGCGGATGACGGTGGAAGAAAACCTGGCGATGGGCGGCTTCTTTGCCGAACGCGATCAGTTTCAGGAGCGCATAAAGTGGGTCTATGAACTGTTTCCACGTCTTCATGAGCGCCGTATTCAGCGTGCGGGAACGATGTCCGGCGGTGAACAGCAGATGCTGGCGATTGGTCGCGCGCTGATGAGCAATCCGCGTTTGCTACTGCTTGATGAACCATCGCTCGGACTGGCACCGATTATTATCCAGCAAATTTTCGACACCATCGAGCAGCTGCGCGAGCAGGGGATGACTATCTTCCTCGTCGAGCAGAACGCCAACCAGGCGCTGAAGCTGGCGGATCGCGGCTACGTGCTGGAAAACGGTCATGTCGTGCTCTCCGATACCGGCGATGCGCTGCTGGCGAACGAAGCGGTGAGAAGTGCGTATTTAGGCGGGTAATATCGCGTTGATTGATAAGGAGTCATAAGACTCCTTTGAGACAGGTGACAAACGTAAAACTCCCTGATGCGCTGCGCTTATCAGGCCAACCAGGTGAGTTGCAATGTATTGAGTTTGCACGCTCCTGTAGGCCGGATAAGGCGTTTACGCCGCATCCGGCATGCAACGATGCGTACGTTATCTCCACTCTGTAGAGTTTGACACTGGTTTTCGCTTTTTCCCGCTTATCCGTGCCCCATCTCCCATTTTCCCTCACCCGTACCGTCACTGCCTTGTCATCTTTCTGACACCTTACTATCTTACAAATGTAACAAAAAGGTTATTTTTCTGTAATTCGAGCATGTCATGTTACCCCGCGAGCATAAAACGCGTGAATTCGCGCATTCGGTACAACAAGAGAGATAAACGATGAAACCGTTACATTATACAGCTTCAGCACTGGCGCTCGGACTGGCGTTAATGGGGAATGCACAGGCAGTGACGACCATTCCGTTCTGGCATTCTATGGAAGGGGAACTGGGTAAAGAGGTGGACTCTCTGGCCCAACGTTTTAACGCCGAAAACCCGGATTACAAAATCGTACCGACCTATAAAGGCAACTACGAACAGAATTTAAGCGCGGGGATTGCGGCATTCCGCACCGGTAACGCTCCGGCTATTTTGCAGGTTTATGAGGTTGGCACCGCCACCATGATGGCATCGAAAGCCATTAAACCGGTGTATGAAGTGTTTAAAGATGCGGGGATTAACTTTGATGAGTCGCAGTTTGTGCCGACGGTTTCAGGCTACTACTCCGACAGCAAAACGGGTCACCTACTCTCCCAGCCGTTCAACAGTTCGACCCCCGTTCTCTATTACAACAAAGACGCCTTCAAGAAAGCGGGATTAGACCCGGAACAGCCGCCGAAAACCTGGCAGGATCTGGCGGACTATGCCGCGAAACTGAAAGCCTCCGGCATGAAGTGCGGCTACGCCAGCGGCTGGCAGGGCTGGATCCAACTGGAAAACTTTAGCGCCTGGAACGGTCTACCGTTTGCCAGCAAAAACAACGGCTTTGACGGCACAGACGCGGTGCTTGAGTTCAACAAGCCGGAGCAGGTGAAACACATCGCCATGCTCGAAGAGATGAACAAGAAGGGCGATTTCAGCTACGTCGGGCGTAAGGATGAATCCACCGAAAAGTTCTATAACGGTGATTGCGCGATGACCACCGCCTCTTCCGGTTCTCTTGCCAACATTCGAGAGTACGCCAAATTCAACTACGGCGTAGGCATGATGCCTTACGACGCTGATGCGAAAGATGCGCCACAAAACGCCATTATCGGCGGGGCCAGCCTGTGGGTGATGCAGGGCAAAGATAAAGAAACTTACACCGGTGTGGCGAAGTTCCTCGATTTCCTCGCGAAGCCAGAAAACGCTGCCGAGTGGCATCAGAAAACCGGCTATCTGCCAATTACCAAAGCGGCGTATGACCTGACCCGTGAGCAGGGCTTTTACGAGAAAAATCCAGGGGCAGATACCGCGACGCGTCAGATGCTGAATAAGCCGCCGTTACCGTTCACCAAAGGACTTCGTCTGGGCAATATGCCGCAGATCCGCGTGATTGTGGATGAAGAACTGGAGAGCGTGTGGACCGGCAAGAAAACGCCTCAGCAAGCGCTGGACACCGCCGTTGAGCGTGGGAACCAGTTGCTGCGCCGCTTTGAGAAATCGACGAAGTCTTAATGTGAAATGCCGGGTGGAGGCTGCGCCTTACCCGGCCTACAGAGATGTGTAGGCCGGATAAGCGAAGCGCCATCCGGCACTGCTCAGGAATTAAACCTCAATGTCATCATCCCGTCCGGTGTTCCGCTCGCGCTGGCTGCCATATTTGCTGGTCGCGCCGCAACTCATTATCACCGTTATCTTTTTTATCTGGCCTGCGGGCGAAGCGTTGTGGTACTCGCTGCAAAGCGTCGATCCGTTTGGTTTTTCCAGCCAGTTTGTCGGCCTGGATAACTTCGTCACGCTGTTCCATGACAGCTACTATCTCGACTCCTTCTGGACGACGATAAAATTCAGCACCTTTGTCACCGTTAGCGGTTTGCTGGTGTCGCTGTTCTTTGCGGCGCTGGTGGAGTACATCGTGCGTGGCAGCCGTTTCTATCAAACCTTAATGCTGCTGCCGTATGCCGTGGCCCCCGCTGTTGCCGCCGTATTGTGGATATTTTTGTTTAACCCCGGTCGCGGGCTGATTACTCATTTTCTCGCTGAGTTCGGCTACGACTGGAACCACGCACAAAACAGTGGTCAGGCGATGTTCCTGGTGGTGTTTGCCTCGGTGTGGAAACAAATCAGCTACAACTTCCTGTTCTTCTATGCCGCGCTGCAATCTATTCCCCGTTCGTTGATCGAAGCAGCAGCCATTGACGGTGCAGGCCCGATTCGCCGCTTCTTTAAGATTGCGCTGCCGCTTATCGCTCCGGTGAGTTTTTTCCTGCTGGTGGTGAACCTGGTGTACGCCTTCTTCGACACCTTCCCGGTGATCGACGCTGCTACCTCCGGCGGGCCAGTACAGGCCACCACCACGCTGATTTATAAGATTTACCGCGAAGGCTTTACCGGACTGGATCTGGCTTCGTCTGCTGCACAGTCGGTGGTGTTGATGTTCCTCGTCATCGTGCTGACGGTGGTGCAGTTCCGCTATGTTGAAAGCAAGGTGCGTTACCAATGATTGAGAACCGTCCGTGGCTGACAATATTCAGCCATACCATGCTGATCCTCGGGATCGCGGTGATCCTCTTCCCGCTGTACGTGGCGTTTGTCGCGGCGACGCTGGATAAACAGGCCGTCTACGCCGCACCAATGACGCTAATCCCCGGCACGCATCTGCTGGAAAACATCCACAACATCTGGGTAAACGGGGTGGGCACGAATAGCGCGCCGTTCTGGCGGATGTTGCTTAACAGCTTTGTGATGGCGTTCAGCATTACGCTCGGCAAAATTACCGTCTCGATGCTCTCGGCATTTGCCATTGTCTGGTTTCGTTTTCCGCTACGTAACCTCTTCTTCTGGATGATTTTTATCACCCTGATGCTGCCAGTTGAAGTGCGTATTTTCCCGACGGTGGAAGTCATCGCCAACCTGAAAATGCTCGACAGCTACGCAGGTTTAACGCTGCCGCTGATGGCCTCGGCGACCGCCACGTTTCTGTTCCGCCAGTTCTTTATGACCCTACCGGATGAACTGGTGGAAGCCGCGCGGATCGACGGCGCGTCGCCAATGCGTTTCTTTTGCGACATCGTTTTTCCGCTGTCCAGAACCAATCTGGCGGCGCTGTTTGTAATCACCTTTATTTACGGCTGGAACCAGTATCTGTGGCCGCTGCTGATTATTACCGATATTGATCTCGGCACTACCGTGGCAGGGATTAAAGGGATGATCGCCACTGGCGAAGGCACAACGGAATGGAATTCGGTGATGGCGGCGATGTTGTTAACGCTTATCCCTCCGGTTGTGATTGTTTTAGTGATGCAGCGTGCCTTCGTGCGCGGCCTGGTCGATAGTGAGAAATAAGATGGCAGGACTGAAATTACAGGCAGTAACCAAAAGCTGGGATGGCAAAACCCAGGTCATTAAACCGCTGACGCTCGACGTGGCAGATGGCGAATTTATCGTGATGGTCGGGCCGTCTGGTTGTGGGAAATCCACACTGCTGCGCATGGTTGCCGGGCTGGAGCGGGTAACCGAGGGCGATATCTGGATCAACAATCAGCGCGTGACCGAAATGGAGCCGAAAGATCGCGGGATTGCGATGGTGTTCCAGAATTACGCGCTCTATCCGCATATGAGCGTTGAAGAGAACATGGCGTGGGGGCTGAAAATTCGCGGCATGGGCAAGCAGCAAATTGCCGAGCGCGTTAAAGAAGCGGCCCGTATTCTGGAGCTTGACGGGCTGCTCAAACGCCGACCGCGTGAGCTTTCCGGCGGTCAGCGCCAGCGTGTGGCGATGGGGCGCGCGATAGTGCGCGATCCGGCGGTGTTCCTGTTTGATGAGCCACTCTCTAACCTTGATGCCAAGCTGCGTGTTCAGATGCGCCTTGAGCTGCAACAACTGCACCGTCGCCTGAAAACGACTTCACTCTACGTTACTCACGATCAGGTTGAGGCGATGACCCTCGCTCAGCGGGTAATGGTGATGAACGGCGGCGTTGCCGAACAGATTGGCACCCCGGTGGAAGTGTACGAAAAGCCCGCCAGTCTGTTTGTGGCGAGTTTTATCGGCAGCCCGGCGATGAACCTGCTGACAGGCAGCGTGAATAACGAAGGCACTCATTTCGAACTGGACGGCGGTATCACGCTACCGCTAAGCGGTGGCTATCGTCAGTACGCCGGACGTAAAATGACCCTCGGTATTCGCCCGGAACATATTGCGTTAAGCTCGCAGGCAGAAGGTGGAATACCGCTGGTGATGGACACGCTGGAGATCCTTGGCGCAGATAACCTGGCGCATGGACGCTGGGGCGAGCAGAAACTGGTGGTACGACTGGCGCATCAGGAGCGCCCGACGGCAGGCAGCACGCTGTGGCTGCATTTGCCGGAAAATCAGCTGCATCTTTTTGATGGTGAAACAGGACAACGAGTATGAGTAACTGGCCTTATCCCCGTATCGTCGCCCATCGTGGCGGCGGCAAACTGGCCCCGGAAAACACTCTGGCAGCTATTGATGTAGGGGCAAGATACGGTCATAAGATGATCGAATTTGACGCGAAATTATCGAAAGATGGCGAGATCTTCTTGCTTCATGACGACAATCTCGAACGCACCAGCAACGGCTGGGGGAAAGCTGGCGAACTGAACTGGCAGGATTTACTGCGCGTGGATGCGGGCAGTTGGTACAGTAAAGCGTTTAAAGGCGAGCCGCTGCCGTTGCTTTCGCAGGTGGCGGAACGCTGTCGCGAACACGGGATGATGGCGAATATTGAAATCAAACCCACCACCGGGACCGGGCCATTAACGGGAAAAATGGTGGCGCTGGCGGCACGCGAGCTTTGGGCCGAGATGACGCCGCCGCTACTTTCATCGTTTGAGATTGATGCTTTAGAGGCCGCACAACTGGCGGCACCAGAACTGCCGCGCGGTTTGTTGCTGGATGAGTGGCGCGACGACTGGCGCGAACTGACCACGCGGCTGGGCTGCGTCTCTATTCATCTCAATCATAAGTTGCTCGATAAAGCGCGAGTGATGCAGTTGAAAGACGCTGGATTACGGATTCTGGTTTATACCGTCAACAAACCCCAGCGCGCGGCAGAGTTGCTGCGCTGGGGCGTGGATTGCATTTGTACCGATGCGATCGACGTGATTGGTCCGAACTTTACGGCCCAATAGTTTTCAACGGAATATCAGGCTGCGGCGTGCTGGGTGGATTCAGCATGTCGCCGTTTCTCCTTTCCGGCAGCATATGCTGTTGATTCAACGAACTATCCGGATTACGGTTGCTGTTTAACATCCCGCCGTTGGTGTTGGGCAGCATTTGCTGCCGGGCGGGATTTCGCTCCCCCGGCTGTGACTGTAAGACCCGCTGGGAGTTACTATTAATCTGATTCTCTAAATGCTGCTGCTGCAACTGAGTTTGCGTTTTCAGTTGCTGGTTCAACATCCCTTTTTGCTGGATTTGCTGCGTCTGCATTTGAGTTTGCATCCGCTGCTGACTGGGGATCTGATACCCCGGCTGGTTAGGGTTATTCAGAGTATTAATGGGCTGTGCAAAGCCGACAAACGGCAGGAGCGCCGTCAAAAGCAGAAGTCGTTTCATCGCGTATCCTCCTCTGAAGATATCTTTTAAGTTTACTCCCTTCCCGACAAAACGATGATTAATTCAGAGTTATATACCAGGCTTAGCTGGGGTTGCCCCTTAATCTCTGGAGAATAACGATGATAATACCGACGTTTTTACGCCGGGTGGCCATTGCTGCTCTGCTCTCAGGAAGTTGTTCTAGTGTGGTTGCCGCGCCACCTGCGCCGCCGCCCGTTTCGTATGGTGTAGAGGAAGATATTTTCCATCCGGTGCGCGCGACGCAGGGGATGGTGGCTTCTGTCGATGCCACCGCCACACAGGTGGGGGTAGATATCCTTAAGCAGGGCGGGAATGCCGTTGATGCCGCCGTTGCGGTAGGGTACGCGTTAGCGGTAACGCATCCGCAGGCAGGGAATCTGGGCGGCGGCGGTTTTATGCTGATCCGCACTAAAGATGGCAACACCACGGCTATCGATTTTCGCGAAATGGCACCCGCCAAAGCGACCCGCGATATGTTCCTCGATGATCAGGGTAACCCCGACAGCAAAAAATCACTCACTTCGCATCTGGCCTCCGGTACGCCGGGCACAGTAGCGGGTTTCTCGTTGGCGCTGGAGAAGTACGGCACCATGCCGCTGAATAAAGTGGTGCAGCCAGCGTTTAAACTGGCACGCGATGGTTTTATCGTTAATGACGCGCTGGCTGACGATCTCAAAACCTATGGTAGCGAAGTGCTGCCGAATCACGAAAACAGCAAGGCTATCTTCTGGAAAGAAGGCGAGCCGCTGAAAAAGGGCGACAAACTGGTGCAGGCGAACCTGGCAAAGAGCCTGGAGATGATTGCTGAAAATGGCCCGGACGAATTCTACAAAGGCACGATTGCGGAACAGATCGCTCAGGAGATGCAGAAAAATGGTGGCTTGATCACTAAAGAAGATTTAGCGGCGTATAAAGCGGTCGAACGTACACCAATAAGCGGCGATTATCGCGGGTATCAGGTTTACTCTATGCCACCGCCATCCTCCGGCGGGATCCATATCGTACAAATCCTCAATATCCTGGAAAACTTCGATATGCAGAAATACGGCTTTGGCAGTGCCGATGCGATGCAAATCATGGCAGAGGCCGAGAAATACGCCTACGCCGACCGCTCGGAATATCTTGGCGACCCGGATTTTGTCAAAGTCCCGTGGCAGGCGCTGACCAATAAAGCCTATGCTAAATCTATTGCCGATCAAATCGATATCAATAAAGCGAAGCCATCCAGCGAAATTCGTCCTGGCAAGCTTGCGCCTTATGAGAGTAATCAAACTACCCATTACTCAGTGGTGGATAAAGACGGTAACGCGGTGGCGGTGACCTATACGCTGAACACCACCTTCGGGACGGGCATTGTCGCAGGCGAGAGCGGTATTTTGCTCAATAACCAGATGGATGATTTCTCCGCCAAACCGGGCGTACCGAACGTTTACGGGCTGGTGGGCGGTGATGCCAACGCCGTCGGGCCGAACAAACGCCCGCTGTCGTCGATGTCACCAACCATTGTGGTGAAAGATGGCAAAACCTGGCTGGTTACCGGTAGTCCTGGCGGTAGCCGGATTATCACTACTGTGTTGCAAATGGTGGTTAACAGCATCGATTATGGAATGAACGTCGCCGAAGCGACCAATGCGCCGCGTTTCCATCATCAGTGGTTACCGGACGAGCTGCGTGTCGAGAAAGGGTTTAGCCCGGATACGATCAAACTGCTGGAAGAAAAAGGCCAGAAAGTGGCGCTGAAAGAGGCGATGGGCAGCACTCAAAGCATTATGGTTGGGCCGGACGGCGAGTTGTACGGCGCATCCGACCCGCGCTCGGTGGATGATTTAACGGCGGGTTATTAATATTTTCTTTTTTCCCCTCTTCGGTTGGAGAGGGGAAAGCGCGTGAGACCGATAATTCTTTATTTCACCCGCGCCATATAATACGCATCGATATATTCACCATTTCGCAAAGCATACTTCTTGCCAGTACCTTCAATTTCAAAGCCGAATTTTTTATAGACCTTAATTGCCGGGGCGTTATCGACAAACACTGTTAGCTCAATGCGCTCTACCCGCAGCCAGTTGTCGCACATTTCAATCATCTCTCGCATCAGAGCGCTGGCGACGCCGCGATTCTTCCAGCGGGGGTCAACACAGATACCAAAATCGGCGACGTGACTGCGACGTGGGCGTTGCTGTACGTCAATGGTTAGATGACCTACGACGATTCCATCAATACAGGCGACGAGTTGTTTGATGCCGGGACGAGCGGCGAGTCGTTCCAGCCACATATGTTCTGAAGGATGAGGCACCTGCAGCGTGTTGTAATACACTTCCGGCCGGGCGTGAATTTGCCGAATGGCCTCGTAATCGCGCGTTTCAGCGTGGCGTATCACTATCTCACTCATTCCTTTGTCCTCTTTGTGGTAAATGTCCCTTTCAACATCATTGACTTTCAAATGCGAGTCAACGGCATTTTTTTGCAAAAAGTGTTGGACAAGTGCGAATGAGAATGATTATTATTGTCTCGCGATCAGGAAGACCCTCGCGGAGAACCTGAAAGCACGACATTGCTCACATTGCTTCCAGTATTACTTAGCCAGCCGGGTGCTGGCTTTTTTTTGCTTTCGTTTCAGCCTTGCTTACTTGCCAGTTTGCCCACGGGAAGTGCTCATTCTCTTCATGTTGATGACAAATGCAAAATAGCCTGATGCGCTACGCTTATCAGACCTACGTTAAATTCTGCAACATATTGAATTTGTGATAATTTGTCGGCAGGATAAGGCGTTCACGCCGCATCCGACATAAACAGAGCGCACTTTGTCAATAAACTGAGGTACTGAAGCACGAGCGTAGGAACCACGCCCTCTTTGCGCTAAGGTTGTCGGTAACCACCTTAAAAAGGACGAAATCATGGTCATCAACTGCGCCTTTATTGGCTTCGGCAAAAGCACCACCCGTTACCATCTGCCGTATGTTCTTCACCGCAAGGATAGCTGGCATGTCGCGCATATTTTCCGCCGCCATGCGAAGCCAGAAGAACAGTCTCCCATATACTCGCATATCCATTTCACCAGCGATCTCGATGAAGTGTTAAATGATCCCGACGTTAAGCTGGTTGTTGTCTGTACTCACGCTGACAGCCACTTCGAGTACGCGAAGCGCGCGCTGGAAGCCGGGAAAAATGTACTGGTCGAAAAACCATTCACTCCGACGCTGGCAGAGGCGAAAGAGCTGTTTGCGCTGGCGAAAAGCAAAGGGTTGACGGTTACGCCGTATCAGAATCGTCGCTTCGACTCCTGCTTCCTGATGGCGAAAAAAGCGATTGAAAGCGGCAAGCTGGGTGAGATTGTTGAAGTGGAAAGCCATTTTGACTATTACCGCCCGGTAGCAGAAACCAAACCTGGACTGCCGCAGGATGGTGCATTCTATGGTCTTGGCGTGCATACCCTGGATCAGATGATTTCTCTGTTCGGTCGCCCGGAGCATGTGGCCTATGACATCCGCCGCCTGCGTAATAAAGCCAATCCTGACGACACCTTCGAAGCGCAACTGTTTTACGGCGATCTGAAAGCCATCGTCAAAACCAGCCATCTGGTGAAAATCGATTATCCGAAATTTATCGTTCACGGTAAGAAAGGTTCATTTATTAAATACGGTATCGACCAGCAGGAAACCAGCCTGAAGGCTAATATTATGCCGGGCGAACCGGGATTCGCAGCGGATGATTCGGTCGGTGTGCTGGAATATGTCAATGACGAGGGCGTGACGGTCAGAGAAGAGATGAAGCCGGAGAGGGGCGATTACGGGCGCGTCTACGATGCGCTGTATCAAACCATCACCACCGGTGTACCAAATTACGTCAAGGAATCTGAAGTTCTTACCAATCTGGAAATCCTTGAACGTGGTTTTGAGCAAGCCTCTCCCTCTACAGTGACTCTCGCGAAGTAAGTCCAATGGCCTCTCTGATAGTTCAATTTTTTTGAACAGAGAGGTCAATTTACACCCTCTATCATCCCGGACGGATCGGGTCCACACTAAGCCCATCGAAATCATTCAGGGGGCGAATACAAATGATCTACTTACGTAAAGCAAATGAACGCGGTCATGCTAATCATGGCTGGCTGGACTCCTGGCACACTTTCTCTTTTGCTAACTATTACGATCCGAATTTTATGGGCTTCTCCGCGCTGCGCGTGATTAACGACGACGTGATTGAAGCAGGGCAGGGCTTCGGCACTCACCCACATAAAGATATGGAAATTTTGACCTACGTGCTGGAAGGTACTGTTGAGCATCAGGACAGCATGGGCAATAAAGAGCACGTTCCGGCGGGCGAGTTCCAGATTATGAGTGCGGGTACGGGTATTCGTCACTCAGAGTACAACCCAAGCAGTACCGAGCGCCTGCATCTGTATCAGATCTGGATCATGCCAGAAGAAAACGGGATTACACCGCGTTATGAACAGCGTCGCTTCGATGCCGTACAGGGCAAACAACTGGTGCTCTCGCCGGATGCGCGTGAAGGTTCGTTGAAAGTGCATCAGGATATGGAATTGTATCGCTGGGCGCTGCTGAAAGATGAACAGTCAATACATCAGATTGCTGCTGAACGCCGTGTCTGGATCCAGGTAGTGAAAGGTAATGTCACTATTAATGGCGTGAAAGCCTCGACCAGCGATGGTCTGGCGCTTTGGGATGAGCAGGCGATCTCCATCCATGCGGATAGCGACAGTGAAATTCTGTTGTTCGATTTACCGCCAGTCTAAATTTATCTCACAAACCTTCCTGGGGAATCAGGAAGGTTGTGATGCGTCCGTGGTAAACTAAAGGAATCTATCCCTTTTGTATCTTTCAGGACGATGAAAAAGAAAAGACCCGTACTTCAGGATGTGGCTGACCGTGTAGGCGTGACCAAAATGACGGTCAGCCGTTTTTTGCGCAACCCGGAGCAAGTTTCCGTCGCTCTACGTGGCAAGATTGCCGCCGCTCTTGATGAACTGGGTTATATTCCCAATCGTGCGCCCGATATTCTTTCAAACGCCACCAGCCGGGCGATTGGCGTCCTGTTACCTTCTCTCACCAACCAGGTTTTTGCTGAGGTTTTACGCGGAATCGAAAGCGTCACCGATGCGCATGGTTATCAAACCATGCTGGCCCACTACGGTTATAAACCGGAAATGGAGCAAGAACGCCTCGAATCGATGCTCTCCTGGAATATTGATGGCCTGATCCTCACCGAACGCACCCATACGCCACGCACCTTAAAGATGATTGAGGTCGCAGGAATTCCGGTGGTGGAATTGATGGACAGCCAGTCGCCGTGTCTCGATATCGCTGTTGGTTTTGATAACTTTGAAGCGGCACGCCAGATGACCGCCGCCATTATTGCTCGCGGGCATTGCCACATTGCCTATCTCGGCGCACGTCTCGACGAACGTACTATCATCAAACAGAAGGGATACGAACAGGCGATGCTGGATGCAGGCCTGGTGCCGTATAGCGTGATGGTTGAGCAATCTTCTTCTTACTCTTCCGGTATTGAACTGATTCGCCAGGCGCGGCGGGAATATCCGCAGCTGGATGGTGTGTTTTGTACCAACGATGACCTGGCGGTCGGCGCGGCGTTTGAATGCCAGCGTCTGGGGCTGAAAATTCCTGATGATATGGCGATTGCTGGTTTCCACGGGCATGATATCGGCCAGGTGATGGAGCCACGGCTGGCGAGTGTGCTGACGCCGCGTGAGCGGATGGGCAGCATTGGCGCTGAACGCCTGCTGGCGCGTATTCGTGGCGAAGCCGTAACACCAAAAATGTTAGATTTAGGTTTCACCTTGTCACCGGGCGGATCTATTTAAGCTCACAAATTTGAAGTAGCTCACACTTATACACTTAAGGCACGGATGGATATTGCTTCTGTTTTTGTCCGGCTGGAGAATGTTACCGATAACAGTTACCCGTAACATTCTTAATTATTGTACTGTGGGGGCACCACTTTGAGCACGACTAATCATGATCACCACATTTACGTCTTGATGGGCGTATCGGGCAGCGGCAAATCTGCGGTCGCCAGTGAAGTGGCGCATCAACTTCATGCCGCGTTTCTTGATGGCGATTTCCTCCATCCGCGCTGCAATATTGAAAAAATGGCGTCTGGTGAACCGCTGAATGACGACGATCGTAAACCGTGGTTACAGGCGCTGAACGACGCCGCGTTTGCCATGCAGCGCACCAATAAAGTGTCGCTGATCGTCTGTTCCGCACTGAAAAAACACTATCGCGACCTGCTACGTGCGGGCAATCCGAATCTCTCTTTCATCTACCTGAAAGGCGATTTTGATGTGATTGAAAGCCGTCTGAAAGCGCGCAAAGGCCATTTCTTTAAAACCCAAATGCTGGTGACGCAGTTTGAAACGCTGCAGGAGCCGGGTGCGGACGAAACCGATGTACTGGTGGTGGATATCGATCAGCCGCTGGAAGGTGTTGTGGCAAGCACCATTGAGGTTATTAAAAAAGGCAAATAAGTAGTGACTACATTAACGCTTGTTTTAACAGCAGTAGGGTCTGTTTTACTGCTGCTGTTTTTAGTCATGAAAGCGCGTATGCACGCTTTCCTGGCTTTGATGGTGGTGTCTATGGGGGCTGGCCTTTTTTCCGGTATGCCGCTCGATAAAATCGCAGCGACAATGGAAAAAGGGATGGGAGGTACCCTCGGCTTCCTGGCGGTGGTTGTCGCTCTGGGAGCCATGTTTGGCAAAATCTTACATGAAACCGGCGCAGTCGATCAGATTGCCGTCAAAATGCTCAAATCCTTCGGTCACAGCCGCGCGCATTACGCCATTGGTCTTGCGGGTTTGGTCTGTGCGCTGCCGCTGTTCTTTGAAGTGGCGATTGTTCTGCTGATTAGCGTTGCTTTCTCAATGGCGCGCCATACCGGCACGAACCTGGTGAAACTGGTGATCCCTCTGTTCGCAGGCGTGGCTGCAGCGGCAGCATTCCTGGTGCCGGGACCAGCGCCGATGCTGCTGGCATCGCAGATGAACGCCGACTTTGGCTGGATGATCCTGATTGGCCTGTGTGCGGCAATTCCGGGGATGATTATTGCCGGTCCGCTGTGGGGTAATTTCATCAGTCGTTACGTTGAGCTGAACATTCCTGACGACATCAGCGAACCGCATCTTGGTGAAGGCAAAATGCCGTCTTTCGGTTTCAGCCTGTCGCTTATCCTGCTGCCGCTGGTGCTGGTGGGGCTGAAAACCATTGCCGCGCGTTTTGTGCCAGAAGGCTCTACCGCTTACGAATGGTTTGAATTTATCGGTCATCCGTTTACCGCAATTCTGGTTGCTTGTCTGGTTGCGATTTATGGCCTGGCGATGCGTCAGGGTATGCCGAAAGATAAAGTGATGGAAATTTGTGGTCACGCGCTGCAACCGGCGGGGATCATTCTGCTGGTCATTGGCGCAGGTGGCGTGTTCAAACAGGTGCTGGTTGACTCTGGCGTAGGTCCGGCGCTGGGCGAAGCGTTAACCGGGATGGGGCTACCGATTGCGATCACCTGCTTCGTGCTGGCAGCGGCGGTGCGCATTATTCAGGGTTCTGCCACCGTTGCCTGTTTAACAGCGGTAGGACTGGTGATGCCAGTTATTGAACAGCTGAACTATTCCGGTGCGCAAATGGCGGCGCTGTCGATTTGTATCGCCGGTGGTTCGATTGTTGTCAGCCACGTTAACGACGCCGGTTTCTGGTTGTTCGGTAAATTTACTGGCGCGACCGAAGCCGAAACGCTGAAAACCTGGACCATGATGGAAACCATCCTCGGCACTGTCGGTGCCATCGTCGGGATGATTGCGTTCCAGCTGTTGAGTTAAGTCCATTTGCCCGGTAGTTCTGACGCTACCGGGCACCTTCAGGGAAACTTTCCCCGTCACCCCTTCATCCACATCCGAATGCCGTCGAGGAACATCTGGGTTGCCATCATCACCAGAATCAATCCCATCAGGCGTTCCAGTGCATTCACTCCTTTCTCTCCCAGCAAACGTAAAAAAAGCGACGACTGTAGCAGGATGACAAATGTGCCGCCCCAGGCCAGCAGCAGGGCAATCACCAGATGCCCCATCTGATTCGGGTACTGATGAGACAGCAACATCAGCGTGGCGAGAATAGTCGGCCCAGCGACCAGCGGAATTGCCAACGGCACGATAAACGGCTCTTCACCTGCCGGAAGCCCGCTGCTGTTTCCTGAGGCGCTGGGGAAAATCATCTTAATGGCAATCAGAAAAAGTATTATGCCACCGGAAATTGAGACGGTTTCTGCCCGTAGGTTAAGAAATGCCAGAATTTTCTCGCCTGCAAACAGGAACACCAGCATCAGCAAGAGCGCGATGAGCAACTCGCGCACCATAATTGCCCGCCGCCTTTTGGGTTCAGTATGTTTCAGTACGGACATAAAAATAGGCAGGTTTCCGAGCGGATCCATAATCAAGATCAATAAAACTGCTGCAGAAATGATTTCATTCATAACTCAAGTTCCCTGATAATTGCGTTGGACTTTCTGCGTGCTGTGAAAGCAGGATAAGTCGCATTACTGATAGCTTCGCTATCATTGATTAATTTCACTTGCGACTTTGGCTGCTTTTTGTATGGTGAAAGATGTGCCATGAGGACTCCGGCACATATATACAGCACACATCTTTGCAGGAAAAAAACGCTTATGAAAAATGTTGGTTTTATCGGCTGGCGCGGTATGGTCGGCTCCGTTCTCATGCAACGCATGGTTGAAGAGCGCGACTTCGACGCCATTCGCCCTGTCTTCTTTTCGACTTCCCAGTCTGGTCAGGCTGCGCCTTCCTTTGGCGGTGCTTCTGGCACACTTCAGGATGCCTTTGATCTGGAGGCGCTGAAGGCCCTCGATATTATCGTAACCTGTCAGGGCGGCGATTATACCAACGAAATCTATCCAAAGCTCCGTGAGAGCGGATGGCAAGGTTACTGGATTGACGCAGCATCGTCTCTGCGCATGAAAGATGACGCCATCATCATTCTTGACCCAGTCAATCAGGACGTCATTACTGATGGATTAAATAAAGGCATCAGGACTTTTGTTGGCGGTAACTGTACCGTAAGCCTGATGTTGATGTCGTTGGGTGGTTTATTCGCCAATGATCTTGTTGATTGGGTCTCCGTTGCAACCTACCAGGCGGCTTCCGGCGGTGGTGCGCGACATATGCGTGAGTTGTTAACCCAGATGGGCCAGCTGTATGGCCATGTGGCGGATGAACTCGCGACACCGTCCTCTGCTATTCTCGATATTGAACGCAAAGTCACGACCTTAACCCGCAGCGGCGAGTTGTCAGTGGATAACTTTGGCGTGCCGCTGGCGGGCAGCCTGATTCCGTGGATCGACAAACAGCTTGATAACGGTCAGAGCCGCGAAGAATGGAAAGGGCAGGCGGAAACCAACAAGATTCTCAACACATCTTCCGTTATTCCGGTAGATGGTTTGTGTGTGCGTGTCGGGGCGTTGCGCTGTCACAGCCAGGCATTCACCATCAAATTGAAAAAAGATGTGTCTATTCCGACCGTGGAAGAACTGTTGGCTGCCCATAACCCGTGGGCAAAAGTGGTTCCAAACGATCGCGAAATCACTATGCGTGAGCTAACCCCAGCTGCCGTGACTGGTACGCTGACCACGCCGGTAGGTCGTCTGCGTAAGCTGAATATGGGACCTGAGTTCCTGTCAGCATTTACCGTGGGTGATCAGCTGCTGTGGGGGGCCGCGGAGCCGCTACGTCGGATGCTTCGTCAACTGGCGTAATGTTTATTCATTAAATTTGGGGCGTGATGCTGCCCCTTTTAGTGCGTAGTACAGGAGTAAGCGCAGATGTTTCATGATTTACCGGGAGTTAAATAGAGCATTGGCTATTCTTTAAGGGTGGCGGGATATATACGTATTCAATGCCTTACCTGAAGTGAGGACGGCGTAGAGAGGATGCACAGAGTGCTGCGCCGTTCAGGTCAAAAAAATGTCACAACCAGATGTCAAAAATTAGTTGGATGGGGTGACACAATAAAACAGGAAGACAAGCATGTCCGATCGTATCGATAGAGACGTGATTAACGCGCTAATTGCAGGTCATTTTGCAGATCCTTTTTCCGTACTTGGAATGCATAAAACCACAGCGGGACTGGAAGTCCGTGCCCTTTTACCTGACGCAACTGATGTGTGGGTAATTGAACCAAAAACTGGACGCAAAGTCGCTAAACTGGAGTGTCTCGACTCTCGTGGATTCTTCAGCGGCGTCATTCCGCGGCGTAAGAATTTTTTCCGCTATCAGTTGGCGGTTGTCTGGCATGGCCAGCAGAATTTGATTGATGATCCTTACCGGTTTGGCCCTTTAATCCAGGAAATGGACGCCTGGCTGTTGTCTGAAGGTACCCACCTGCGCCCATATGAAACCTTAGGCGCGCACGCAGATACTATGGATGGCGTTACCGGCACGCGTTTTTCTGTCTGGGCGCCAAATGCCCGCCGTGTCTCGGTTGTTGGGCAATTCAACTACTGGGATGGTCGTCGTCACCCGATGCGTCTGCGTAAAGAGAGCGGCATTTGGGAACTGTTTATCCCTGGCGCGCATAACGGTCAGCTCTATAAATACGAAATGATTGATGCCAATGGTAATCTGCGTTTGAAGTCTGATCCTTATGCCTTCGAAGCACAGATGCGCCCGGAAACCGCTTCCCTTATTTGCGGACTGCCTGAAAAGGTCGTGCAGACCGAAGAGCGCAAAAAAGCGAATCAGTTTGATGCGCCAATTTCTATCTATGAAGTTCACCTGGGGTCGTGGCGTCGTCACACCGACAACAACTTCTGGTTAAGCTATCGCGAGTTGGCTGATCAACTGGTCCCTTACGCGAAATGGATGGGCTTTACCCATCTCGAACTGCTGCCAATTAACGAGCATCCATTCGATGGCAGTTGGGGTTATCAGCCGACAGGTTTGTATGCGCCAACTCGCCGTTTTGGCACCCGCGATGACTTCCGCTATTTCATTGATGCCGCACATGCCGCAGGTTTGAACGTTATTCTCGACTGGGTGCCAGGTCACTTCCCGACAGATGACTTTGCACTTGCCGAATTTGACGGCACAAATCTGTATGAACACAGCGATCCGCGCGAAGGCTACCATCAGGACTGGAATACCCTGATCTACAACTATGGTCGTCGCGAAGTCAGCAATTTCCTTGTTGGTAACGCACTGTATTGGGTCGAGCGTTTTGGTATCGATGCGCTGCGCGTCGATGCTGTAGCTTCGATGATTTATCGTGATTACAGCCGTAAAGAGGGCGAGTGGATCCCGAATGAATATGGTGGCCGCGAGAATCTCGAAGCGATTGAATTCCTTCGCAATACCAACCGTATTATCGGTGAGCAGGTACCGGGCGCGGTGACGATGGCGGAAGAGTCTACCGACTTTCCTGGCGTTTCTCGCCCGCAAGATATGGGTGGCCTGGGTTTCTGGTACAAGTGGAACCTGGGATGGATGCATGACACCCTGGACTACATGAAGCTCGACCCGGTTTATCGTCAATATCATCACGATAAACTCACCTTCGGGATGCTCTACAACTACACTGAAAACTTCGTCCTGCCGTTGTCGCATGACGAAGTGGTGCACGGTAAAAAATCGATTCTCGACAGAATGCCGGGCGATGCATGGCAGAAATTTGCCAATCTGCGCGCCTACTATGGCTGGATGTGGGCATTCCCGGGCAAGAAACTGTTGTTCATGGGTAACGAATTTGCCCAGGGGCGTGAGTGGAACCACGATGCCAGCCTCGACTGGCATCTGCTGGAAGGCGGTGACAACTGGCATCATGGTGTCCAGCGACTGGTACGCGATCTGAACCATACTTATCGTCACCACAAAGCACTGCACGAGCTGGATTTCGACGCGTACGGCTTTGAATGGCTGGTGGTGGATGACCATGAACGCTCGGTGCTGATCTTTGTGCGTCGCGATAAAGAGGGTAACGAAATTATCGTTGCCAGCAACTTTACGCCGGTGCCGCGTCATGATTATCGCTTCGGCGTTAATCAGTCAGGCAAATGGCGTGAGATTCTCAACACCGACTCCATGCACTACCACGGCAGCAATGCCGGCAATGGCGGCGCGGTACATAGCGATGAGATCGCCAGCCACGGCCGTCAGCATTCATTGAGCCTTACACTACCACCGCTGGCCACAATCTGGCTGGTGCGGGAGGGAGAATGACACAACTCGCCATTGGCAAACCCGCTCCCCTTGGCGCGCACTATGATGGCCAGGGTGTCAACTTCACGCTCTTTTCCGCTCATGCCGAGCGGGTAGAGCTGTGTGTGTTCGACGCTCAGGGCATAGAACACCGGTACGACTTGCCAGGACGCAGCGGCGATGTCTGGCACGGTTACTTGCCGGATGCGCGCCCGGGTTTGCATTATGGGTATCGCGTACATGGCCCCTGGCAACCTGCCGTGGGGCATCGCTTTAACCCGGCGAAGTTGTTGATTGATCCTTGCGCGCGGCAAATTGAGGGTGAGTTTAAAGATAACCCGCTGCTGCATGCAGGCCATAATGAACCTGATTATCGTGACAACGCCGCCATTGCGCCGAAATGCGTGGTGGTGGTCGATCACTATGACTGGGAGGATGATGCCCCGCCGCGCACGCCGTGGGGCAGCACCATTATTTATGAAGCTCATGTCAAAGGATTAACCTATCTGCATCCGGAGATCCCGGTAGAGATCCGCGGCACCTATAAAGCGCTCGGTCATCCGGTGATGATCAACTATTTAAAACAGTTGGGCATTACCGCGCTGGAGCTGTTACCGGTGGCGCAGTTTGCTACTGAACCGCGCCTGCAACGCATGGGGCTAAGTAACTACTGGGGCTACAATCCGGTGGCTATGTTTGCACTGCATCCGGCGTATGCCAGCTCGCCCGAAACGGCGTTGGACGAGTTCCGCGACGCAGTGAAAGCTCTGCACAAAGCAGGTATTGAAGTCATTCTCGACATCGTGCTCAACCACAGTGCGGAACTGGACCTGGACGGTCCGGTATTCTCACTGCGCGGGATCGACAACCGTAGCTATTATTGGATAAGAGAGGACGGCGATTATCACAACTGGACTGGTTGTGGTAATACGCTCAATTTGAGCCATCCGGGGGTAGTGGAGTACGCCAGCGCCTGTCTACGCTACTGGGTGGAAACCTGCCACGTTGATGGCTTCCGCTTCGATCTCGCAGCAGTCATGGGGCGGACACCGGAGTTTCGTCAGGATGCACCGTTGTTTACGGCTATCCAGAATTGCCCAGTGCTTTCGCAAGTGAAGTTAATTGCCGAACCGTGGGATATCGCGCCCGGCGGTTATCAGGTAGGGAATTTCCCACCGCTGTTTGCCGAGTGGAATGATCATTTCCGCGACGCCGCACGCCGTTTCTGGCTGCACTATAACCTGTCGCTGGGGGAGTTTGCCGGGCGTTTTGCCGCCTCCAGTGATGTTTTTAAACGTAATGGCCGTCTGCCGAGCGCTGCGATTAATCTCGTCACTGCGCATGACGGCTTTACGCTTCGCGACTGCGTTTGTTTCAACCATAAACATAATGAAGCAAATGGAGAAGAAAATCGCGACGGGACCAACAACAATTACAGTAACAATCATGGTAAAGAAGGATTAGGCGGTACTCTTGAGCTGGTTGAACGGCGGCGCGATAGCATTCACGCCCTGTTAACGACGTTGTTGCTCTCCCAGGGTACGCCGATGTTACTGGCCGGTGATGAACATGGTCACAGCCAGTATGGCAATAACAATGCCTACTGTCAGGATAACCAACTAACGTGGTTGGACTGGTCGCAGGCAAGTAGTGGGTTAACGGCATTTACCGCCGCGTTAATTCATCTGCGCAAGCGCATTCCTGCTTTGGTGGAGAATCGCTGGTGGGAAGAAGGCGACGGCAATGTCCGTTGGCTGAATCGATATGCTCAACCTTTAAGCTCGGATGAGTGGCAAAACGGGCCGAAACAGCTGCAAATTCTGCTGTCGGATCGATTTTTGATCGCAATAAACGCCACGCTTGAGGTAACAGAGATTGTTTTACCTGCAGGGGAGTGGCACGCCATTCCCCCATTCGCTGGAGAGGATAACCCAGTGATTACGGCTGTCTGGCCGGGACCTGCACACGGATTGTGTGTGTTCCAGAGATGATAAAAAAGGAGTTAGTCATGGTTAGTTTAGAGAAGAACGATCGCTTAATGTTGGCGCGCCAGCTGCCATTGAAATCTGTTGCCCTGATACTGGCGGGAGGACGTGGTACCCGCCTGAAGGATTTAACTAATAAGAGAGCAAAGCCTGCCGTACACTTCGGCGGTAAGTTCCGCATTATCGACTTTGCGCTGTCCAACTGCATCAACTCTGGGATCCGTCGTATGGGCGTGATCACCCAGTACCAGTCTCACACCCTGGTGCAGCATATTCAGCGCGGCTGGTCGTTCTTCAATGAAGAAATGAACGAGTTTGTCGACCTGCTGCCCGCGCAGCAGAGAATGAAAGGGGAAAACTGGTATCGCGGTACCGCAGATGCGGTCACCCAAAACCTCGATATCATCCGCCGCTATAAAGCGGAGTATGTGGTGATCCTGGCGGGCGACCATATCTACAAGCAGGACTACTCGCGAATGCTTATCGACCACGTCGAAAAAGGCGCGCGTTGTACCGTTGCTTGTATGCCGGTGCCGATTGAAGAAGCCTCCGCATTTGGCGTTATGGCGGTTGATGAAAACGATAAAATTATCGAGTTTGTTGAAAAACCGGCTAACCCGCCATCAATGCCAAACGATCCGAGCAAATCTCTGGCGAGTATGGGTATCTACGTCTTTGACGCTGACTATCTGTATGAATTGCTCGAAGAAGACGATCGCGATGAAAATTCCAGCCACGACTTTGGTAAAGATTTGATTCCAAAAATCACCGAGGCAGGCCTGGCTTATGCGCATCCATTCCCTCTCTCTTGCGTACAGTCTGACCCGGATGCCGAGCCGTACTGGCGCGATGTGGGTACGCTGGAAGCTTACTGGAAAGCGAACCTCGATCTGGCCTCTGTGGTGCCGGAACTGGATATGTACGATCGCAACTGGCCAATTCGCACCTACAATGAATCATTACCACCAGCGAAATTCGTTCAGGATCGCTCTGGTAGCCATGGGATGACCCTTAACTCATTGGTTTCCGGCGGTTGTGTAATTTCTGGTTCAGTGGTGGTGCAGTCTGTTCTGTTCTCGCGTGTTCGTGTTAATTCATTCTGCAACATTGATTCCGCCGTATTGTTACCGGAAGTATGGGTAGGTCGCTCGTGCCGTCTGCGCCGCTGTGTCATTGATCGCGCTTGTGTCATTCCGGAAGGTATGGTGATTGGTGAGGACGCAGAGGAGGATGCACGTCGTTTCTATCGTTCAGAAGAGGGCATCGTGCTGGTTACTCGCGAAATGCTACGGAAGTTAGGGTATAAACAGGAGCGATAATGCAGGTTTTACATGTATGTTCAGAGATGTTCCCGCTGCTTAAAACCGGCGGTCTGGCTGATGTTATTGGGGCATTACCCGCAGCACAAATCGCAGACGGCGTCGACGCTCGCGTACTGTTGCCTGCATTTCCCGATATTCGCCGTGGCGTGACCGATGCGCAGGTGGTATCTCGTCGTGATACCTTTGCCGGACATATCTCGCTGTTGTTCGGACATTACAACGGGGTTGGTATTTACCTGATTGACGCGCCGCATCTCTACGATCGTCCCGGAAGCCCGTATCACGATACCAACTTATTTGCCTACACCGACAACGTGTTGCGTTTTGCGCTGTTGGGGTGGGTGGGGGCAGAAATGGCCAGTGGGCTGGACCCATTCTGGCGCCCTGATGTGGTGCACGCGCACGACTGGCATGCAGGACTTGCGCCTGCGTATCTGGCGGCACGCGGGCGTCCGGCGAAGTCGGTGTTTACTGTGCACAATCTGGCCTATCAAGGCATGTTTTATGCACATCATATGAATGACATCCAATTGCCATGGTCATTCTTTAATGTCCACGGGCTGGAGTTCAACGGGCAAATCTCTTTCCTGAAGGCTGGTCTGTACTATGCCGATCACATTACGGCGGTCAGTCCAACCTACGCTCGCGAGATCACCGAACCGCAGTTTGCCTACGGTATGGAAGGTCTATTGCAACAGCGTCACCGTGAAGGACGTCTTTCCGGTGTACTGAATGGCGTGGACGAGAAAATCTGGAGCCCAGAGACGGACTTGCTGTTGGCCTCGCGCTACACCCGCGATACGTTGGAAGATAAAGCGGAGAATAAGCGCCAGTTGCAAATCGCAATGGGGCTTAAGGTTGACGATAAAGTACCGCTTTTTGCAGTGGTGAGTCGTCTGACCAGCCAAAAAGGCCTGGATCTGGTGTTGGAAGCCTTACCTGGCCTTCTGGAACAGGGCGGACAACTGGCGCTGCTTGGCGCGGGCGATCCGGTATTGCAGGAAGGTTTTCTTGCTGCAGCAGCGGAGCACCCCGGTCAGGTTGGCGTACAGATTGGTTATCACGAAGCATTTTCGCATCGCATTATGGGCGGCGCGGACGTCATTCTGGTGCCCAGTCGTTTTGAACCGTGCGGTTTAACACAACTTTATGGATTGAAGTACGGCACGCTGCCTTTGGTGCGGCGTACCGGTGGGCTTGCTGATACGGTCTCTGACAGTTCTCTTGAGAACCTCGCAGATGGCGTCGCCAGTGGGTTTGTCTTTGAAGATAGTAATGCCTGGTCGCTGTTACGGGCTATTCGACGTGCTTTTGTACTTTGGTCCCGCCCTTCACTGTGGCGGTTTGTGCAACGTCAGGCTATGGCAATGGATTTTAGCTGGCAGGTCGCGGCGAAGTCGTACCGTGAGCTTTACTATCGCTTGAAATAGTTTTCAGGAAACGCCTATATGAATGCCCCGTTTACATATTCATCGCCCACCCTTAGCGTAGAAGCGCTTAAGCACTCTATCGCTTATAAGCTGATGTTCACGATTGGAAAGGATCCTGTCGTCGCCAATAAGCATGAGTGGCTGAACGCAACGTTATTTGCTGTACGCGATCGTCTCGTGGAGCGTTGGTTGCGCTCGAACCGTGCCCAACTGTCGCAAGAAACTCGTCAGGTTTACTACCTGTCGATGGAGTTTTTGATTGGCCGTACTCTCTCCAACGCCATGCTGTCGTTAGGTATTTATGACGATGTCCAGGGTGCGCTGGAGTCGATGGGGTTAAATCTCGAAGAGTTAATTGATGAAGAAAATGACCCAGGCCTCGGAAACGGTGGTCTGGGACGTCTGGCAGCTTGCTTCCTGGATTCACTGGCGACTCTAGGGTTGCCAGGTCGCGGCTACGGTATTCGTTACGACTACGGCATGTTCAAGCAGAACATCGTTAACGGCAGTCAGAAAGAGTCACCGGACTACTGGCTGGAGTATGGCAACCCGTGGGAATTTAAACGACACAATACGCGCTATAAAGTGCGTTTTGGCGGACGTATTCAGCAAGAAGGCAAGAAGACTCGCTGGCTTGAAACTGAAGAAATTCTGGCCGTTGCTTATGACCAGATAATTCCCGGCTATGACACTGACGCAACGAATACCCTGCGTTTGTGGAGCGCACAAGCCAGTAGCGAAATTAACCTGGGTAAATTCAACCAGGGTGACTACTTCGCGGCGGTGGAAGACAAAAACCACTCCGAGAACGTATCCCGCGTACTGTACCCGGACGACTCCACTTATTCCGGGCGTGAACTCCGTCTGCGCCAGGAATACTTCCTGGTTTCCTCGACTATTCAGGACATTTTAAGCCGTCATTATCAGCTGCATAAAACCTACGATAATCTGGCAGATAAAATCGCGATTCATCTCAATGACACCCATCCGGTGCTGTCGATTCCTGAGCTGATGCGTCTGCTGATTGATGAGCATAAATTCAGCTGGGATGATGCTTTTGAAGTGTGTTGCGAAGTTTTCTCTTACACCAACCACACGCTGATGAGTGAGGCGCTGGAAACCTGGCCGGTCGATATGCTGGGTAAAATTCTGCCGCGTCACTTGCAGATAATCTTTGAAATCAATGACTATTTCCTGAAAACCTTGCAGGAACAGTATCCGAACGATACTGACCTGCTGGGACGGGCATCAATCATTGATGAATCCAACGGGCGTCGTGTGCGGATGGCCTGGCTGGCGGTTGTCGTGAGTCATAAGGTCAACGGTGTTTCGGAGTTGCACTCTAACCTGATGGTGCAGTCGCTGTTTGCTGATTTTGCGAAAATCTTCCCGGGTCGTTTCACCAACGTTACCAACGGTGTGACGCCGCGTCGCTGGCTGGCGGTAGCGAACCCATCGCTATCAGCCGTGCTGGACGAACACCTGGGCCGTAACTGGCGCACCGATCTTAGCCTGCTTAATGATCTGCAACAGCACTGTGATTTCCCAATGGTGAATCACGCTGTGCATCAGGCGAAGCTGGAGAACAAAAAGCGTCTGGCCGACTACATCGCCCAGCAGTTGAATGTGGTGGTGAATCCGAAGGCGCTGTTCGATGTGCAGATCAAACGTATTCACGAATACAAACGTCAATTGATGAATGTGTTGCACGTTATCACTCGTTATAACCGTATCAAGGCCGATCCGGATGCTAATTGGGTGCCTCGCGTGAATATTTTTGGTGGTAAGGCCGCTTCTGCTTATTACATGGCGAAGCACATTATCCATTTGATCAACGATGTAGCTAAAGTGATCAACAACGATCCGCAGATTGGCGACAAGCTGAAAGTGGTGTTTATCCCGAACTACAGCGTCAGTCTGGCGCAGTTGATCATTCCGGCGGCCGATCTGTCTGAACAGATTTCGCTGGCGGGGACGGAAGCATCCGGCACCAGTAATATGAAGTTTGCGCTTAACGGCGCGCTGACTATCGGTACGCTGGACGGCGCGAACGTCGAGATGCTGGATCATGTCGGTGCTGACAATATCTTTATCTTTGGTAACACTGCGGAAGAAGTTGAAGAACTGCGTCGACAGGGCTACAAACCGCGTGACTACTACGAAAAAGATGAAGAATTGCATCAGGTGCTGACGCAAATTGGCACTGGTGTGTTCAGTCCGGAAGAGCCGGAGCGCTATCGCGATCTGGTTGATTCGCTGATTAACTTTGGCGATCACTACCAGGTGCTGGCGGATTATCGTAGCTATGTCGACTGTCAGGATAAAGTTGACGAACTCTACGAGCACCAGGAAGAGTGGACTGCGAAAGCGATGCTGAACATCGCCAATATGGGCTACTTCTCTTCTGACCGGACCATCAAAGAGTATGCCGAACAAATCTGGCATATTGATCCCGTGAGATTGTAAGTTCGCTAAAAAACAGAACGGGGCCAATAGGCCCCGTTTTTTTGCCTTTATTTAGGAAAAGTGTCCAGAGGGGGCTGGGGGACTGGGGAGTATAATTTCGCCATTCAGAAAGAATGGAAAGAATGATGCAAAGCAGAAAATGGATTTTGACTTCGCTGGTAATGACTTTTTTCGGTATCCCCATATTGGCGCAGTTTTTGGCTGTGGTTATTGCTATTCTGGGTACCGGACTTACCGGTATTATTGAAGTTTGTAATATCCTTATCACGCCAACAATTTCCCTTCTGCTCAACGTCTTTATGCTGATGCTGGGCGCTATGGTGATATTTTTATCTGGCCGTGTATGGGCGAGAGATAGCTCACCAGAAAAAAGAGATATAGCCGTCTGGCGACAGTCTCTTTTTTTATTACCCGCATTTTTAACTCTGGTTGGCTGGATCATCGCGCTGCATCTGGCAGATTATCAATTTCGCCAGATGGGATCGGGTTGGTTGGCAGACCTTATGCTCCCCTGGCTGGGCGTTTTGTTAGTCTCATTAGTCGGTGGTGAGTACTGGTGGATAGTCATTATTCCCGTTGGCGCGCATATCAGTTTTTCGCTGGGGTATGCCTGGCCGACCAGACATCCTTTAACTGGCTCGCATGGGTTATGTTGCCGTAATTCTCTCCTGTTTATCGTTCTATTACTGGTTATTGTCGCCGGTTATCAGGCCCATTTATATAAGCAACAAAATCCTGGTGTCGGTGTACGTGAAAATATTGATATCTGGGCCTGGCGACCCGATAAACTCAATAATCGACTGACGCCACTGCGTGGTAAGCCGCAAATTCAGTTCACGAAAAACTGGCCGCGAATCGATGGCGCTACGGCTGCGTACCCAATTTATGCCTCTGCATTTTATGCACTAAGTGTAATACCAGAGGATTTTCACGCCTGGAACTATCCGGCGAACTCTCGCACGCCGGAGGCATATAACAAAATTATTAAGGGCGACGCTGATATTATCTTCGTAGCGCAACCTTCCGGCGGGCAGAAAAAACGCGCAAAGGAGTCGGGCGTCACTTTGATGTATACCCCCTTTGCCCGTGAAGCATTTGTTTTCATCGTTAATGCGGATAACCCGGTTAATTCCCTGACTGAACAACAAGTGCGTGACATCTTTAGTGGCGCAATTACTAACTGGCGTACCGTTGGCGGTAACGATCAGGAGATCCAGACCTGGCAACGCCCGGAAGACTCAGGCAGCCAGACGGTGATGCAATCACAGGTCATGAAAAATGTACGGATGATCTCACCGCAGGAAACAGAAGTGGCAAGCGTGATGGAAGGAATGATTAAAGTTATTGCCGAATACCGTAATACAAACAACTCAATAGGCTACACCTTTCGCTATTACGCCACACAAATGAATGCTGACAAGAATATCAAATTGTTAGCGATTAACGGAATTGCACCGACGGTGGAAAACATTCGCAATGGTAATTATCCGTATATCGTCGATGCATTTATGGTAACGCGAGAAAGTATTACGTCAGAAACAAAAAAATTGGTGGAATGGTTTTTAACGCCACAAGGGCAACAACTGGTGCAGGATGTGGGGTATGTGCCGTTACATCCAATTATGAACTATCTGAAAAAGAATATTGAATAATGAAAATCTCAATTTGCAGAAGTAGAGCGAGTGGGGGAATGAGTTTTAGTTTTATTATGCTGGGTATGATGGCGTGGGCTTTGCCGTAATTCCCTGAATTAAGGGAATGCTAAAGAGTGGGTCAGATCGAAATCCGACCCAGCCAGCTTACGTCAAATCACGACGCCAGCGACAACCTCTGCTGCGTATACTCCATCAGCCACTGGCTCACACGAGATTGTTGTTCCGCATTCAGCCACATACCTTGTTTTGTTCGACGCCACAGGGCATCGTCGGCGCGGCGGACCCATTCGTGATCGACCAGATATTTCAGCTCTGCTTCGTAGAACTCATGACCGAAATCCTCACCAAGATCGCTTACCGTCCCCGCATTACCGAGTAATAGCTCAGTGTTGCTGCCATAAGTACGTGCGTAATGACGTGCCAGTGATTCCGTCAGGAACGGGTAGCGGCGGCGCAGGCGGGCGGCGTAATCGTCGCGATCACCGGCAATGTCACCACCCGGTAGCACGCTCTCTTTCGTCCACGCCGGGCCAATGCCCTGATAATATGGCGTCAGTTTTTCCAGTGCGTGTTCCGCCAGTTTGCGGTAGGTGGTCAGCTTGCCGCCGAATACCGACAATAGCGGCGCTTTGCCGTTTTCATCATGAATATCAAGGGTGTAATCACGGGTTATCGCCTGCGGCGAATCGGACTCATCATCACACAGTGGACGCACGCCGGAATAAGTCCAGACGATATCATCCCGGCTTAGCTGCTTTTTAAAGTGCGCGTTATACACGTTGAGCAGGTATTTGATTTCATTCTCTTCAATCTTCACCGCTTTCGGATCGCCTTTGTATTCCACATCGGTGGTGCCGATGATGGAAAATTCGTCCATCCACGGGATCACAAACACAATGCGTTTATCTTCGTTTTGCAGAATGTAGGCTTGTTTTTGGGTATGTACACGCGGCACCACAATATGACTGCCTTTGATCAGGCGAATGCCATAAGGCGAGGGAAGATGCATCCCGTCATCGAAGAACTGTTTCACCCACGGGCCGGTGGCGTTAACCAGGCCGCGTGCCTGCCATGTGTATTTTTTGCCGGTATCGATATCTTCCGCTTCTACAATCCACAGGCCGTTTTCGCGGCGAGCAGAAGTAGCACGAGTACGAGTAAGCACTTCGCCGCCTTTACGTACCACCATCTGGGCGTTGGCGAGAACCAGACGGGCGTCATCTACCCAACAGTCGGAATATTCGAATCCGCGCTTAATTTCCGGTTTTAGCACTGAATTTGCGCCAAATCGCAAACCTATTGATCCCGGCAGGCTGGTACGTTTACCCAGATGATCGTACATAAACAGACCAATACGAATCATCCACGCCGGGCGAAGATGCGGACGATGCGGCAGGCGAAAGCGCATCGGGAAGGCGATATGTGGCGCCATTTTCAGCAGCACTTCACGTTCAGCCAGCGCCTCGCTGACCAGACGGAATTCATAATGCTCAAGGTAGCGCAGGCCACCGTGAATGAGTTTTGAACTGGCGGAAGAGGTCGCACAAGCGAGATCCTGCGCCTCCAGCATCAGCACGGATAAACCGCGTCCAGCGGCGTCTGCCGCGATACCAGCACCATTGATGCCGCCACCTATCACAATCAGATCTTTGGTTTCCATGCTGCCCTCATTCACTTTCGTTAAAGCTCATAAATGTTCGTTATCGAACATATTAGCAAAGAATCGCGCTTTGGGTAACATTGAAAAAACATTTTAGAGTGATATGTATAACATTATGGCGTTTATCTGCCGCTTCGACGTAAACTGTGCGGTAAATTTGCCCACTTGTTTGTAAAGAAAGAGAGACGCATGGATCAGTTCGAATGTATTAACGTTGCCGACGCGCACCAGAAGTTGCAGGAAAAAGAGGCGGTGCTGGTCGATATTCGCGATCCACAGAGTTTCGCAATGGGGCATGCGGCGCAGGCTTTCCATTTAACCAATGACACGCTGGGCGCGTTTATGCGTGATAACGACTTCGATACGCCGGTCCTGGTGATGTGCTACCACGGTAATAGCAGCAAAGGCGCAGCACAGTATCTGCTGCAACAGGGCTACGATGTGGTCTATAGCATTGATGGCGGCTTTGAAGCCTGGCAACGACAGTTTCCCGCAGAGGTGGCGTACGGCGCGTAACGCTTTATACTGTCCTCTTTTGTGTGGAATAAGCGACAGCAACGATGTTGATGATTACCTCTTTTGCTAACCCCCGCGTGGCGCAGGCGTTTGTTGATTACATGGCAACGCAGGGTGTTATCCTCACGATTCAACAACATAACCAAAGCGATGTCTGGCTGGCGGATGAGTCCCAGGCCGAACGCGTGCGGGCGGAGCTGGCGCGTTTTCTCGAAAACCCGGCAGACCCGCGTTATCTGGCCGCCAGCTGGCAGTCTGGTCATACCGGCAGTGGTCTGCATTATCGCCGTTACCCTTTCTTTGCTACCTTGCGTGAACGCGCAGGTCCGGTAACCTGGGTGGTGATGATCGCCTGCGTGGTGGTGTTTATCGCCATGCAAATTCTCGGCGATCAGGAAGTGATGTTATGGCTGGCCTGGCCATTCGATCCAACACTGAAATTTGAGTTCTGGCGTTACTTCACCCACGCGTTGATGCACTTCTCGCTGATGCATATCCTCTTTAACCTGCTCTGGTGGTGGTATCTCGGCGGTGCGGTGGAAAAACGCCTTGGCAGCGGTAAGTTAATTGTCATAACGCTTATCAGTGCCCTGTTAAGCGGCTATGTACAGCAAAAATTCAGCGGGCCGTGGTTTGGCGGGCTTTCTGGCGTGGTTTATGCGCTAATGGGCTACGTCTGGCTACGTGGCGAACGCGATCCGCAAAGTGGTATTTACCTGCAACGTGGGTTAATTATCTTTGCGTTGATCTGGATTGTCGCCGGATGGTTTGATTTGTTTGGGATGTCGATGGCGAACGGAGCACATATCGCCGGGTTAGCCGTAGGTTTAGCGATGGCTTTTGTTGATTCGCACAATGCGCGAAAACGAAAATAATTCCAGGGATTTATAAATGAAACAAACACAACGTCACAACGGTATTATCGAACTGGTTAAACAGCAGGGTTATGTCAGCACAGAGGAACTGGTGGAGCACTTCTCCGTCAGCCCGCAGACTATTCGTCGCGACCTCAACGAGCTGGCGGAGCAAAACCTGATCCTGCGCCATCATGGCGGCGCGGCGCTGCCTTCCAGCTCGGTTAACACGCCATGGCACGATCGCAAGGCCACCCAGACCGAAGAAAAAGAGCGTATTGCCCGCAAAGTGGCGGAGCAAATTCCTAACGGCTCCACGCTGTTTATCGATATCGGCACCACGCCGGAGGCGGTAGCGCACGCACTGCTTAATCACAGCAATTTGCGCATTGTGACCAACAACCTCAATGTTGCTAACACGCTGATGGTAAAAGAGGATTTCCGCATTATTCTTGCTGGTGGCGAATTGCGTAGCCGTGATGGCGGGATCATTGGCGAAGCAACGCTGGATTTTATCTCCCAGTTCCGCCTCGACTTTGGCATTCTCGGGATCAGTGGCATCGACAGCGACGGCTCGCTGCTGGAGTTTGATTATCACGAAGTTCGCACCAAACGCGCCATTATTGAGAACTCGCGCCACGTTATGCTGGTTGTCGATCACTCAAAATTTGGCCGTAACGCGATGGTGAATATGGGCAGCATCAGTATGGTAGATGCCGTCTACACCGACGTCCCGCCGCCAGCAGGTGTGATGCAGGTGCTGACGGACCATCATATTCAACTTGAGCTGTGCTGATCCTGTACGGCTTCCCACGTCAGACCAAAACGCGCCAGGTATTTGCGTAGTCGGTCCGTGTCGTTAACGCTGGCAGGCGCTGGCGAATTTACGGTCGCGCATCCCTCATGCCATCTGCTGACCAATATCGCGGTGGTGGAGCGTTTCTTGCCGGTGCGGTTTAGTTTGATAGAAACAGACGGCATAACGCGGGTAAGCGTTAAATGATGTAAAGATGTAAGCCGGATCTGGCGCGTTATCCGGCTACACTCACACTCCGTATCCCATCATCTTCAGCAGTTTCTGCGCGTGCTGCACGGCGGCCTGACGATGGGCGACACCGAGTTTCTGATACAGATTGCGGATATGCGTCTTGATGGTGGTCGCCGCCACCTCCAGTTCGCCCGCAATTTGTTCGTTGCTGTAACCGGAGTAAATCAGCCCCAGTACCTGCCATTCACGTTGCGTCAGGGGACTGGTTCGGATAAGTTCTGGTACTTCCGGATGATTTAGCAGACGTTCAACGAAATTCTCATCGAAATGGGCGAATTTATGTCGATGATGTTGATTTATTTCACGCAGAATACGCTGCGCGCGGTGTTGTTCCAGTTCCGGCAACGTATTGAGTTGAATCAGCTGGCGTAACTGCTGCGCCATTGCCTCGCCTTCGATGACAAAATGGCTGATAAATCCGGTGCGGTTTGCCAGTTTCAAGGCGTCCAACAACACTCGCTGGGCATCGCTTTTGCGTCCGGCTTGCCAGTACAACTGATTCAGTAAAAGCAGGTTACGGTTGAGATCGCTCATTAATCGCAGACTGCGGGCATTTTCGTTCAGTTCTTCGAGGACTATTTCCGCAGGGTCAAACTCTCCCAGCAAGATTTGTGCGCGGGCAATGTTGCGCCATTGACCTTGCAGGAAGTGGTTATTGGCAAATTCCGGCTTCGCAGTGTGGCGCAGCCAGTTGGTGGCAGCTGCTTTATCGCCGGTCATCTGCCAGTAAATCACGCGAACTTTGTTGGCGTTAGAGATCCAGTCGCTGTGGTATTTACCATTTCCCAGCAGGTTTTCCAGGCGGTTAAGCTGGCTACGGGCATTATCTAAATCGCCACGGGCCAGTGAGCATTGAATCAACATTGCCAGGCACTGGAGTTGTTGCTGTGGCTGATAAGATGATAAGACTTCAATCCCGCTTCGCGCCGAGGCTTCGGCTTCATCCAGCCGCGCCCAGGCCCATAGCAGCTGTGCACGGATACGCACCAGAAACTCATGCATTGGTAGCTGTTCCAGATGCTGCTCGTTAATCAACTGGAACGCTTTTTCCTGTGTTTCCCACGCGGTTTGCAGGAACCCCTGGGCAAACAGAATTTCACTTTGCTGGATTAAACTCCACAAGGCGTAATGCCAGACATCGTGCTGACGCGCCATTTGCTCGGTTTGCTGCATAAGCGCCAGCGAGCGGGTCAGTTCACCTTTGCAATGCAACACTTCGCCAAGCACAGAGGTTGCCACAATGCGGCTGTAGAACCAGCCCGGAGGCAGTTCTTCCAGCGCCAGTTTTGCCAGCCGTTCAGCTTCATCTGGATTACCATCGTTAATAGCAACCTGGGCGCGCAGAGCGTTAAATTCTGCATGCATGATGCCTTCTCTGATATCTTTGAGCTCATGTTCGGCGCGTGACAGCAGGGTGTTCACTTCGCCGTAGCGATGTTGGCTTTGCATTAGCCAGGCTTGCAACAACACCAGTTGCGGATTTTCCAGCAGACTGTCCCATGGCAAAGCTTTGAGTGACGCTTCCAGCAGCGAAAGTTCGCTTTGGTTGAACAGGCTCCAGGCGTGATTAAGCAGAATATCGCGCAGCATCAGCGCATCGCCTGCCGCCAGCGCATGATGGATGGCTTCGCCTGGAAAGCCCTGTGTCATCCAGCTTTCTGCGGCGGCACGGTGGATTTCGGGCAATTCTGCCGCCAGTTCCCACTGGCAGCGCTGGCGCAGGAAGTTGCCAAACAGTGGGTGATAGCAGAACCACTCGCCGGTATCATCCATCCGTTGTAAAAACAGCCCCTGACGTTCAATTTCTTCAAGACCCCTTTGCCCGTTTTCTTCGCCAGTAACGCGGGTGATTAGCGCATCGTTCATCGAGCGTAAAACTGCACTTTTCAGCAGAAAATGACGCGTCGCCAGATCAACGTTATCCAGCACTTCATCGACAAGATAATCAGAAAGATGACTGGCATTAATGCCCGCCAGGCGACGTGCGGATTTGTGCGCAGAGTGGGTATTCTGCCGGACGGAGAGAGCAATTAATTGTAAAGCCGTTGCCCAACCAGAAACGTCATCGCAAATCCGACTACTTTCAGCGGCTTCAATGGGTGAAGACAGACGGCAATCAAAAAAAAGCTTGGCTTCCTGATGGGTAAACGCCAGTTGCTGGCTGCCAATTTCCAGCAGTTGGTCACGTACACGCAAATTAGCAATGCCCAGTTGCGGAAGATTGCGTGATAACACCACCAGGGTGAGGTTTTCCGGTTGATGACGAATAAAAAAGCGCATTGACTCGTGAATCACCGGATTAGTGATCAGATGATAATCGTCAATAACCAGGTAGAGAGGCTGGTGCCACTCTGCCAGTTCGATAAACAGTTGGGCAAAAAGTGAAGACAGGCTGGCATATTGCCGCTTTTGCGCCATCACTTCACTGGCGAGGCAGTGTCCGTTGGTGGCCTGTTGAATTGCGGCAATCAGGTAGCTGGCGAACCGCTCTTGCTGGTTATCGCCGTCATCGAGAGAAAACCAGCCGAGATCGCTTTTACCCGCCGCCCACTGCGAAACGAGCGTTGTTTTCCCATAGCCAGCAGGGCTGGTGATGAGTGCCAGTCTGAAATTGTTCGCGCCGGAAAGTTTAGCCAACAGGCGTTCACGAACCACGGTATGGTCGAGTCGAACCGGACGACTGAGTTTAGACGGAATCAACATAGTTAAACACTTCACTGTGGGAATATTAAAAATATTTATTTTTTTTGCGCTTCGTAATAATAGATATAAGGTCGGTCAGAAAGCGACTCATTGCAAGCTAAGTGGCTTTTTTATGTGTTTGAATTTGCGCTCTGTCACATTTCCAAATAACTGCTACCAGAAAGCGTAAAATCTCACTGAAGGTGCATGAAATCTGGAGTGCCAGGAGATTTACCTTAATAATATATGCATTTTATTTAGGTAATATAATGACGTTATTAAGGCTAGTCTTAATAAGTTCTCACCTATTAAAAATTGACACAATCTCTCAAATGAGTTGCCAACAGGTAACTATTTCATTATTTACATAATTTGCATGAAGTACTCGGTACGATTTGATATTGTCTCTTTCTCTCTCCCCAAAATGTGAACAATAAGCAAGGATGCCATGTGGCAAAGAGGGGCATTTATGGGTGATTAAGCTACCTTTAAGTGGCATTGATCACACTTTTATGCTCATCCCCGCTACTCCTCCCCGCCTAATCCCTGGCAGGAGGAGGAAGGTTAACAACGAGCCAGGCAAACTAGCGATAACGTTGTTTTATTAGCTAAGGACCCGGAATTCCTATGTCACAGCCAACCTTTAACAAAGATCAATTTCAGGCAGCCCTGACTCGTCAGTGGCAACGTTTTGGTTTGCAATCCGCCGCAGAAATGACCTCCCGTCAATGGTGGCAGGCAGTGAGCGGTGCCCTCGCGGAACTACTCAGTGCCCAGCCGGTGGCTAAACCCACCAAAAATCAGCGCCATGTGAACTACATTTCAATGGAGTTTCTGATTGGTCGTTTGACCGGGAACAACTTACTGAATCTCGGTTGGTATGACGGAGTCAGTGAAGTACTGAAAGCCTATGACATTCACCTGACCGATTTGCTGGAAGAAGAGATCGACCCGGCGTTAGGTAATGGTGGTCTGGGCCGTCTGGCGGCGTGTTTCCTCGATTCGATGGCAACCGTCGGGCAGTCAGCTATCGGTTACGGCCTTAATTATCAATACGGCTTATTCCGTCAGTCGTTCGCTGGTGGCCAGCAGATGGAAGCGCCAGATGACTGGCATCGTGGCAGTTATCCGTGGTTCCGCCATAACGAAGCATTAGATGTACAGGTCGGTATCGGTGGCAAAGTCACTAAAGACGGACGTTGGGAGCCAGGATTTAAAATTATCGGCCAGGCGTGGGATTTACCTGTGTTGGGCTACCGTAACGGCGTGGCGCAACCGCTGCGTTTATGGCAGGCGACACATGCGCATCCGTTTAACCTCACTAAATTCAATGACGGCGATTTCCTGCGTTCTGAACAACAGGGCATCGACGCTGAAAAACTGACTAAAGTTCTCTATCCAAATGACAACCATACTGCCGGTAAAAAACTGCGTCTGATGCAGCAATACTTCCAGTGTGCCTGTTCGGTGGCGGATATTCTTCGCCGTCATCATTTGGCAGGCCGCAAATTGCACGAGCTGGCAGATTACGAAGTTATTCAACTGAACGATACCCATCCGACTATTGCCATTCCAGAGCTGCTGCGCGTGCTGATTGATGAGCATCAGATGAGTTGGGATGAAGCCTGGGCGATCACCAGCAATACCTTTGCTTATACCAACCATACCCTGATGCCAGAAGCACTTGAGTGCTGGGATGAGAAACTGGTAAAAGCCCTTCTGCCACGGCATATGCAGATCATCAACGAAATCAACAACCGCTTTAAGAAGCTGGTGGAAAAAACCTGGCCTGGCGATAAAGCGGTATGGGCGAAGCTGGCGGTGGTACATGACAAACACGTTCGCATGGCCAATATGTGCGTGGTAAGCGGTTTTGCGGTGAATGGTGTAGCGGCGCTGCACTCGGATTTGGTGGTGAAAGATCTATTCCCGGAGTATCACCAGCTGTGGCCGAACAAATTCCATAACGTCACCAACGGTATTACCCCACGTCGCTGGATCAAACAGTGCAACCCGGCACTGGCGGCGCTGTTGGATAAGTCACTGAAAAAAGAGTGGGCTAACGATCTTGATCAACTGATTAATCTGGAAAAATTCGCTGATGACGCGAAATTCCGCCAGCAATATCGCGAGATCAAACAGGCGAATAAAGTCCGTCTGGCGGAGTTTGTGAAAGTTCGTACTGGTATTGAAATCAATCCTCAGGCGATTTTCGATATTCAGATCAAACGCCTGCACGAGTACAAACGCCAACACCTGAACCTGCTACATATTCTGGCGCTGTACAAAGAGATCCGTGAGAACCCACAAGCCGACCGCGTTCCACGTGTGTTCCTGTTTGGCGCGAAAGCGGCACCGGGTTACTACCTGGCGAAAAACATTATCTTTGCAATCAACAAAGTGGCAGATGTGATCAACAACGATCCGCAGGTTGGCGACAAGCTTAAGGTCGTGTTCCTGCCGGATTATTGCGTTTCGGCGGCGGAAATGCTGATCCCGGCGGCGGATATATCTGAGCAGATCTCTACAGCAGGTAAAGAAGCTTCTGGTACTGGCAATATGAAACTGGCGCTCAACGGTGCGCTCACTGTCGGCACGCTGGATGGCGCAAACGTGGAGATCGCCGAGAAAGTCGGTGAAGAGAATATCTTTATCTTTGGTCATACCGTCGAGCAGGTTAAAGCGCTGAAAGCTAAGGGCTACGACCCGGTGAAATGGCGGAAGAAAGATAAGGTGCTGGATGCGGTATTGAAAGAGCTGGAAAGCGGTAAATACAGCGATGGCGATAAACACGCTTTTGACCAGATGCTGCATAGCCTCGGTAAGCAGGGTGGCGATCCGTATCTGGTGATGGCGGATTTCGCAGCCTATGTAGAAGCACAAAAGCAGGTGGATGTGCTGTACCGCGACCAGGAGGCTTGGACTCGTGCGGCGATCCTCAATACCGCCCGCTGCGGTATGTTTAGCTCGGATCGCTCTATTCGCGATTATCAGGCTCGTATCTGGCAGGCAAAACGCTAAGGAAGCGCGATGGAAAGCAAACGTCTGGATAATGCCGCGCTGGCGGCGGGGATTAGCCCCAATTACATCAATGCCCACGGTAAACCGCAGTCGATTAGCGCCGAAACCAAACGGCGTTTGCTTGACGCGATGCATCAACGTACCGCCACGAAAGTGGCGGTAACGCCAGTCCCGAATGTCATGGTTTATACCAGCGGCAAAAAAATGCCGATGATGGTGGAGGGGAGCGGCGAATATAGCTGGCTGCTAACCACGGAAGAAGGAACGCAGTACAAAGGCCATGTAACAGGGGGCAAAGCGTTCAATCTACCAACGAAGCTGCCGGAAGGTTATCACACGCTGACACTCACCCAGGACGACCAGCGCGCGCATTGCCGGGTGATCGTTGCCCCGAAACGCTGTTACGAACCGCAGGCGTTGCTGAATAAACAAAAGTTGTGGGGCGCTTGCGTTCAGCTTTATACGCTGCGATCGGAAAAAAACTGGGGTATTGGGGATTTTGGCGATCTCAAAGCAATGCTGGTGGATGTGGCAAAACGTGGCGGGTCGTTCATCGGTCTGAACCCGATTCATGCGCTCTATCCGGCAAATCCGGAAAGTGCCAGCCCGTATAGCCCATCTTCTCGCCGCTGGCTGAATGTGGTTTATATCGACGTTAACGCCGTCGAAGATTTCCACCTTAGCGAAGAGGCTCAGGCCTGGTGGCAGATGCCGACCACGCAACAGACGCTGCAACAGGCGCGGAATGCCGACTGGGTCGATTACTCCACCGTCACTGCACTGAAAATGACGGCACTGCGGATGGCGTGGAAAGGTTTCGCACAACGTGATGATGAGCAGATGGCCTCGTTTCGCCAGTTTGTTGCAGAGCAGGGCGACAGCCTGTTCTGGCAGGCGGCATTTGACGCGCTACATGCCCAGCAAGTGAAAGAGGACGAAATGCGCTGGGGCTGGCCGGCATGGCCTCAGGCGTATCAGAACGTGGATTCACCAGAAGTGCGTCAGTTCTGCGAAGAACATCGTGATGACGTCGATTTTTATCTCTGGTTGCAGTGGCTGGCTTACAGCCAGTTTGCCGCCTGCTGGGAGATAAGCCAGGGCTATGAAATGCCGATTGGCCTGTACCGTGACCTGGCGGTTGGCGTAGCGGAAGGTGGGGCGGAAACCTGGTGCGACCGCGAACTGTATTGCCTGAAAGCGTCGGTTGGCGCGCCGCCGGATATCCTCGGCCCGTTAGGGCAGAACTGGGGATTGCCGCCGATGGACCCGCATATCATTACCGCGCGCGCTTATGAGCCGTTTATCGAGCTGCTGCGCGCCAATATGCAAAACTGCGGCGCGTTGCGAATTGACCATGTGATGTCGATGCTGCGTTTGTGGTGGATACCGTATGGGGAGACGGCGGATCAAGGCGCGTATGTTCACTATCCGGTGGATGATCTGCTCTCTATTCTGGCACTTGAAAGTAAGCGCCATCGCTGCATGGTGATTGGCGAAGATCTTGGCACCGTACCGGTAGAGATTGTCGGTAAGTTACGCAGTAGCGGCGTGTACTCCTACAAAGTGCTCTATTTCGAAAATGACCACGAGAAAACATTCCGCGCGCCGAAAGCGTATCCGGAGCAGTCGATGGCGGTCGCGGCTACACACGACTTGCCAACGCTGCGTGGTTACTGGGAGAGCGGGGATTTAACGCTGGGGAAAACGCTGGGGCTGTACCCGGATGAAGTGGTGCTGCGCGGTCTGTATCAGGATCGCGAACTGGCGAAGCAAGGTCTGCTGGATGCACTGCATAAATATGGTTGCCTGCCTAAACGTGCCGGGCATAAGGCGTCGCTGATGGCGATGACGCCGACGCTTAATCGTGGTTTGCAACGTTATATTGCTGACAGTAACAGCGCACTGTTAGGACTACAGCCGGAAGATTGGCTGGATATGGCCGAACCGGTGAATATTCCTGGCACCAGTTACCAGTACAAAAACTGGCGACGTAAGCTTTCTGCAACGCTTGAGACGATGTTTGCCGATGATGGGGTGAACAAGTTGATTAAGGATTTGGACAGGCGGCGCAGGGCAGCAGCGAAGAAGAAGTAAAGTGCGGTTGATGCCGGATGCGACGCTTGACGCGTCTTATCCGGCCTACTAATTCATGCCGAATCGTAGGTCGGATAAGGCGCTCACGCCGCATCCGGCAGTCAGTGTTATCAAATCACCATATTCAGCAGCAGACAGCCAACCAGACCGCACACCGAGATAATGGTTTCCAGCATCGACCAGGACTTGATAGTCTCGCCGATAGTCAGGTTAAAGTACTCTTTGAACAGCCAGAAGCCTGGATCGTTCACGTGAGAGAAAATGACACTACCGGAACCAACCGCAATAACCATCAGCTCTGGGCTAACGCCCGTCGTTGCAATCAGCGGTGCAGCGATACCACCCGCAGTGATTGCCGCAACGGTTGCGGAACCCAGCGCGATACGCAGTACGGCGGCAATCGACCAGGCCATCAGCAGCGGAGAAATGTTGGTTTCATGCATCATGGACGCAATATATTTGTCCACGCCGCTGTCTACCAGCACCTGCTTGAACGCACCGCCACCACCGATGATCAACAGCATCATCGCGATGATTTTGATTGAAGAAACCAGCGTATCGTTAATCTGATCCATTGAACGACCACGGTTCAGACCAAAGGTGAACATCGCAATCAGTACGGCAATCAGCGTAGCCATTACCGGGTCGCCGAGGAACTCCGCCACTGGCAGGAAAGCGTGGCCTTTCGGCAGGATCATTTCGGCAATCGCACGCATCGCCATCAGCACAACCGGCACCAGAGAAGTCCAGACGCTGACACCAAAGCTCGGCATCTCTTCTTCGCTAAAGGTTTTCGCGCTGTACAGACCTTCCGGAATTGGCTTATCGATACCTTTCAGCACGCGAGCGTAAACCGGACCCGCGAGAATGACGGTCGGGATTGCCAGAATAGTACCGTACAGCAGGGTTTTACCCATATCGGCATTGAAAATGGTGGCAATCGCTGTCGGGCCTGGATGCGGCGGCAGGAAGCCGTGGGTGACAGATAGCGCAGCAGCCATTGGCACACCAACATACAGTAGCGGAATATTAGCGGAAGCCGCGATGGTAAATACCAGCGGCAGCATTAGCACGAAACCGACTTCATAGAACAGGGCAAAACCAACGGTAAAACCGGTCAGTACCACCGCCCACTGGATGTGTTTTTTACCAAACCTGGCAATCAGCGTGGTGGCGATACGCTGTGCTCCACCGCAGTCTGCCAACATTTTGCCCAGCATCGCACCAAAGCCCATAATCAGGGCAAGGCTACCGAGTGTACCACCGACACCGGCTTTGATGGAGCCAATAACTTTATCCAGCGGCATACCTTGCATTAATCCAACAGCAAGCGCCACCAGGACGAGAGCGATGAAGCCGTTCATTTTGAAGCGGATCATCAGGAGTAATAACAAGATTACACCGATAGCAACAATGACTAATGGCATGATTTACCTGGCCTTTCATTTGTTATGGGTAACGTCAGGTTTCTGACGATAAATTCTGATCGTCCCAACTGGGAACAGAGATATAACAGCACCATGGCTGACAACTTCTAAAATTAATTAGTGTAGTCAGATGTTATGAGTGTGTTTGGTGCCCATGCAAATGATACGGGTAACATTGTGTGCTTGAGAATCACCACAGTGGGGTAAATTTAAATTATGAGAGGTTGGTCATATTATCGCGGGAAACGAAGGGATTGGATTTGCCGGGAAAATGTAGCGTCAACGCCTGGCAGACGGCCCGATAAGACGCTTTAGCGTCGTATCGGGCAATCTACAAAAGAGAGGATAACTTAGTAGTAAGAGTGTTCGCCGCGCTGGTGTTCGGTGAGATCGCGTACACCTTTCAGCTCCGGGAATTCGTTCAGCAACTGCTTTTCGATCCCTTCTTTCAGCGTCACATCGACCATTGAACAACCGTTACAGCCGCCGCCAAATTGCAGAATGGCATAGCCATCTTCGGTGATTTCCATCAGTGAAACGCGACCACCGTGACCGGCGAGTTGTGGGTTGATCTGCGATTGCAACATATACTCCACACGCTCCATCAGCGGCGCATCGTCAGCCACTTTACGCATTTTGGCGTTCGGGGCTTTCAGCGTTAACTGGGAACCCAACTGGTCGGTAACAAAGTCGATCTCTGCATCTTCCAGATAAGGTGCGCTCAACTCATCGACATATGCAGTCAGCAGGTCAAATTTCAGGGCGGTATCGGTGGCTTCCACGGCGTCCGGCGGACAATAAGAAACGCCACATTCAGCGTTAGGCGTGCCAGGGTTAATCACAAATACGCGGATTTGTGTCCCTTCTTCCTGGTTTGCCAGCAGTTTGGCAAAGTGCGCTTGTGCAGCATCGGAAATACGGATCATAGTAATGGCCTAATAGTTGACTATTTTAGTTGGTTATAATACGCCCATCATCGAGGCTCTACAAGGTTCGACAAAGGCACCAGACCTGGACAGTCGCCGCACCATTGCGTAAAAGCAACTGCGCAATTTCTGCGACGGTACTTCCGGTAGTGACGACATCATCCACAATCACCATATGGCGACCTTGCACAGGCAATTCAAGGCGAAAGGCATTTTTCAGGTTGCGCTTGCGCAGTCGGGCACTGAGAAAATGCTGGGTCGCGGTGGCCCGTGTGCGCGTTACGGCTTCGCAATTCCACTGGCAGTGCAACCAGCGGGATAACGGCTGACAGAGCAAATCGCTCTGATTAAATCCCCGACGCCAGTGACGACGCTGCCATAACGGAACGCTGATGATGCGATCCGGCAGTTGCAACCCGGTGGTGCGACGAGCGTGTAAGACTGCCAATAGTAACAGACGTGACAGGGCGCTGGCGATTTCGCTGCGACGGGAAAACTTAAGCTGGTGAATGAGCGGACTTAAGGGCGGCGCATAGTCGGCAACCGTGACCAGTCTTTGCCAGGGCGGCGGTTTTTGCAGGCAGCGACCGCAGGGAAGATGTGAGTGTGTGGCGGGTAATCCACATTGTGGGCATAACGTTTTATCTGTGCGGGCGGCGCGTGAGCAGACCGAACAAATTCCCCAATGACCTAACGCCAAAGGCATTCGGCATAGCCAGCATAATCCTGGTACTGTTAGCATATGTTCATCCTTGTAAGTAAAAAGAGAACAATAGCGGATGAATAACATCTGGTGGCAGACCAACGGTCAGGGGAATGTTCATCTTGTGCTGCTGCACGGATGGGGGCTGAATGCCGAAGTGTGGCGTTGCATTGACGAGGAACTTAGCTCGCATTTTACGTTGCACCTCGTTGACCTGCCTGGCTTCGGGCGCAGCCAGGGATTTGGTGCGATGTCGCTTACTGAGATGGCGGAAGCCGTGCTGCAACAGGCACCGGATAAAGCCATTTGGTTAGGCTGGAGTCTGGGCGGGCTGGTGGCGAGCCAAATAGCGTTAACCCATCCCGATCGTGTTCAGGCGCTGGTCACCGTGGCATCGTCGCCGTGTTTCAGTGCTCGTGACGAGTGGCCAGGGATAAAATCGGACGTGCTGGCCGGTTTCCAGCAACAACTCAGTGACGATTTTCAGCGTACGGTGGAGCGGTTCCTTGCATTACAAACCATGGGTACAGAAACGGCTCGCCAGGATGCGCGAGCGCTGAAGAAAACCGTTCTGGCGTTGCCGATGCCGGAGGTTGACGTACTCAATGGCGGGCTGGAAATCCTGAAAACGGTCGATCTCCGTTTGCCGCTGCAAAACGTGCCAATGCCGTTTTTGCGATTGTATGGTTATCTCGATGGTCTGGTGCCGCGCAAAGTTGTGCCAATGCTGGATAAACTCTGGCCGCACAGCGAGTCATACATCTTCGCCAAAGCGGCTCATGCGCCGTTTATTTCGCATCCGGACGAGTTTTGTCACCTGCTGGTGGCGTTGAAGCAGAGGGTGTAGCAGCATTTGAAATGGCGAGGCAGTGCTTTACTGACTCGCCGCAGCCAGGTCTTCTTCTGACAGCTCGGTAAATAACCAATCAGGTAACCAGTAAGATATTCTCTTTTTGGCGCTGTCATTAAAACCATCTTTTACGTTATTGATGAATTATTTCAGCAAGATCTTCAACCGTTAGGCTGGTAAATCGCAGAACGTCCTCAAGAGAGACTCCGGCATCCAGCATGGTTTTGGCAATATTTAGGGCGTTGGTACGTATACCTTTCTGAAACCCCTCCTGCCGCAATCTTTCCGCAATAGTCATTAAACTCTCCTTGTGTTTCGGTGAACGTTCGGCCACACCGTCGATAAAATCGTTAAAACGTACCGCGTCGCCGGTTTGCAGAATGTAATTAAACAGTCCTTTGATTTGTCTGTCATTAGCGTATCCACTACTTAATAAGCAGGCCATTTGCTCTACCAGCCCCATCAGGTCGCGTTGACGAATATGTTTTTGAATTAACTCCAGCAGCGCCATGCGTCGGTGCTGCATGATTTCATCATCAGGCATGACGGTGACATCAATCAGCGGAAATGCAGAGGCATAAAGCTGCCTTGCCAGTTTGGGATCGGCGAAACAATCCAGCCAACACAGTGAATACGGGTAGGGACTTTCAATGCCGTGGTAAAACAATAACGGCACTACCATCGGCAATGTTTTGTATCCGGCATCAAGGTGGTTTTGCATTGCGGCAATGGCGTAGCGCATCATGCGAAATGCGATCAGTTTGTTTGAGGTGCTTTGATGTTCAATCAGGCAATAGATATATCCAGGTCCTTGCTCCGTTTTTACTGACCACAGAACGTCAGAATAACTTTCACGCAGATCGTCATCAATAAAGCTGCTCGACTCCAGCTTGAGGGTTTTCATATCACAGAGCGCGTGAATGGGGGCCGGTAAATGGAACGCAAGGAAATCACGTGCCGTGTCCGGTTGGCGTAAAAAGAGTTTGAATAGCGCGTCGTGTGGGGTGGAACTCTGCTTTTTGGTCATGGCGTTCCTTCACCTGTTTTCTCGGAATTTCGCGACTCTACGCGCTGCTCCACGTCTGCGCATTAGCCAGTTTTCATCCCTGCGAGACGCTTTCAGAGGAACTTACACCGTGCTGCAAGAGTTGCATTTTTATGGAAAGCAATACGCAAAAAACCCGGCAGCAAACGCATACCGGGTTTTGCAAAACAGGGGGGGGAACAGGGTTAACGCAACGCCCACCACTCGCGCAGGCAGGCTTTTCCTTCAGGGCAGCTTTTACAACTGCCAGAGAGACAGCCATCAGGTTCTTCCTGAATCCGCATGGCTTTGCCCATACTTTCCAGCTGTTGCAGCATGGCGTTAATCATTGGCTGTGGAGTGTTCAATGTCTGGCTTATCTGGGCCGCTTCCATACGGCCCCGTAACGCCAGCAAATCACGCACCTGAATGAGCGAAGCCATTGCTATATCCTTAGTGGCAATCGCCAGTGGTGCTGGCTGCACAGCAACTGCTTACCGATTTGCGCGATGCCAGCAGTTCGATATCTACCCGGCTGCGTGCGCGGCGCAGCAGACCAATAACCACAATGTTAAACAGGATCACCGCCAAAATGCACACCAGGCTGTAAGTTGGGTGCTGGCTGTAGCTGGCAACCTGATAGAACAAGGTTGCCAGTGAGTAAGCGATATTCAGCCCCCACAGGATGGAGAAGCCCATCCAGCCGCGGCTTGATTCACGAGCGATAGCCCCCATCACTGAAATGCACGGTACATACAGCAGGACGAAAATCAGGTAGCTGTAAGCTGCTGCCGCGCTACCGAATTTCTGATCCATCACGCCCATCGCCCCGGTACCCATTTCGCCGTCGCCTTTGCTGGCTTCAATGGGGTTCATCAGTACGCTAAGGCTGAAGGTGTCTTTCAGGCTCTGCCAGGTTTCATCAACCGCGCTGAACAGCTCTTCACCGAGGTTAAATTCCGCCGGATTGAACTCTTCGTCCTGAATATTTTCTGCGGTATAGAGGGTGTTGAGCGTACCGACCACCACTTCTTTCGCCATTGCACCCGTAAACAGGCCAACCGTTGCCTGCCAGTTATCTTCATGTACACCAATCGGCTTGAAGACAGGGGTGATCACACGGCTAACGGAAGCCAGCGCCGAGTCGTTGATGTTATCGACGATTTTCCCGCTCAGCGAGAAGCTGTTAAAAGCACTCAGGAAAATGCTGACGATGATAATCACTTTACCAGCACGCAGAACGAAGCCTTTCAGACGCTGCCAGGTCTGGATGATCAGACTCTTAACGTGTGGTACGTGATAGACCGGCAACTCCATGACAAACGGCGTCGCTTCACCACGCATGATGGTGTACTTGAGCATCAGGCCAGTTAGCACCGCCATCACAATACCGAGCATATACAGCGAGAACACCGCCAGCGCACCGTTCTGCCCAAAGAAGGCTGCCGCAAAAACCGCAAAGATAGCCAGGCGCGCGCCGCAGGACATAAACGGTGCCATCATAATGGTCATCAGGCGTTCACGTGGCGCATCAAGAGTTCGCGCCCCCATCACCGACGGCACGTTACAACCGAAGCCGACGATCAGCGGCACAAAGGATTTCCCCGGCAAGCCCAACGCTTGCATCAGGCGGTCCATTACAAACGCCGCGCGTGCCATATAGCCGGAGTCCTCAAGGAAGGAGAGGAACAGATACATCATGCCGATCTGCGGCACCAGCGGCAGCACGGTGTTAATACCACCACCCAGGCCCTGGGCAAGAAAGATAGTCAGCCAGTCCGGGAAGTGGAGCGTGTAGCCAATCCACTGAATACCATGCACAAAGAGCGCCACGGAACCCACGTCAAACAACGGCTGCAACGCACCGCCGATGTTGATAGCCAGCAGGAACATCAGGTACATCACAAAGAGGAAAATCGGCAGGCCGAGGAAACGGTTGAGCACGATTTTATCCACTGCCGTAGTGAAGCGGCTGGGCTCTGCCGTCAGCGTGTTGCTTACCACATCGTAGATGGCAGCAATACACTGGTAACGCGCATCGGCAATATGCAGTGCCGGATCGTCCATCTCATTACGCAGACGGGCGAGGGCAGCATCAAGATGCTGCGACGCTTCACCGGCATAAGCGCGGCTATAAATATCGCCTTCCAGCATTTGCAGGCCCAGCCAGCGACGCTGCTTGAGCGGGATATCTGACGGCATTACTTTTGCCAGTGAGTCGGCTTCGTTGAGCAGCGGCTGGGCATAATGTACCAGCTCCACGTTCTCATTAGCTTTATAGCGATCGACTGCCAGCTTGAGTGCTTCGATACCGCGACCACGCGTGGAAACCAGCGGAATCACCGGGCAGCCAAGACGTGCCGATAGCGCATCAATTTCAATGCGAATATTTTGCTTCTCGGCAATGTCGAGCATGTTCAGCGCCACGATGCAGGGAATGCCGAGTTCCAGCAGTTGCAGCGTCAGATAAAGGTTGCGCTCAAGGTTCGACGCATCCACCACGTTAATCAGCAGATCGGCGTCGCCACTCAAAATATAGTGACAGGCGATTTGCTCATCGAGCGAGGTCTGCGATGAGATGGTGGTCAGAGAATAGGTGCCGGGCAGGTCCACCAGCGTAACCTGATGATCGGTGGTGGAGAACTGACCCTCTTTACGTTCGACGGTAACGCCAGCCCAGTTTCCTACACGCTGACGCGCACCGGTGAGCTGGTTAAATAAGGTTGTCTTGCCAGAATTTGGATTACCAATTAAGCCAATGGTTAATTTTTTCATTGTTATTCTCACCGTATTAACAGGAAACCGCTTCCACTTCTAATAAGGCCAGATCTTTTTTGCGTAATACCAGGCTCACACGACGGGTTTCGATATGAATGGGATCGCCGAGTGGCGCGACACGCACCACATTAAAAGAAGAGCCAGGTAGCATGCCAAGAGAAAGCAGCTTCTGACGATATGCCGGGCTGATTTCACGGGAAAAGCCAGTGATTTTCCACGCAGTATCTGGAGTGTATTGCATAGGTGCCTACTTGTTTCTCATTAACTGGATAACTACCTCATGGGGCGTTTGACAGCGACATGAGACCAGATGATTTGCCAACGAAGGAGAGATTAAATAATCAACAGTACAATGATAATGAGAATGGTTTCTATCAGCAATACTTAAAATGTATGCGAATGTTGGTTTAGATAATAATCTGACTCAATGTTGATGTGGCTCAAGGTTATATCTGGGGCGAAATAAAATTCGAATAGTGAATTATTAGGGCAGGTTAATGTTTAATTAAGGTTTGATTGTTAATGTAGTGATAAATGTTGGTAAAAATACATTATGAGTTTAGCTGTGGAATAAAAATGCCGGAGATATTCTTCGGCATTTTTATGTCAGACAAGGCGTTCGTTGCCAGATGCGGCGTGAACGCCTTATCGTACCTACGATTTCGTGCAAACTTGAATCGTAGGCCTGTCAGGGCGTTTAACGCTTTTTCCCCATTGCCGCTGCCAGCGCGTCCATCATCGCGCTGTTACCGGCAGGCTGTGCATCACGACCGCGCGGTTTGGCTGCCGGGCGGTTGTTTTGCGGGCGATCGTTACCGCTGCTGCGACGGGCATTGGTTTCGCCAGGTTGCTCGTCGAGACGCATGGTCAGAGCGATACGCTTACGCTGAAGATCCACTTCCAGCACTTTTACCTTCACAATGTCGCCCGCTTTCACCACGGTATGCGGATCTTCCACAAACTTGTTCGACAAAGAAGATATGTGAACCAGGCCATCCTGATGCACGCCGATATCGACAAACGCGCCAAAGTTAGTGACGTTGGTCACCGCACCTTCGAGGATCATACCCGGTTGCAGGTCGTTCATTGTCTCGACGCCATCAGCAAACTGAGCGGTTTTAAATTCCGGACGCGGGTCGCGACCCGGCTTTTCCAGCTCTTTGATGATGTCGGTCACTGTCGGCACACCGAATTTCTCATCGGTAAAATCAGACGCTTTCAGGTTACGCAGTTCGCTGCTATTACCCATCAGATCTTTCAGTGCCTGCTGCGTTGCTGCCAGAATGCGTTCAACCACCGGATAGGCTTCCGGGTGAACGGTAGAAGCGTCCAGCGGGTTATCGCCGTGGTTAATCCGCAGGAAGCCCGCGCACTGCTCGAAGGCTTTCGGCCCCAGACGGCTGACTTTTAACAGTTGCTGGCGGTTCTGGAACTGACCGTTTTCATCGCGCCAGGCCACGATGTTTTGCGCCATCATGCGCGTCAGGCCCGCCACGCGTGTTAACAGTGGAACGGAAGCCGTGTTGAGATCGACGCCAACGGCGTTTACGCAGTCTTCTACTACTGCGTCAAGTTTGCGAGCCAGTTGCGTCTGGCTGACATCATGCTGATACTGGCCCACGCCGATAGATTTCGGATCGATTTTCACCAGTTCTGCCAGCGGATCCTGCAAACGACGAGCGATAGATACCGCGCCACGCAGAGAAACATCGAGGTCCGGGAATTCCTGGGCCGCCAGTTCGGAAGCGGAGTAAACGGACGCGCCTGCTTCGCTAACGATCACTTTCTGCGCGGTAACCTTCGGGAACTGCTTCTGGACATCGAGATAGAAACGCTCGGTTTCGCGGGAAGCCGTACCGTTACCGATCGCCACCAGTTCAACGTTATGCTTTTCACACAGGGCAGCAACGGTCATCGCCGCTTTTGCAGCTTGTCCAGTGTGTGGGTAAATGGTATCGGTCGCGACCAGTTTGCCGGTTGCATCGACCACCGCCACTTTTACCCCGGTACGCAGACCAGGATCGAGGCCCATTGTCGCACGCAGCCCGGCTGGGGCCGCCATCAGCAGATCGTGCAGGTTACGGGCAAAGACGTTAATCGCTTCATCTTCCGCACGTTCGCGCACGGTCCCCATCAGTTCAGTTTCCAGGTGCATCAGCACCTTGATGCGCCAGGTCCAGCTCACCACGCCTTTGCGCCAGCTATCTGCCGGAGCATTGTTCAGGCGCAGGCCGAGGTGATCCATGATGATTTGCTCGCAATAGCTCTCTTTGGGCGGTTCGTCGAACTGCGGATCGGCATTCAGTGAAAGCTGGAGTACGCCCTCGTTACGGCCACGGAACATCGCCAGCGCACGGTGAGAAGGCACCGTTGACAGCGGTTCGTGATGATCGAAATAGTCGCGGAATTTTGCCCCTTCCTCTTCTTTACCGCTCACCACGGTAGATACCAGATGCGCGTTTTTCCACAGATAATCACGCACTTTCGCCAACAGGGCAGCATCTTCGGCAAAACGTTCCATCAGGATATAGCGCGCGCCGTCCAGTGCCGCTTTGGTGTCTGCCACGCCTTTATCGGCATCAACATATTGCGCAGCGGCGACTTCTGGCGTGTGTGACGGCTCGCTCCACAACAGGTCGGCCAGAGGCTCAAGGCCTGCTTCAATAGCGATTTGCCCGCGGGTACGGCGTTTGGGTTTGTAGGGCAGGTAGAGATCTTCGAGTTCGGTTTTGCTCAAGGTGGCGTTGATGGCATTCGCCAGTTCGTCGGTCAGTTTACCTTGTTCGGAAATGGATTTGAGGATCGCCTGACGTCTCTCTTCCAGTTCACGCAGATAGCTCAGACGCGTTTCCAGATTACGCAGCTGCGTGTCATCCAGACCACCGGTGATTTCCTTACGATAACGTGCGATAAATGGCACGGTATTCCCTTCGTCAAGCAGGCGAACGGCAGCGTCAACCTGTTCCGGGCGTGCCTGAATTTCACCCGCGATAATGCGGCAGAACGAATCATTCATCATGGTTTGAGTTCATCTTTTCGGATCAAAAATCAGGGGATAGTTATACGGACTGGCTGGCAAAAATGCCAGCCGTTGGCAGGAGGTTAAGACTCTTCCTTACGGTTTCACGTATTCGATGGCATTAACATACCAGCTCGCTTCTCCGGCAGGGGTATTGACCACCGCCAAATCGCCCACCTCTTTTTTCAAAAGTGCGCGGGCCATCGGGGAATCGATAGAGATGTAATCTTTGCGGCCAAAAATTTCATCGTAGCCGACGATACGGAAACGATGGATAACGCCATCGTCGTTTTCAATCTCCACCCACGCGCCAAAGAACACTTTGCCTTCTTGCTGCGGGGAGTAATCGACGATTTTGAGATTTTCCATGCATTTAGTGAGATAGCGCACACGGCGGTCGATTTCACGCAGACGCTTTTTATTATACTGATAGTCAGCATTTTCGCTGCGGTCGCCCAGACTTGCGGCCCAGGTCACCTTCTTTGTGACCTCCGGGCGCTCTTCGCGCCAGAGATAATTTAGCTCTTGTTTGAGTTTTTCATACCCTTCCCGGGTAACCAGGGGCGTTTTCATCTCGTTGATTCCCTTTGTCTGTTTGATAATGCGCACATTGGGTATAACGTGATCATATCAACAGAATCAATAATGTTTCGCCGAATAAATTGTATACTTAAGCTGCTGTTTAATATGCTTTGTAACAATTTAGGCTGAATTTCATACCAGATTTAGCTGGTGACGAACGTGAGCTTTTTTAAGAATACACGCTTACAAATTGTTGCGAACCTTTGGGAGTACAAACAATGCAAGAGAACTACAAGATTCTGGTGGTCGATGACGACATGCGCTTGCGTGCGCTGCTGGAACGTTATCTCACCGAACAAGGCTTCCAGGTTCGAAGCGTCGCCAATGCAGAACAGATGGATCGCCTGCTGACTCGTGAATCTTTCCATCTTATGGTACTGGATTTGATGTTACCTGGCGAAGATGGCTTGTCGATTTGCCGACGTCTTCGTAGCCAGAGTAACCCGATGCCGATCATTATGGTGACGGCGAAAGGGGAAGAAGTTGACCGTATCGTTGGCCTGGAGATTGGTGCTGACGACTACATTCCAAAACCGTTTAACCCGCGTGAGTTGCTGGCTCGTATCCGTGCGGTATTGCGTCGTCAGGCGAACGAGCTGCCGGGTGCGCCGTCACAGGAAGAGGCGGTAATTGCTTTCGGTAAGTTCAAACTTAACCTCGGTACGCGCGAAATGTTCCGCGAAGATGAGCCGATGCCGCTCACCAGCGGTGAATTTGCGGTACTGAAGGCACTGGTTAGCCATCCGCGTGAGCCGCTCTCCCGCGATAAGCTGATGAACCTTGCTCGTGGTCGTGAATACTCCGCAATGGAACGTTCTATCGACGTGCAAATCTCGCGTCTGCGCCGCATGGTAGAAGAAGATCCGGCGCATCCGCGTTACATTCAGACCGTCTGGGGTCTGGGCTACGTCTTCGTACCGGACGGTTCTAAAGCATGAGGCGATTGCGCTTCTCACCACGAAGTTCATTTGCCCGCACGTTATTGCTCATCGTCACCTTGCTGTTCGTCAGCCTGGTGACGACTTATCTGGTGGTGCTGAACTTCGCGATTCTGCCGAGCCTCCAGCAGTTTAATAAAGTCCTCGCGTACGAAGTGCGTATGTTGATGACTGACAAACTGCAACTGGAGGACGGTACGCAGTTGGTTGTGCCTCCCGCTTTCCGTCGGGAGATCTACCGTGAGCTGGGGATCTCTCTCTACTCCAACGAAGCTGCTGAAGAGGCCGGGCTGCGTTGGGCGCAACACTATGAATTCTTAAGTCATCAGATGGCGCAGCAACTGGGCGGTCCGACGGAAGTACGCGTTGAGGTCAACAAAAGCTCGCCTGTCGTCTGGCTGAAAACCTGGCTGTCGCCCAATATCTGGGTGCGCGTGCCGCTAACCGAAATTCATCAGGGCGATTTCTCTCCGCTGTTCCGCTATACGTTGGCGATTATGCTATTGGCGATTGGCGGGGCATGGCTGTTTATTCGTATTCAGAACCGACCCCTTGTTGATCTCGAACACGCGGCCTTGCAGGTGGGTAAGGGGATTATTCCGCCGCCGCTGCGTGAATATGGCGCTTCGGAGGTGCGTTCGGTTACCCGTGCCTTCAACCATATGGCGGCAGGCGTTAAGCAACTGGCAGATGACCGAACTTTACTGATGGCGGGGGTAAGTCATGACCTGCGCACGCCGCTGACGCGTATTCGCCTGGCGACCGAGATGATGAGCGAGCAGGATGGCTACCTGGCGGAATCGATCAATAAAGATATCGAAGAATGCAACGCCATCATTGAGCAGTTTATCGACTACCTGCGCACCGGCCAGGAGATGCCGATGGAATTAGCGGATCTTAATGCGGTGCTCGGTGAGGTGATTGCCGCTGAAAGTGGCTATGAGCGGGAAATTGAAACCGCGCTTTACCCCGGAAGCATTGAAGTGAAAATGCACCCGCTGTCGATCAAACGCGCGGTGGCGAATATGGTGGTGAACGCTGCTCGTTACGGCAATGGCTGGATTAAAGTCAGCAGCGGCACGGAGCCGAATCGTGCCTGGTTCCAGGTAGAAGACGATGGTCCGGGTATTGCGCCAGAACAGCGTAAGCACCTGTTCCAGCCGTTTGTCCGTGGCGACAGTGCGCGCACCATTAGCGGCACAGGATTAGGCCTGGCGATTGTGCAGCGTATCGTGGATAACCATAACGGGATGCTGGAACTGGGTACCAGTGAGCGAGGTGGGCTTTCCATTCGCGCCTGGCTGCCTGTGCCGGTAACGCGGGCGCAGGGCACGACCAAAGAAGGGTAAATAAAACGGGAGGCGAAGGTGCCTCCCGTTTTGCTTTCTATAAGATACTGGACAGATATTCTCCAGCTTCAATCCATTACAGCTTCGGACCCGCAGCTACCAGAGCGGCACCCGCTGGGGTGTCGGTGTATTTATCGAAGTTGTCGATAAACAGTTTCGCCAGCGTTTCAGCTTTTTCTTGCCACTGTTCCGGAGATGCGTAGGTGTTACGCGGATCGAGGATCTTCGAATCTACGCCCGGCAGTTCGGTTGGGATCGCCAGGTTAAACATCGGCAGAGTGAAGGTTTCTGCGTTATCCAGCGAACCGTTGAGGATGGCGTCGATAATGGCGCGGGTATCTTTAATGGAGATACGTTTGCCAGTGCCGTTCCAGCCGGTGTTAACCAGATATGCCTGCGCACCCGCTGCCTGCATACGTTTCACCAGCACTTCTGCGTACTGCGTCGGGTGCAGTGACAGGAATGCTGCGCCGAAGCAGGCAGAGAAGGTTGGCGTCGGCTCGGTAATGCCGCGCTCAGTACCGGCCAGTTTGGCGGTGAAGCCAGAGAGGAAGTGATACTGGGTTTGGTCGGCAGTCAGACGAGAAACTGGCGGCAGCACGCCGAAAGCATCTGCAGTCAGGAAGATAACCTTCGTCGCGTGGCCTGCTTTGGAAACCGGCTTAACAATGTTATCGATGTGATAGATTGGATAAGAAACGCGAGTGTTCTCGGTTTTTGAACCATCGTCAAAATCGATAGTGCCATCTTCACGTACGGTGACGTTTTCCAGCAGCGCATCACGACGGATAGCGTTGTAGATTTCGGGTTCCGCTTCTTTCGACAGCTTGATGGTTTTCGCGTAGCAACCACCTTCGAAGTTAAACACGCCGTCATCGTCCCAGCCGTGCTCGTCATCGCCAATCAGACGACGTTTCGGGTCGGTAGAAAGGGTGGTTTTACCGGTGCCAGAAAGACCAAAGAACACCGCAACATCACCTTTCTCGCCAACGTTGGCGGAACAGTGCATGGAGGCAATGCCTTTCAGCGGCAGCAGGTAGTTCATCATCGAGAACATCCCTTTCTTCATTTCGCCGCCGTACCAGGTGCCGCCAATCAGCTGCATGCGCTCGGTCAGGTTAAACGCCACGAAGTTTTCAGAGTTGAGCCCCTGTTCTTTCCACTGCGGGTTAGTGCACTTCGCGCCGTTCATGACGATAAAGTCAGGTTTAAAACCAGCCAGCTCTTCATCGCTCGGGCGGATAAACATGTTTTTGACAAAATGCGCCTGCCAGGCCACTTCGGTGATGAAACGGACGGAAAGACGCGTATCCGGGTTAGCACCGCAGAAAGCGTCAACGACAAACAGACGTTTGCCGGAAAGCTGTTTGGTCACCAGGCCTTTCAGATGCTGCCAGGTTTCCGGAGAGAGAGGTTTGTTGTCGTTCTTACCTTTGCCTTTGTCTGCCCACCAGAAGGTATCGCGAGTGGTATCGTCACGGACGATATACTTATCTTTTGGTGAACGACCGGTGAAGATCCCGGTATCGACGGCAACGGCGCCCAGATTAGTTAACACCCCGCGCTCATAGCCTGTCAGGCTCGGATCGAGCTCTTCCTGATACAGCAGGTCGTAGCTTGGGTTGTAAACGATATCATGTACGTCACTGATACCATAAGCCTCGAGTTCTTGCGGGGTCAAACCATTGTTAACGCGCATTTCACTGCTCCTTAGCCAATATGTATTGCCTGAATAGTAAAGTCTTTTTGGGGGGGTTAACCGCGACAAGGCTCATAGATTTACGTATCTGGAGAAATTCATATTTGACAAAAAACTCCGTGATTCCTGTCACGAAACGGTTGCTATTATCGCAGAAATGACATTCCAGGTGTGGAAAATGTTCCTAAAAGGTTAAATGTTGGTTTAATTGGCTATTATAATGTGAGCGAAATCTCAATCCTGATTGAAATTAATGCAAAATCAATCAGTAATGTATCGATTCACCACCGCAAAATTTTTTGTAAATTTTTCTGAAAAAAAATACTAGTACAGCCAGAATGCAATAATTAACCTTCCTTTTGATTCCGGATCACAAACATGGATAACGTTGAACTTTCTCCTGCAACACGCTGGGGAATGGTCGCCACTGGATTAATCCAGGGGCTGGTTTGCTATCTTCTGATAACCTGGCTGGCTGCGGACAATAACAACTGGATTGTTTACGGCATCCCTGCGACTGTTGCGCTTTCATCCGTTTTGTTATTTACCGTGGAATCCTTCAAACAGAAGCGTTTTTGGGGGTGGCTGGCGCTGGTATTCATTGCCACCCTGGCGATGAGCGGCTGGCTGAAGTGGAAAATTGATAGCATGAGTCCCTGGAGGGCGGACCAGGAACTCTGGGAATTTGGTTGCTATCTACTGTTAATGGTGATGCTGTTATTGCCCTGGATACAATTGAATCTGCACGACAGAAAAGGGCGAACGAACTATCACTTTTTTTACCAATCGGTTTGGCATAACACTCTAATATTAATGGTGATTTTTATCACCAATAGCCTGACCTGGCTGGTGCTTTTACTGTGGAGTGAGTTGTTTAAACTTGTTGGCATCACGTTTTTCAAAACGCTCTTTTTTGCAACCGACTGGTTTATTTATCTTACGCTGGGACTGGTTACTGCGCTGGCAGTCACTCTTGCGCGGACACAGTCACGTTTAATCGACTCTATTCAAAAGTTGTTCACGTTAATCGCTACGGGTTTGCTGCCGTTGGTGTCATTGCTGACGTTGCTGTTTATTATCACCCTGCCGTTTACGGGGCTGAGCGCGATTTCTCGCCACATCTCCGCCGCCGGGTTGCTTTTGACGCTGGCCTTTTTGCAATTGCTCTTAATGGCCATTGTTCGCGATCCGCAAAAAGCGTCACTTCCCTGGACAGGCCCGTTGCGTTGTCTGATAAAAACGTCTCTGCTGGTGGCGCCGCTCTATGTGCTGATCGCCGCCTGGGCTATATGGATGCGGGTCGCTCAATACGGCTGGACTGCCGAACGCTTGCAGGGTGCACTGGCGGTGGTGGTATTACTGGTCTGGTCGCTGGGCTATTTTTTCAGTATTGCCTGGCGTAAAGGGCAAAGCCCACTTGTTCTTCAGGGTAAAGTGAATCTCGCGGTTTCGTTGTTGGTACTGACAATACTGGTGCTTCTTAATTCGCCGGTGCTGGACAGTATGCGTATTAGCGTGAACAGTCATATGGCGCGTTATCAGAGTGGCAAAAATACGCCAGACCAGGTAAGTATCTACATGCTCGAACATAGCGGCCGCTATGGACGTGCGGCGCTTGAGTCGCTGAAAAGCGATGCTGAGTATATGAAAGACCCGAAACGCGCACGGGATCTTCTGATGATGTTAGATGGGAAGCAACAACGTCAGGAACAGGTATCGGAGAAAATATTAGCCGAAAATGTGTTAATTGCCCCAGGTTCTGGCAAACCAGATGCGCCATTCTGGTCGGTAGTGATGAAAAATCGCTATAACGCAATGATATGTATTGAAAAAGACGCCTGCGTACTGGTCGAGCAAGATCTGAATAGTGATGGTAGGGCAGAGCGGATCCTGTTTGCCTTTAATGATGAAAGAGTCGTTGTCTATAGTATTGTTCCTGCAGGGAAAGAATGGAAAGAGATCACGATGAGTTCACTCCCGCATGTAATAACGAAAGAGAAATTACTCACTGCCGCGAAGGAAGGAAAGCTGGGAACGAAGCCTAAAACGTGGCGCGATCTTACGGTGGATGGTGAAACGCTAGGTTTGAATCTGAATGAATGACAACGCACATATGATTTTTGGGCAGATACGGCGCTTTATCTTACCTGCGATAAATTGCATTGAATCCGTAGGCCTGATAAGCGCAGCGCATCAGGCAATTTCGTCATGAAATCCGGCAGAGTTATCTCTGCCGGAACGACTCATTAATGAACCTGCGAGTCTGCCGGAGACGCATTGTTGCGGATCTCGGCAATATCCATCGCATTGAACAGATAGTGGTTACCGCAGTAATCACAATGCATATCAATTTCGCCTTCTTCCGCCAGGATGCTATCCACTTCTTCATCAGGCAGCGTTTTCAGCGCGTCGGCGCAACGTTCACGCGAGCAGGTGCATTTGAACTCAACATCCTGCGGATCGTAAACCGTCACCTCTTCTTCGTGATACAAACGCCACAACACTTCGTTTGCCGGTAAGGTCAGCAGTTCTTCGGTTTTGATGGTTTCGGTTAGCGTCGCCAGGTGATTGAAATCATCCTGCTGGGCATTTTGCGCAGGCATTACCTGCAACAACATACCGCCTGCGGCCGGTTTGCCGTCTACGTCGCCGGTGCGAATGAACAGGCGCGTTGGCAGCTGTTCAGAACGCATAAAGTAATCTTCCAGGCAGGCTGCCAGGGTATCACCTTCCAGACCAACCACGCCCTGATAGCGTTCGCCTTCGCTCGGAGTAATGGTGATCACCACGTAACCATTGCCGACCAGCGTTTTCAGGTCGGCATTTTCCGGAATTTCGCCCTGCACGCGCGCCACGCCGCGCATCTGCTGGTTGTTGTTACCGTTAATAACAGCCAGATTCATCGGACCGTCGCCTTGCAGCTGTACGGTGATATCACCATCAAATTTCAGCGTAGCGGTTAACAGGCTGGTCGCAACCAGCAGTTCTGCCAGCACGTTTTTAACGGGCTGCGGATAATCGTGATTCTCAAGGATCTGTTGCAGGGTTTCCGAAACGGTTACCAGTTCGCCACGCACGGCAAAGTTTTCAAACAGATAGCGATGTAATTGGTCATGTTGCGGCATAATCATCTCTCTTGCAGGTAACAGTTATTCACTGTCGCCATGTTTAAATCGTAACAGGTCGCGGCGCTCTTTTTTGTCCGGGCGTCTGTCCGGATGCGGCATGGTTAAGGCATTAAGTTTACGTGCCAGCGCCATTTTTTCGCGTTTCTCTACACTTTCCGCAGTCTCTTCATACAGCAAGACTGCCTCGCTGGCGGGGCGACGCTGTTCAGTAATCGCCTTTACAATCACCGTTCGTTCGTCATTTCCCTGGCGCAGAGTGAGCGTGGCATTCAGTTCGACGATTTTGCTCGGCTTGCTGCGCTGCCCGTTGTAATGCACCTTACCGCCTTCGATCATTTCACGGGCCAGCGCGCGGGTTTTATAAAAACGGGCGGCCCATAGCCATTTATCCAGTCGAACCTCAACAGCAGGTTTTTCTTTCATGGCGTCTCCTTCACATTAGCGAGGGGATCAGGCGGCGGTAGTCATTCAGTGACGGATGGCGCTGATACTGTTTTTCGGCAATCCCGGAGTCGGGGTTTTTAACGCCGAGGCAGTAACGAATACCAAATTGCGCGGCAGCATCGAGAATCGCTTCGCTATCATCAATAAACAGCGTTCTTTCAGCTTTCAGACCCGTAGCTTCGGCCACCGCATGCCATAACCGCTGATCCTCTTTCGGATAACCAAATGTGTGGGTGGAAAGTAATAAATCAAGGTGTGCATCCAGACCAGTATGCTCAAGTTTTACTGCCAGGTTGTGCGGATGAGCGTTGGTGAGCAAAATTCGCTGCTTACCGCTGGCTTTCAGTGCCTCTAGAAACGGAATGGTATCCTCACGCAGTACGGCACGCGGTCCCATCTCGGTGGTCATCGCACAGATATCCAGACCCAGTTGCTCACTCCAGTAGTCAAGACAGTACCAGTTTAGCGTATGCTGCACGTCGTGATATTGCTGGCGCATATATTCCATCGCTTCCTGTGGCGTAACCCCGTTTTTCGCGCCCCAGGTTTCAGGCACCAGCTTTTGCCAGAAATAGTTATCGAAGGCGAGGTCGAGCAACGTGCCGTCCATATCCAGCAGAACGGTATCTACGTCCTGCCAGGCAATGTTGATATGCATGAGGGAAATCTCCAGAGTGAAGCAATTTGCGCGACAGGGTAGCATAACCTGCCGCGCAAACGTGTTATTCGATGAGGCTTTCTGAAGACGTGAGTAGCGTCGGATTCAGGCAGCTTTCGTAATATTCCTGAATCTCCATCATGCGGGTGCGATGACGCTGGTAGCGACGCCAGGCCTGCACGCCATTATAGATGGCACAGCCGAACATCGTCAGTAGCAGTAATGTGGTGCCGAGGTAGCGCCACAGGCCTGAACGGTCTGGGATAGGGTGCAAGCTGATATGCTGCGTGCCGTTGGCATCGGTGAAGATATTGGTGACGATCCCCTCGGCGTTAAACGGTGTATGCATCAACATTTGCGCCAGCTTCTGGAAAGCGTTCCATTGTTCTTGCGCCGGGTAGTCATAAAGCGAGGCTGCTGGCCACGGTTGATCGACAAAATCGCTGCCTTCGTCGCTGACAATCAGGAAGCCGCCAGGCGCTGGACTATTCAGTGACTGTGCCGCTCGCGCCGTTTCATGAGTGATAAACGGTGCGGTGGAGGTTGCCACCAGATTATCCAGCGATTCTGCGCTCACCGGGCGTAATAATACATTCACGCCATCAAGTTTCCCGGCGTTGGCGCGTTTTACCAGCGAGTCCCAGTCTTTACTGTTGCCGAGATTGACTAGCGCATTTTTCAGTCGCACACAGTCATCTTTGGCAGAACAAAGATCCGCTGTCTTCAGTACGATGTCGCCAAAATCATCAAGCAATACCATGCCGGATTTTTGAATTGCTGAACGTAATGAGGCGCTGACGCGAGATTCGTCTTCCGGATTAGGGTGCAACTGGCGGTTAACTGCTTCAGTCAATGCCGTTGCTTTGTTAACCAGTTCCGATTCTGGTAATGGCAATGAACGGGCGTCATTCCAGATAATCTGTGAGCAGTCAAACGGCAAAAATGGTGAATTGGTTTTCGCGCTCCAGGTTCCGGAAGTGCGAATATTACACATTCCCGTACCGCTAATACGTAATGTATCGCCTACCCGCACGCCAGCGTCAGCCAGTTGTTTCACGTTGGTGGCTTCAATAGTCTGCGCGCCTTTCATCCACGAGAGAGTGAATTTCAGCGGCATATCCAGCGGGATCCAGAATAACAGCATAAACAGCACCAGCAGTGAGCCCACAGCGATAATCGTACTGCGCAGCCAGTGCTGTAGCGGGAAGTTTTTCACTTCATCATGCAGCGAAAGATAACGTCCCTGACGCACAACGTGGCGGTCGAGGTAGATATCAATATCGGTTTGTTGACCGAGATCCTGAGCAATGTATGGCTGCCAATGTGCTGGATAGACCAGGTCGATAATGCCAAGCGAAATATTGTTGATCTGTTCCTGATTATTTTCGCCAAACAATCCCCAGCGACGCGGTGTACCGCGTAGACAATGAATTTCCCGCAGGGAGGATTTTGCCGGGGGCGCGAATAGCCCCCACAGACCAGCGCCCAGCAGCAGTACCGCGCCGCCAGCCAGCCACGGGACAAATACATCCGGCGTAATCAGACAGAAAAAGAACATCAGGAAAGAGGCGACAATCAGCAACGCTTCGCGCAGCCCGCGCGGACGACTAAGCGCATACTCTTCGTGCGTTTCTTTGCGAATATTGAGTAGCTCGATTTGCTCACTCTCTTCCCCGCGAATGGATGCCTGCGTTGACGGAACAGGTTGCAACGCATAACCGCGTGTTTCCTGCATGTACTCTTGCAGCGTATGACCGTTGAGTGAAATAACCAGCGGCAGCGAATCGGTATGAATCAGTTCAACGGTATTTTCATCGTTGATGTACTGCTCCCAGAAAGGGGGCAGGTGGACTTCTACCGAATCAAGGTAGTAACGCCATTTATTAGGATCGTCGGTAGAGATGCCATAACGTGTGATAGCGTGCGTCAGCATCATCACATTATTGCTTTCGGCGTTCAGCGTCAGAGAGACAGCCGCTGCGCTGGCACCCGTCGGGCCGGGAACCTGCAAAATCTGCGTCAGGCTCTCTAGATAATTTTCAACAGCGCTGCGTTCTTCTGGAGTGAGTTTGCGCGTTTGCGCATCAGTGAAGGCGTTAGCCCAGGGCAGTTGTCGCCGCCTGGCGCGTGCCTTTATCAGCCATCCCGCAAGTAGTGAGCAGGCCAGCAAAGCAGCTAAAAAAATCACAATGGTGCTCATGCTTTCCCCATCTTACTTAATTTGTCAGGCGTGATTATTAGCACCCTGGACACAATATAGGATTCTGCGGTTGGCTATCGGCAAGCGTGGAGTTGAACTTGAGCATCATTAAGCGCATCCCAGTAACCGCTGATCATAGCAAACCCTCTGAGGGCGGAATATCAGCAAATTCCTGGAGTTATTTCAACCTATTGACTTTTAATTTGATTTGAGAACGATTATTTATTAAGTTGCATAAATGTAAATAACATGCAATTCACATTGCCGAAACGGTGTCCGATATCGCACAATAAATACTGATTTCACTGCAAAGATTCCACAATGAGAAAATCATTACAAAAGCCCACCATTCTGAATGTTGAAACTGTAGCCCGTTCACGACTGTTTACCGTCGAAAGCGTGGATCTGGAGTTCAGCAATGGTGTGCGGCGTGTTTATGAACGAATGCGTCCAACCAACCGGGAAGCGGTGATGATTGTGCCTATTGTGGACGACCATCTGATCCTTATTCGTGAGTACGCAGTGGGAACCGAATCCTACGAGTTAGGGTTTTCGAAAGGGCTGATTGATCCCGGTGAAAGCGTCTACGAAGCCGCTAACCGCGAGCTAAAAGAAGAAGTGGGATTTGGTGCGAACGATCTGACTTTTTTGAAGAAGCTCAGCATGGCGCCGTCTTATTTCTCCAGCAAAATGAATATTGTGGTGGCACAGGATCTGTACCCTGAATCGCTGGAAGGCGACGAACCAGAGCCGCTACCACAGGTGCGCTGGCCGCTGGCGCATATGATGGATTTGCTCGAAGATCCTGACTTCAATGAAGCGCGCAATGTCAGCGCGCTGTTCCTTGTACGTGAATGGTTGAAGGGACAGGGGCGGTTGTAAATACGTGAAACTTGCCTGATGCGCTACGCTTATCAGGCCTACGCGGTTCCTTCAATATTGTTTACGCTACATCCAGCATAAACAAAGTGCACTTTGTCAGCGTACTGAAAAAGGCGCCGAAGCGCCTTTTAAATCAGAACAATTCCTGTGCCTCGCCATTATCGATAATGGTTGTTCCAACCTCGCGCACCGCCTGCTGTGTAGGCTGTGTACCTTCAATAAAGTACTCTTCGCGGCTGTTGCCGCCGCTGGCCAGTTGCCCAGTGCTGCGATCGATATTCACCGTAACAATACCCGGCGGCGGCGTCAGCGGTTGTTCCGGCACACCATCCAGAACGGCTTTCATATAAGCGTCCCATGCAGGCTGCGCGCTTTTAGCACCACCTTCATAACCCGAGATCTGATCTTTAATCGCCCCGGAAGCCGTAGTATGACCGAGATTACGACGGTGATCGTCAAAGCCAATCCATACTGAGGTTACTACGCCTGGACCGTAACCCGAGAACCACGCATCTTTCGAACTGTTAGTGGTACCGGTTTTCCCGCCGATATCGTGACGCTGCAGATCGCGGCCTGCACGCCAGCCGGTACCCTGCCAACCTGGCTCACCAAAAATATTGGTGTTCAGTGCGCTCTTAATCAGGAATGCCAGCGGAGTGCTGATGACGTGCGGTGCGTATTCTGGCGCGCCAGTCTTCGCGACTAATGCCTGATTAGCTTGCTCCAGTTGCGGCATCGGCACAGAAACGTTCTGCTGCTCGCTGGAGATAGCCACGTCTTCAACGTCGTTATTTTCTAGCACGTTCGATTTTTGCGTATCGCCGTAGATCACCGGGATATCGCATTCCGGGCAGGCTACTTTCGGTTTCTCTTCGAAAATCACGCCACCCTGGTCGTTTTCAATTTTGCTGATAAACCACGGATCCACCAGGAAGCCGCCGTTCGCCATTACCGCGTAGCCGCGCGCCACCTGCAACGGCGTGAAGGACGCGGAACCCAGCGCCAGCGATTCGGTGTGGACAATGTTTTGTGCCGGAAAACCGAAGCGTTGCAGATATTCTGCAGCGTAGTCGACGCCCATCGCCCGCATTGCGCGTACCATCACCACGTTTTTCGACTGACCCAGCCCCTGGCGTAAACGGATTGGACCGGCATATTGCGGTGGTGAGTTTTTCGGCTGCCAGTCAGAACCAGCACCAGCGTCCCAGCGGGAAATCGGCACATCGTTCAGCATACTTGCCAGCGTCAGACCTTTATCCATCGCCGCAGTGTAGAGGAACGGTTTGATATTCGAACCCACCTGACGCAGTGCCTGCGTTGCGCGGTTAAACTTGCTCTGATTAAAATCAAAACCACCGACCAGCGCCATAACGGCACCGTTTTGCGGATTGATCGACACCAGTGCCGAGTTCACTTCCGGGACTTGCGCCAGCCACCATGCATCGCCAACCTGACGAACCCAGATTTGCTGACCCGTTTGCAGAACATCGGTCACTTTACGCGGCGTTGGTCCCTGCTGAGTGTCTGAACGGTAAGGACGCGCCCAGCGAACGCCTTCCATACGCAACGTCACAGACGTTCCGTCAGCCAGCATCGCTGTCGCTTCCTGCGGATTGGCGCTGGTAACTGCAGCAGGCAGCAGCGGACCATAGGTCGGCAACGCTTTCAGCGTATTAGTTATCTTTTTGGTGTCCCACGCTGTCTCACCCACTTTCCACAGCACATTAGCCGGGCCGCGATAACCGTGACGCATGTCGTAGTCCAGCACGTTGTTACGCACCGCTTGCTGCGCGGCCTGCTGTACTTTGCGGGTAATGGTGGTGTAAATGCGATAACCGTCTTCATAAGCGCTTTCGCCGTAACGGTTATACATCTCCTGACGCACCATTTCGGTGAGATACGGTGCCGAAAACGCAATTTCCGGTGCGTGATAATTGGCGTTAATCGCCTCAGTGCGTGTCTGATCGTACTGCTGTTGGGTGATATAGCCTTCGTCCAGCATCCGCGACAGCACAACGTTACGTCGTGAGAGGGCACGATCCATCGAGTAGAGCGGGTTGAAGGTAGAAGGCGCTTTCGGCAGCCCAGCTATCACCGCCATTTCGTTCAGTGTCAGTTGGTCGACCGTTTTACCGAAATAGACTTGTGCTGCGGCGCCGACACCATAGGCGCGGTAACCGAGGTAAATCTTGTTCAGATAAAGCTCGAGGATCTCGTCTTTTGTCAGCAACTGTTCAATACGAATCGCGAGGAAGACTTCCTTAATCTTACGCATCAGCGTGCGCTCTGGACTGAGGAAGAAGTTTCTCGCCAGCTGCTGGGTAATGGTACTCGCCCCTTGTGACGCGTGACCAGAGAACAGCGCCACGCTGGCCGCACGGAAGATCCCTACAGGGTCAACACCGTGATGCTCATAGAAGCGACTGTCTTCCGTCGCGATAAAGGCTTTCACCATTTCCGGCGGGATTTGATCCAACGTCACCGGAATACGACGCTTTTCGCCATATTGCGCAATCAGCTCGCCATCGGCGCTGTAAATCTGCATCGGAATTTGCAGGCGAACATCTTTTAATGTCGCCACATCCGGCAGTTGTGGCTCGATGTAGCGGTATAGGCCATAAATCGAGCCTGCTCCCAGCAGAATGCAACAGACTGCAAGGATCAAAAAATACTTTACGAACTTCACTGGAAATTTCCCATTTAGTTTCATTTGGGCAGTTTATAAACAAACGCGCGGTAGTATAAAGGCAAGCCAGACGCATTGATATACCCGTCAGAGTGACGGGTGATAAGGAGATCATCACAATGGCATTTAAGATCTGGCAAATTGGTTTGCATTTACAGCAACAAGAAGCGGTGGCGGTGGCTATCGTGCGGGGCGCGAAAGAATGCCTTTTACAACGCTGGTGGCGGTTGCCACTGGCGAACGACATTATCAAAGATGGACGAATTGTTGACGCGGAGCGCCTGACTAAAACTCTGTCACCGTGGAGCTGTGAACTGCCGCGGCGCCATCACATCATGTTAGCATTTCCCGCCAGTCGCACGTTACAGAGGTCGTTTCCACGCCCGGCGATGTCTCTCGGTGAGCGGGAGCAAACGGCATGGCTGGCGGGCACAATGGCACGCGAGCTGGATATGGAACCGGACTCCCTGCGCTTCGATTATAGTGAAGATTCACTCAGCCCCGCCTATAACGTGACCGCCGCGCAAAGCAAAGAATTGGCAACGCTGCTTACCCTGGCGGAAAGATTGCGTGTTCACGTTAGCGCGATTACCCCGGATGCCTGCGCTTTACAGCGGTTTCTGCCTTTTTTACCTCCTCACAAGCAATGTCTGGCCTGGCGTGATAACGAACAGTGGCTGTGGGCGACGCGTTATAGCTGGGGGCGCAAGCTGGTGGTAGGGATGACAAGTGCGAATGACCTTGCAGCGATGTTATCCGTTGACCCCGAAAGTATGGCGATATGTGGCGAAGAAGGATTTGACCCCTGGGAGGCGGTTTCTGTTCGTCAGCCGCCGCTACCGCCACCAGGTGGAGACTTTGCTATTGCACTGGGGCTGGCGCTTGGGGAGCGTCGCTAATGAACCCACCAATAAATTTTTTGCCCTGGAGACAGCAACGCCGTGCGGCCTTTCTTCGTTTCTGGTTGCTGATGTTTGTTGCCCCTCTACTGCTGACTGTTGCGATAACGCTAATGCAGCGTCTGGCATATAACGTCGAAGCAAACGTAGACGCCATTTTACTCGAGGCTGAACAACAACGCGCCCGTAGCTTACAGGTCACCAGGCCACGTTTGCTGGAACGTCAACAGCTACGCGAACAGCGTTTGCAACGTCAGCGTCAGCGACAATTCACCCGCGACTGGCAACCAGCGCTGGAGACACTGGCGACGCTTTTACCAGAAAAAGCCTGGCTGACCTCGCTGAACTGGCAACAGGGAACGCTGGAAGTCAAAGGACTTACATCGAACATCACAGCACTAAATGTGTTGGAGAAGTTACTTCGTGAGAATGTCTCTTTTCAGCTCAACCAGCGGGGGGCCACGCAGCAAGATGCACAAGGTCGCTGGCAATTTGAGTATCAGTTAACAAGGACGGTTAGCGATGAACTCGCTCTTTGATTGGTGGTTTGCCACATCACCACGTATCCGCCAGTTTGGCTGGGCAGTCTGGTTGCTGATGTTATTCACAATCATCATTCTTTCATTGCCTCATCAGGAAGAGAGCGACGCATTAATTCGACTGCGGGCAAATAATCATCAGCAGTGGGCCGCTCTGTATCGTCTGGTAGACGCGCCCCCCATCCGCGAAGAACAGACGTTGCCCTTTTCGCCGCTGGACTTTCAGTTGCCTGGCGCACAACTGGTTTACTGGCATCCGTCCGCTCAGGGCGGCGAGTTGGCGTTGAAAACGCTCTGGGAAGCGGTGCCGTCGGCATTTACCCGACTGGCAGAGCGCAATGTCAGCGTAAGTCGTTTTTCGTTAAGTGTGCAAGGTGATGAACTCTTGTTCACGCTACAACTGGAGGGGGCGAATGATGGTTAAACGCTGGTTGCTGGCAGGTGTTGCATTGTGCCTTTTAACCGGCATGCGAGACCCCTTTAAACCGCCGGAAGATCTATGCCGGATCAGCGAACTTACCCAGTGGCGCTATCAGGGGATGGTAGGGCGAGGCGAGCGCGTTATTGGCGTTGTAAAAGATGGGCAGAAAAAATGGCGACGGGTGCAGCAAAATGATGTGCTGGAGAATGGCTGGACAATTTTACAACTGACGCCAGAAACATTAACGCTGGGAACCGGGAAAAACTGCGAACCGCCACAGTGGTTGTGGCAACGGCAAGGAGATAAAAATGAAGCAATGGATAGCCGCACTACTGTTGGTGATGATACCCATCGTGCAGGCGGCAAAGCCGCAAAAAGTCACGTTGATGGTGGATGATGTTCCGGTGGCTCAGGTGTTGCAGGCGCTGGCTGAACAGGAGAAGTTGAACCTGGTCGTGTCGCCAGACGTCAGCGGCACGGTGTCATTACATTTAACTGACGTTCCCTGGAAGCAGGCGCTACAAACCGTAGTGAAAAGCGCTGGGCTGATAATGCGTCAGGAAGGCAATATTCTTTCCGTTCATTCCGTTGCCTGGCAAAATGAAAATATCGCCCGCCAGGAGGCTGAAAAGGCGCGGGCGCAGGCTACTCTTCCGCTGGAAAATCGCAGTATAACCCTGCAATACGCCGACGCTGGAGAGCTGGCGAAAGCAGGGGAGAAGCTACTAAGCGCCAAAGGGAGTATGACCGTTGATAAACGCACCAATCGGCTTTTGCTGCGTGATAACAAAACAGCGTTAAGCGCACTGGAACAGTGGGTAGCGCAGATGGATTTGCCGGTAGGCCAGGTTGAACTATCTGCACATATTGTCACCATTAATGAAAAAAGTTTGCGTGAGTTAGGCGTGAAATGGACGCTGGCTGACGCGCAACAAGCTGGCGGCGTTGGGCAAGTCACCACGCTCGGCAGCGATCTCTCTGTGGCAACGGCGACGACGCATATCGGTTTTAACATCGGACGCATCAACGGGCGATTACTGGATCTGGAGCTTTCCGCACTCGAACAGAAACAGCAGTTGGATATCATCGCCAGCCCGCGTCTGCTGGCTTCACATCTCCAGCCTGCCAGCATCAAACAAGGGAGCGAAATACCGTATCAGGTTTCCAGCGGTGAAAGCGGAGCGACGTCGGTGGAGTTTAAAGAGGCAGTACTGGGAATGGAGGTAACGCCCACCGTGTTACAAAAAGGCCGCATCCGTCTGAAATTACACATTAGCCAGAATGTACCGGGACAAGTACTACAACAGGCCGATGGCGAAGTCCTGGCAATTGATAAGCAGGAGATCGAAACACAGGTCGAGGTCAAAAGCGGGGAAACGCTGGCGCTTGGCGGCATCTTTACCCGAAAAAATAAATCAGGTCAGGATAGCGTACCACTGCTGGGTGACATTCCCTGGCTCGGACAATTATTTCGTCATGACGGAAAAGAAGATGAACGACGAGAGTTAGTGGTATTTATCACGCCACGACTGGTTTCCAGTGAGTAAACTGTCGCAAAAACGGCGAGGTTTTTACGCTGAACATGTTTCATCTATTTGACGCGCGCAGGTATTTAGCATACAAGGAGTACCGATTTGAGAGTTGGTGCTCTTCGCTGCCTGCGTTCCATGATGATGATTTATCATTCAGGCGGCATTTTGCTGTCTTTTTTACGCTAATCTTACCCGGTGATTTATCGCCAGAGCGGTGGTAGCAAGGCAGCGCGCTTGCAGCGACCAGATATGCAGAGGGATGGGCGATTTATTCAGTTGCCAAACCCGCTGGAGTATTGAGATAATTTTCAGTCTGACTCTCGCAATATCTTATGAGGTTTCAGTTCATGTCCTGCGGCGCTCTCTGAGCGAAGCGGGTTTATCATTAACGAATAGTCTTAGTAGTACCGAAAAAATGGCAGAGAAACGCAATATCTTTCTGGTTGGGCCTATGGGTGCCGGAAAAAGCACTATTGGGCGCCAGTTAGCTCAACAACTCAATATGGAATTTTACGATTCCGATCAAGAGATTGAGAAACGAACCGGAGCTGATGTGGGCTGGGTTTTCGATTTAGAAGGCGAAGAAGGCTTCCGCGATCGCGAAGAAAAGGTCATCAATGAGTTGACCGAGAAGCAGGGTATTGTGCTGGCTACTGGCGGCGGCTCTGTGAAATCCCGCGAAACGCGTAACCGTCTTTCCGCACGTGGCGTTGTCGTTTATCTTGAAACGACCATCGAAAAGCAACTTGCACGCACGCAGCGTGATAAAAAACGCCCGTTGCTGCATGTTGAAACACCGCCGCGTGAAGTTCTGGAAGCGTTGGCCAATGAACGCAATCCGCTGTATGAAGAGATTGCCGACGTGACCATTCGTACTGATGATCAAAGCGCTAAAGTGGTTGCAAACCAGATTATTAACATGCTGGAAAGCAACTAATTCTGGCTTTAAATACACTCGCCTGCGGGTACAGTAATTAAGGTGGATGTCGCGTTATGGAGAGGATAGTCGTTACTCTCGGGGAACGTAGTTACCCAATTACCATCGCATCTGGTTTGTTTAATGAACCAACTTCATTCTTACCGCTGAAATCGGGCGAGCAGGTGATGTTGGTCACCAACGAAACCCTGGCTCCTCTGTATCTCGATAAGGTCCGCGGTGTACTTGAACAGGCGGGTATTAACGTTGATAGCGTTATCCTCCCTGACGGCGAGCAGTATAAAAGTCTGGCGGTACTCGATACCGTTTTTACGGCGTTACTGCAAAAGCCGCATGGTCGCGATACTACGCTGGTGGCGCTTGGCGGCGGCGTAGTGGGCGATCTTACCGGCTTCGCGGCGGCGAGCTATCAGCGCGGCGTTCGCTTCATTCAAGTCCCGACGACGTTACTGTCGCAGGTCGATTCCTCCGTTGGCGGCAAAACCGCGGTCAACCATCCCCTCGGTAAAAACATGATTGGCGCGTTCTACCAGCCTGCTTCAGTGGTGGTGGATCTCGACTGTCTGAAAACGCTTCCCCCGCGTGAGTTAGCGTCGGGGCTGGCGGAAGTCATCAAATACGGCATTATTCTTGACGGTGCGTTTTTCAACTGGCTGGAAGAGAATCTGGATGCGTTATTGCGTCTGGACGGTCCGGCAATGGCGTACTGTATTCGCCGTTGTTGTGAGCTGAAGGCAGAAGTTGTCGCCGCCGACGAGCGCGAAAGCGGGTTACGTGCTTTACTGAATCTGGGACACACCTTTGGTCATGCCATTGAAGCTGAAATGGGGTATGGCAATTGGTTGCACGGCGAAGCGGTCGCAGCGGGTATGGTGATGGCGGCGCGGACATCAGAACGTCTCGGGCAGTTCAGTTCTGCCGAAACGCAGCGTATTATTACCCTGCTCACGCGGGCTGGGTTACCGGTCAATGGGCCGCGCGAAATGTCTGCGCAGGCGTATTTACCGCATATGCTGCGTGACAAGAAAGTCCTTGCGGGAGAGATGCGCTTAATTCTTCCGTTGGCAATCGGTAAGAGTGAAGTTCGCGGCGGCGTTTCGCACGAACTTGTTCTTAACGCCATTGCCGATTGTCAATCAGCGTAACAACAAGAAAGGTCAGGCCGCTTATCAAGCGGTCTATTAGCTTCAGGTTAATTGCAACGTGGTAAGCATTAACCTTTTAGTGGGGTGTTAAATGGATGAATTCAAACCAGAAGACGAGCTGAAACCCGATCCCAGCGATCGTCGTACTGGTCGTTCTCGTCAATCTTCTGAGCGTTCTGAACGTACTGAACGTGGCGAACCGCAGATCAATTTTGATGATATTGAACTTGATGATGCGGATGATCGCCGTCCGACTCGTGCGCAAAAAGAGCGCAATGAGGAACCGGAAATCGAAGAAGAATTTGACGAATCCGAAGATGAAACCGTGGATGAAGAGCGTATAGAGCGTCGTCCGCGTAAGCGCAAAAAAGCAGCCAGCAAACCGGCTTCTCGTCAGTATATGATGATGGGTGTCGGCATTTTGGTTCTGTTGCTGTTGATCATCGGTATCGGTTCTGCGCTAAAAGCCCCCTCGACCTCTTCCAGCGCTCAAACCGCGTCTGGTGAGAAGAGTATTGATCTTGCTGGCAATGCGACCGATCAGGCGAATGGCGTGCAGCCAGCGCCGGGAACCACGTCTGCGGAAAATACCCAGCAGGATGTTTCTCTGCCGCCGATCTCTTCTACGCCGACCCAGGGGCAAACCCCGGCGGCAACGGATGGGCAACAACGTGTTGAAGTGCAGGGTGACCTGAACAATGCGCTGACTCAACCGCAAAACCAGCAACAATTGAATAATGTGGCGGTCAACTCCACGCTGCCGACCGAACCCGCGACGGTAGCACCAGTTCGCAATGGCAATGCATCGCGTGACACTGCGAAAACGCAAACCGCTGAACGTCCGACCACGACGCGTCCGGCACGTCAGCAGGCGGTGATTGAACCGAAAAAACCGCAAGCAACTGTGAAAACGGAACCGAAGCCGGTAGCACAGCAGCCGAAGCGTACCGAACCAGCAGCGCCAGTGACGAGCTCGAAGGCACCGGCTGCGACTTCTACGCCAGCGCCGAAAGCGACTGCCAGCACGGAGCCGGCACAGACGGCATCTCCGGCTCAAACCACGACAACACCAGCTGCTGGGGCGAAGACCGCAGGTAATGTTGGTTCGTTGAAATCGGCACCGTCAAGCCATTACACTCTGCAGTTGAGCAGTTCCTCCAACTACGACAACCTGAACGGTTGGGCGAAGAAAGAGAACCTGAAAAACTACGTTGTCTATGAGACGACGCGTAATGGTCAGCCGTGGTATGTTTTGGTTTCTGGCGTGTACGCTTCGAAAGAAGAAGCGAAAAAAGCGGTATCTACATTGCCAGCTGATGTTCAGGCCAAAAACCCCTGGGCGAAACCGCTGCGTCAGGTACAGGCCGATCTGAAGTAATCAAGGCTATTTCCCGCAATGGTTAACCGTTGCGGGAATTGCCTGAAGCGCTGGATGCTGTCGGAGCTTTCTCCACAGCCGGAGAAGGTGTAATTAGTTAGTCAGCATGAAGAAAAATCGCGCTTTTTTGAAGTGGGCAGGGGGCAAATATCCCCTGCTTGATGATATTAAACGGCATTTGCCTAAGGGCGAATGTCTGGTTGAGCCTTTTGTTGGTGCCGGGTCGGTGTTTCTTAACACCGACTTTTCTCGTTATATCCTTGCTGATATCAACAGCGATCTGATCAGTCTCTACAACATTGTAAAGACGCGTACCGAAGAGTACGTGCAGGCTGCTCGCGAGCTATTTGTTCCAGAAACGAATTGTGCCGAGGTCTACTACCAGTTCCGCGAAGAGTTCAACAAAAGCCAGGATCCCTTGCGTCGGGCAGTGCTGTTTTTATATTTGAACCGCTACGGCTACAACGGTTTGTGCCGTTACAATCTGCGCGGTGAGTTTAACGTGCCGTTTGGTCGTTATAAAAAACCTTATTTCCCGGAAGCAGAGTTGTATCACTTCGCTGAAAAAGCGCAGAATGCTTTTTTCTATTGTGAGTCTTACGCCGACAGCATGGCGCGCGCAGATGATGCTTCCGTCGTCTATTGCGATCCGCCTTATGCGCCGCTTTCTGCGACCGCTAACTTCACGGCGTATCACACAAACAGTTTTACTCTTGAACAACAAGCCCATCTGGCGGAGCTCGCAGAAGGTCTGGTTGATCGCCATATTCCAGTGCTGATCTCCAATCACGATACGATGTTAACGCGAGAGTGGTATCAGCGCGCAAAATTGCATGTCGTCAAAGTTCGACGCAGTATAAGCAGCAACGGCGGCACACGTAAAAAGGTGGACGAACTGCTGGCTTTGTACAAACCAGGAGTCGTTTCACCCGCGAAAAAATAATTCTCAAGGAGAAGCGGATGAAACAGTATTTGATTGCCCCCTCAATTCTGTCGGCTGATTTTGCCCGCCTGGGTGAAGATACCGCAAAGGCCCTGGCAGCTGGCGCTGATGTCGTGCATTTTGACGTCATGGATAACCACTATGTTCCCAATCTGACAATTGGGCCAATGGTGCTGAAATCCTTGCGTAACTACGGCATTACCGCTCCTATCGACGTACATCTGATGGTAAAACCCGTCGATCGCATTGTGCCGGATTTCGCTGCCGCCGGTGCCAGCATCATTACCTTTCATCCAGAAGCTTCCGAGCATGTTGACCGCACGCTACAACTGATTAAAGAAAATGGCTGTAAAGCGGGTCTGGTGTTTAACCCGGCGACACCGCTGAGCTATCTGGATTACGTAATGGATAAGCTAGATGTGATCCTGCTGATGTCCGTCAACCCGGGGTTCGGCGGTCAGTCTTTCATTCCGCAAACGTTAGATAAACTGCGCGAAGTGCGCCGTCGTATCGACGAGTCTGGCTTTGATATTCGTCTGGAAGTGGACGGCGGCGTGAAGGTGAACAACATTGGCGAAATCGCTGCGGCGGGTGCTGATATGTTCGTCGCCGGTTCGGCAATCTTCGACCAGCCAGACTACAAAAAAGTGATTGATGAAATGCGCAGTGAACTGGCAAAGGTAAGTCATGAATAAGTTTGAAGATATTCGCGGTGTTGCCTTCGATCTCGATGGCACGCTGGTTGACAGTGCTCCTGGTCTTGCTGCCGCAGTAGATATGGCGCTGTACGCGCTGGAGTTGCCCGTTGCAGGCGAAGAGCGCGTTATTACCTGGATTGGTAACGGCGCAGATGTCCTGATGGAGCGCGCATTGACCTGGGCGCGTCAGGAGCGTGCGACCCTGCGTAAAACGATGGGTAAACCGCCCGTTGATGACGACATTCCGGCAGAAGAACAAGTACGTATTTTGCGTAAGCTGTTCGATCGTTACTACGGTGAGGTTGCTGAAGAAGGGACGTTTTTGTTCCCGCACGTTGCTGATACTCTGGGGACGTTGCAGGCCAACGGTTTGCCGCTAGGTCTGGTCACCAACAAACCGACGCCGTTTGTCGCGCCGCTGCTGGAAGCCTTAGATATCGCAAAGTACTTTAGCGTGGTGATCGGCGGCGATGATGTGCAAAACAAAAAACCACATCCAGACCCACTATTACTGGTGGCTGAACGGATGGGCATTGCCCCGCAACAGATGCTGTTTGTCGGCGATTCTCGCAATGATATTCAGGCGGCAAAAGCGGCAGGTTGCCCATCAGTTGGCTTAACCTACGGATATAACTACGGCGAGGCTATCGATCTTAGCCAGCCTGATGTAATTTATCAGTCTCTAAATGACCTTCTGCCCGCATTAGGGCTTCCGCATAGCGAAAATCAGGAATCGAAAAATGACTAAGCCCATCGTTTTTAGTGGCGCACAGCCCTCAGGTGAATTGACCATTGGCAACTACATGGGTGCGCTGCGTCAGTGGGTAAACATGCAGGATGACTACCATTGCATTTACTGTATCGTTGACCAACACGCTATCACCGTGCGCCAGGACGCACAGAAGCTGCGTAAAGCGACGCTGGATACGCTGGCCCTGTATCTGGCTTGTGGTATCGATCCTGAGAAAAGCACCATCTTTGTTCAGTCCCACGTGCCGGAACATGCACAGTTAAGCTGGGCGCTGAACTGCTATACCTACTTCGGCGAACTGAGCCGCATGACGCAGTTTAAAGATAAATCTGCGCGTTATGCCGAGAACATCAACGCTGGTCTGTTTGACTATCCGGTGCTGATGGCGGCAGATATCCTGCTGTATCAAACCAACCTGGTGCCGGTGGGTGAAGACCAGAAGCAGCACCTGGAATTGAGCCGCGATATCGCCCAGCGTTTCAACGCGCTGTACGGCGATATCTTTAAAGTACCAGAGCCGTTTATTCCGAAATCTGGCGCACGCGTTATGTCGCTGCTGGAGCCGACCAAAAAGATGTCCAAGTCTGACGATAACCGCAATAACGTAATCGGCCTGCTGGAAGATCCGAAATCGGTCGTGAAGAAAATCAAACGTGCGGTCACTGACTCCGACGAGCCGCCGGTAGTTCGCTACGACGTGCAGAACAAAGCGGGCGTTTCTAACCTGCTGGATATCCTTTCTGCAGTTACTGGCCAGAGCATCCCGGAACTGGAAAAACAGTTTGAAGGCAAGATGTATGGTCACCTGAAAGGCGAAGTGGCTGATGCCGTTTCCGGTATGCTGACTGAATTGCAGGAACGTTATCACCGTTTCCGCAACGATGAAGCCTTCCTGCAACAGGTGATGAAAGACGGCGCGGAAAAAGCCAGTGTACATGCTTCCCGCACGCTGAAAGCGGTATACGAAGCGATTGGATTTGTGGCGAAACCGTAATTCATCATTGTTGGTAAAGTGCGCTTTGTTCATGCCGGATGCGGCGTGGACGCCTTATCCGGCCTGCAGAATCGCGTAAATTCAATATACCGCAGATTCCATGTAGGCCTGATAAGCGTAGCGCATCAGGCAATTTTACGTTGCCATTAGTATCAAACCGGGGGAATCCCGGTTTTTTTACGCTTTTTCGCAACCATCCGCAAAAATGTGAAGCATCTCGCCGTTTCCACATCTCGTCGTTGCCAGTTATCTTCATTTTTATGAAGATATAAACATTCACTTTATTGAAAATTTACTATGCATCGAACGTTTATCAAAAAAGAAGGCGTCGTCATCACGACACTGGCTCGTTATCTGTTGGGTGAAAAGTGCGGTAATCGACTGAAAACCATAGATGAACTGGCAACTGAATGTCGTTCATCGGTTGGTCTGACGCAGGCCGCGCTGAAAACGCTGGAATCAAGCGGTGCAATAAGGATTGAACGCCGTGGGCGCAATGGCAGCTATCTGGTTGAGATGGATAACAAAGCACTGTTGAGTCATGTGGATATTAACAACGTGGTGTGCGCGATGCCCTTGCCCTATACCCGCTTGTACGAAGGTTTAGCGAGTGGGCTGAAAGCTCAGTTTGATGGCATTCCTTTTTACTATGCGCACATGCGCGGCGCAGATATTCGTGTGGAGTGTTTACTTAACGGCGTCTATGACATGGCGGTAGTGTCCCGACTGGCGGCAGAAAGTTATCTCACGAAAAAAGGCTTATGCCTCGCGCTGGAGCTGGGACCGCATACCTACGTTGGCGAGCACCAGTTGATTTGCCGCAAAGGCGAGTCTGGAAATGTTAAGCGAGTAGGTCTCGATAGTCGTTCGGCTGATCAGAAAATCATGACCGATGTCTTTTTTGGCAGTAGCGATGTGGAACGTGTCGATCTCTCTTATCACGAGGGGTTACAACGTATTGTTAAAGGCGATGTCGATGCGGTTATCTGGAATGTGGTGGCGGAAAACGAACTGACCATGCTGGGATTAGAAGCGACGCCGCTTACAGACGATCCGCGATTTTTACAGGCCACTGAAGCCGTGGTCCTGACGCGTGCCGATGATTACCCGATGCAACAACTGCTACGTGCGGTTGTTGATAAACATGCCCTGCTTGCTCATCAACAGCGAGTAGTCAGTGGGGAACTTGAACCCAGTTATTAAGCGAAAGGCGTCTTAAATGGAAAACAGGCTCAACCTGCTTTGCGAGGCAGGAGTCATTGATAAGGACATCTGTAAAGGCATGATGCAGGTCGTCAACGTACTGGAAACAGACTGCCATTTGCCGGTGCGCAGCGAGCAAGGGACGATGGCGATGACTCACATGGCGAGCGCACTGATGCGCAGTCGTCGTGGTGAAGAAATAGAACCACTGGATGACGAATTACTGGCGGAACTGGCGCAATTCACACACTGGCCTGCGATTGTGCAATTACATCAGGTGCTATTGAAGGAATTTGCGCTGGAAATTACCCCGTGTGAAGAAGGGTATTTGCTGGCCAATCTTTATGGATTATGGATGGCCGCCAGCGAAGGTGTCTGAGTCATACAGCAAATCTGCGTCACATAACTTAAATATTCAAAAAAATGAATATTTAATTCAAGGAACAGAGACGAGGCAATAAGATGTTTGTAGAAGCATTGAAACGCCAGAATCCAGCGCTAATTTCCGCCGCACTAAGCCTGTGGCAACAGGGCAAGATCGCCCCGGACAGCTGGGTTATCGACGTGGATCAGGTACTGGAAAACGGTAAACGGCTTATCGAGACGGCACGGCTTTACGGTATTGAGTTATATCTGATGACCAAGCAGTTTGGCCGTAATCCGTGGCTGGCGGAAAAACTGCTGGCACTGGGCTATAGCGGCATTGTGGCGGTGGATTACAAAGAGGCGCGAGTCATGCGCCGAGCCGGTTTGCCGGTAGCACATCAGGGGCATCTGGTACAAATCCCTTGTCATCAGGTTTCTGACGCCGTTGAACAGGGAACCGACGTCATCACCGTGTTTACCCTCGACAAAGCACGGGAAGTTTCGGCGGCGGCAGTGAAAGCCGGACGAGTCCAGTCGGTGTTGCTCAAAGTTTATAGCGATGATGATTTTCTTTATCCGGGTCAGGAGAGCGGTTTTGCACAGCATTCGCTAGACGAGGTGGTTGCTGAAATCCAAAAACTGCCGGGACTACATTTAGCGGGACTTACCCATTTCCCTTGCCTGCTTTGGGATGAAACCAGCGGGAAAGTTTTACCCACGCCGAATCTTCACACGCTGGTACAGGCACGAGATCAACTGGCGAAATCAGGTATTGCGCTTGAGCAACTGAACGCGCCTTCAGCGACCAGCTGTACTTCGCTGCCATTGCTGGCGGAAAACGGTGTTACTCATGCCGAACCCGGTCATGCACTGACGGGCACTATTCCGGCAAATCAGCAGGGCGACCAACCTGAACGCGTCGCCATGCTTTGGTTAAGCGAAATTTCCCATCACTTCCGTGGCGACAGCTACTGCTACGGCGGCGGCTATTACCGTCGTGGTCACGCGCAACATGCGCTGGTGTTTACGCCAGAAAATCAAAGGATTACTGAAACATACCTCAAAGCCGTGGATGACAGCAGTATCGACTACACCCTGCCGCTGGCTGGCGAGCATCCGGTAAGTAGTGCAGTGGTGCTCTGCTTTCGCACGCAGATTTTTGTCACTCGTAGCGATGTGGTGTTGGTGTCTGGTATTCAGCGCGGCGCGGCAGAAATTGTGGGGCGTTATGACAGCCTCGGTAACCCTCTGGATGCGTAATGGCGCGATTTGTGGTGTTAGTGATCGATAGCTTTGGCGTAGGTGCAATGAAAGATGTCACTTTGATTCGTCCGCAGGATGCGGGAGCGAATACCTGTGGTCACATCCTGAGCCAGTTGCCGCATTTACAGCTGCCAACGCTGGAGAAAATGGGGCTAATCAACGCGCTGGGATATGCGCCAGGAAACATGCAGCCTTCAGGTTCCGCAACCTGGGGCGTGGCAGAGTTGCAACATGAAGGTGGCGATACTTTTATGGGGCATCAGGAAATTTTAGGTACGCGCCCCGTGCCGCCATTACGAATGCCTTTTAGTGACGTCATTGACCGTGTTGAACGGGCGTTAATGACTGCGGGCTGGCAGGTAGAACGCCGTGGCGATGAGTTGCAGCTCCTGTGGGTAAACCAGGCGGTGGCGATTGGCGATAACCTCGAAGCGGATTTAGGCCAGGTCTATAACGTCACCGCCAATCTTTCTGCGATGCCGTTCGATGAAGTCGTCAAGATTGGTCGAGTAGTGCGTGAGCAAGTTCAGGTTGGCAGAGTGATTACATTTGGTGGCCTGTTAGCGGACAGCCAGCGCATTCTCGATGCTGCTGAAAGTAAAGAAGGGCGCTTTATTGGCATCAATGCACCACGTTCTGGCGCTTATGACAACGGCTTCCAGGTCGTGCATATGGGCTACGGTGTCGATGAAAAAGTGCAGGTTCCGCAACAGTTGCATCAAGTGGGCGTACCCACCGTGCTGGTGGGGAAAGTGGCGGACATCGTCAACAATCCTTATGGCGTGAGCTGGCAAAATCTGGTGGATAGCCAGCGGATTATGGATATCACCCTTGACGAATTTATCACCCATCCGGCAGCGTTTATTTGCACCAATATTCAGGAAACCGATCTCGCTGGTCACGCAGAAGACGTCGCACGTTATGCCGAACGTTTGCAGGTCGTTGACCGTAATCTTGCTCTCCTTGTTGAGGCGATGCAGCCAGATGATTGCCTGATTGTCATGGCTGATCACGGTAACGACCCGACAATCGGTCACAGCCACCATACCCGCGAAGTGGTGCCGGTGCTGGTTTATCAGCAAGGACTGGCTGCCACGCAGCTCGGTGTTCGCACCACGCTCTCCGATGTGGGCGCCACCGTGTGTGAATTCTTCCGCGCGCCACCGCCACAAAATGGTCACTCTTTTCTTTCCACCCTCCGGTTTGCAGGAGACACCCTATGAGTTTTGATCCAACGGGCTACACCCTCGCCCATGAGCACCTGCATATTGATCTCTCCGGCTTTAAAAACAACCAGGATTGCCGCCTTGATCAGTATGCGTTCATTTGCCAGGAGATGAACGACCTGATGGCCCAGGGGGTGCGAAATGTGATTGAGATGACTAACCGTTACATGGGGCGCAATGCGCAATTTATGCTCGATGTAATGCGCGAAACCGGGATCAACGTGGTGGCCTGTACCGGTTATTACCAGGATGCCTTTTTCCCCGAACATGTAGCGACCCGCAGCGTGCAGGAACTGGCGCAAGAGATGGTCGATGAAATTGAACAGGGTATCGATGGCACCGACCTGAAAGCAGGGATCATCGCAGAGATTGGTTCCAGCGAAGGAAAGATTACGCCGCTGGAAGAGAAGGTGTTTATTGCCGCCGCGCTGGCGCATAACCAGACCGGGCGCCCCATCTCCACGCATACCTCTTTTAGCACGATGGGGCTGGAACAACTGGCGTTGCTGCAAGCCCACGGGGTTGATCTTTCGCGCGTCACAGTCGGCCACTGCGATCTGAAAGACAATCTCGACAACATTTTGAAGATGATCGATCTCGGTGCGTATGTGCAGTTCGACACCATCGGCAAGAACAGTTACTACCCGGACGAAAAGCGCATTGCGATGCTCCACGCGTTACGTGACCGTGGGTTGCTGAACCGCGTCATGCTGTCGATGGATATTACTCGTCGCTCCCATTTAAAAGCCAACGGTGGTTATGGCTATGACTTTTTATTGACCACCTTTATTCCGCAATTGCGCCAGTCAGGATTCAGTCAGGCCGATGTGGATGTGATGTTACGTGAAAATCCCTCTCAATTTTTCCAATAAGGACAGACTCATGAAAAAGATTGGCGTTGCAGGCTTACAGCGTGAGCAGATTAAAAAAACCATTGAAGCGACGGCTCCTGGCTGTTTTGAAGTTTTCATTCACAACGACATGGAAGCAGCGATGAAAGTGAAATCCGGGCAACTGGATTATTACATCGGCGCGTGTAATACCGGTGCGGGCGCGGCATTGTCGATTGCCATCGCGGTGATTGGCTATAACAAAAGTTGCACCATTGCTAAGCCGGGCATTAAAGCGAAAGACGAGCATATCGCCAAAATGATCGCCGAAGGGAAAGTGGCGTTTGGCCTTTCCGTTGAGCACGTCGAACACGCGATTCCGATGCTGATTAACCATCTGAAATAAAAGGCACGACTATGGATCTGTATATTCAGATTATCGTGGTGGCGTGCCTGACGGGTATGACATCGCTTCTGGCACATCGCTCGGCGGCTGTTTTTCATGACGGCATCCGCCCGATCCTGCCGCAACTGATTGAAGGCTATATGAACCGTCGTGAGGCGGGGAGTATCGCTTTTGGTCTGAGCATTGGTTTCGTGGCCTCGGTGGGGATCTCCTTTACCCTGAAAACCGGGCTGCTCAACGCATGGTTACTCTTTCTTCCTACCGATATTCTTGGCGTACTGGCGATAAACAGCCTGATGGCGTTCGGTCTTGGCGCTATCTGGGGCGTGTTGATCCTTACTTGCCTGTTGCCGGTAAACCAGTTGCTGACCGCGCTGCCGGTGGATGTATTAGGCAGCCTGGGGGAATTAAGCTCGCCGGTGGTTTCTGCTTTTGCACTGTTCCCACTGGTGGCGATTTTCTACCAGTTTGGCTGGAAGCAAAGTCTGATCGCCGCCGTGGTTGTGCTGATGACCCGTGTGGTGGTGGTGCGCTATTTCCCGCATCTAAACCCGGAATCCATCGAAATCTTTATTGGCATGGTGATGCTGCTGGGGATCGCAATAACTCACGACCTGCGTCATCGTGATGAAAATGATATCGATGCCAGCGGGCTTTCGGTGTTTGAAGAACGCACGTCGCGGATTATCAAAAACTTACCCTATATCGCCATTGTAGGGGCATTGATTGCTGCCGTTGCCAGCATGAAGATTTTTGCCGGTAGCGAAGTGTCGATCTTCACCCTGGAGAAAGCGTACTCCGCAGGCGTAACGCCTGAACAATCACAGACATTGATTAATCAGGCTGCGCTGGCGGAGTTTATGCGCGGGCTAGGGTTTGTGCCGTTGATTGCCACCACGGCGTTAGCCACCGGCGTATATGCGGTTGCGGGCTTTACCTTTGTTTATGCGGTGGGCTATCTCTCGCCGAATCCGATGGTTGCGGCGGTATTAGGCGCAGTGGTTATTTCGGCGGAAGTGCTGTTGCTTCGTTCGATCGGCAAATGGTTGGGGCGCTACCCGTCGGTGCGTAATGCGTCGGATAATATTCGTAACGCCATGAATATGCTGATGGAAGTAGCGCTGCTGATCGGTTCGATTTTTGCGGCGATCAAAATGGCGGGGTATACCGGATTTTCCATCGCGGTTGCTATTTACTTCCTCAACGAATCACTGGGCCGCCCGGTACAGAAAATGGCGGCACCGGTCGTAGCCGTAATGATCACTGGCATTCTGCTGAATGTTCTTTACTGGCTTGGTCTGTTTGTTCCGGCTTAAGGAATGCATCGATGAAGACGTTTCCTCTGCAAAGTCTGACGCTTATTGAAGCGCAGCAAAAGCAGTTTGCACTGGTGGACACGATTTGCCGTCATTTTCCCGGCAGCGAGTTTCTTACTAGCGGTGATTTGGGCTTAACGCCGGGGCTGAACCAGCCGCGCATTACCCAACATGTGGAGCAAGTGCTGGCAGATGCGTTTCATGCGTCAGCGGCGGCGCTAGTACAGGGCGCGGGTACTGGAGCGATTCGTGCGGCGCTGGCGGCTTTGCTCAAACCGGGGCAGCGTCTTCTGGTGCATGAGGCGCCGATTTACCCGACGACTCAGGTCATTATTGAGCAGATGGGGCTGACGCTTATCACTGCTGATTTCAATGACCTGTCGGCACTTAAGCAGATTGTCGAGGAGCAACTACCGGATGCGGCGCTGGTGCAGCATACGCGACAGCAGCCGCAGGACAGCTATGTGCTGGCTGATGTACTGGCAACGTTGCGCGCAGCAGGTGTTCCAGCGTTAACCGATGACAACTATGCGGTGATGAAGGTGGCGCGAATTGGCTGTGAATGCGGCGCGAATGTCTCGACGTTTTCCTGCTTCAAGCTGTTTGGACCAGAGGGTGTTGGCGCGGTGGTAGGTGATACCGATGTTATAAGTCGGATTCGCGCTACGCTCTACTCCGGCGGTAGTCAGATCCAGGGCGCACAAGCGCTGGAAGTATTGCGTGGTCTGGTGTTCGCGCCGGTGATGCATGCGGTGCAGGCGGGGGTATCTGAACGGTTGCTGACTTTACTTAACAGTGGCGCGGTGCCGGAAGTTAAAAGCGCTGTCATTGCTAATGCGCAGTCGAAGGTATTGATTGTGGAGTTTTATCAGCCGATTGCCTCCAGGGTACTGGAAGAAGCGCAGAAACGCGGTGCCTTGCCTTACCCAGTGGGAGCGGAGTCGAAATATGAGATCCCGCCGCTCTTTTATCGTCTTTCCGGAACGTTTCGCCAGGCGAATCCACAATTAGAACATTGTGCGATTCGCATTAATCCGAATCGTAGTGGTGAAGAGACGGTGTTGCGGATTTTGCGTGAGAGTATTGCCAGTATTTAATTTTGTGAACGATGTTTTCGGAAGGAACGCAGAAACAAATACGCCCTCGGGTAATCCCGAGGGCGTCAGGCAATTAAATCAGCATTAGCCAATTTCAGTCTGAGACTTATTGCGCAGTAGGACCGCAGCCGCCAATGATTTTAGAAATAGAAATTGCCGGGTGCAGCAGGTAGTCGTAAGAGCAGTTCTTATCACGGTTTTCAATACGACCAGTACATGCGGTTAATGTTGCCAGTACCGCACCAACCAGTGCTACTTTAATAAAAGTATTCATTTTCATTCCCTATGTAAAATATATCGAGTAATATTCATTGATTATGTGAATATAAGCAAACAGCTCGCTAAAGACGATACATGAATATCTATTACGCGTCAGCGAAAGGACTATGAATATTATACTTATATTTGTAAGTCGCTGTAACTGCGGGGCGTTATTAAAATAAATTAGTTAAAAGTTTGTTTTATGTCTGCTGAAAATAAAAATTAATATAAGTATTTTTGTAAATAAATAAGGCCAGAAATATCCGGCCTTACTTAATTTCTTTTAAATTAATGGTTAGAGAACCAATTTAATTTATTGCGCAGGCCCACAACCCGACCAATAATAATTAATGATGGGCTGTTCATTTGCTGCGCCAGTTCGCCCAACTGCGTGAGCGTACCGTCAATCACACGCTGCGTGACTGCCGTACCGTTTTCGACAATTGCCACCGGCATTTCACCAGGCATTCCGTGTTCAATCAGTTTTTGCTGAATGGTCGCGGCCTGATTCAGCCCCATATAGAATACCAGCGTCTGTTTTTCTGCCGCCAGATTTTCCCAGTCCAGCTCGCCACCGGTTTTTAAGTGTCCGGTAATTAAGCGTACGCTCTGAGCATAATCGCGATGCGTAAGGGGAATACCTGAATAGGCAGAGCAACCAGAAGCTGCGGTAATACCCGGAACCACCGAGAACGGAATGCCTGCATTGCACAGTGTTTCCAGCTCTTCACCGCCACGCCCGAAAATAAATGGATCGCCGCCTTTGAGACGCACCACGCGTTTGCCTTTTTGCGCCTCCCGAAGAAGGATCTGGTTAATCTCTTCCTGCGGTACGCAGTGATATCCTGCGCGTTTACCGACGAAGACACGATCCGCATCGCGTCGTACCAGATTCATAATATCGTCAGAAACCAGGCGGTCGTAGACCACCACATCGGCCTGCTGAATTTGTTGCAGACCTTTCAGCGTCAGTAGCCCGGCATCGCCTGGACCGGCGCCAACCAGCACCACTTCACCGCGATGATCGAGCGGTTCGTTGATTAACTGTTCGGTCGTTTCAGTAATGGCTTTCTGATCGTTGTTCGCCAGCGACTGCGCCAGGCGGTCATTGACGAACAATTTTTCCCAGAAACGACGACGTTCACCCATCGTGGCGAACTGTTGTTTAACCCGACCGCGTAACTGCCCGGCATACTTTGCTACCTGACCCAGATGCAGCGGCAGCAGTGATTCAAGTTTTTCGCGCAACAGTCGCGCCAGAACCGGAGAGGTGCCACCAGAGGAAACCGCCACCATCAGCGGTGAGCGGTCGATAATCGACGGCATAATGAAGCTGGCGGCTTTTGGCGCATCGACCACGTTACAGAAGATGCGACGAGATTCAGCAGCTTCGCTGACGCGCTGGTTAAGCGCGTCATCATCGGTTGCCGCAATTGCCAGCCAGCAGGTGTCGAGGAGGCTTTCATCAAATGGCCCCTCGACGAGGGTTAACATGCCTGCATCTGCCCATGCGGTAAACTGTGGAATAAACGCTAATGCATTCACCGTTAAGCGAGCGCCTGCGTCTAACAGCAACCTTGCTTTGCGTTCCGCGACATCACCACCGCCGACAATCAGACAGTCGCGGTCGCGTAATTGGCAAAATATAGGCAAATGATCCACGTAAGAACCCCTTAGTAATTAACCGGCAGCTGTTTCAGTTTGATTAAATTTGTCCGCAACCGGACGATTCGCTTTCGGCGTAGCATACCAATAACCCAATCCCATGAATACGGCACCCGATAAAGTATTACCCAGCGTCACCCACAGCAGGTTATGACCAATACCTGCCAGCGTGTAGGCTTCGCTGTGGTTACCGAACCAGGAGAGAGCGAACAGCGTCATGTTAGCGATGGAGTGCTCGTAACCGGATGCGATAAACGCCAGCAGACACCACCAGATAGCAATAAATTTAGCCGCGCCTTCAGTACGCAGTGCCATCCAGATCGCCAGGCAAACCAGCCAGTTACACAATGCGCCTTTAAAGAACAGTACCATTGCTGGTGCGGTGGTTTTGGCCAGCGCGACAGAGTGAACGATGCTGGTATCTACCGGCAGCAGGCTACCGCCGCCCCAGCTATAAAGCATGGCAACAAAGACGGAACCGACCAGGTTACCCAGCCAGGTTTGCGGCAGGATTGCCCACATTTGCCCGTGGCTGATGGTGCCCGCTTTTACCCCAAAGGTGAGGAACATAGTGTGTCCGGTGAACAGTTCAGATCCGGCGATAATCACCAGCGTTAAGGCGATACCAAAGGTTGCGCCCATCACCAGCGGACGCACGGACGGATCGAGTAAATTACCGAGCGTGAAAATCAGGATGATCCCAAGACCCACATACGCACCCGCCATGGCGGAGCTGACCCAAAAGCCGAGCGGGTTATTTGCCGACAGGCGTGCAATGCGCGCAGCATTAGCCGCACACTTATTAATAGTGTCTGTAAACATTTGATTATCCTTAAGTAATAAAAAAACAAAAAATAAAACAAAATAAAGCTAAATAAGATCCTGCATTGTTGGTTTTACTTTGCAGGATCCTGCAAAAAGGGGAGGCATTGCGCCTCCCGTTAAAACAATTAACCGCGTAGCTGTACCACGCCGTCTTTCACTCGCGCTTCGTAATGCTTGACGGAAAACTGTTCGTCTTCCATGCACAAGCCGTCGCTTAAGCGAAAACGCTGTTTTTTCAGCGGACTGGCAACCCACAGCTCGCCCTGATGCTCCGCAATCAGTCCGCGTGACAGCACGCTGGATTCGAAGAACGGATCGATGTTGCTGATCGCAAACACCTGGTCGCTGTGATATGGGCGGAAAATAGCCACCTGCTCGTCCCCTAACAGCGCGCAGACGCCGGTTTCAGGCAGGATGTCATCGATTTTGCAGATGTCTTTCCACTGGCTCATACGTTGTCCTCCACCAGAGTTACCGGGATACGTTCATACGGTGTTGCCGGACGGTGCTGTTCGCGCTCTGGCACCATCTGCACGTTCGGGTCACGCTTGTCGCTGTTGATGAAGTGTTTGAAGCGAGTCTGCGCAGACGGCGTATTGACCGTTTCAGTCCACTCGCACACTACCGATTCACGCAGGCGCGCCATCTCTTCTTCCAGATGTGCATTCAGACCCAGTTTGTCGTCAATGATCACGGCTTTCAGGTAATCGATGCCGCCTTCAAGGTTTTCTAACCACGGCGCGGTACGCGTCAGTTTGTCAGCGGTACGGATGTAGAACATCATGAAGCGGTCGAGATATTTGATCAGCGTTTCGCGATCGATATCCGCCGCCAGCAGATCCGCATGACGCGGTTTCATGCCGCCGTTACCGCAAACGTACAGGTTCCAGCCTTTTTCGGTGGCGATGATGCCGACGTCTTTACCCTGAGCTTCTGAGCATTCACGGGTACAGCCTGAGACACCGAACTTCATTTTGTGCGGCGTACGGATGCCTTTGTAGCGGTTTTCCAGTTCTACGCCGAGGCCCACGCTGTCGCCAACGCCATAGCGGCACCAGGTGCTACCCACGCAGGTTTTCGCCATACGCAGTGCTTTCGCATAGGCATGACCGGTTTCGAAGCCCGCTTCAATCAGTTGACGCCAGATCTCCGGCAGATCATCTTTCTGTGCACCAAACATCGCCAGGCGCTGGGAGCCGGTGATTTTGGTGTAGAGATTAAATTCACGCGCGATACGACCTACTGCCATCAGCCCTTCCGGGGTGATTTCACCACCCGGAGAACGCGGGATCACCGAATAGGTGCCGTCTTTCTGGATGTTAGCGAGGAAGTTGTCGTTAGAATCCTGCAGTGGAGTATGTTCCGGTTTCAGAATGTATTCATTCCAGCAAGAGGCCAGCAGGGAACCGACGGTCGGTTTACAGACTTCACAACCGTAACCTTTACCGTGTTTCGCCAGCAGTTCTTCGAAGGTTTTGATGCCTTCAACGCGGATCAAATGGAACAGTTCCTGACGCGAGTACGCAAAGTGTTCGCACAGGTTATTGTTAACTTCGATACCCTGTTTCGCCAGTTCCGCGTTAAGTACCTGAGTTACCAGTGGGATACAGCCGCCGCAGCCAGTACCGGCCTTGGTTTCGGCTTTCAGCGCCGCAACGGTGTGGCAGCCTTTGTTGATGGCAGCAATCAGGTCGCCTTTGGTGACGTCGAAGCAGGAGCAGATTTGCGCGCTGTCAGGCAGTTTATCTACACCGATAGACGGCTTACCGCTGCCAGAGTGCGCTGGCAGGATCAGGGAGTCCGGGTTTTCCGGCAGTTCGATTGCGTTCAGCACCAGTTGCAGCAGGTTACCGTAGTCGCTGGTATCGCCCACCAGTACCGCACCGAGCAGAGTTTTGTTGTCTTCGCTGACAATCAGGCGTTTGTAGATCTCTTTGCTTTCGTCGAGGTAAACATAGCTACGTGCGCCAGGAGTACGACCATGCGCATCGCCAATACCGCCCACGTCTACGCCCAGCAGTTTCAGCTTGGCGCTAAGGTCAGCACCTTCAAAGGCGTTTTCGTTACCGAGAATGTGGTCAACGGCGACCTGCGCCATTTTGTAGCCCGGCGCTACCAGACCAAATACACGGTTGTTCCAGCTTGCGCATTCACCAATGGCGTAGATATTCGGATCGGAAGTCTGGCAGGAATCATTAATGACGATACCCCCACGCGGAGCTACGTCCAGACCACACTGGGTCGCCAGTTTATCGCGCGGACGGATACCGGTAGAGAAGACGATAAAGTCGACTTCCAGCTCGCTACCGTCGGCAAAACGCATGGTTTTACGCGCTTCGACACCTTCCTGCACAATCTCAAGGGTGTTTTTGCTGGTGTGAACACGTACACCCATGCTTTCGATTTTGCGACGCAGCTGCTCGCCGCCCATCTGATCAAGCTGTTCCGCCATCAGCATAGGGGCAAATTCAATAACGTGGGTTTCAATGCCTAAATTTTTCAATGCGCCAGCGGCTTCCAGACCTAACAGGCCGCCGCCTACAACGGCACCGCGCTTGCTGCGACGGGCGCAGGACTCGATAGCGTTGAGGTCTTCAATGGTGCGATAAACAAAGCAGTCCTGAGTATCAGAACCTTTGATCGGTGGGATCCACGGGTAGGAACCGGTCGCCATGATCAGCTTGTCATAAAAAACAGTACGTCCGGCGCTGGAGTGGATCACCTTCTCCTGACGGTTGATGGTGATAGCGCGTTCGCCGACCAGAACTTTAATACCGTGTTTCTCGTAGAAGTCTTCGCGCACCAGCGACAGCTCTTCGGCGGTGTGGTGAGAGAAGTAAGACGAGAGGTGTACGCGGTCATAAGCGATGCGCGGTTCTTCACAGAAAACGGTAATATCAAAGTTGGCCGCATCAGATTTATCAAGAAGATCTTCGATAAAGCGATGGCCGACCATACCGTTACCGATAATTGCGAGTCTGACTTTGCTCATTTTTGCCTCGATTTCTTTTCTATTACCGCCTACCTTAACGATTCAGCAACCCCGCTTATTGATGTAAATCAAATTCACCTTTATATACTCCTTAAGTGGTATATTGCTGATTTGTTTAAATTTTCTTAAGTCACGGAATTGTCTGACATTTCATGCTTGTATAAAAAACAGACAAAATGAAAGGTTTTTTAGAGATGAAGGCACGTTGCGGGAGAAGAGAAGAAAATGCCGGACGACGATAGCGCCGCCCGGCATGAGTGATTAAAGAGAGGTCAGGGTATTATGCTGGTGGTGACGGCTGACAAAACCTAACAGGAAGCACATCACAAAGACGACAGCATAAAGACCGTTTGCCGTCAGTAGCGCCGCCTGCGGACCGCTATGTTCAACAATCGGTCCGGTTACCACAAAGGTCAACATGGTGCCGATGGTCCCACAGGTCAGGACGAAGTTAACCAGTTTTGGCGACGGTACTTTGGTCTGCTGTGAACCCAGGGTGATAATGGTGGTATAAATCGCGCTGGAGAAGAAGCCCAGAGCGAGAATTGACCATGCCATATGCGCCGGTGTTCCGGTGTTAAAGACATACATCAGAATCGCGGCCAGGCCGGCCAGTACGGTTAGAATGCGTTGCAAATCAAAGAAGCGAAGGATAAAGCTGAACGCCCACATGCCGACCATGTACGACATCCAGAAGTTACTCACCAGCGTACCTGCATCGTTCAGGCTCATACCGAGGCCTTTGGCATATTCCGGTACCCAGGAGATAAAACCTAACTGACCGAGGATGTAGCACAGCGCTGCAACAGAGAGAAACAGCACGCCGATCCCCCATTTTTCTTTCGCTACTGGAGCGACAGTTTTTGGCGCATGTTTGCCCAGTGCCGGGAACTCACAGCCGAAGGTCAGAATAAAAATAGCGACGTAGACCAGCCCGATGCAGGCATAAACCCAGTACCACTCAATGCTGCGCGCCAGCAGAAACGCGGCGATCATCGGAAAAATCATCCCGGCCATGCTGAAGAAGGAGTCAGTAAACAGCAGGCGGGAACCGCGCTGACGTCCTTCATACATTTGCGTTATCAGGAACGTACCAATCGACATAGTGATGCCGCTGACCACCCCGAGAATGAACATTGCCGCCGAGAAAAGCGCAAGGCTATGACTGAACATCAAACCAGCAACCGCCAGTACCATCAGGAGAAAGCCAAAACGTAACTGCGTTTTCAACGGGACGATTTCCATCAGCCAGGCGTTGAGGAAGATTGAGATTAAAATGCCGGCATTGAGGAAGGTGAAGGTATTACTCATACTGGAAACGGGCAGATTGAAATAATCGGCGATATTTCCCATCACCATCCCGGTGACAATAACCAACGCACCGGTCAGTGCGTAGGAAAGAAAGCTAATCCATGTGAGCTTGATGCGATTGCTGTTAGTCATGATTGGCCTGCGTTTAAAGATAAAATGGCATAGTGGATATGCCGCGAGCGGGCGATTTTAGGTGATTTTGTGATCTGTTTAAATGTTTTATTGCAATCGATTGCTAAATTGCACTTGACACAGTGATTCTGATCACAGAATAAAAAGTAATCATCAGGTTACATATATTTCAGATACGTAAAATTAGGTAAAGGGATGGCCTTGTTCTTGAAGGCTATTTAGAATCTCTTCACTTGCTTTTTTTCTGCTCTGCTTGTTAAGGAAATCTCATGTTCAAATCGACCCTGGCGGCGATGGCTGCTGTTTTCGCTCTTTCTGCTTTTTCTTCCGCAGCAATGGCAGCGAAAGGGGACCCGCATGTATTGTTGACCACCTCAGCTGGAAATATCGAACTGGAGCTGGATAAACAAAAAGCGCCAGTATCAGTGCAAAATTTTGTCGATTATGTGAACAGCGGTTTTTATAACAACACCACCTTTCACCGCGTCATTCCTGGCTTTATGATTCAGGGCGGTGGTTTCACCGAGCAGATGCAACAGAAAAAACCAAACCCGCCAATCAAAAATGAAGCCGATAACGGTCTGCGTAACACCCGCGGCACTATCGCAATGGCGCGTACCGCCGACAAAGACAGCGCCACCAGCCAGTTCTTTATTAACGTTGCCGATAACGCTTTCCTTGACCACGGCCAGCGGGATTTCGGTTACGCCGTATTTGGTAAAGTAGTGAAAGGCATGGACGTTGCCGATAAGATTTCACAGGTTCCGACTCATGACGTTGGACCGTACCAGAATGTGCCGTCAAAACCGGTAGTTATCCTTTCCGCTAAAGTCCTTCCGTAACGATTTCTCGCGCGGGCAATCTTGTCCGCGCCTCTGCTCTCCCGGCGTAACCTGGATTTGCCGCTTATACTTGTGGCAAATGGACACGTTCAGGGAGGCATCAAGTGAAGAAACTCACCGATAAGCAAAAGTCCCGTCTCTGGGAGCTTCAGCGTAATCGTAATTTTCAGGCCAGTCGTCGTCTTGAAGGCGTCGAGATGCCATTAGTCACTCTAACTGCCGCAGAGGCTTTAGCGCGCCTTGAAGAACTGAGGAGGCACTATGAGCGATAAATTCGGCGAAGGACGCGATCCGTATCTCTATCCTGGCCTTGATATCATGCGTAACCGGCTGAACATTCACCAGCAGCAGCGGTTGGAACAGGCCGCATACGAAATGACGGCGCTGCGTGCCGCAACTATCGAGCTTGGTCCGCTGGTACGTGGTTTACCGCATTTGCGCACTATCCATCGCCAGCTATATCAGGATATTTTCGACTGGGCGGGGCAACTGCGTGAAGTTGATATTTATCAGGGCGATACGCCGTTCTGCCACTTTGCCTATATCGAAAAAGAGGGCAATGCCCTGATGCAGGATCTGGAGGAAGAAGGCTATCTGGTCGGTCTTGAGAAAGCGAAGTTTGTCGAGAGATTGGCGCACTACTATTGTGAAATCAACGTCCTGCATCCATTTCGAGTGGGAAGTGGCCTAGCGCAGCGGATTTTCTTCGAGCAACTGGCGATTCATGCGGGCTACCAACTGAGCTGGCAGGGTATTGAAAAAGAGGCCTGGAATAAGGCAAATCAGAGCGGGGCAATGGGGGATCTCACCGCGTTGCAAATGATATTTAGCAAAGTGGTAAGCGAAGCCGGGGAATCTGAGTAAAATAGCGCGGTTCTTTCGTACCGGAGCCGTCATGATCCTGCTTATTGATAACTACGATTCTTTCACCTGGAACCTCTACCAGTACTTTTGTGAGCTGGGGGCGGATGTGCTGGTTAAACGTAACGATGCGTTGACGCTGGCGGATATTGATGCCCTCAATCCACAGAAAATTGTCATTTCACCCGGACCCTGTACGCCAGACGAAGCCGGGATCTCCCTTGACGTTATTCGCCACTATGCCGGGCGCTTGCCGATTCTTGGCGTCTGCCTGGGTCATCAGGCAATGGCGCAGGCTTTTGGCGGCAAGGTGGTACGCGCCGCAAAGGTCATGCACGGTAAAACCTCGCCGATTACGCATAATGGTGAGGGCGTATTTCAGGGACTGGCAAATCCACTCACCGTGACGCGCTACCATTCGCTGGTGGTGGAACCGGATTCATTACCAGAGTGCTTTGAAGTGACCGCCTGGAGCGAAACCTGCGAGATTATGGGGATTCGCCATCGCCAGTGGGATCTTGAAGGCGTGCAGTTCCATCCGGAAAGTATTCTCAGCGAACAAGGGCATCAACTGCTGGCTAATTTCCTGCATCGCTGATTTTGATTGCTATAAAGTGATTTTTTATGCATATTTTGTGATTATAATTTCACAATGATTTATGCATAACAGGGTGATCATGAGATGGCAACAGAACAAACAGCAATTACACGCGCTACTTTCGACGAAGTGATCCTGCCGATTTATGCACCGGCAGAGTTCATTCCGGTAAAAGGTCAGGGCAGCCGGGTCTGGGATCAGCAGGGCAAAGAGTATGTTGATTTCGCGGGGGGTATTGCGGTGACGGCATTGGGCCATTGCCATCCGGCGCTGGTGGACGCGTTAAAAACCCAGGGCGAAACTCTGTGGCATATCAGTAACGTTTTTACCAATGAACCGGCACTGCGCCTCGGGCGTAAACTGATTGAGGCGACCTTTGCCGAACGCGTGGTGTTTATGAACTCCGGCACGGAAGCTAACGAAACCGCCTTCAAACTGGCACGCCATTATGCCTGTGTGCGCCATAGCCCGTTCAAAACTAAAATTATCGCCTTCCATAACGCTTTTCATGGTCGCTCGCTGTTTACCGTCTCGGTGGGCGGGCAGCCGAAATACTCCGACGGCTTTGGGCCAAAACCGGCAGACATCATCCATGTTCCTTTTAACGATCTTCATGCAGTGAAAGCAGTAATGGATGATCACACCTGCGCGGTAGTTGTTGAGCCGATTCAGGGCGAGGGCGGCGTGACGGCGGCGACGCCAGAATTTTTGCAGGGCTTGCGTGAGTTGTGCGATCAGCACCAGGCATTGCTGGTGTTTGATGAAGTGCAGTGCGGGATGGGGCGCACTGGCGATTTGTTTGCTTATATGCATTACGGTGTGACGCCGGATATTTTGACCTCTGCAAAAGCGCTGGGCGGCGGCTTCCCGATTAGTGCCATGCTAACCACGGCGGAGATTGCATCCGCGTTTCATCCGGGTTCGCACGGTTCCACCTACGGCGGTAATCCGCTGGCCTGCGCGGTGGCGGGTGCGGCGTTTGATATCATTAATACGCCGGAGGTGCTGGAAGGGATCCTGGCGAAACGTCAGCGTTTTGTAGACCATTTGCAGAAGATAGATCAGCAGTACGATGTGTTCAGTGATATTCGCGGCATGGGGCTGTTGATTGGCGCGGAACTAAAACCACAGTACAAAGGTCAGGCGCGTGATTTCCTGTATGCGGGTGCTGAGGCTGGCGTAATGGTGCTGAACGCCGGGCCGGATGTGATGCGTTTTGCACCATCGCTGGTGGTGGAAGATGCTGATATCGATGAAGGGATGCAGCGTTTCGCCCACGCGGTGGCGAAGGTGGTTGGGGCGTAAAATGGGCGTAGGCCTGATAAGACGCAGCTTGCATCGCATCAGGCAAAAGGTGTCGGATGCGGCGTGAACGCCTTATCCGACCTACGGTTCGCTCTGCCAATGATAATATTACGCCTTCGAATCCCGTAATTTCCGACTTAACCAAATCCCGTGATGCGGTCGCTGCCGCCACGCCATCGACGAAATGGTGTGCATGGTGTTCAGATGACCAATAACCCGCTGTAAATGCTGCTCCAGCGTACCTGCCGCACCTTCGTGCGGCTGCATCTCCGGCGAATCCATGATATTGGCGTCGCCAGAACTACCCGGTTCGTCATACTCCAGCCGCTGCTGACAACGCTGAATGGCGATTTCACAAGACTGCAAATACTCCTGCGCCAGCTCCTGTGGTAATGTCCGGTGTTCCCGCGCCAGCGTGGTCATGGCATTGATATGCTCAACAATAAACTGGCTGTGCGTTACCCAAAGTTTCATGTCTGCCAGATAATGGCTGTTAAACGCCGGTTCCTGCATTGCCTGATTCAATGAGTTATACAGGGTGTTATGCGCCTGGTTCACCCGCATTCGTTGCCAGGCCAGTGGCGTAGGTTGCGGATCTTTACTCAGGATAAGACGAATCGCTTCCTGATAGGTTTCTAAAGCATCATGGGCGTTCTTACGCAATAAACCACTCTGCCACTGTGGCCACAGCCAGACGGTACCACCGAAAGCAATTAAACAACCAATAATGGTATCGATAAGACGCGGAAGGATGTACTGCTCACCGTTCAGCCACAACAGTTGCAGGGTATACACTGCGGTAATAGTAAAACCGACCGTCGCCCAGCCGTAGTTTTTGCGCAATATCAGGTAGCTGGCGAGGGTGGTAATCAGCATCAAGGTCAGGGTGTAACCTTCGGGAATTTTAAAGTGCAGCGCCACGCCCGCAATGATTAACCCTATCACGGTTCCCACGGAGCGATTCACAATCCTCAGACGGGTCGCGCCATAACCATTTTGTGTCACCAGTAACACCGTCATCAGGATCCAATACGACTTTGGCAGATGCAGCGCGGTCCCCATCAAACTGGCAACGCTTAACATCACACTGAGTCGCCCGGCATTGCGCAGCGCCGGAGATTTTAATGAAAGATAACTTTTTAGCGCCGGAAGTAATGGCATTCGCCGCTGTTTATCTTCCAGCAGATCGCGGGCATAGAGCGGTTTTTGGGTGCGCAGCACGCGGGCGATGCGGCTGAAGTGCCAATAGCAGAATTGGCCAACAGGATTATCCGGATGCTGGCGGGCGATTTTCTCCAGTGCGCCAATTTGTTTTTCCATCGTAAAACGCGTCGGCAGGCGATGGTAAAGAATGTCATCAGCCAGCACGCGCAGGCGAGCGGCGACGGTTTGCGCATTCCAGCGGATAACTTCTTCCGCATGGCTACGCTCAACCAGTTTTTGCACCTCTTCAGGTTGATGCAAACTGACCGAAATATGTTCCTGTAAATCCAGTGCTTCCTGGAAAATACGTAGCATCCGCTTGTAATCGTGATTATTTTGCGCGGAAAGCATGTGCATTTGCTGATAGCACTGAGTAATTAAATCGACCGCTTTTTGCTGGCGCACCAGCAGCGGCGGCAACGCTTTTTCAGGATCGGTATGCTGGGTAAGCAGGCTGTATTTGGCTTCGCAATAATCCGCCAGTTCTCGATATAGCAGACTTAGTGACTCGCGCAGCGGTTGTTCGCGCCAGAGCCAGAACCAAAACCAGTTAAACAATCCGTACCATAGAGTGCCCAATGCATAGATGAGCAACGGCTCCCAGACAGGCATGTATCCCGCCAGGCTGAGGGTAAAAATGGCAGCGAGTAGTGATGCGGGAAGCAATTTTGCGTGCAATGGCCCCAGCTCAGCAGTGACGCCAAGTACCAGTGTTAATCCGGTAAGCAGAAAGGGTAGGGGGACCTCTTTTCCCAACAGCAACTGTGTTAGTAAGCTACAGGTAGCAAACAGCGACGCGCCAATAATTAAGCGTTTGAAAAAACGTTTATGGGGGGTATCGAGCCCCGCAATGTTGCAACAGGCAGGGACAAGTGAAAACAGCAGGCCGAGTCTTAATTCACCAAACAATAGTCCAACGGCCACGGGCAAACATAGCACTAGCGTTTGTCGTAGTGCATAGTTGATATCAGGATGATAAATCAGTCTGCGCCACATCGGTTTAAACAAAATGGCGCGCTACCAGGTAACGCGCCACTCCGACGGGATTAACGAGTGCCGTAAACGACGATGGTTTTACCGTGTGCGGAAATCAGGTTCTGATCTTCCAGCATCTTCAGAATGCGCCCCACGGTTTCACGAGAACAGCCGACTATTTGACCAATTTCCTGACGGGTAATTTTAATTTGCATACCATCCGGGTGAGTCATGGCATCGGGTTGTTTTGCCAGATTAAGCAGCGTCTGCGCGATGCGACCTGTTACGTCGAGGAACGCGAGGTTGCCCACTTTCTCTGAAGTGACTTGCAGACGACGTGCCATCTGAGCAGAAAGACGCATCAGAATGTCCGGGTTTACCTGAATCAACTGACGGAATTTTTTGTAGGAAATCTCAGCCACTTCACAGGCGGTTTTCGCACGTACCCATGCGCTACGTTCCTGGCCTTCTTCAAACAGGCCCAATTCGCCAATAAAATCACCCTGATTCAGATAGGATAGGATCATTTCTTTACCCTCCTCGTCTTTGATCAGCACTGCCACAGAGCCTTTAACGATGTAGTACAGCGTTTCCGCTTTTTCACCCTGGTGAATAAGCGTGCTCTTGGATGGGTACTTATGAATGTGGCAATGAGACAAGAACCATTCGAGAGTCGGGTCTGTTTGCGGTTTGCCAAGCACCATGCGCGGTTATCCTCTGTTATAAGCTTTCTCCAGAGCCAGAAAACGGCGCTGTCTCTGGATTGCCGAAATGTGCTTCCCGCTACCTGGGAAGGGGCTATCAACTGAACTGCACGGTAATGTGACGTCCTTTACATACATGCAGTACATCAATGTATTACTGTAGCATCCTGACTGTTTTAGCATAGCTTTCGCTTTGTGTCTCCTGGTGTCTCGCTTCAGCATGACCCAGGTCGCCTTCCGTTGCGCGATTTGGTCAGTACGCGTACTCTGTCAGGAAAATTGACGCAGTGGAGTAGCAAAAATGCAAGCGCGTGTGAAGTGGGTCGAAGGGTTAACTTTTTTGGGCGAGTCAGCCTCTGGTCACCAAATTTTAATGGATGGTAACTCTGGCGATAAAGCACCAAGTCCGATGGAAATGGTGTTGATGGCGGCGGGGGGATGTAGTGCCATTGACGTAGTTTCTATCCTGCAAAAAGGGCGTCAGGATGTGGTCGATTGTGAAGTAAAACTGACCTCTGAACGCCGCGAAGAGGCGCCACGCCTGTTTACGCATATCAATTTGCACTTTATCGTCACCGGTCGCGACCTGAAGGACGCCGCGGTTGCGCGTGCGGTTGATCTCTCTGCCGAGAAATATTGCTCAGTAGCGTTGATGCTGGAAAAAGCGGTGAATATTACTCACTCATATGAAGTGGTTGCCGTGTGATGTAGCTATCCCGTAGTGAAGCCGGATAGTGCTTTATCCGGCTTAATAGCAGTGTTACTCGATTTTCTTCCCTTCCATCAATCGTTGCACCAGCGGCAGCATAATTAACTCCATTGCCAGACCCATTTTGCCGCCCGGAACCACTAATGTATTGATGTGGGAAATGAATGAGCCTTGCACCATCGCCAGTAACCAGGGGAAATCGATCCCTTCCAGGTTACGAAAATGAATCACCACAAAGCTCTCATCCAGCGATGGAATACCTTTTGCGGCGAAGGGGTTTGAAGTGTCGACGGTGGGGACGCGCTGGAAGTTAATATGAGTGCGGGAAAATTGCGGCGTGATGTAGTTGATATAGTCTTCCATTGAACGCACTACCGAGTCCATCACCGCCTCTCGTGAGTGCCCGCGCTCGCTGGTGTCGCGGATAAGCTTTTGGATCCACTCCAGGTTAACGATAGGCACCACGCCAACCAGTAAATCCACATGCTGCGCGACGTTATGTTGTGGTGTGACCACGCCGCCGTGTAAACCTTCATAAAACAGTACATCGGTGGGTTCTGGCAGAGGTTGCCACGGAGTGAAAGTGCCTGGCACCTGATTCCACGGTACGGCTTCGTCGTAGGTATGCAGATATTTGCGTGATTTCCCTTTGCCGCTTTGGCCGTATTCAATAAAAGTCTGTTCCAGCAGGCCGAAGTCGTTGGCCTCGGGGCCGAAGTAGCTGATATGCCGTCCGGCATCGCGCGCCTTGCGGATCGCCATGTCCATCTCGGGACGGGTATAGCGATGAAAACTGTCGCCTTCCACCTCGGCTGCTTGCAGATTTAACTGCGCGAATATTTTACGAAACGCGAGGCTAGTGGTGGTGGTTCCCGCGCCGCTGGATCCTGTTACCGCAATGACCGGATGTTTGGCAGACATAGTAACTCCATGACTTGGCTATCATTATTATTTCGTCCGCCGACGGTTGCAGGTTATTCGCGAAACTGACTGCGCGGCATGATATTGACCGTCTCGTGCAGTTCCGACCATACCAGTACCGCTTCTCCGCACTGTAGGTGGCGTTTGACGTCGGCGACTTTCTGTTCAAGCGTGCGCTCATGTTCACCATAATCGGTGCCTTCGCGTAACACAAAGCTTTCAATTAAATTTTCCAGCGTTTCAGGGGAGAGGTCTTGCCAGGGAATCAACATGATTTCGCCTCCAGATACGTTGTTAACCAGTCAGGAATGCGTGATTCTAGCCACATTTGCGGGTGAAGTAATGTGCCGCCAATAAAACCAACATGCCCCCCATGTTCGGTCAGTTGATACTCTACTTGCGGGGGAAGATTTTCCGGTTTCGGGATCACCTGATGATCCATAAACGGATCGTCTTTGGCGTGAATAATCAGCGTCGGTTTGGCGATCCGATTGAGCATTGGCATGGCGCTACACTGACGATAATAGTCGATAGCATCGGCGTAGCCGTGAATTTTGGCGGTGATCAGATCGTCGAATTCGCGGATGCGGCGTACTGATTTCAACTGAGCGAGATTAATCGGCAGCGTACCGGGGTAGGCCGCCAGTTTGCGCGCCGCATTAGCTTTTAGCAGGTTCAACAAGTAACGCTGATAAACGCGGGAAAAGCCCTTTTCCATATGGTAACTACAGGCTTCCAGCACAAACGGCGCGGAGACAATCACCGCCGCACCAATCGGGACATCATTACCTTCTTTGGCCAGCAGACAGGCCAGCATATTACCGCCGAGCGAATAGCCGACTGCAGCCGTTGGCGCATGACCAAATTCGCGTTGCAGCCAGCGTAAAAACCAACTGGCGTCTTCGGTTTCGCCCGAATGGTAAATGCGGTGCATACGGTTTGGTTCACCGCTGCATCCGCGAAAATGCATCACCACGCCCAGCCAGCCGCGCTTTTGCGCCGCCTCAACCAGACCGTGGGCGTAAGGGCTATTCAGACTCCCTTCCAGCCCGTGAAACACCACTAAACGCGGTTTATGCCGCGCCTGTTCGGGGTCTTCACTCCACGCGAGATCGACAAAATCGCCGTCGGGCAACTCCAGCCGCTGCCAGTGCGGGGTGAATTTCACCTGACGGCGAAACAGACGTGGCAGCATGGTTTGGAGATGACAATTGCGAAAGCCGCGCATGGGGATGAATTCAGCACTGCTGCTGAATTCATTGGCATCGGTCGTCGTTATCTGCGCCATCAGTTGCTTTGGCCTTCAAGCAGCATCTGCTCAAGCTGCTCCTGGGCTTCCAGCCACGCCATTTCGCACTCTTCCAGTCCTGACTTAGCACTGGCTTGTTGTTGCAGGCAGGCAGTCAGTTCTGCTTTACGGCTTTGGTCATATAGCTCGCTGTCGCCCAGTTTTTCTTCGGCCTGCGCCAGTTGTGCGTTCAGCTTCTCCATCTCTTTTTCCAGACGGGCGATTTCTTTACGCAGCGGCTGGGTTTGCGCACGCAGTTCTGCTTCCCGACGCTTCTGATCTTTACGTGCCTGAGCGCTGTTAGCGTTCTCTTTTGGCGCGTCGTCGGTTTGGTTTTCCTGCTTTTGTACGTCGCTCAACCACTGTTGATAATCTTCCAGATCGCCGTCGAACGGTTCGACTTTACGATCGTGAACCAGATAGAGATCGTCTGTAGTGGAACGCAGCAAATGGCGGTCGTGCGAGACGACAACCAGCGCGCCTTCGAACTCGATCAACGCTTCGGTGAGTGCCTGGCGCATGTCGAGGTCAAGGTGGTTAGTCGGTTCGTCGAGCAGCAACAGATTCGGGCGCTGCCAGACGATTAATGCCAGCACCAGACGCGCTTTTTCGCCACCGGAGAAACGGCGTGTTTCTTCAGTCACTTTATCGCCCTGGAAACCAAATCCGCCGAGGTAGTCACGCAGTTTTTGCTCCAGCTCCTGCGGCGCTAAACGTGCCAGATGTTGAATAGGCGATTCGTCGGCGCGCAGGTACTCCAGTTGATGCTGGGCGAAGTAGCCGAGTTTGATCCCTTTCGCCAGACCAATTTCACCGCTAATTGGTGCAAGTTCACCGGCTAACAGTTTGATTAATGTTGATTTACCCGCGCCGTTGCGGCCTAACAGACCAATGCGTGAACCGGGGACCAGATTCAGTTTAATCGAGTCGAGAATAATGCGATCGCCATAGCCTGCACTGACCTTTTCCATCTTAAGTAGCGGATTAGGCAGGCTTTCCGGTGCGCGGAAGCTAAAGCGGAACGGGTTGTCGACGTGCGCGGGAGCAATCAACTCCATACGCTCAAGCATCTTAATACGGCTCTGTGCCTGCTTCGCTTTGGTGGCTTTGGCACGGAAACGGTCGATATAACTTTGCAGATGCGCCACACGTTCTTGCTGGCTTTCGTACATCGCCTGTTGCTGCGCCAGACGGGTAGCGCGCTGCACTTCAAACGAGCTGTAGTTGCCGGTGTACTCGAACATGCTTTGTTGTTCGATATGAATAATTTTATCGACGATGGGATCGAGGAAGTCGCGGTCGTGGGAGATCAGGATCAGCGTGCCCTGATAGCTCTTCAACCATTTTTCCAGCCAGATAACAGCATCAAGATCGAGGTGGTTCGTCGGTTCGTCGAGCAGCAGTAAGTCTGAACGGCAAATCAGTGCCTGGGCGAGGTTAAGACGCATACGCCAGCCACCGGAGAAATCACTCACCGGGCGCTCCAGTTGTTCATTGCTAAAACCCAGCCCGTGCAGCAGGCTGGCGGCACGAGAACGAATGCTCCATGCGTCGATAGCGTCCAGTTTGCCGTGAATAGTGGCGATGGCGTGCCCATCGTTACGTTCGTTGGCGTCGTGCAGCTGCGCTTCCAGTTGGCGATATTCGCGGTCGCCATCAATGACGTATTCCAGCGCTGCTTGCGGTAGCGCCGGTGTTTCCTGATTCACCCACGCCAGTTGCCAGCTTCCCGGAAAGGTGTAGCTGCCGCCGTCGGCGCTGATTTCATTTTTCAGCAATGCCAGCAGGGTAGATTTACCACAGCCGTTTTTACCCACCAGGCCGACTTTCTGCCCGGGGTTGATGGTGGCGGTGGCATTATCCAGCAGGACGCGCACGCCGCGACGAATTTGTAACGAGGAGAAAACAATCATAAGGCGCCGTATGTTCAGACTATGTTAACTTATCATTATGATAATGTAATGTATGGGCGAGCTGCCGCACCGGGCGCAATGGTAGCCCAAAACAGCGACTATACACAAAAACCATACCGGGAGGGGGATGATGTCTCAGCCAGCGAAAGTTTTGCTGCTGTATGCCCATCCGGAATCTCAGGACTCGGTGGCAAACCGGGTACTGCTTAAACCGGCCATGCAGCTCAGCAATGTTACCGTGCACGACCTTTACGCGCACTATCCCGATTTTTTTATTGATATCCCCCGTGAGCAGGCACTCCTGCGCGAGCACGAGGTGATTGTCTTTCAGCATCCTCTTTATACCTATAGCTGCCCGGCGCTACTGAAAGAGTGGCTGGACCGGGTATTAAGCCGTGGTTTTGCCAGCGGGCCGGGAGGAAACCAACTGGCGGGAAAGTACTGGCGTAGCGTGATCACCACCGGCGAGCCGGAAAGTGCTTACCGTTATGACGCGTTGAATCGCTACCCAATGAGCGATGTTCTGCGGCCCTTTGAACTGGCTGCGGGTATGTGCCGGATGCACTGGTTAAGTCCCATCATTATTTATTGGGCGAGGCGGCAAAGCGCACAGGAGCTGGCGAGCCACGCCAGAGCCTACGGTGACTGGCTGGCAAATCCGCTGCCCGTGGGAGGTCGCTGATGGAAGGTTCCGATTTTTTACTCGCAGGAGTGCTGTTTCTTTTCGCGGCGGTGGCTGCGGTGCCGCTGGCATCGCGGCTGGGTATTGGCGCTGTGTTGGGATATTTGCTGGCAGGGATTGCGATTGGTCCCTGGGGGCTGGGGTTTATTAGCGACGTCGATGAGATCCTCCACTTTTCGGAACTTGGCGTGGTGTTCCTGATGTTTATCATCGGGCTTGAGTTGAATCCCTCCAAGTTTTGGCAATTGCGGCGCTCGATTTTTGGCGTAGGCGCGGCGCAGGTGCTGTTGAGCGCGACGTTGCTGGCGGGATTATTGATGCTCACGAATTTTGCCTGGCAGGCGGCAGTGGTGGGTGGAATTGGCCTTGCGATGTCCTCAACCGCAATGGCGTTGCAGTTGATGCGCGAGAAAGGGATGAATCGCAGCGAATCCGGGCAGTTAGGTTTTTCGGTACTGCTGTTTCAGGATCTGGCGGTGATCCCGGCGCTGGCATTAGTGCCGCTGCTGGCGGGATCGGCAGACGAACATTTCGACTGGATGAAAATTGGTATGAAGGTGCTGGCGTTTGTCGGCATGCTGATTGGTGGGCGCTATTTGCTCCGTCCGGTATTCCGCTTTATTGCAGCTTCTGGTGTGCGGGAAGTGTTCACCGCCGCGACGCTGCTGCTGGTATTGGGTTCCGCATTGTTTATGGATGCGCTTGGGCTGTCGATGGCGCTCGGTACGTTTATTGCTGGGGTGTTGCTGGCAGAAAGCGAATATCGCCATGAACTGGAAACCGCCATTGATCCGTTTAAAGGATTGCTGCTCGGGCTATTTTTTATATCTGTCGGTATGTCGCTCAATCTCGGTGTGCTCTATACCCATCTGCTGTGGGTGGTGGTAAGCGTGGTTGTGCTGGTGGCGGTGAAAATTCTCGTGCTGTATCTGTTAGCACGGCTGTATGGCGTGCGCAGTTCTGAGCGGATGCAATTTGCTGGTGTGTTGAGCCAGGGCGGCGAGTTTGCCTTTGTTCTCTTTTCTACGGCTTCTTCGCAACGGCTGTTTCAGGGCGATCAGATGGCGCTGTTGCTGGTGACGGTGACGCTTTCCATGATGACCACGCCGCTGCTGATGAAGCTGGTGGATAAATGGCTATCCCGCCAGTTCAACGCCCCGGAAGAGGAGGATGAAAAACCGTGGGTCAACGATGATAAACCGCAGGTGATTATCGTGGGATTCGGACGTTTTGGTCAGGTGATTGGTCGTTTGCTGATGGCGAATAAAATGCGTATTACCGTGCTGGAGCGGGACATCAGCGCCGTTAACCTGATGCGCAAATATGGCTACAAAGTTTATTACGGCGACGCTACGCAGGTTGATCTTCTACGTTCTGCGGGCGCAGAGGCCGCAGACTCTATCGTTATCACCTGTAACGAACCGGAAGATACCATGAAGCTGGTGGAGATTTGCCAGCAGCATTTTCCGCATTTGCATATTCTTGCGCGAGCTCGCGGACGTGTGGAAGCGCATGAGTTATTACAGGCGGGAGTGACGCAGTTTTCCCGTGAAACATTCTCCAGTGCGTTAGAGTTGGGGCGCAAAACGTTGGTCACGCTTGGCATGCATCCGCATCAGGCGCAACGGGCGCAACTGCATTTTCGCCGCCTGGATATGCGGATGCTGCGGGAATTAATCCCGATGCATGCCGATACCGTACAAATTTCTCGCGCCAGGGAAGCCCGACGCGAACTGGAAGAGATTTTCCAGCGTGAGATGCAACAAGAACGACGCCAGCTGGACGGCTGGGATGAATTTGAGTAGAGGGTAAAGATGGCAATCCGAAAACGGTTTATCGCGGGCGCAAAATGCCCGGCCTGTCAGGCGCAGGATTCAATGGCGATGTGGCGCGAAAATAATATTGATATTGTTGAATGTGTTAAGTGCGGACACCAGATGCGTGAAGCCGACAAAGAAGCCCGCGATCACGTTCGCAAAGATGAGCAAGTTATCGGGATTTTTCATCCGGACTAGCGATATGCGCCGAGTTTTTTTAAGCTAGTGAGTACACGGCTGCAGAATTCCGCTACAATCTGCGCCACTATTCTTCTCATGCTCAGGAGATATCATGAAAGTAGCAAAAGACTTGGTGGTCAGCCTGGCCTATCAGGTACGTACAGAAGACGGTGTATTGGTTGATGAGTCTCCGGTGAGTGCGCCGCTGGACTACCTGCATGGTCACGGTTCCCTGATCTCTGGCCTGGAAACGGCGCTGGAAGGTCATGAAGTTGGCGACAAATTTGATGTAGCTGTTGGCGCGAACGACGCTTACGGTCAGTACGACGAAAATCTGGTGCAGCGCGTGCCTAAAGACGTATTTATGGGCGTTGACGAACTGCAGGTAGGTATGCGTTTCCTGGCTGAAACCGACCAGGGGCCGGTACCGGTTGAAATCACTGCGGTTGAAGACGATCACGTGGTGGTTGATGGTAACCACATGCTGGCTGGCCAGAACCTGAAATTCAACGTTGAAGTTGTGGCGATTCGTGAAGCGACTGAAGAAGAACTGGCTCATGGTCACGTTCACGGCGCGCACGATCATCACCACGATCACGACCACGACGGTTGCTGCGGCGGTCATGGCCACGATCACGGTCATGAACACGGTGGCGAAGGCTGCTGTGGCGGTAAAGGTAACGGCGGTTGCGGTTGCCACTAATACCGAAAAGGTAACAAAAAAGCGGGGGATTCCCCGCTTTTTTTCGCCTTAATAATGCGGCGGTGGCGTTTCTTCAGCCTGTGACGCGATATTCGATGGCTGGCTGGCTTTTAACTTTTCGGTCAGCAGACGCAGATGATCGCGCAGTTTCGCCATCTCCATTTCATGAGCGGTCACCGTGACGTTCAGTTCTTCAATGGTGATTTCCTGAAAAGCCAGTCGGCTCTCCAGCTCTGCCAGGCGTGCTTCCATTGATAAATCCTGCATGATTCACCTCTTTTGTCGAATGGTCGCTGCGGATTCTACTTAACTTTGCTGTCCGGGACAGCACCATTTCGCGGTCATCGAAACTAATTTAAACAAAAAGAGTCTGAAAATAGATGATAATAGGGCGTGTCTGTATGTAGATTTGTTCGACAACGCTTTATAGTACCCTTCTGATAATAGTTAACCCAGGGGTGAGATGCCCCGATCCTGGAGATATGGATGAAATCACTGTTTAAAGTAACGCTGCTGGCGACCACAATGGCCGTTGCCCTGCATGCACCAATCACTTTTGCTGCCGAAGCTGCAAAACCTGCTACAACTGCTGACAGCAAAGCAGCGTTCAAAAATGACGATCAGAAATCAGCTTATGCGCTGGGTGCTTCGCTGGGTCGTTACATGGAAAACTCTCTAAAAGAACAAGAAAAACTGGGCATCAAACTGGATAAAGATCAGCTGATTGCGGGTGTTCAGGATGCATTTGCTGATAAGAGTAAACTGTCTGATCAAGAGATCGAACAGACTCTGCAAGCGTTTGAAGCACGCGTGAAGTCTTCTGCTCAGGCAAAGATGGAAAAAGACGCGGCTGATAACGAAGCTAAAGGTAAAGAGTACCGCGAGAAATTTGCCAAAGAGAAAGGCGTTAAAACCTCTTCAACTGGCCTGGTTTATCAGGTAGTTGAAGCCGGTAAAGGCGAAGCACCGAAAGACAGCGATACTGTTGTAGTGAACTACAAAGGTACGCTGATCGACGGTAAAGAGTTCGATAACTCTTACACCCGTGGCGAACCGCTCTCTTTCCGTCTGGACGGCGTGATCCCTGGCTGGACTGAAGGTCTGAAGAACATTAAGAAAGGCGGTAAGATCAAACTGGTTATTCCACCAGAGCTGGCTTACGGCAAAGCGGGTGTCCCGGGGATCCCACCGAATTCCACCCTGGTGTTTGACGTAGAACTGCTGGATGTGAAACCAGCGCCGAAGGCTGATACGAAGCCAGAAGCAGCAGATGCTAAAGCAGCAGATTCTGCTAAAAAATAAGCATTAAGAACCGCCGCCTGACCAGGCGGCGTTTTTTTTATTGCAGGCCGGATATAATTAGTGCTGGAAAGCGGAACCTCCGCTGTATTAATTTAATTACCCGCATCATTAATGAGCCTGCCCTGAAAAGTTAACGACAGGCTCCTGAAAAGGAGTGTTTTTTTTCATGTCCAGGTCGCTTTTAACCAACGAAACCAGTGAGTTGGATTTACTGGATCAACGTCCTTTCGACCAGACCGATTTTGATATTCTGAAATCCTACGAAGCGGTGGTGGACGGGTTAGCGATGCTTATTGGTTCCCACTGTGAAATCGTTTTGCACTCTTTGCAGGATTTAAAATGTTCAGCCATTCGTATTGCCAACGGCGAACATACAGGCCGGAAGATTGGCTCGCCAATTACCGATCTGGCACTGCGTATGCTGCACGACATGACGGGAGCGGATAGCAGCGTTTCTAAATGCTACTTTACTCGCGCCAAAAGCGGCGTATTAATGAAGTCGCTCACGATTGCTATTCGTAACCGTGAACAGCGAGTGATTGGTCTGCTTTGCATCAATATGAATCTTGATGTTCCCTTCTCGCAGATCATGAGTACCTTTGTGCCGCCAGAAACACCGGACGTGGGTTCAAGCGTCAACTTTGCATCTTCTGTTGAAGATCTGGTGACTCAAACGCTGGAGTTCACCATCGAAGAAGTGAATGCCGATCGCAATGTTTCCAATAATGCCAAAAATCGTCAGATCGTGCTGAATCTCTATGAGAAAGGGATCTTCGATATTAAAGACGCGATCAACCAGGTTGCTGACCGTCTCAACATCTCTAAACACACTGTTTATCTCTACATCCGCCAGTTCAAGAGCGGTGATTTTCAGGGGCAAGATAAGTAATGCGTTTTGCCATCGTGGTGACTGGACCAGCATACGGTACGCAACAGGCGAGTAGTGCTTTTCAGTTTGCGCAGGCGCTGATAGCAGAAGGCCATGAGTTAAGCAGCGTCTTTTTCTATCGGGAAGGTGTCTATAACGCTAACCAATTGACCTCTCCGGCAAGCGACGAATTTGACCTTGTGCGCGGTTGGCAACAACTGAATGCGCAACAGGGTGTGGCGCTGAATATCTGCGTGGCGGCAGCGTTACGCCGTGGCGTTGTTGATGAAACTGAAGCCGGAAGACTGGGTCTGACTTCGTCAAACCTTCAGGCAGGATTTACCTTAAGTGGACTTGGCGCGCTGGCGGAAGCCTCGCTGACCTGTGACAGGGTGGTACAGTTCTGATGAAACGAATTGCGTTTGTCTTTTCTACTGCGCCTCATGGCACCGCTGCTGGCCGCGAGGGATTAGATGCTTTACTCGCAACCTCCGCTTTAACTGACGATCTCGCCGTCTTCTTTATCGCCGATGGCGTTTTTCAGCTTCTGCCAGAACAAAAGCCCGATGTTGTGCTGGCACGTGATTATATCGCCACCTTTAAGCTGCTGGGTCTATATGACATTGAACAGTGTTGGGTTTGTGCGGCTTCTCTGCGCGAACGTGGGTTAGTCATGCAGACTTCATTCGTAGTGGAGGCCACTCCCCTCGAACCGGAAGCACTTCGGCAGGAACTCGACAACTACGATGTTATTTTGAGATTTTGAGGCGTACATGCTGCACACATTACACCGCTCACCCTGGCTGACAGATTTTCCTGCGCTGCTGCGTCTGCTTAGTGAGGGAGATGAACTACTGTTATTGCAGGATGGCGTCATTGCCGCAGTTGGCGGTAACTGCCACCTTGAAAGTCTGCTTAATGCCCCCATTAAGGTTTATGCCCTGAACGAAGACCTCATTGCCCGTGGTTTGATTGGTCAAATTTCGAACAGCGTCATCCGGATTGACTATACTGATTTCGTCAGACTTACGGTTAAGCATACCAGCCAGTTGGCCTGGTGATGGCGGGATCGTTGTATATTTCTTGACACCTTTTCGACACCGCCCTAAAATTCGGCGTCCTCATATTGTGTGAGGACGTTTTATTACGTGTTTACGAAGCAAAAGCTAAAACCAGGAGCTATTTAATGGCAACAGTTAACCAGCTGGTACGCAAACCACGTGCTCGCAAAGTTGCGAAAAGCAACGTGCCTGCGCTGGAAGCATGCCCGCAAAAACGTGGCGTATGTACTCGTGTATATACTACCACTCCTAAAAAACCGAACTCCGCACTGCGTAAAGTATGCCGTGTTCGTCTGACTAACGGTTTCGAAGTGACTTCCTACATCGGTGGTGAAGGTCACAACCTGCAGGAGCACTCCGTGATCCTGATCCGTGGCGGTCGTGTTAAAGACCTCCCGGGTGTTCGTTACCACACCGTACGTGGTGCGCTTGACTGCTCCGGCGTTAAAGACCGTAAGCAGGCTCGTTCCAAGTATGGCGTGAAGCGTCCTAAGGCTTAATGGTTCTCCGTTAAGTAAGGCCAAACGTTTTAACTTAAATGTCAAACTAAACTCGTAGAGTTTTGGACAATCCTGAATTAACAACGGAGTATTTCCATGCCACGTCGTCGCGTCATTGGTCAGCGTAAAATTCTGCCGGATCCGAAGTTCGGATCAGAACTGCTGGCTAAATTTGTAAATATCCTGATGGTAGATGGTAAAAAATCTACTGCCGAATCTATCGTATACAGCGCGCTGGAGACCCTGGCTCAGCGTTCTGGTAAATCTGAACTGGAAGCATTCGAAGTAGCTCTCGAAAACGTGCGCCCGACTGTAGAAGTTAAGTCTCGCCGCGTAGGTGGTTCTACTTATCAGGTACCAGTTGAAGTCCGTCCGGTTCGTCGCAATGCACTGGCAATGCGTTGGATCGTTGAAGCTGCTCGTAAACGCGGTGATAAATCCATGGCTCTGCGCCTGGCGAACGAACTTTCTGATGCTGCAGAAAACAAAGGTACTGCAGTTAAGAAACGTGAAGACGTTCACCGTATGGCCGAAGCCAACAAGGCGTTCGCACACTACCGTTGGTAATCCCTTCGGAGTTTTAGTCACCAGGCGGGCGCTTCCAGTAAGCAGCCCGCTTTGGGCTACTTAAATTGAACGCCTAAAAGATAAACGAGGAAACAAATGGCTCGTACAACACCCATCGCACGCTACCGTAACATCGGTATCAGTGCGCACATCGACGCCGGTAAAACCACTACTACCGAACGTATTCTGTTCTACACCGGTGTAAACCATAAAATCGGTGAAGTTCATGACGGCGCTGCAACCATGGACTGGATGGAGCAGGAGCAGGAACGTGGTATTACCATCACTTCCGCTGCGACTACTGCATTCTGGTCTGGTATGGCTAAGCAGTATGAGCCGCATCGCATCAACATCATCGACACCCCGGGGCACGTTGACTTCACAATCGAAGTAGAACGTTCCATGCGTGTTCTCGATGGTGCGGTAATGGTTTACTGCGCAGTTGGTGGTGTTCAGCCGCAGTCTGAAACCGTATGGCGTCAGGCAAACAAATATAAAGTTCCGCGCATTGCGTTCGTTAACAAAATGGACCGCATGGGTGCGAACTTCCTGAAAGTTGTTAACCAGATCAAAACCCGTCTGGGCGCGAACCCGGTTCCGCTGCAGCTGGCGATTGGTGCTGAAGAACATTTCACCGGTGTTGTTGACCTGGTGAAAATGAAAGCTATCAACTGGAACGACGCTGACCAGGGCGTAACCTTCGAATACGAAGATATCCCGGCAGACATGGTTGAATTGGCTAACGAATGGCACCAGAACCTGATCGAATCCGCAGCTGAAGCTTCTGAAGAGCTGATGGAAAAATACCTGGGTGGTGAAGAACTGACTGAAGCAGAAATCAAAGGTGCTCTGCGTCAGCGCGTTCTGAACAACGAAATCATCCTGGTAACCTGTGGTTCTGCGTTCAAGAACAAAGGTGTTCAGGCGATGCTGGATGCGGTAATTGATTACCTGCCATCCCCGGTTGACGTACCTGCGATCAACGGTATCCTGGACGACGGTAAAGATACTCCGGCTGAACGTCACGCAAGTGATGACGAGCCGTTCTCTGCTCTGGCGTTCAAAATCGCTACCGACCCGTTTGTTGGTAACCTGACCTTCTTCCGTGTTTACTCCGGTGTGGTTAACTCTGGTGATACCGTACTGAACTCCGTGAAAGCTGCACGTGAGCGTTTTGGTCGTATCGTTCAGATGCACGCTAACAAACGTGAAGAGATCAAAGAAGTTCGCGCGGGCGACATCGCAGCTGCGATTGGTCTGAAAGACGTAACCACTGGTGACACCCTGTGTGACCCGGATGCGCCGATCATTCTGGAACGTATGGAATTCCCTGAGCCGGTAATCTCCATCGCAGTTGAACCGAAAACCAAAGCTGACCAGGAAAAAATGGGTCTGGCTCTGGGCCGTCTGGCTAAAGAAGACCCGTCTTTCCGTGTATGGACTGACGAAGAATCTAACCAGACCATCATCGCGGGTATGGGCGAACTGCACCTCGACATCATTGTTGACCGTATGAAGCGTGAATTCAACGTTGAAGCGAACGTAGGTAAACCGCAGGTTGCTTACCGTGAAACTATCCGCCAGAAAGTTACCGATGTTGAAGGTAAACACGCGAAACAGTCTGGTGGTCGTGGTCAGTATGGTCATGTTGTTATCGACATGTACCCGCTGGAGCCGGGTTCAAACCCGAAAGGCTACGAGTTCATCAACGACATTAAAGGTGGTGTAATCCCTGGCGAATACATCCCGGCCGTTGATAAAGGTATCCAGGAACAGCTGAAAGCAGGCCCGCTGGCAGGCTACCCGGTAGTAGACATGGGTATTCGTCTGCACTTCGGTTCTTACCATGACGTTGACTCCTCTGAACTGGCGTTTAAACTGGCTGCTTCTATCGCCTTTAAAGAAGGCTTTAAGAAAGCGAAACCAGTTCTGCTTGAGCCGATCATGAAGGTTGAAGTAGAAACTCCGGAAGAGAACACCGGTGACGTTATCGGTGACTTGAGCCGTCGTCGTGGTATGCTCAAAGGTCAGGAATCTGAAGTTACTGGCGTTAAGATCCACGCTGAAGTACCGCTGTCTGAAATGTTCGGATACGCAACTCAGCTGCGTTCTCTGACCAAAGGTCGTGCATCATACACTATGGAATTCCTGAAGTATGATGAAGCGCCGAGTAACGTTGCTCAGGCCGTAATTGAAGCCCGTGGTAAATAAGCCTAAGGGTTAATACCAAAGTCCCGTGCTCTCTCCTGAAGGGGAGAGCACTATAGTAAGGAATATAGCCGTGTCTAAAGAAAAATTTGAACGTACAAAACCGCACGTTAACGTTGGTACTATCGGCCACGTTGACCACGGTAAAACTACTCTGACCGCTGCAATCACTACCGTACTGGCTAAAACCTACGGCGGTGCTGCACGTGCATTCGACCAGATCGATAACGCGCCGGAAGAAAAAGCTCGTGGTATCACCATCAACACTTCTCACGTTGAATACGACACCCCGACCCGTCACTACGCACACGTAGACTGCCCGGGGCACGCCGACTATGTTAAAAACATGATCACCGGTGCTGCTCAGATGGACGGCGCGATCCTGGTAGTTGCTGCGACTGACGGCCCGATGCCGCAG
>NZ_JAATUR010000049.1 GCF_011881725.1 Escherichia coli | reverse complement strand
CTGTCTGCCAGGGCGGACTGATAACTTTTTATCCGGTAATGCCATCCTTGGACGCCCTTCTAAGAGTCAAGCCGTTATCGGGATGATGTTGATCTGCCTGTTTTGATTACGCAGTAATGTATAAACTTCGCGTGAGATATAGCGCTTCAGGCAGCGTATTGCTTCCATTTTTGTATGCCCTTCCGCTACTCGTCTGGCGACATATTCCTTCGTTTTATCGTCAGTTCGCAAACGTCCGATGGCAATGATGTGAAGTGCACTATTTGCAGCACGATCTCCACCCCGGTTAAGTCGGTAACGATTCGTTTTTCCTGAAGATACGGGAACAGGGCTGACACCACACAGTGCCGCAAAACCTGATTCTGATCTTAATCGTTGGGGATTGTCTCCTGCCGTGATCAGCAACTGCGAAGCGCTTTCGTATCCAATAGCATTACGTTTAATCAGTTCAGGCGCCAGCTCATCGACAATTGCCGCAATCATGACATCCAAATCAGCGATTTCGTCATGTAACTCGAGATAGCGTCGGGCAAGGGACTTTAATGAAATACGATAAACGTTGGTAACATTGCGGTATTCACTGGCATCAGGCCGCCAGGATCCCAGAGTCCTGATGAGCTGCATGCGCGTCATATTTCTGAGCTGTTCACGTAATTCATCCGGGGCAGAGATAATATTGGAATGGATAATCTGGAGAGCGACTCTGCGGGCTGATATTGCTGTTTTTCGGCAAGTTTTTAATACCCGCAGAGACTCAATCATGCCATTGCGCGTTTTCGGTGTGACGGTTCTTATTCCGGAGAATGCGGCGTGAGCGGCACATTCAGCATCAATCGTGTCACTTTTACCCCGTTTGCGTCGCTCCATCCGATCTGGCGCAGTCACCTCAAGAACTTCTAACCCGGCATTCTGTAAATAGCGAAGCAGACCTGAACCATAGGTGCCTGTACACTCAACACCAATTCGCTTTAATGCCCCAAACGAAGTCATCCATGCCAGCATCTGCCGGTAACCTTGCCGTGTAGTGGAGAAAAACTGGGTCCCCAGAACTTTATTGTTCTGATCTACGACAGCGGCAACGTGCAGATCTTTATGTGTATCCACGCCACCCACAACAGCGGCTTCCGTAACTTTACCTGCCATAACAGAGCTCCTGTGAGGAAACAGAGTTGAATCTCCAGACAGATAACCCGGACAGGACAGTAACGAGACAAGCCGTCAGGCCCTTCTTGAGTCACGCGCACCGGTGAGGAGATGCCTCGCATGAAGGCGCTTCCGGCAACCGACGAGTCCAGGGCAGGACACAAAAGGTCGATCGCTGTGTGAGTCAGGATGCGGGAAGGTCTTCACTGCATCAGTAATCACACCAATCGGGTTAAACGGCAAACTGAGTGATGATAAAAACTGACACCGGCATTATTACTATCACTATGGAGCAGCGGTTTCTCCCCTTCAGCAAGGCTTTCCAGCCCCTTATTTAACATCCGCTTCACCAGCTCCTCTGTAGGCCTGCAGGCTGTTTCCCATGCCACGATTTCCCCGTTAAATAAATCAAGTATCGGGGACAGGTACAGTTTTTGTCCGCCAGCCCTGAATTCGGTGATATCTGTCACCCATTTCTCACAGGGAGCTTTCGCTTTGAACTGTCGCTGAAGGATATTTTCTGCAGCGAGTCCTATGTTCCCCCGATAAGACCGGTATTTCTTCAGGCGCACAGGAGACTTCAGGCCAAGCTGCTGCATCAGTTTTCGCACCGTTTTGCCACTGAACTTGAGACCTCTTTTCTGAAGTTCACAGTGGATCCGCCGGTACCCATAACATCCCCGGTGTTCATGGAAGATGGAGGCTATGAGCTGTTTCACATCAGCATACTTGTCCAGCTCATTCTTCATCTCTTCCGGCGTCATGTTTGCCTCGTTTTCATGGGTATCATCAGAACGGGTCATGCTTTTCTCCTTCCTGCGCCTGATAAAGGCCTCATCACCAGATTTGTGGTAGCCTTTTATCCAGTTTTTAACCGTGTTGTGGCTGGGAATGTTAAACCGGGCAGCTACCCGGGGTAGAGACTCAGAATGCCCGAGAGCATAAAGAACCACGCAAAGTTTATCTTCAGGAGAATAGCTACGCCTGTGTCTGCAATCCAGTGCCAGAGGACCGTGAAGAAGAAAAAGATTAATCCAGTGTGAGAGGCTGGTGTGAGAAAGTTGAAATAGTTTTGCCGTAGAAATGATGCCTGCATGACCGGCCAGGTAATGATTTACAGCGGCAAGTTTTACTTCAAATGGATGTTTCATGAACTGCACCTTCAGATGTCAGATTATGTCCAACATTTGGGGTGCAGTTCAGTTCAGGCCGCATCCGGCATAACGCAAAGCACGTTGTCAGCCTGTTGAAATCGCCAGTTACACACTGTCGATTTTTCAGTTTTTAGGGAAACGTACCTCATCAATATGATTGGTCCACCTATGGAGCAGTGAAGAAGCACTGACCGTGGGGCAACCAATAAACCGACGATCTCCACGGCATTAAAAATAATCGCCACGGGGATCGCCTTGCCCTCCGATAAAATTACCTCGCAACAACGGTATGCTCAGCTTTTGAGCGATGTTCCTGTATTACGGCGGCACCTATTTGTTGTGGGATAAATATTTCGCTACATATAGCACCGGGCCAGATCATGCCGTTGCCAATGGCGTAAAGAATAGTCGCTTGTCCTGTAACCCGATGTGGGAGAGTAACCTGCCATTTTTACGCTTGGTGGGCTTTCGCTATTTAGCAAAGCGATTGAACGTGGCCTTAGTCGAAGCTTCTCGTCCTTCCCCGAATGGGCAGAATATGAAACGAAATCGATAAGTTTGAAATTGATTTTGTCAGGAAGTGATGGTGGTGGGGGAAGGATTCGAACCTTCGAAGTCGATGACGGCAGATTTACAGTCTGCTCCCTTTGGCCGCTCGGGAACCCCACCAAGGGTAATTCAAATTTTGAGATAATGCTTGAGATGGTGGTGGGGGAAGGATTCGAACCTTCGAAGTCGATGACGGCAGATTTACAGTCTGCTCCCTTTGGCCGCTCGGGAACCCCACCACGGGGTAATGCTTTTTACTGGCCTGCTCCCTTGTTGGGAGCGGGGCGCATCATATCAAATGACGCGGCGCTGTAAAGTGTTACGTTGAGAAAAATGAACTGGTTGCGTAATTTTCATCCGTAACGGATTAAAGGCAACCAGTTCTATTTTGCCAGCGATTAAAGAATAATCGTCCGGTTACCGTAAACAAATACACGCTGCGCCAAAACCTGGTACAGGGCGCGGCTTAATACGTTTTTCTCGACGTCACGACCCGCGCGCATCATGTCTTCAGCCGTGTAAGTATGATCGACATGAATAACGTCCTGCATAATGATTGGACCTTCGTCCAGATTGTCATTCACATAGTGGGCTGTTGCGCCAATAATTTTCACGCCGCGTTCATAAGCCTGGTGATAGGGGCGTGCGCCAATAAACGCAGGCAGGAATGAATGGTGAATATTGATGATCTTATTCGGGAAGCGCGCCACGAACTCCGGCGTCAGTACGCGCATATATTTTGCCAGCACGACGTAATCAGGTTGATGTGCTTCAATAGCATCCGCCATCTTCTGATCGTGCTCGTTGCGGCTTAACCCTTCATGACTCACCAGTTCAAACGGAATATCAAAACGTTCCACCAGAGAGCGTAAAGTCTCGTGGTTACCAATAACCGCGGCGATTTCGACATCCAGTCCACCGTAATTGGCTTTCATCAACAGATCGCCCAGGCAATGCGCTTCTTTGGTCACCAGAATCACTATCCGGCGGCGACCTGCGGGATTCAGTTCACGCACTGAACCTTCTGGCAATGCGCTATCGAGATCTGCCAGCAGGGTGGAATCATTAAAAATACCTTCCAGTTCCGTGCGCATAAAAAAGCGCCCGGTACGGTGGTCAACAAATTCGTTGTTCTGCACGATGTTTAACTCGTGCTTGTAGCAAATATTAGTAATACGCGCGATAAGACCTTTTTGATCCGGGCAAATAGTACGTAGAACTTTTCGTTGGAGTGAATGCATTGCTGGAAAAACCTTGTTGAGAGTGTTTGCTAAACCGTACCGTCAACCTTTATTGGCCGCAGCACTTTTTAAATTTTTTACCTGAACCACAAGGGCAGGGATCGTTGCGACCAAACTGCGGACGTGTACCATCAATATAGTACCACTGGCCGTTTTCTTTCAAAAATCGCGAACGCTCAATAATCGCTCCTGATTTACCCTTCTCAGTAAAACGAGCGACAAAACTGACATAACCTACGTCATCACCTTCGTGGTATAAACGCTCAAATACGGTTAACCCCAACCATTCAGTATGCGCAAATCCGGCAATTAATTCCGCACGCAACGCCGAAGCGCCACAGGATGGATGCCAGGTTTTAATTAAATAATCTGCGTCACGCATCACAAAAGCGCAGTAACGCGAACGCATGAGATGTTCGGGATCTGGCGCGACCTTTTCACCAGACACATAACGGTGGCAACATAGGCTATACTCGACAGCACTACCACAGGGACAAAGCTTAGACACAAATAATCTCCCTGGAAACAATAACGGCGTATTAACCGCCTGAGTAGCACTATGTTAACCGAGCAGTAGCGATGTGGCTACGGCTGCATTCCAGGGGAATCTGGCAAGAACAATGAGAAAGATAAAAATAGGGCTGGCGCTGGGATCCGGTGCGGCGCGAGGTTGGTCGCATATTGGCGTTATTAATGCGCTAAAAAAAGTGGGTATTGAAATTGATATCGTCGCAGGATGTTCTATTGGTTCGCTGGTAGGCGCTGCTTATGCATGCGATCGATTATCTGCTCTGGAAGATTGGGTAACATCATTCAGTTATTGGGATGTTCTACGCCTGATGGATCTCTCCTGGCAGCGTGGTGGATTACTGCGCGGCGAGCGAGTTTTCAATCATTATCGCGAAATAATGCCAGAAACAGAGATCGAAAATTGTTCACGTCGCTTCGCAGCTGTTGCCACTAATTTAAGTACTGGGCGCGAATTATGGTTTACCGAAGGCGATCTCCATCTTGCTATTCGCGCATCATGCAGTATACCAGGCTTAATGGCACCCGTTGCGCATAACGGCTACTGGCTGGTTGATGGAGCAGTCGTCAATCCCATTCCTATCTCTCTTACTCGCGCATTGGGCGCGGATATCGTTATTGCGGTTGATCTCCAGCACGATGCTCACTTAATGCAGCAAGATCTTCTTTCATTTAATGTCAGTGCTGAAAATAGCGAGAATGAAGATGATCTACCCTGGCATGCACGGCTGAAAGAACAACTAAGTAGTATTACTGCGCGGCGAGGCGTCACGGCACCGACTGCAACAGAAATTATGACGACCTCTATTCAGGTATTGGAAAACCGCCTTAAAAGAAACCGTATGGCAGGTGATCCGCCTGATATTCTGATTCAACCCGTTTGCCCACAGATTTCCACGCTCGATTTTCATCGTGCGCAGGCTGCCATTTCGGCAGGACAATTGGCGGTTGAGAAGAAAATGGATGAACTTTTACCGCTAGTTCGAACTAACGTTTTGACCTGATTTTTTATCTACACTTAAGTTAATTCTGACAGGCACTGATGGCAATAGCATGCCACTATTGAATAAAGCCAGTCAGGGGAGAGAACATGACGCAGCCATTGGTCGGAAAACAGATTCTCATAGTGGAAGATGAGGCGGTATTTCGCTCGCTTCTGGATTCGTGGTTTTCCTCATTGGGAGCGACAACGGTACTGGCGGCTGATGGGGTGGATGCCCTTGAGCTACTGGGAGGTTTCACACCCGATCTAATGATATGTGATATTGCAATGCCGAGAATGAACGGCCTGAAACTTTTGGAACATATTCGCAACCGGGGTGACCAAACACCTGTCCTGGTGATTTCCGCTACGGAAAACATGGCAGATATTGCGAAAGCGTTACGTCTGGGAGTGGAAGATGTTTTGCTGAAACCAGTTAAAGATCTCAACCGCCTGCGCGAGATGGTTTTTGCTTGTCTTTATCCCAGCATGTTTAATTCTCGCGTAGAGGAAGAAGAAAGGCTTTTTCGCGACTGGGATGCGATGGTGGATAATCCCACTGCGGCTGCTAAATTACTGCAAGAATTACAGCCGCCGGTTCAGCAGGTGATTTCCCATTGCCGGGTTAATTATCGCCAACTGGTGGCCGTTGATAAACCGGGGCTGGTGCTTGATATTGCAGCTCTTTCCGAAAACGATCTGGCTTTTTATTGTCTCGATGTAACTCGAGCCGGACATAATGGCGTCCTTGCCGCCTTGTTACTACGCGCGCTGTTTAATGGATTATTACAGGAACAGATTGCCCACCAAAATCAGCGTTTGCCAGAGTTAGGGGCGTTATTGAAGCAGGTAAACCATTTACTACGGCAGGCAAATCTGCCTGGTCAGTTTCCGCTATTAGTCGGCTATTATCATCGTGAATTAAAAAATCTCATTCTGGTTTCCGCTGGTCTGAATGCAACGTTAAATGCTGGTGAACACCAGATTCAAATCAGTAATGGCGTTCCGTTAGGCACATTAGGCAACGCCTATTTGAATCAATTGAGCCAGCGATGTGATGCCTGGCAATGCCAAATTTGGGGAACAGGTGGAAGACTACGCTTGATGTTGTCTGCGGAATGAGCAAACGATTATATGGGATAAAATTGCATTACTCGATGATGTCGGCTGGTGGTACTATCGTCGGCATTCGTTTAAGTAATTGTCTTAATTATGTTAACTCGCCTTCTTTTCGGAATCAGGCCTCGTCAGGGTACTGATATACTGGGATGCGACACAGAAATATGAACACGTTCAATACATGAACAGTCCAGGAGAATTTAAATGGCTGCCATTAATACGAAAGTCAAAAAAGCCGTTATCCCCGTTGCGGGATTAGGAACCAGGATGTTGCCGGCGACGAAAGCTATCCCGAAAGAGATGCTGCCGCTTGTCGATAAGCCATTAATTCAATACGTCGTGAATGAATGTATTGCGGCTGGCATTACTGAAATTGTGCTGGTCACCCACTCATCTAAAAATTCTATTGAAAACCATTTCGATACCAGTTTTGAACTGGAAGCAATGCTGGAAAAACGTGTAAAACGCCAGTTGCTTGATGAAGTGCAGTCCATTTGTCCACCACACGTGACTATTATGCAAGTTCGTCAGGGGCTGGCAAAAGGTCTGGGACACGCAGTATTGTGTGCCCATCCGGTCGTTGGTGATGAACCTGTGGCTGTTATTTTACCTGACGTTATTCTGGATGAATATGAATCCGATTTATCGCAGGATAACCTTGCAGAGATGATTCGTCGCTTTGATGAAACTGGCCATAGCCAGATAATGGTCGAGCCTGTTGCTGATGTAACGGCATATGGTGTTGTGGACTGCAAAGGTGTGGATTTAGCGCCAGGCGAAAGTGTACCGATGGTTGGCGTGGTGGAAAAACCGAAAGCAGATGTTGCGCCGTCTAATCTTGCTATTGTTGGTCGCTACGTACTCAGTGCCGATATTTGGCCGTTGCTGGCAAAAACCCCTCCGGGAGCAGGTGATGAAATTCAGCTCACCGACGCGATTGATATGCTCATCGAAAAAGAAACGGTTGAAGCCTATCATATGAAAGGGAAGAGCCATGACTGTGGTAATAAATTAGGTTACATGCAGGCCTTCGTTGAATACGGTATTCGTCACAACACACTGGGCACTGAATTTAAAGCCTGGCTTGAAGAAGAGATGGGCATTAAGAAGTAACATTCATTACGATGTTATCTACGAAACGGCATTGAGTGATCAATGCCGTTTTTTATAGCCTATTCTTATCAAAGAGTCTTAAATTGAACAATAAAAAATCCCGCCAACGGCGGGATTTTAAGCAGATATAATCAAGAAAAAATTATTGCTGGATCAGGAAATCGTCGAGGGATTTACCTTGCTCGTCCATTGCTTTTTTGATTACAGCTGGGGTACGGCCCTGGCCAGTCCAGGTTTTGGTTTCACCGTTTTCGTCAACGTAGCTATATTTAGCCGGACGCTGTGCGCGTTTAGCTTTGGTGCCGGATTTAACAGCAGCAATGCTATTCAGCAGTTCGTTCGGGTCAATACCGTCAGCGATCAGCATTTCACGATATTGCTGCAGTTTACGAGTACGCTCTTCAACTTCAGCAGCTGCTGCGCTTTCTTCTTCGCGACGTTCGTTAACGACAACTTCTAATTTTTCCAGCATTTCTTCCAGCGTTTCAAGTGTACATTCTCTTGCCTGCGCACGAAGAGTACGGATGTTGTTCAGAATTTTAAGTGCTTCGCTCATTGTAGTAATCTCAAACTTATATTGGGGTGGTTTGTTGAGGTAATAATAGAGCCTTAAATTCAGTTGTGCAATAGCCAGGAATGTAAGGAATTCAAAAATGTTCTTTATTTCGTACCGACAATAAATATCTTTTCATAAAAATTAGCCAGAAATGACGTGGCATATAGCCCTATTTGCATCAATGCTTTCGCATCACTTAAGGTTAAAACTTCCTGATTCATGTCACATTTTATGTAGAGATTAACATGCGCAGGTACCTTTTCACTCTTGGGTATTAGTCTTGTTTATGAAAATCCCCTATTAAGTGAATGATGAAAAGTAGAACAGTCGCAATAAGTGCAAGGACTTCGTATTGCGCAATCCAGGAGGCCAAAAGGAGTAATTACGTGCGCAACAGGTTAAAGATTGTGAATAGTTACCATGAGTCATTTACGCGTTTATAACAAGCAAGGCTGTGGCAAAGATAGCTCTGGAGGATTATGCCAGCCATTCTTGATGGATGACGAATATACGACTTCTGTGTGCACTGTTACGCTGTAAAACTGACGAATTATGATAAACTCCAGCCAACTTTATTTCATATCATTGAGGGCCTGTGGCTGATGGCGCAGCTATATTTCTACTATTCCGCAATGAATGCGGGTAAGTCTACGGCATTGTTGCAATCTTCATACAATTACCAGGAACGTGGTATGCGCACTGTCGTATATACGGCGGAAATTGATGATCGTTTCGGGGCAGGGAAAGTCAGTTCGCGTATAGGTTTGTCATCACCTGCAAAATTATTTAACCAAAATTCATCATTATTTGATGAGATTCGTGCGGAACACGAACAGCAGACAATTCATTGCGTACTGGTTGATGAATGTCAGTTTTTAACCAGACAGCAAGTATATGAATTATCGGAGGTTGTCGATCAACTCGATATACCTGTACTTTGTTATGGTTTGCGTACCGATTTTCGTGGTGAATTGTTTATTGGCAGCCAATACTTACTTGCGTGGTCAGACAAACTGGTAGAATTAAAAACTATCTGTTTTTGTGGCCGTAAAGCAAGCATGGTGCTACGTCTTGATCTGGCGGGTAGACCTTATAACGAAGGTGAGCAGGTGGTTATTGGTGGTAATGAGCGTTATGTCTCGGTATGCCGTAAACACTATAAAGAAGCGTTAGAGGTCGGTTCTTTGACGGCAATTCAGGACAATCATCGGCACGAATAATAAAATTTTCTTTACTGACAGGATGAAGAGGGTGCTTTTATCCTGTCAGTCCGTTTTACTAACTTCTTCCGAGTCATCATCCTTTCTCTATTCTTAATCATCGCTCAACGTACCACAGAACGATATTGGTGCGTCGATGCCTCATTACCTGCGCGGTAGAGTTATTTGTCGATAATCTTGTATTGTGCTCGTTTTCCGACAATGCAAACATGATGAATTATTACAGGTGGATTATTTGAGTTTGCAAAACAGTTGTTTGCCTGCAACAAAAAACGGCCCCAAAAGGGACCGTTTATGATGTCATACAGAGCTATGATTAAGCGGATTTTTTCGCTTTTTTCTCTGCTTTAGCCGGAGCGGTTTCTTTTTTCGCTGCGGCTTCACCTTCTACATATTCACGACCGTAGTAGGTATCCAGCAGAATCTGTTTCAGCTCGGAGATCAGCGGATAACGCGGGTTAGCGCCGGTGCACTGATCATCGAATGCATCTTCAGACAGTTTATCAACGTTCGCCAGGAAGTCAGCTTCCTGAACGCCAGCTTCGCGGATAGATTTCGGAATACCCAGTTCAGCTTTCAGCGTTTCCAGCCATGCCAGCAGTTTCTCGATCTTAGCAGCAGTACGGTCGCCCGGTGCGCTCAGACCCAGATGGTCTGCAATTTCAGCATAACGACGGCGTGCTTGCGGACGGTCGTACTGGCTGAATGCAGTCTGCTTGGTCGGGTTGTCGTTCGCGTTGTAGCGAATAACGTTACAAATCAACAGGGCGTTTGCCAGACCGTGTGGAATATGGAACTGGGAGCCCAGTTTATGCGCCATTGAGTGACATACACCCAGGAAGGCGTTCGCAAACGCGATACCAGCGATAGTTGCCGCACTGTGAACACGTTCACGTGCTACCGGGTTTTTAGCCCCTTCGTGGTAGGACGCTGGCAGATATTCTTTCAGCAGTTTCAGAGCCTGCAGAGCCTGACCATCAGAGAACTCAGAAGCCAGTACAGAAACATAAGCTTCCATGGCGTGGGTTACTGCGTCCAGACCACCGAAAGCACACAGGGATTTCGGCATATCCATAACCAGGTTGGCGTCAACAATCGCCATATCCGGAGTCAGCGCATAGTCTGCCAGCGGGTATTTCTGACCTGTGGCGTCGTCAGTTACAACTGCAAACGGAGTAACTTCAGAACCGGTACCGGAAGTGGTAGTGACGGCGATCATTTTCGCTTTCACGCCCATTTTCGGGAACTTGTAGATACGTTTACGGATGTCCATAAAGCGCAGAGCCAGTTCTTCGAAGTGAGTTTCCGGATGTTCGTACATAACCCACATGATCTTCGCGGCGTCCATCGGGGAACCACCACCCAGCGCGATAATCACATCTGGTTTGAAGGAGTTTGCCAGCTCTGCACCTTTACGAACGATGCTCAGCGTCGGGTCAGCTTCAACTTCGAAGAAGACTTCAGTTTCAACGCCAGCAGCTTTCAGTACGGAGGTGATCTGGTCAGCATAGCCATTGTTGAACAGGAAGCGGTCAGTCACGATGAGCGCACGTTTGTGGCCATCAGTAATCACTTCATCCAGCGCGATTGGCAGGGAGCCACGGCGGAAGTAGATAGATTTCGGAAGTTTGTGCCACAACATGTTTTCTGCTCGCTTAGCAACGGTTTTCTTGTTGATCAGGTGTTTCGGACCAACGTTTTCAGAGATGGAGTTACCACCCCAGGAACCACAACCCAGAGTCAGGGAAGGTGCGAGTTTGAAGTTATACAAGTCACCGATACCACCCTGTGAAGCAGGGGTGTTGATCAGGATACGGGCAGTTTTCATTTTCTGACCGAAGTAGGCAACACGTGCCGGTTGGTTATCCTGGTCGGTATACAGACAGGAAGTATGACCGATACCGCCCATAGCAACCAGTTTCTCTGCTTTTTCTACCGCGTCTTCGAAATCTTTCGCACGGTACATTGCCAGAGTCGGGGACAGTTTTTCATGTGCGAACGGTTCGCTTTCATCAACAACAGTCACTTCACCGATCAGAATCTTGGTGTTTTCTGGTACAGAGAAGCCTGCCAGTTCAGCAATTTTATAAGCTGGCTGACCAACGATAGCCGCGTTCAGCGCGCCATTTTTCAGGATAACATCCTGAACGGCTTTAAGCTCTTTGCCCTGCAGCATGTAGCCGCCGTGGGTGGCAAAACGCTCACGAACAGCATCATAGACAGAATCAACAACAACAACAGACTGTTCAGAAGCACAAATTACGCCGTTGTCGAAGGTTTTGGACATCAGTACGGATGCAACTGCACGTTTGATATCAGCCGTTTCATCGATAACAACCGGAGTGTTACCAGCACCTACGCCGATTGCCGGTTTACCGGAACTGTATGCGGCTTTAACCATGCCCGGACCACCGGTCGCGAGGATCAGGTTGATGTCTGGGTGATGCATCAGCGCGTTAGACAGTTCAACAGAAGGTTGATCGATCCAGCCAATCAGATTTTTTGGTGCACCTGCGGCGATAGCAGCCTGCAGAACGATATCAGCCGCTTTGTTGGTTGCATCTTTTGCACGTGGGTGCGGGGAGAAGATAATGGCGTTACGGGTCTTCAGGCTGATAAGAGATTTGAAGATAGCAGTTGAAGTCGGGTTAGTGGTCGGAACGATACCGCAGATAATACCAATTGGTTCAGCGATAGTGATGGTGCCGAAAGTGTCGTCTTCAGACAGAACACCGCAGGTCTTTTCATCTTTATAGGCGTTATAGATATATTCGGAAGCAAAGTGGTTTTTGATCACTTTATCTTCGACGATACCCATGCCGGATTCGGCAACGGCCATTTTTGCGAGTGGGATTCGAGCATCTGCGGCAGCCAGAGCGGCGGCGCGGAAGATTTTGTCAACTTGCTCTTGAGTGAAACTGGCATATTCACGCTGGGCTTTTTTTACACGCTCTACGAGTGCGTTAAGTTCAGCGACATTAGTAACAGCCATAATGCTCTCCTGATAATGTTAAACTTTTTTAGTAAATCATCTGCTCGAATACGAGAGTATAGTCAGTGCGATGATGATTTGCTTAACCTTTGAAAATCAAAATCTTACTTGTGCTCACACTCACTGTGATTTACTAAAAGAGTTTAAACATTAGAGTCATAATCTCTAATGCGTCACTTCCAGGTGGCGTAAGCAAGATTACTCACTTCTGGGTACCGATTAAGTGATCTGGATCAAAAATTCGCGAAGCTGACACCTTTCAGCTCCGCTTTTAGCCATAATAGCGCATAGTTAATAAATTGTAGTATTAATTGTTGACTACTTTAGCATGTTTTGTGCGACTAGATAACAATAATGAATGATAGTAATTTTAGATAGTTAGGAGGTGAAAAATGCTGACAAAAGGCGTATTGTCAGCACGTATTTTTACCCTTGTTTAAAGAAAACATTATCCGGCTTTTGCTTCGGAGCTAACCGTGATTCAGACACTTTTTGATTTTCCCGTTTATTTTAAGTTTTTCATAGGGTTATTTGCGCTGGTTAACCCGGTAGGGATCATCCCCGTGTTCATCAGTATGACCAGCTATCAGACTGCGGCAGCGAGAAACAAAACAAATCTGACCGCCAACCTGTCGGTAGCCATTATTTTGTGGATCGCACTGTTTCTCGGCGACACGATTCTGCAACTTTTTGGAATATCTATTGATTCGTTCCGCATTGCAGGCGGGATACTGGTCGTGACAATTGCAATGTCGATGATCAGCGGTAAGCTTGGTGAGGATAAACAGAACAAACAAGAAAAATCAGAAACCGCAATTCGTGAAAGCATTGGCGTTGTACCGCTCGCATTACCTCTGATGGCAGGACCAGGGGCAATCAGTTCAACTATCGTATGGGGTACGCGTTATCACAGCGTTGGTTATCTGTTCGGTTTTTTTGTGGCAATCGCGTTGTTCGCTTTATGTTGCTGGGGTTTATTCCGCATGGCACCCTGGCTGGTGAGGGTTCTTGGTCAGACAGGCATCAACGTCATTACCCGTATTATGGGGTTATTGCTAATGGCATTAGGGATTGAATTTATTGTCAATGGCATCAAAGGGATTTTTCCTGGTCTGCTCAGTTAATTCCTTTCATATGAAACGGAGCCATGACGCTCCGTTTTTTCATCATTATTTTCATTTCAACCCATCGCAGTTAACAAAAGGAATAGATGATTTTCCTTAATTTTTTCAGATGGTTATAAGATATTCCTTATCTGGTGACCCCCATCATCATGTTATTTTCATCACATCTTAATCCTGGACCTTGCTGAAGAATAATTGAAATGATATTAGTAATTCTAGCGTCTTTGGCAGAGAAAAGTGCTAAATAGCATTCATTTGTTAAATTATCGTGCGCATTTCTATCGGGGTTGTACCCATAAAAGACAGTATTGTTTTTTGTGATCTTATCTCTTTGTTTTTAAATTATTTTATTGAGATGGTGATGGGGGGTATACGTACCGGTATGGTTAGTAAAAGAGAATTGCGTAACAATTTTGCAAAATGTATTGGCGAGCAAGAAGGGCATTTGATAGTTTTCGGCCAACTGTCTGGCGATTTTTATTGGCAATGAGAATTATTTGCGATTGAAAGGCGCTGCAAAAAAATAATGTGTCTCGGCAGGGGAGACACAGTAAGAATCGACATAAGGTGGTCATCTGAATCACCAGAATAAATAAAGTCGGTGATAGCAATTAGTAACTATAAAGCAACCTGACGGCAAAAAGTCTCCGAGCTGTACAGGTTTCCCAATCCGGGATTACACATGCTGGTAAAAAACCAGTAATTATAATGAGGGAGTCCAAAACACAATGATCAACATCACCAAGAGAAGTTTAGTGGCAGCAGGCGTTCTGGCTGCGCTTATGGCAGGGAATGTCGCATTGGCAGCTGATGTACCGGCAGGTGTCACACTGGCGGAAAAACAAACGCTGGTTCGCAACAATGGTTCTGAAGTTCAGTCATTAGATCCGCACAAAATTGAAGGGGTTCCTGAGTCTAATATCAGCCGTGACCTTTTTGAGGGGTTGCTGGTGAGCGATCTTGATGGCCATCCGGCTCCCGGCGTGGCTGAATCCTGGGATAACAAAGACGCTAAAGTCTGGACGTTCCACCTGCGTAAAGATGCAAAATGGTCCGACGGCACGCCAGTAACGGCACAAGATTTTGTGTATAGCTGGCAACGTTCTGTTGACCCCAATACAGCTTCTCCCTACGCAAGCTACTTACAATACGGACATATCGCGGGTATTGATGAAATACTCGAAGGGAAAAAACCGATTACCGATCTCGGCGTAAAAGCCATCGATGACCACACATTAGAAGTCACCTTAAGTGAACCTGTTCCGTACTTCTATAAGCTACTGGTTCACCCATCGACCTCCCCGGTGCCAAAAGCCGCCATTGAGAAATTTGGCGAAAAATGGACACAGCCAGGCAATATTGTGACTAACGGTGCCTATACCTTAAAAGATTGGGTTGTTAACGAACGTATCGTTCTTGAGCGTAGCCCGACCTACTGGAATAACGCTAAAACCGTTATTAACCAGGTGACCTATTTACCGATCGCTTCTGAAGTCACCGATGTTAACCGCTATCGTAGTGGTGAAATCGACATGACCTATAACAACATGCCGATCGAATTGTTCCAGAAGCTGAAAAAAGAGATCCCGGACGAAGTTCACGTTGATCCCTACCTGTGCACCTACTATTACGAAATAAACAACCAAAAGCCACCATTCAACGATGTGCGTGTGCGTACCGCGCTGAAACTGGGCATGGACCGCGATATTATTGTTAATAAGGTCAAAGCGCAGGGCGACATGCCTGCATATGGTTACACTCCACCGTATACTGACGGCGCAAAATTGACGCAGCCGGAATGGTTTGGCTGGAGTCAGGAAAAACGTAACGAAGAAGCGAAAAAACTGCTGGCTGAAGCGGGTTATACCGCAGACAAGCCGTTGACCATTAACCTGTTGTATAACACTTCCGATCTGCATAAAAAGCTGGCCATTGCCGCCTCTTCACTGTGGAAGAAAAATATCGGTGTGAACGTTAAACTGGTTAACCAGGAATGGAAAACCTTCCTCGATACCCGTCATCAGGGGACTTTTGATGTGGCTCGTGCGGGTTGGTGTGCAGACTACAACGAACCAACTTCCTTCCTGAACACCATGCTGTCTAACAGCTCGATGAACACCGCGCATTATAAGAGCCCGGCCTTTGACAGCATTATGGCGGAAACACTGAAAGCCACAGATGAGGCGCAGCGTACAGCACTGTACAGCAAAGCAGAACAACAGCTGGATAAGGATTCGGCCATTGTTCCGGTTTATTACTATGTGAACGCGCGTCTGGTGAAACCGTGGGTCGGGGGCTATACCGGTAAAGATCCGCTGGATAATACCTACACCCGAAATATGTACATTGTGAAGCACTAATGGCAATGCGTGGGGCAGGTGTATCCTGCTCCACGGTGTCTGCTTTTTATCGCATTACAGAAGGCACAGGCCAGAAGGTACGGCAATGTTAAAATTTATTCTACGTCGCTGTCTGGAAGCGATTCCGACGCTATTTATTCTTATTACTATTTCGTTCTTTATGATGCGCCTCGCGCCGGGAAGTCCCTTTACCGGCGAACGTACGTTACCGCCAGAAGTAATGGCGAATATTGAAGCGAAATATCATCTTAATGATCCAATCATGACGCAGTATTTCAGCTATCTGAAACAACTGGCGCATGGCGATTTTGGTCCATCTTTTAAATATAAAGATTATTCGGTCAATGATCTGGTTGCATCCAGTTTCCCCGTTTCGGCAAAACTGGGAGCCGCAGCCTTTTTCCTTGCGGTGGTACTGGGCGTTAGTGCTGGCGTTATTGCCGCATTAAAACAAAACACCAAATGGGACTATACGGTAATGGGGCTGGCAATGACCGGGGTAGTTATCCCCAGTTTTGTGGTTGCACCATTGTTAGTCATGATATTTGCGATCATTTTGCATTGGCTACCGGGCGGCGGCTGGAATGGTGGGGCGCTGAAATTTATGATCCTGCCGATGGTTGCCTTATCACTGGCTTATATCGCCAGTATTGCGCGTATTACCCGTGGATCAATGATTGAAGTTTTACACTCCAACTTCATTCGAACCGCACGTGCGAAAGGTCTGCCCATGCGGCGCATTATTTTCCGCCACGCATTAAAACCTGCGTTGCTACCGGTACTTTCTTATATGGGACCCGCGTTTGTCGGCATTATCACCGGTTCTATGGTTATCGAAACCATTTACGGCTTACCGGGGATTGGACAATTGTTTGTTAATGGTGCGTTGAACCGTGACTATTCATTGGTATTGAGCCTGACCATTCTGGTTGGTGCGTTAACCATTTTGTTCAATGCCATTGTCGATGTGCTATATGCGGTTATCGACCCGAAAATCCGTTACTGATACTGGAGCTTGCGATGATGTTAAGTAAGAAAAACAGCGAGACGCTGGAAAATTTCAGTGAAAAGCTGGAGGTCGAAGGGCGCAGCTTGTGGCAGGACGCACGTCGACGTTTTATGCATAACCGTGCGGCGGTGGCCAGTCTGATTGTACTGGTGCTGATCGCGTTATTTGTGATCCTGGCACCAATGCTTTCGCAGTTTGCCTATGACGATACCGACTGGGCGATGATGTCCAGCGCCCCGGATATGGAGTCCGGTCACTACTTTGGTACTGATTCATCTGGCCGCGACCTGTTGGTACGTGTTGCCATTGGCGGACGAATCTCACTCATGGTGGGTGTCGCTGCGGCGTTGGTGGCAGTGGTTGTGGGTACACTTTATGGTTCGCTTTCTGGATATCTTGGCGGCAAAGTCGATTCGGTAATGATGCGTTTACTGGAAATCCTCAACTCCTTTCCATTCATGTTTTTCGTCATTTTGCTGGTGACCTTTTTCGGTCAAAACATCCTGCTGATTTTCGTGGCGATTGGCATGGTTTCCTGGCTGGATATGGCGCGTATTGTGCGTGGGCAAACCCTGAGTCTGAAGCGCAAGGAGTTTATTGAGGCGGCACAAGTTGGCGGTGTATCTACACCCGGCATTGTGATTCGCCACATTGTGCCGAACGTACTTGGTGTGGTTGTGGTCTACGCGTCTCTACTGGTGCCCAGCATGATCCTCTTTGAGTCTTTCCTTAGTTTCCTGGGGCTGGGGACGCAAGAGCCGTTAAGCAGCTGGGGCGCATTGCTGAGTGATGGTGCGAACTCGATGGAAGTCTCTCCGTGGTTGCTGTTATTTCCGGCAGGTTTCCTTGTGGTGACACTGTTTTGTTTCAACTTTATCGGCGATGGCTTACGTGATGCCCTCGACCCGAAAGATCGTTAAGGAGTGCAGCCATGAGCGTAATTGAAACTGCAACCGTGCCGCTCGCACAACAACAGGCTGACGCACTGCTGAACGTGAAAGACTTGCGTGTCACCTTTAGTACCCCGGACGGCGATGTTACGGCGGTCAATGATTTGAATTTTTCCCTGCGCGCTGGGGAAACGCTGGGTATTGTGGGTGAGTCTGGTTCAGGTAAATCGCAAACCGCGTTCGCTTTAATGGGACTGCTGGCTGCCAACGGACGAATTGGTGGATCGGCAACCTTTAATGGCCGCGAAATCCTCAATCTGCCAGAACGAGAACTCAATAAACTGCGCGCTGAACAAATCTCGATGATTTTTCAGGACCCGATGACCTCGTTAAATCCGTATATGCGCGTCGGTGAGCAGTTGATGGAAGTGCTGATGCTGCATAAGAACATGAGCAAAGCTGAAGCGTTTGAAGAGTCGGTACGGATGCTTGATGCAGTAAAAATGCCGGAAGCGCGTAAGCGCATGAAGATGTTCCCGCATGAATTTTCTGGCGGCATGCGTCAGCGTGTCATGATTGCGATGGCGTTGCTATGTCGACCTAAGTTACTGATTGCCGATGAGCCCACTACCGCGCTGGATGTGACCGTACAGGCGCAGATCATGACGCTATTGAATGAACTGAAGCGGGAATTTAACACAGCCATCATTATGATCACCCACGATCTCGGTGTGGTAGCGGGGATCTGTGACAAAGTGCTGGTGATGTACGCCGGACGTACGATGGAATATGGCAACGCGCGCGATGTTTTTTATCAGCCCGTTCATCCTTATTCTATCGGTTTGCTCAACGCAGTACCGCGTCTTGATGCAGAAGGTGAAACGATGTTGACCATCCCGGGTAATCCACCAAACCTGCTTCGTTTGCCGAAAGGTTGCCCGTTCCAGCCACGTTGTCCGCATGCGATGGACATTTGTAGTAGCGCACCGCCGCTGGAAGAGTTTACGCCTGGCCGTCTGCGTGCTTGCTTTAAACCGGTGGAGGAACTGTTATGAATGCTGTAACCGAAGGAAGAAAAGTCCTCCTCGAAATCGCCGATCTGAAAGTGCACTTTGAAATCAAAGATGGCAAACAGTGGTTCTGGCAACCACCGAAAACGCTCAAAGCCGTCGATGGTGTAACTCTTCGCCTGTATGAAGGGGAAACATTAGGTGTGGTAGGGGAATCGGGATGCGGTAAGTCCACCTTTGCTCGCGCCATCATCGGTTTGGTCAAGGCGACCGACGGTCATGTTGCCTGGTTAGGTAAAGAGTTGCTGGGCATGAAGCCCGATGAATGGCGTGCCGTACGCAGTGATATTCAGATGATTTTCCAGGATCCTCTGGCATCTCTGAACCCGCGTATGACCATTGGGGAGATCATTGCTGAACCGCTGCGTACCTATCATCCAAAAATGTCACGCCAGGAAGTTCGCGAGCGCGTGAAAGCGATGATGCTGAAAGTCGGGTTATTGCCAAACTTGATTAACCGCTATCCGCATGAGTTCTCCGGCGGGCAGTGCCAGCGTATCGGGATTGCACGTGCACTTATTCTTGAGCCGAAGCTGATTATCTGCGATGAGCCGGTGTCGGCGCTGGATGTGTCAATTCAGGCACAGGTGGTGAACCTGCTCCAGCAGCTGCAACGTGAGATGGGGTTGTCATTAATCTTTATCGCTCACGACCTGGCTGTGGTAAAACACATTTCCGATCGTGTTCTGGTGATGTATCTCGGCCATGCGGTAGAGCTGGGGACGTATGATGAGGTCTACCATAATCCGCTGCATCCTTATACCAAAGCATTGATGTCAGCAGTCCCCATCCCAGATCCGGATCTGGAGAAGAACAAATCTATTCAGTTACTGGAAGGGGAATTACCGTCGCCCATCAACCCGCCTTCTGGTTGTGTTTTTCGTACCCGCTGCCCGATTGCCGGTCCGGAGTGTGCTAAAACACGACCCGTACTGGAGGGGAGTTTCAGACACGCCGTTTCTTGCCTGAAAGTCGATCCGTTATAAAGCGTTTAAGGGCTGGCAATTTGCTGGCCCTTTTTTATGGGAGGCTCAGGTGACAGGACATCCATCAGGCTATCGCCAGCGGGTTTATCATTTTCTTTTTGATCAGCATACGAAAACTGGGCGCCGCTGCGAGGCGCTGTTTGGTTTCCTCGCATTGCTAAGCGTTGGCGTTGTCTTCATTGAATCCGGTATTGGATCTCAATTTCAGTTAACCTACGACGAATGGCATATCTTTGTCTGGGTGGAACTCTTCTTCACCTTTGTTTTCACGATTGAGTATTTCCTGCGAGTTTTAAGCTGGCCGAATCCGGTACGGTACGTTTTTAGCTTTTGGGGATTTATCGATCTGGCCACTATTTTGCCACTGTATGTCATCTGGCTGTGGCCTGAAATGGGTTTTACTTATTTATTTGCCTGGCGAGCGATGAGAGCGATTCGGGCGTTGCGAATTTTGCGCCTGCTTCGCTTTATGCCTGCTTTAAACAGCCTATGGCGTGCGATAAATAATGCCCGACATCAGTTAATTCTTTTTTATGCTTTTATTGCAATTGTGATGATCGTCGCAGGGGCGTTTATGTACGCCATAGAAGGCGCATCAAACGGATTTAACTCGCTGGGCACAGCGGTTTACTGGGCAATTGTGACGGTAACTACCGTTGGTTATGGCGATATTACGCCCCATACTGCGGCAGGAAGAATGGTGGCATCGGTGTTAATCTTGATTGGCTACTCAGTCATTGCAATTCCAACGGGGATTATTACTGCACAACTCACCAGTGAACTGGAACAGACTAAAAAACTTCGCTGTTGTCCAAAATGCAATACCCAACATCATGCACAGGATGCGAAGTATTGTCGTATTTGTGGCAATCAATTGGGGAGGGAAAAGGTAGATGTGTAAAAGGAAGATCGGATGAGACGCAGTTGCGTCACCATCCGATTGCAAGCATTATTCCCGCCAGATGATATGGCAAAGTTTGTGATCTTTTTCGCGGCATAACAGAATGCGGGCGAAAATATCGTTGATTTCACCATCTTCACTGTCTGCCAGACCGATCACCACTTCGGCAAAGAAATCTGGATTCAAATCGTAATCCACATGCTCCTGCCAGTCTTCTGCCGGGTCAAATAACTCAGCGCCGCCACGCTCTTCAAACTGAAGATTGAACAACAGAATGTCTGCTGGATCGAGATTATCGGCAGCCAGTTCGAGAAAAATATCGTAGGCCTGCTCAAGCGTTTCATCTTCAGTCAGGCGATTGTTTAAATCCATATCCATAGTCACTACCTGTTTAACACTGTTGGCGACGTTTTACAGCAACGGACTGAAGAAGTAAAACAGTCGCTCGGCGACACGTTGCCATAATGGACGTTTTAGCCATAAACGCCCATCGAGCAGACGCGAGCGCGAAATATAGTCGTCCTGAACGGCGGCCAGGTCAGCACCAAAACCTTTATCGTCGATAGCCAGCGTAATCTCGAAATTTAGCCACAGACTCCGCATATCGAGGTTAACGGTGCCAATCAGACTTAATTCGCCATCGACCAGCACGCTTTTGGTATGCAGCAAACCGCCTTCAAACTGATAAATTTTAACCCCTGCAGCCAGCAGTTCAGTAAAGAACGCGCGGCTTGCCCAGCCTACCAGCATGGAGTCATTTTTTCGCGGCAGGATAATACTGACATCCACCCCTCGCTGCGCTGCCGTGCAAATCGCGTGAAGTAAGTCATCGCTGGGCACGAAGTAGGGCGTCGTCATGATCAAATATTCACGTGCCGAATACGCCGCAGTCAGCAGTGCCTGGTGGATAAGATCTTCCGGGAAGCCAGGTCCAGACGCGATAGTGTGGATTGTATGACCGCTCGCCTGCTCAAACGGCATAATATTGACATCAGGCGGTGGTGGTAAAATACGTTTCCCCGTCTCAATCTCCCAGTCGCAAGAGTAGATAATTCCCATCGCAGTGGCGATTGGGCCTTCCATACGTGCCATCAGATCAATCCATTGTCCCACGCCCGCATCCTGTTTGAAGAAGCGCGGATCGACCATATTCATGCTACCGGTATAGGCGATGTAGTTATCGATCATGATCATTTTACGGTGTTGGCGCAGGTCCATGCGGCGTAAGAAAACACGCATCAAGTTAACCTTTAAGGACTCGACCACTTCGATACCGGCATTTCGCATTAGCTCTGGCCACGGGCTACGGAAAAAAGCAACGCTCCCCGCAGAGTCGAGCATTAGTCGGCAATGAATACCGCGCCGTGCGGCGGCCATCAAAGATTCTGCCACCTGGTCTGCCATACCACCGGGCTGCCAGATATAAAACACCATCTCAATGTTATGGCGGGCGAGTTGAATATCGCGGATTAACGCCTGCATCACATCATCAGACTCGGTCATCAGTTGCAGCTGATTACCCTTGACCCCAGCGATCCCCTGGCGACGCTCGCAGAGCTTGAATAACGGACCAGCGACGCTGCTATTTTCTTCAGCGAAAATATGCTTGCAGGCTTTAAGGTCGTTAAGCCATTTCGCGGTGGAAGGCCACATCGCTCTGGCGCGCTCGGCGCGGCGTTTGCCCAAATGGAGCTCGCCAACGGCAAGATAAGCGATAATCCCGACTAGCGGCAGAATGTAAATGATTAACAGCCAGGCCATGGCGGAGGGAACTGCGCGTCGTTTCATTAGAATGCGTAAAGTTACGCCTGCAATGAGCAACCAGTATCCCAGAATGGCCAACCAACTCACCAACGTATAAACGGTTGTCATAGATTAGAAATCCTTTTGAAAGCGCATTGTTATGAGTTTACGCATATGGATTCATCTGGCAAATAAAAACGCGGGAAAAGCACTGGTCAGTGTCAGGACTGGGGGTATAATGACCATTCTGTTATTGCATAGAGTAGTTAACATGAAACGGAGTAGAACGGAAGTGGGGCGCTGGCGTATGCAGCGTCAGGCTAGCCGACGTAAATCGCGTTGGCTTGAGGGACAGTCGCGCCGAAATATGCGTATCCACAGCATCAGGAAGTGCATTCTAAACAAACAGCGTAACTCGTTATTGTTTGCGATCTACAATATCTAAATGTTCTGGGCACCATTGCGGTGCCCGATAAGTTTACCTTTCAGCCTTCAGAATCTATTTTTTGCGCAGATTCTTTACTGTCGGTTTTCGTATCTTCTTCATCGTTATCGCTGAAAATGCCATGCCCGGAGTTCAACAGCATTGAGACGAGCATATCATTATTAATCTCTTCACCATTTAAAATTCGCGCCAAAATTTCGCTGCCAAACAGTTGCGGTGAAAGAATGATATCCGGATGTACCATCTTAATCTTATTCAGGTTTTTGCTGTCACTGACGGCGAGAACTGTTTTGACATCACTGCTCATATCTTTTGCCGATAGCACTACGAACGCATTATCTGCATCGTTATCACTCAGCGCCAGAATAGCCCGGCAATGATCGATTCCCGCTTTCTTTAATACCGAACTGTCATTGCTGTCGCCGGGAATAACATCAGCATTTTCGCCTAAGCGTTGCTCAAGCTGTTTGATATCATCTTCAGGCAAGTTACTGATAACAGTTACGTTTTGTCCGCGTTGATTCAGTTGTAGAATTGTATTGATGGCGAGAATCGAATGTCCGCAAACAATAAAATGATCTTTACGATGCATTGTATGATTGTTTCCTTTTACAAGTTTGTTGAATCCCCCGCGGATAAGCGGACCAAAAATCGAGGTCATGGAGGTGGCAAAAACGGTAATACCGGAAATAATGACCGAAATGGTAAACAGGCGCGCTGACTCAGAAACAGGGACGATATCGCCATAGCCCACGGTTGACATAGTTTCTATCGAAAAATAGAACGCGGTCATCAAACTTTCTATTCGCGGATTAAAGCCTTCACTTAAATAAAGCGCGCCGTAGGTTGAGTAAAACAGTAACGTTGTGAAACTAATAAATGCGAAAATTGTCCCGGCTGCGGCACTACTATGGGAGAAGTCTTTTCGCAGTATCAGTAAAAACACCAGCGTAAAAATGCAAAAACCAATGCTGAATTTGAGCCATGGATAAAAATGCAGGGTGTAAATCAGTACTATCAACAATAAAATAATACTGATCGCCCACGCGAGTTTTGCCCGAAATAGTAAGCCGATCGAGTTAAGTACAAGAAAGACACCGAGCATAAACAACGGTGCATTGGCCAGCAAAGAGAGATCTAATTCTGAAAATGCTTTGATATGGAAAATATCGAGCAAATTGACCGACATACCATAGATTGTTTTAAAAATAAGCAATCCATTTAAAAAGACGGCCAGCGCGATAATGTCGTGCCGTAGGGTCACCCATAAATTTATCGCTTTTTGTTTGAATGTAGCCCAGTGACTCACCGATACCTCTGTAACCACAATTTTGTTTAATTTTCTTAACGCGCACATTATGTGAACATACATGCGGCGCGTGAATGTGTTAAACAATAGTAGATGACTTTATCTGCAGTAATCAAAGGTTTTGAGTGAGTCATTCTGGATTAGGGCGGGGTTTTTTTCCTGATTACGCTGACATCATATAAAGAATTACAGATAAAGTTATTACCTGCTTGTGGCGGTGAATACGTTATAAGGCCGAAAAGGAAGGGGCAAACAAGAGCACGGTTGCTAAAACCGTGCCCTTAGATGTTGACTCTCTAGTCAGAACACTTTCTTAAACGGTTTTACTGATACGTGTTCATACACTCCGGCTGCTACGTACGGGTCAGCGTCAGCCCAGGCTTGGGCTGCTTCCAGCGATTCAAATTCAGCAATAACGGTTGAGCCAGTAAATCCCGCAGCCCCAGGATCGTTACTGTCTACCGCAGGCATGGGGCCCGCGGTAAGCAGACGACCTTCATCATGCAGTAACTGCAAACGTGCTAAATGTGCTGGGCGAACCGAAAGGCGTTTTTCGAGGCTATCTGCTTTGTCTTGAGCGTAAATAACATACAACACGGGCACAACTCCTTGTTCGGGTAAATTGTAAAGTACGTTATTTGAAAGGGCGAAGATCTGCAACGGAAAGATGATGTCTTTGTTAAGGCCTTGCATAAAGTAAGGCCACTTACGCCAAAAATTACGTTTTCACTGATCCTGATCGTCTTGCCTTATTGAATATGATTGCTATTTGCATTTAAAATCGAGGCCTGGTTTTTCTACTGAAATGATTATGACTTCAATGACCCTTGATTTACCTCGCCGCTTCCCCTGGCCGACGTTACTGTCGGTATGTATTCATGGTGCTGTTGTGGCGGGTCTACTCTATACCTCGGTACATCAGGTTATTGAACTACCTGCGCCCGCGCAGCCGATTTCTGTCACTATGGTTGCGCCAGCCGATCTTGAACCTCCGCAAGCCGTTCAACCGCCGCCGGAGCCGGTCGTAGAGCCAGAACCGGAACCTGAGCCGATACCAGAACCGCCAAAAGAAGCACCGGTGGTCATTGAAAAGCCGAAGCCGAAACCTAAGCCAAAACCGAAGCCGGTGAAAAAGGTGCAGGAGCAGCCAAAACGCGATGTTAAACCAGTCGAGTCGCGTCCGGCATCACCGTTTGAAAATACGGCACCTGCTCGCCAGACATCAAGCACAGCAACGGCAGCAACCAGCAAGCCGGTCACAAGTGTGGCCTCTGGTCCCCGGGCATTAAGCCGGAATCAGCCGCAGTATCCGGCACGCGCGCAGGCATTACGCATTGAGGGGCAGGTTAAAGTTAAATTTGACGTAACACCGGATGGTCGCGTGGATAACGTACAAATACTTTCAGCCAAACCGGCGAACATGTTTGAGCGTGAAGTGAAAAACGCAATGCGCAGATGGCGTTATGAACCGGGTAAACCAGGAAGTGGGATTGTGGTGAATATCCTGTTTAAAATTAACGGCACCACCGAAATTCAGTAAGCAGAAAGTTAAAAGCCTCCGACTGGAGGCTTTTAACTTTTACCCAACAGGTAAGGCGCGGGGCTTTCCTTCAGGATCGACAGCGACATATTTAAATAACGCTTCTGTCGCTTTATAGCGTTGTCCGATTGGTTCAGACGCCACTTTTTTCACCCAAACTTCAATATTAATGCTAACCGATGTCGTCCCTTTTTGGACACAGCGTGCATAGCAGCACACCACATCGCCGACCGCAACCGGCCGTAAGAAAGTCATTCCTTCAACCCGCACGGTCACGACGCGACCGTGGGCAATTTCTTTCGCCAGAATAGCGCCGCCAATATCCATTTGTGACATTAACCAACCACCAAAGATGTCACCATTGGCATTGGTATCGGCGGGCATGGCTAAAGTACGTAAAACAAGATCGCCCTGAGGGACGTTATGTGTTGTAGACATGGTAAAACCGACTTAAAAGGAAAATCACAGGCGCGATGCTACTATGATTTTCCAAAGGAGAACAGAGGAGATAAATCGCCAGCCCCGAAGGACTGGCAGTCTGGTTATGATTTATCTTCCTGCGGCATGTGACGGTAGATATAGATACCGCTTAACAATGTGAAGATTAAGGTGAGGGCGGTCAGGCCAAACACTTTAAAGTTGACCCAAATATTTTGCGGCAGCCAGAATGCGATGTAGATGTTTGCCAGCCCGCAAAGAATAAAGAAGACTGCCCAAGCCAGATTCAGTTTTGACCAAACTGGCTGCGGTAGAGTGAGTTCTTTACCCAGCATCCGCTGAATCAGCGGTTTTTTCATTACCCATTGGCTAATCAACAAAGCACCGGCAAACAGAGCGTAGATGACAGTGACCTTCCATTTAATAAACTCATCATTGTGGAAGAACAGCGTCAAGCCACCGAAGACGACCACCAGAACAAAGGTGATCAAGGCCATCTTCTCAACCTTACGAAAGCGAACCCAGCTATATATAAGCACAATCGCTGTGGCGACGATGAGCGCCGCCGTTGCCGCATAGATGTCATAAATTTTGTAGAACGCGAAGAAGACAACCAGCGGTAAAAAATCAAGAAACTGCTTCATTTTACGATTCCGTAATCAAATGCTTAAGGTTATTGGCGAATCAACATATACAGGCGGAACAGATAGATAAGCAATACGGCTGAAATCAGGTTGCTCAACGTGTTCGCCAGTACGGCGCCAATTTCCGGGGTTAATGCGGCAAAAGAAGAGGCAAACAGCAGCAACAGTGTTTTTGCCAGTAACCAGCTTAGTACTGCTGGCGCCACCAGACGCATATTCGCCCATGTCAGCCGCATACTGCTGCGCATAGAAGCGAAAACGCCCATTTTATCCTGCACCAGCATCACCGGCGCCAGTGCCAGTAAAATGGCCATTAAAATTCCCGGAACGACCACCAGCATGATGCCAATCTGTACTAAAAGGGTAGTTAGAAAAATCAGAATAAATAACTTTGGCAATATCGGCGCACTGGCACCAATAGCTCGCAGCGCACTGACTCTCTGACCCGCAGACACCAACTGGATAATTAATATTACGCCTCCGGCGAGAATGGCGTTACCGATTAATCCCGAAAAAGTGGAGGCGGCTGAAGCTCGCAGCAAAATTTGTTGCTGTTCCGGCGACATATTCTGAACCAGGTCGAACAACCCACTGCCGCCACTAACGGGCACGCCGTCATTGAGCTGCGCAAGCTGTGCATCACTGGGTGAGAAAACATGCCCTAACACCACTGTGATAAACGCACATAGCAACGATACCAACAGAATGGTCATAAATTGATTACGGAAGAAATTTCCGGTGTCACGGTATACGGACTGCGCCGTGATAGACATGCACTCTCCTTGAGTTTTATGCAGGTGTTAATTAGCGGGCAATTGTACCCTGGTTAAGCCTCTGGTGGCAGCATCAGGTCTTGTATGGAAAAGCATATCTTTGTAAAGCAGAGGTAATTGCTGTCATGCAGGAGTACGCAGAACGGAGTCAGTGGCGAGCGAATTAATATTTGCGTAGCGTAAATATATGAAAATTGATTTAAATCACATTAACCGGAATTTTTAATGCAACTTATAAATTAATCCAGATCAAGAAAGGGTGAATTATCATATGTAATGTGATCTATGTAGGATCATTTGTTACTCCAATGTAGGTATATTCGTCACGTTTTTATAACCATAACGACGGAGCGGATATGAAAAAGTTAACAGTGGCGGCTTTGGCAGTAACAACTCTTCTCTCTGGAAATGCCTTTGC
>NZ_JAATUR010000048.1 GCF_011881725.1 Escherichia coli | reverse complement strand
TCCGTTTTTACTGTCATGGACGATCCTGCCAGCGCAAAAAAACCGTTCGAAGGTAATCTGAATGCGGGCTACCTTGCTCAATCAGGCAACACGAAAAGTTCCTCACTAACGGCTGATACCACCATGACCTGGTACGGGCATACTACTGCCTGGTCGCTGTGGGGGAACGCCAGCAATACTTCTTCTAATGATGAGCGTTCTTCGGAAAAATATGCAGTAGGTGGGCGTAGTCGTTTTAATTTAACTGATTATGACTATTTATTTGGTCAGGCTAGTTGGCTGACAGACCGTTATAACGGTTATCGGGAACGAGATGTATTGACCGCGGGTTATGGTCGTCAGTTTTTAAATGGCCCGGTACACAGTTTCCGCTTTGAATTCGGCCCAGGCGTGCGTTACGACAAATATACCGATAATGCCAGTAAAACTCAGCCGCTGGGGTATGCCTCTGGAGCTTATGCATGGCAGTTGACAGACAACGCTAAATTTACGCAGGGGGTTTCCGTCTTTGGCGCGGAAGACACAACGCTGAACTCCGAAAGCGCATTAAATGTTGCTATTAATGAACATTTTGGGCTGAAGGTGGCTTATAACGTCACATGGAACTCTGAACCTCCAGAGTCTGCGCCGGAACATACCGATCGCCGCACAACCTTATCGTTGGGCTACAGGATGTAATGATGTGCCGGACCGTGTTATGCGGTCTGGCTGGTTTTTTTGTTGACAGAACCTCACTATTCAACCCCAAATCATCGCTGCCCAGCGCAGCAACAGCATCGCGCCACAAATAGACAACAGGACTACCACCATCTTCCAGTGTTTTTTGTTGAAGCGTTTAGTCGGCATGCTTTTTCCAGAGGATTTCCAGTCTTCAATAATCGAGTGTAACAAAAGGGTCAGGTATTGCCTGTATTGATTTATATCATATTGAACATGATGATTGTCGCTTTGCCCGATAACAATTACCGTGTAAACTGCCAAGCGGTATTATCAGAAAGTGGGTGTAGGTCTGGCATCGCCAATCAGCATGCTGTGACATATTTCGCAGAGTGAAGCGGGAATCAGCCCAAACCTTTTTGATAAATTTCATATGAATCTTTGTATGTGATCTTTCGTGTGGGTCACCACTGCAAATAAGGATATAACATGCCTGTTATTACTCTTCCTGATGGCAGCCAACGCCATTACGACCACGCTGTAAGCCCCATGGATGTTGCGCTGGACATTGGTCCAGGTCTGGCGAAAGCCTGTATCGCAGGGCGCGTAAATGGCGAACTGGTAGATGCGTGCGATTTGATTGAAAACGACGCTAAGCTGGCGATCATTACCGCTAAAGACGAAGAAGGTCTGGAGATCATTCGTCACTCCTGCGCGCACCTGTTAGGGCACGCAATTAAACAACTTTGGCCGCATACCAAAATGGCAATCGGCCCGGTTATTGACAACGGATTCTATTATGACGTTGATCTTGACCGCACGTTAACCCAGGAAGATGTCGAAGCACTCGAGAAGCGGATGCATGAGCTTGCTGAGAAAAACTACGACGTCATTAAGAAGAAAGTCAGCTGGCACGAAGCGCGTGAAACCTTCGTTAAACGCGGCGAGAGCTATAAAGTCTCTATCCTGGACGAAAACATCGCCCATGATGACCAGCCCGGTCTCTATTTCCACGAAGAGTATGTCGATATGTGCCGCGGTCCGCACGTACCGAATATGCGTTTCTGCCATCATTTCAAACTGATGAAAACGGCAGGGGCCTACTGGCGCGGCGACAGCAACAATAAAATGTTGCAACGTATTTATGGTACTGCGTGGGCAGATAAAAAAGCCCTCAACGCGTATCTGCAGCGTCTGGAAGAAGCCGCTAAACGCGACCACCGCAAAATCGGTAAACAGCTCGACCTGTACCATATGCAGGAAGAAGCGCCGGGTATGGTGTTCTGGCACAACGACGGCTGGACCATCTTCCGTGAGCTGGAAGTATTCGTGCGTTCCAAACTGAAAGAGTACCAGTATCAGGAAGTTAAAGGTCCGTTTATGATGGACCGTGTCCTGTGGGAAAAAACCGGTCACTGGGAAAACTATAAAGATGCAATGTTCACCACCTCTTCTGAGAACCGTGAATACTGCATTAAGCCGATGAACTGCCCTGGTCACGTACAAATTTTCAACCAGGGGCTGAAGTCTTATCGCGATCTGCCGCTGCGTATGGCAGAGTTTGGTAGCTGCCACCGTAACGAGCCGTCAGGTTCGCTGCATGGCTTGATGCGTGTACGTGGTTTTACCCAGGATGACGCGCATATCTTCTGTACTGAAGAACAAATTCGCGATGAAGTTAACGGATGTATCCGTTTAGTCTATGATATGTACAGCACTTTTGGCTTCGAGAAGATCGTCGTCAAACTTTCCACTCGTCCTGAAAAACGTATTGGTAGTGACGAAATGTGGGATCGTGCTGAGGCGGACCTGGCGGTTGCGCTGGAAGAAAACAACATCCCGTTTGAGTATCAACTGGGTGAAGGCGCTTTCTACGGTCCGAAAATTGAATTTACCCTGTATGACTGCCTCGATCGTGCATGGCAGTGCGGTACAGTACAGCTGGACTTCTCTTTACCTTCTCGTCTGAGCGCTTCTTATGTAGGCGAAGATAATGAACGTAAAGTGCCGGTAATGATTCACCGTGCAATTCTTGGGTCGATGGAACGTTTTATCGGTATCCTGACCGAAGAGTTCGCTGGTTTCTTCCCGACCTGGCTTGCGCCGGTTCAGGTTGTTATCATGAACATTACGGATTCACAGTCTGAATACGTTAACGAATTGACGCAAAAACTATCAAATGCGGGTATTCGTGTTAAAGCAGACTTGAGAAATGAGAAGATTGGCTTTAAAATCCGCGAGCACACTTTACGTCGCGTCCCATATATGCTGGTCTGTGGTGATAAAGAGGTGGAATCTGGCAAAGTTGCCGTTCGCACCCGCCGTGGTAAAGACCTGGGAAGCATGGACGTAAATGAAGTGATCGAGAAGCTGCAACAAGAGATTCGCAGCCGCAGTCTTAAACAATTGGAGGAATAAGGTATTAAAGGCGGAAAACGAGTTCAAACGGCGCGCCCTAACCGTATCAATGGCGAAATTCGCGCCCAGGAAGTTCGCTTAACAGGTCTGGAAGGCGAGCAGCTTGGTATTGTGAGTCTGAGAGAAGCTCTGGAGAAAGCAGAAGAAGCCGGAGTAGACTTAGTCGAGATCAGCCCTAACGCCGAGCCGCCGGTTTGTCGTATAATGGATTACGGCAAATTCCTCTATGAAAAGAGCAAGTCTTCTAAGGAACAGAAGAAAAAGCAAAAAGTTATCCAGGTTAAGGAAATTAAATTCCGTCCTGGTACAGATGAAGGTGACTATCAGGTAAAACTCCGCAGCCTGATTCGCTTTCTGGAAGAGGGTGATAAAGCCAAAATCACACTGCGTTTCCGCGGTCGTGAGATGGCGCACCAGCAAATCGGTATGGAAGTGCTTAATCGCGTGAAAGACGATTTGCAAGAACTGGCAGTGGTCGAATCCTTCCCAACGAAGATCGAAGGCCGCCAGATGATCATGGTGCTCGCTCCTAAGAAGAAACAGTAAGGCCTTCAAGTAGCACTGTCTGTGGAGCCTTTGGCTTCACAGGCTTTGTTCGCCTTTGTTTCGTTTATTAACAATGCGAAGTGGAAGTTATTAAAATGCCAAAAATTAAGACCGTACGCGGTGCTGCAAAGCGCTTCAAAAAAACCGGTAAAGGTGGCTTTAAGCACAAGCACGCTAACCTGCGTCACATTCTGACCAAAAAAGCGACCAAACGTAAACGTCACCTGCGTCCGAAAGCCATGGTTTCCAAAGGCGATCTGGGCCTGGTAATCGCGTGCCTGCCGTACGCATAAGCCGTTAACGTTTTTTAACTTTTTAATTAGAATATAGATACAGGAGAGCACATATGGCTCGCGTAAAACGTGGTGTTATTGCACGCGCACGTCACAAGAAAATTTTGAAACAAGCTAAAGGTTACTACGGTGCGCGTTCTCGCGTATACCGCGTTGCCTTCCAGGCTGTTATCAAAGCTGGTCAGTATGCTTACCGTGACCGTCGTCAACGTAAGCGTCAGTTCCGTCAACTGTGGATTGCGCGTATCAACGCAGCAGCACGTCAGAACGGTATTTCTTACAGCAAATTCATCAATGGCCTGAAAAAAGCCTCTGTTGAAATCGACCGTAAGATCCTGGCTGATATCGCTGTATTCGACAAAGTAGCGTTCACCGCTCTGGTTGAAAAAGCGAAAGCAGCTCTGGCATAAGCCAGTTGAAAGAGGGAGCTAGTCTCCCTCTTTTCGTTTCAACGCCATCAATACATTGACTTTTATCGCCGTAGCCTTTTCAATAAAGGTCTTTTGAAGAGTACCAAAAGGTAACGCAAGCAATGAATGCTGCTATTTTCCGCTTCTTTTTTTACTTTAGCACCTGACTCCAGGAGGCTAGCGCGTGAGAAGAGAAACGGAAAACAGCGCCTGAAAGCCTCCCAGTGGAGGCTTTTTTTGTATGCGCGTTTTGAAAAAATTAAGTCCAACGAACCAGTGTCACCACTGACACAATGAGGAAAACCATGTCACATCTCGCAGAACTGGTTGCCAGTGCGAAGGCGGCCATTAGCCAGGCGTCAGATGTTGCCGCGTTAGACAATGTGCGCGTCGAATATTTGGGTAAAAAAGGGCACTTAACCCTTCAGATGACGACCCTGCGTGAGCTGCCGCCAGAAGAACGTCCGGCAGCTGGTGCGGTTATCAACGAAGCGAAAGAGCAAGTTCAGCAGGCACTGAATGCGCGTAAAGCTGAGCTGGAAAGCGCGGCGCTGAATGCGCGTCTGGCGGCGGAAACAATTGATGTCTCCCTGCCGGGGCGTCGTATCGAAAACGGCGGTCTGCATCCGGTGACTCGCACCATTGACCGTATCGAAAGTTTCTTCGGTGAGCTTGGCTTTACCGTGGCAACCGGGCCAGAAATCGAAGACGATTATCATAACTTCGATGCTCTGAACATTCCTGGTCACCACCCAGCGCGCGCTGACCATGACACTTTCTGGTTTGACGCTACCCGTCTGCTGCGTACCCAGACTTCTGGCGTACAGATCCGCACCATGAAAGCCCAGCAACCGCCGATTCGTATCATCGCGCCGGGTCGTGTTTACCGTAACGACTACGACCAGACTCACACACCGATGTTCCATCAGATGGAAGGCCTGATTGTTGATACCAACATCAGCTTTACCAACCTGAAAGGCACGCTGCACGACTTCCTGCGTAACTTCTTTGAAGAAGATTTGCAGATTCGCTTCCGTCCTTCCTACTTCCCGTTCACCGAGCCGTCCGCAGAAGTGGACGTTATGGGTAAAAACGGTAAGTGGTTGGAAGTTCTGGGCTGCGGGATGGTGCATCCGAACGTGCTGCGTAATGTGGGTATCGATCCGGAAGTTTACTCCGGTTTCGCCTTCGGGATGGGGATGGAGCGTCTGACTATGTTGCGTTACGGCGTCACCGACCTGCGCTCATTCTTCGAAAACGATCTGCGTTTCCTCAAACAGTTTAAATAAGGCAGGAATAGATTATGAAATTCAGTGAACTGTGGTTACGCGAATGGGTGAACCCGGCGATTGACAGCGATGCGCTGGCAAATCAAATCACCATGGCGGGTCTGGAAGTTGACGGTGTAGAACCGGTTGCCGGTAGCTTCCACGGCGTGGTCGTTGGTGAAGTGGTTGAATGTGCGCAGCATCCGAATGCCGACAAACTGCGAGTGACTAAAGTCAACGTTGGCGGCGATCGCCTGCTGGACATCGTTTGCGGTGCGCCAAACTGCCGTCAGGGTCTGCGTGTGGCGGTAGCAACTATTGGTGCTGTTCTGCCGGGCGATTTCAAAATTAAAGCGGCGAAACTGCGCGGTGAGCCGTCTGAAGGGATGCTGTGCTCCTTCTCTGAGCTGGGTATTTCTGACGATCACAACGGTATTATCGAACTGCCTGCGGATGCGCCAATTGGCACCGACATCCGCGAATACCTGAAACTTGATGACAACACCATCGAAATCAGTGTGACGCCAAACCGTGCTGACTGCTTAGGCATTATCGGCGTAGCACGTGATGTTGCCGTGCTGAACCAGCTTCCGCTGGTTGAACCGGAAATTGTCCCAGTTGGTGCAACCATCGATGACACGCTGCCGATTGCCGTAGAAGCGCCGGAAGCCTGCCCGCGTTATCTTGGCCGCGTAGTAAAAGGCATTAACGTTAAAGCGCCAACTCCACTGTGGATGAAAGAAAAACTGCGTCGCTGTGGGATTCGTTCTATCGATGCGGTGGTTGACGTAACCAATTATGTGCTGCTCGAACTGGGTCAGCCGATGCACGCTTTCGACAAAGATCGCATTGAAGGCGGTATTGTGGTGCGGATGGCGAAAGAGGGCGAAACGCTGGTACTGCTCGACGGTACTGAAGCGAAGCTGAATGCTGACACTCTGGTCATCGCCGACCACAATAAGGCGCTGGCGATGGGCGGTATTTTCGGTGGTGAACATTCTGGCGTGAATGAAGAAACGCAAAACGTCCTGCTGGAATGCGCTTTCTTCAGCCCGCTGTCGATCACCGGTCGTGCTCGTCGTCATGGCCTGCATACCGATGCGTCTCATCGCTACGAGCGTGGCGTTGATCCGGCATTGCAGCATAAAGCGATGGAACGTGCGACCCGTCTGCTGATTGACATCTGCGGCGGTGAAGCTGGCCCGGTTATCGATATTACTAACGAAGCAACGCTGCCGAAGCGTGCGACCATCACTCTGCGTCGTAGCAAACTGGATCGTCTGATTGGCCATCATATTGCCGATGCGCAGGTGACTGACATTCTGCGTCGTCTTGGCTGTGAAGTTACCGAAGGCAAGGATGAATGGCAGGCTGTTGCGCCGAGTTGGCGTTTCGACATGGAGATTGAAGAAGATCTGGTCGAAGAAGTGGCGCGTGTTTACGGCTACAACAACATCCCTGATGAACCGGTGCAGGCAAGCCTGATTATGGGCACTCATCGTGAAGCCGATTTGTCGCTCAAGCGCGTGAAAACGCTGCTCAACGATAAAGGGTATCAGGAAGTGATCACCTACAGCTTCGTTGATCCAAAAGTGCAGCAAATGATCCACCCGTGCGTAGAAGCCTTACTGCTGCCTAGCCCGATTTCCGTTGAAATGTCGGCAATGCGTCTTTCTCTGTGGACCGGCTTGTTGGCAACGGTGGTGTACAACCAGAACCGTCAACAGAACCGCGTACGCATTTTCGAAAGCGGTCTGCGTTTCGTGCCAGATACTCAGGCGCCATTGGGCATTCGTCAGGATCTGATGTTAGCCGGTGTGATTTGCGGTAACCGTTACGAAGAGCACTGGAACCTGGCAAAAGAGACCGTTGATTTCTATGATTTGAAAGGCGATCTTGAATCCGTTCTCGACCTGACCGGTAAACTGGCTGATGTTGAATTCCGTGCAGAAGCGAATCCGGCACTGCATCCGGGACAATCCGCGGCGATTTATCTGAAAGGTGAACGTATTGGTTTTGTTGGGGTTGTTCATCCTGAACTGGAACGTAAACTGGATCTTAACGGTCGCACTCTGGTGTTTGAACTGGAGTGGAACAAGCTCGCAGACCGCGTGGTGCCTCAGGCGCGCGAGATTTCTCGCTTCCCGGCGAACCGTCGTGACATCGCGGTGGTGGTTGCAGAAAACGTTCCCGCAGCGGATATTTTATCCGAATGTAAGAAAGTTGGCGTAAATCAGGTAGTTGGCGTAAACTTATTTGACGTGTACCGCGGTAAGGGTGTTGCGGAGGGGTATAAAAGCCTCGCCATTAGCCTGATCCTGCAAGATACCAGCCGTACACTCGAAGAAGAGGAGATTGCCGCTACCGTTGCCAAATGTGTAGAGGCATTAAAAGAGCGATTCCAGGCATCATTGAGGGATTGAACCTATGGCGCTTACAAAAGCTGAAATGTCAGAATATCTGTTTGATAAGCTTGGGCTTAGCAAGCGGGATGCCAAAGAACTGGTTGAACTGTTTTTCGAAGAGATCCGTCGCGCTCTGGAAAACGGCGAGCAGGTGAAACTCTCTGGTTTTGGTAACTTCGATCTGCGTGATAAGAATCAACGCCCGGGACGTAACCCGAAAACGGGCGAAGATATTCCCATTACAGCACGGCGCGTGGTGACCTTCAGACCCGGACAGAAGTTAAAAAGCCGTGTCGAAAACGCCACACCCAAAGACGAGTAATCTGATCTAACTAAAAAGGCCGCTTTGCGGCCTTTTTTCTTTTCACTGCAGAAGAGTCACCGTAAAATCAACGGAATGACACTTCAGCAGAACGGATAACATGCTGACACTTGCCCGCCAACAACAGCGACAAAATATTCGCTGGTTATTATGCCTGTCAGCATTGATGTTGCTGGCGCTTCTCTTAAGCCTTTGCGCTGGTGAACAATGGATTTCTCCCGCAGACTGGTTTACTCCTCGTGGCGAACTGTTCGTCTGGCAAATTCGCCTGCCGCGTACCCTGGCAGTATTGCTGGTTGGCGCAGCGTTGGCGTTATCAGGCGCGGTCATGCAGGCATTGTTTGAAAACCCTCTTGCTGAGCCGGGGCTACTTGGCGTCTCTAACGGCGCAGGCGTGGGGCTTATCGCCGCCGTCTTGCTCGGACAAGGGCAGTTGCCCAACTGGGCACTGGGGCTGTGTGCGATTGCTGGCGCGCTTATTATCACCTTAATTCTCTTGCGGTTTGCCCGCCGTCATCTTTCAACCAGCCGATTACTGCTGGCTGGCGTTGCGCTGGGTATCATCTGTAGCGCGTTAATGACGTGGGCTATTTACTTTTCCACCTCTGTTGATTTACGTCAGTTAATGTACTGGATGATGGGCGGCTTTGGCGGTGTTGACTGGCGACAAAGCTGGCTGCTAATGGCGTTGATCCCCATGCTGTTGTGGATCTGCTGTCAGTCCAGACCAATGAATATGTTAGCCCTGGGTGAAATTTCGGCGCGGCAACTGGGGTTACCGCTGTGGTTCTGGCGCAATGTGCTGGTCGCTGCTACCGGTTGGCTGGTCGGTGTCAGCGTGGCACTGGCTGGCGCTATTGGGTTTATTGGCCTGGTTATCCCGCATATTCTGCGACTGTGCGGATTAACCGATCACCGTGTATTACTTCCGGGCTGTGCGCTGGCAGGTGCTACTGTGTTGCTGCTTGCCGATATTGTTGCTCGACTGGCGCTGGTTTCCGCTGAGCTGCCTATTGGCGTGGTCACTGCCACCCTCGGCGCACCAGTGTTTATCTGGTTATTGTTAAAAGCAGGGCGTTAGCCGCAAAAAGACGGTCTATGATTAAAAGCTAAGATTTTTACTGACCTTATCCAGGAGACACGATGCAAGATCCCATTCTGACCACCGTAGTGAAGACGATTGACGGGGAAGTGACCACGCTGGAGAAATATGCCGGTAATGTGCTGCTGATTGTTAATGTCGCTTCAAAGTGTGGCTTAACGCCGCAATATGAACAACTGGAGAACATCCAGAAAGCCTGGGCCGATCGTGGTTTTGTCGTTCTGGGATTCCCGTGCAACCAGTTCCTTGAACAGGAACCTGGCAGCGATGAAGAAATTAAAACTTATTGCGCCACTACCTGGGGCGTGACGTTCCCAATGTTCAGTAAGATTGAGGTCAATGGCGAAGGGCGTCATCCGCTGTATCAAAAATTGATTGCCGCAGCGCCGACGGCGGTGGCACCGGAAGAGAGTGGTTTCTACGCGCGATTGGCCAGTAAAGGCCGTGCGCCGCTGTACCCTGATGATATTTTGTGGAATTTTGAAAAGTTTCTGGTGGGTAGAGACGGAAAGGTCATCCAGCGTTTTTCCCCGGATATGACGCCAGAAGATCCTATCGTAATGGAAAGCATTAAACTGGCGTTGGCAAAATAATGTCTATTGTGATGCAGTTACAGGATGTCGCGGAATCAACTCGTCTGGGGCCGCTTTCTGGTGAGGTCCGGGCAGGGGAGATCCTGCATCTGGTGGGGCCGAATGGCGCGGGCAAGAGCACCTTGTTGGCGCGAATGGCAGGAATGACCAGCGGTAAGGGAAGCATTCAGTTTGCAGGTCAACCACTGGAGAGTTGGCCCGCAACAAAACTCGCCCTGCATCGCGCCTATCTTGCACAACAGCAGACGCCGCCATTTTCTATGCCGGTCTGGCATTATCTGACCATGCACCAGCACGATAAAACGCGAACCGATCTGCTAAATGATGTCGCAGAGGCGCTGGCCCTTGATGACAAACTCGGTCGTAGCACTAATCAACTTTCCGGTGGTGAATGGCAACGTGTCCGGCTTGCTGCTGTGGTGCTACAAATCACGCCGCAAGCGAATTCTTCAGGTCAGTTGCTTCTTCTTGATGAACCTATGAACAGCCTTGATGTTGCCCAGCAAAATGCGTTAGATAAAATTTTAAGTGAGCTCTGTCAGCAAGGTGTGGCGATTGTAATGAGCAGTCACGACCTTAATCACACATTGCGTCACGCGCATCGGGCGTGGTTACTTAAACAAGGAAAATTGCTTGCCAGTGGGCGGCGAGATGAGGTGCTAACACCGCCGAATCTGGCTCAGGCTTATGGCATGAGCTTCCGTCGTCTGGACATTGAAGGTCACCGAATGCTGATTTCGACCACCTGATTTCATCAGCATCTTGAAAAACGGGCAATTTCGACGCTAAATTAATGCAAGAATATAAAACAGAGGATTCGTACGGAATGCGTTTCTGCCTAATTTTAATTACAGCACTGTTTCTGGCCGGGTGTAGCCATCATAAAGCGCCGCCACCAAATGCCAGGCTTTCTGACTCGATTACCGTCATTGCAGGTTTGAACGACCAGTTACAAAGCTGGCATGGTACGCCGTATCGTTATGGCGGCATGACTCGACGTGGTGTGGACTGTTCGGGGTTCGTGGTTGTAACTATGCGCGACCGTTTCGACTTGCAGTTGCCACGCGAAACAAAACAACAGGCCGCGATTGGTACCCAAATTGATAAAGAAGAATTGCTGCCAGGCGATCTGGTCTTTTTCAAAACAGGTTCTGGGCAAAATGGTTTACACGTGGGTATTTACGACACCAACAATCAATTCATTCACGCCTCTACCAGCAAGGGGGTGATGCGTTCATCCCTCGATAATGTCTACTGGCAGAAAAATTTCTGGCAGGCGAGACGCATCTAGTATCTCAATAAATGGACGGTGATGATACCGCACCGTCTGTTAACTCCTGAATACAGTAGTATTTTGCAGACAAGAATACCGCAAATGGAATATTCGTTTATACTCAGGATAATCTTAAAAAGGGACCCCTGATAAAGTGGTTAACATGGAACAAATGAAAGTTATTCCTTCTGTATTTGTTATGCCTTATGGCCTCAAACTTTTTATCTGGATGTTGAAAAAAATCCATAGAGAGGGGCTGTTACCATGAAGGTCTTACTGGAGAATCTTTATCATTCTGATTACTATTTTCTGCCGATAAGAGACAGCCAACAAAACCTGGTTGGGGTTGAGTTAATAACCCATTTCTCCAGTGACGACGGTACGGTTCGCATCCCGACGACACGGGTTATCGCACAACTTTCAGAGGAACAGCATTGGCAATTATTTGCTGAAAAATTGGAATTACTAAAATCATGCCAACATTTTTTTATTCAACACAAACTATTTGCCTGGATTAATTTAACGCCGCAAGTAGCAAAGTTATTATTAGGCCGGGATAATTACGCAGGCAAACTATTAAAAATTCCATTTGTTGAATTGATGATTAATGAAGATTATCCGCATCTTAATGAGGGAAAAGATAATTACGAACTCTTTCGCTTATCTCAAATTTTTCCTCTGGTTTTGGGAAATTTGGGGGCGGGCAACAGTACAATGAAGGCCGTCTTTGATGGGCTTTTCACTCGTATCATGCTCGATAAAGGTTTTATTCAGCAGCAAATAGTCCATAAATCTTTCGCTCCTTTTATACGTGCGCTTCATGCGCAAATTTCACCTTGTTGCAAATGTATTATTGCCGCGGGTATTAATTCACCGGAGATGTTGGCACAAATGGCTCCGTTTGGTTTCCATGCTTTTCAGGGATGCTTGTGGCCCGCAGTTCCCGTAAGCCAGATAACAACGCTGGTCCAGCGATAACCCTCCTGTTTGCTGGTGTTTAAGGCGAGGTTAACCGTCTACACTATCAAACAGGAGGATTTATGGCCCTGTCTTTTATTACCCGCTGGCATGATGAATTGCCAGCAACCTATACAGCACTTTCCCCCACGCCTTTAAATAATGCCCGGCTGATTTGGCATAATGCCGAACTGGCTAGCACGCTGGGTATTCCATCGTCGTTGTTTAAAAATGGCGCAGGTGTCTGGGGCGGCGAAACCTTACTACCTGGCATGTCACCACTGGCGCAAGTCTACAGTGGTCATCAGTTTGGTGTTTGGGCGGGCCAGCTTGGCGACGGGCGCGGTATTTTACTCGGCGAGCAACAGCTTGCCGACGGCACCACTATGGACTGGCACCTGAAAGGTGCGGGGCTGACGCCTTATTCGCGGATGGGCGATGGACGCGCGGTTTTACGTTCAACGATACGCGAAAGTCTTGCCAGTGAGGCAATGCATCACCTGGGCATTCCGACGACGCGCGCCTTGAGCATTGTTACCAGCGATACGCCGGTTTACCGGGAAACGGTCGAATCAGGTGCGATGTTGATGCGCGTAGCGCAGAGTCATTTGCGATTTGGCCACTTTGAACATTTTTATTATCGTCGGGAACCGGAAAAAGTTCGCCAGTTGGCTGACTTCGCCATTCGCTATTACTGGCCGCATCTTCAGGATGAAGAGGATAAATACCGCCTCTGGTTTACCGATATTGTCGCTCGTACGGCTTCGTTAATTGCCCGTTGGCAGATAGTCGGTTTTGCTCACGGGGTGATGAACACGGATAACATGTCGCTTCTTGGGTTGACGCTGGATTATGGTCCATTTGGTTTCCTCGATGATTACGAACCGGGCTTTATTTGTAATCATTCGGATCATCAGGGGCGTTACAGCTTTGATAATCAACCGGCCGTTGCGTTGTGGAATTTACAGCGTCTGGGGCAGACATTGTCGCCGTTTATCACCGTCGATGCGTTAAACGAGGCGCTGGACAGCTATCAACAGGTTTTGCTGACGCATTATGGACAACGCATGCGGCAGAAACTGGGCTTTATGACGGAGCAAAAACAGGATAACGCGCTACTGAATGAATTATTCAGTCTGATGGCGCGAGAGCGCAGCGATTATACCCGTACATTCCGCATGTTGAGTCTGACCGAGCAGCACAGTGCGACCTCGCCATTGCGTGATGAGTTTATTGATCGTGCGGCGTTTGATAACTGGTTTGCACGTTATCGTGCGCGTTTGCTACAAGACGAGGTTTCTGATAGTGAGCGTCAGCACCTGATGCAAAGCGTTAATCCTGCGCTGGTGTTGCGCAACTGGCTGGCGCAACGGGCGATTGAAACGGCAGAAAAGGGCGATATGACGGAATTACATCGCCTGCATGAAGCGTTGCGAAACCCTTTCAGCGACAGAGATGATGACTATGTCAGCCGCCCGCCAGACTGGGGCAAACGGCTGGCAGTCAGTTGTTCGAGTTAAACACTATTTGGTCAACAACAGTTTGCCCGCTTGTGTTTTACGTAGCAGATATTCTTGTCCGTCATGGTCAATGATGAGTTTGCCATCCGGACCTAACAGTGTCTGGCTGGCAATGCGCCGAGTGGGCTGCGGGGAAGAGGTCTTCTGATTTGCATCCGTTTTAGGCGTGAGTCTGCTGCTATCCGTATAACTCATAAAAATTAATAATAATTGATATAACAATGATTCTTATTATCAATGTTATGTTGAACAAGGGCAAGTAGTAATTCGCTGAGAAGACAACAGGTTGCGAATAAGTGCCCATTCCCTGCGGAATGGGCACACATTCAGAAGCGGGTATCCACCGCGGAGGCGAGTTTTTCGAGCAGGTGTTCAGTATCTTCCCAGCCAAGGCACGGGTCAGTAATGGATTGACCGTAAGTGAGCGGCTGACCGCTGACGATTTTTTGTGTACCTTCGCGCAGGAAACTTTCTGCCATGATACCGGCAATCGCCGTGGAGCCATTGCGGATTTGTTGGCAAACATCTTCACAGACTTCTAACTGACGACGATGCTGCTTCTGGCAGTTACCGTGGCTGAAATCCACCACCAGATGTTCAGGCAAATCAAACTCATGCAATGTGTCGCAGGCTGCGGCGATGTCATCGGCATGGTAGTTCGGTTTTTTGCCGCCACGCATAATAATATGGCCGTATGGGTTGCCGCTGGTCTGATAGATAGTCATCTGACCGTTTTTGTCTGGAGAGAGGAACATATGGCTGGCGCGAGCAGCGCGTATAGCATCCACGGCAATCCGTGTGTTGCCATCAGTACCATTTTTAAAACCTACCGGACAGGAGAGTGCCGAAGCCATTTCGCGGTGGATCTGACTTTCGGTTGTACGTGCGCCAATCGCGCCCCAGCTAATTAAATCAGCGATAAACTGACCGGTCACCATATCGAGAAACTCGGTCGCGGTGGGCACGCCCAGTTCATTCACCTGCAACAGCAACTTACGTGCCAGTTCGAGGCCGTGATTAACGCGATAGCTGCCGTTTAAATCCGGATCAGAAATTAGCCCTTTCCAGCCAACAACGGTACGCGGCTTTTCAAAATAGGTACGCATGACAATTTCCAGTCGAGACTGGTACTGGTTGCGCAACGCCTGCAAACGGGTGGCATACTCCATGGCAGCGGTCAGATCGTGGATCGAGCAGGGGCCAACAATGACCAGCAACCGCTTGTCTTCACCATTCAGTATTTTTTCAATTCTGCGGCGGGAGTCGATGACATGGTTGGCGACACCTGATGTTACGGGATACCGTAGCGCGAGTTCGGCGGGCGTTACCAGGCTCTCGATACGCGCAGTACGGAGTTCGTCAGTTCTGTTCATTACAATTCTCAGAAATTTGTTGCTTCAACGGCAGGACTACCGGGAAGTGATGCGCATCACGATAAACCAATCGCTGCTGATTTCAAGTGCGAGGTGTGTCACACCTCGCAGGGTGGTTAGCATGATAACAAAAAAACAAGCCATCGCACTAGTTTTCTAGTACATTCGACGGCTAAGGCCCATAATGTCGAGGATCTTGGTGGCAATCTCTTCTACCGAATAATTGGTACTGTTAATCCACGGGATCTGATTTTTACGGTACAACGCTTCCACTTCCGCGACCTCCATCCGGCATTGACGAAGCGAGGCATAGCGGCTGTTCTCACGACGCTCCTCGCGAATCGCCGCCAGACGCTCCGGGTCGATAGTCAGGCCGAACAATTTATGCTGGAGCGGTTTGAGTGATGCAGGAAGCACCAGATTATCCATGTCATCGGCAATAAAGGGGTAGTTTGCCGCACGGATACCAAACTGCATTGCCAGATACAGGCTGGTGGGGGTTTTACCACAACGAGAGACACCGAGCAGGATCACCTGAGCCTGATCCAGATTACGCAACGAAATGCCGTCGTCATGGGCGAGGGTGTAATCAATTGCCGCAATACGGGCATCATATTTATTGAGATTATTAGGATTCAGGCCGTGAGTACGGTGAGCAATCGGCGTCGGATCCAGTTTCATCTCTTGCTGAAGTGGGGCAACCAGCGCCTGCACAATATCCTGGCAGAAACCTTCGCTTTGCAAAATGATGGCGCGGATTTCCGGTAGCACAATGGAGTAGAACACCAGCGGGCGCACGCCCGTCTGCTGGTAGATTGCGTCGATCTGATCCTTTACCGCCCGAGCACGGCTCTCATTTTCGACAAACGGCAGCGTAATGCTGCTGATAGTAACAGGAAATTGCGACATCACTGCGTGCCCTAATACCTCTGCAGTTATTGCCGTACCATCAGAAATATAAAAAACGTGGCGATCAACAGCATTATCCATTTTGTTCTTCCCGTGATGCAGACATAATTCTATGAAAGCATAAATTAAAAACGTACAGAAGCGTAGAACGTTATGCCTGGTTTATAAAATGAACCTTCAATTTTATTTTTTATGAAAAAGGTATTTCATTTTTATGGTTTCGTTTATACCGATGGTTTATGTGGAAATACCGAAGATAGCGGATTTGCGCAACGCTGGGATCAGTCTTAAAAAGTAAAAAAATATATTTGCTTGAACGATTCACCGTTTTTTTCATCCGGTTAAATATGCAAAGATAAATGCGCAGAAATGTGTTTCTCAAACCGTTCATTTATCACAAAAGGATTGTTCGATGTCCAACAATGGCTCGTCACCGCTGGTGCTTTGGTATAACCAACTCGGCATGAATGATGTAGACAGGGTTGGGGGCAAAAATGCCTCCCTGGGTGAAATGATTACTAACCTTTCCGGAATGGGCGTTTCCGTTCCGAATGGTTTTGCCACAACCGCCGACGCGTTTAACCAGTTTCTGGATCAAAGCGGCGTAAACCAGCGCATTTATGAACTGCTGGATAAAACGGATATTGACGATGTTACCCAGCTTGCGAAAGCGGGTGCGCAAATCCGCCAGTGGATTATCGACACTCCCTTCCAGCCTGAGCTGGAAAACGCCATCCGCGAAGCCTATGCACAGCTTTCTGCTGATGACGAAAACGCCTCTTTTGCGGTGCGTTCCTCCGCCACCGCAGAAGACATGCCGGACGCCTCATTTGCCGGTCAGCAGGAAACCTTCCTTAACGTTCAGGGGTTTGATGCCGTTCTCGTGGCGGTGAAACATGTGTTTGCTTCCCTGTTTAACGACCGCGCTATCTCTTATCGTGTTCACCAGGGGTACGATCACCGTGGTGTGGCGCTCTCCGCCGGTGTTCAGCGAATGGTACGTTCTGACCTCGCGTCTTCTGGCGTGATGTTCTCCATTGATACCGAATCCGGTTTCGACCAGGTGGTGTTTATCACTTCCGCATGGGGGCTGGGTGAAATGGTGGTGCAGGGGGCCGTTAACCCGGATGAATTCTACGTCCATAAACCGACGCTGGCGGCGAATCGCCCGGCTATCGTGCGCCGCACTATGGGATCGAAAAAAATCCGCATGGTCTACGCGCCGACTCAGGAGCATGGCAAGCAGGTTAAAATTGAAGATGTACCGCAGGAACAGCGTGACATCTTCTCGCTGACCAACGAAGAAGTGCAGGAACTGGCAAAACAGGCCGTACAAATTGAGAAACACTACGGTCGCCCGATGGATATTGAGTGGGCGAAAGATGGCCATACCGGCAAACTGTTTATTGTGCAGGCGCGTCCGGAAACCGTGCGTTCTCGCGGTCAGGTTATGGAGCGTTATACGCTGCATTCACAGGGCAAGATTATCGCCGAAGGCCGTGCAATCGGTCATCGCATCGGCGCGGGTCCGGTGAAAGTCATTCATGACATCAGCGAAATGAACCGCATTGAACCTGGCGACGTGCTGGTCACTGACATGACCGACCCGGACTGGGAACCGATCATGAAGAAAGCGTCAGCCATCGTCACCAACCGTGGCGGGCGTACCTGTCACGCGGCGATTATCGCTCGTGAACTGGGGATTCCGGCGGTAGTAGGCTGTGGCGATGCGACCGAACGGATGAAAGACGGTGAGAACGTCACTGTTTCTTGTGCCGAAGGCGATACCGGTTACGTTTATGCCGAGTTGCTGGAATTTAGCGTGAAAAGCTCCAGTGTGGAAACCATGCCGGATCTGCCGCTGAAAGTGATGATGAACGTCGGTAACCCGGATCGTGCGTTTGACTTTGCTTGCCTGCCGAACGAAGGCGTAGGTCTGGCGCGTCTGGAATTTATCATCAACCGTATGATAGGCGTTCATCCACGCGCACTGCTTGAGTTTGACGACCAGGAACTACAGTTGCAAAACGATATCCGCGAGATGATGAAAGGCTTTGATTCACCGCGTGAGTTCTACGTTGGTCGTCTGACCGAAGGGATTGCGACGCTGGGCGCTGCATTTTATCCGAAGCGTGTCATCGTTCGTCTCTCTGATTTTAAATCCAATGAATACGCCAACCTGGTGGGTGGCGAGCGTTATGAGCCGGAAGAAGAGAACCCGATGCTCGGCTTCCGTGGCGCGGGCCGCTACGTTTCTGACAGCTTCCGCGACTGCTTCGCACTGGAGTGTGAAGCGGTGAAGCGTGTGCGCAACGATATGGGGCTGACCAACGTTGAAATCATGATCCCGTTTGTACGTACCGTTGACCAGGCGAAAGCAGTGGTTGAAGAGCTGGCGCGTCAGGAACTGAAACGTGGCGAGAACGGTCTGAAGATCATCATGATGTGCGAAATTCCGTCCAACGCTTTGCTGGCTGAACAGTTCCTCGAATATTTCGACGGCTTCTCTATCGGCTCAAACGACATGACACAGCTGGCGCTCGGTCTGGACCGTGACTCTGGCGTGGTGTCCGAGCTGTTCGATGAGCGCAATGACGCCGTGAAAGCACTGCTTTCGATGGCGATTCGTGCCGCGAAAAAACAGGGCAAATATGTCGGTATTTGCGGTCAGGGTCCATCTGACCACGAAGACTTTGCCGCCTGGTTAATGGAAGAGGGGATCGATAGTTTGTCTCTGAACCCGGATACCGTAGTGCAAACCTGGTTAAGTCTGGCTGAACTTAAGAAGTAAATACATGCCCGGCGGCGTTCAGTCGCCGGCTTTTTGCTATTTTCAGATATTAACTTTATTCAATAGCTGCGCAGCCATCGTGGGTTAATCGCTGAATAATATCCTTTCTTAATAAAAACTTTTGTATTTTCCCCGATGCAGTGCGCGGCAGTTTTTCGAACACCACAATATGTTCAGGGTATTTATATTTCGCGACCCGTTTACGGCTAAAAAATGCCACTACATCTTCCAGCGATAATGAATGATGCGGTGCTTTCAGCACTACATAGGCGCACGAGCGCTCACCTAAACGTTCATCGGGCATTGCAACCACACAAGCATCGTGAATTTTAGGATGCTGTAATAGAATATCTTCTACTTCACGACTGCTAATATTTTCGCCGCCGCGGACAATAATGTCTTTCTTGCGTCCGGTTATTTTTATATAGCCTGCCTCATCCATCCGACAGAGATCACCGCTGTAATACCAACCTTCATCATCAAGCGCGCGTGCGGTTAATTCAGGTTCATCATAATAACCCATAAACACATTAGGGCCGCGAGACGCTTCTTCACCTTCGTAACCCGGTGCTAAGGTTTTGCGTGTATCGTCGACCACTTTGATCTCTACGCCTGCGGCAGCGTAACCATCGGTGTGCATAAAGCGCGACAAAGGATCGTCGAGGTTCACCACCGCGTGCGGCGAACTTTCTGTGGAGCCATAAACACTTAACAATTTAATGCCGCGCTGTTGGCATTCGCGCGCCACTTTTTTGGGGATACTGGTGCCACCACAAAGAAAGAAACGCAGTGCAGAAAGGTTGGCTGGCTGTTTCTCCAGTAAATTCAAAAGGTCATAGACAAACGGTGTTGCACCGAGCATGCAGGTACAACGCTGCTCTTCAAGTAAGGAGAGACAGGCTTCGGGGGTAAAAATATCTAATAATATGCTTCGCGCGCCAATCAAAAACGGTGCCGTTACGCCATGCAGAAACCCGGTCGCGTGCCCAAGTGGCGCAGGCATCATAAAGACATCCTGCCAGGTCAGATTCAGCCGTGCGCAATAAGCCCGCTCGCTGGCGAGAATATTATTATGCGTTAGCATCACACCCTTTGGCATCCCCTCCGTCCCGGAGGTGAATAGCACTGCGGCTAACTCATCACCGTGGACCGAAATCGCCGTATTCAGCGGAGCGTTGTCGGCAATAATCTGGCTTAACGAGAGAGACGTAGTAGCGGGAGCCAGTTTGTCTACACCGACAATTTGTTGTAACTGTGGAAGTTGATTTTGCAATGGCAGGATTAATTCTACAGGGCGTGTTTGTTTAAATAAGGTTGGCGCGAAGAACATCTTAGCCTGGCACTTATTAAGTACCCACACCAGTTCTGCTTCACGCCAGGACGGTAACAACGGCACCGAAACCGCACCGGTTTTCAGGCAGGCAAGATAGATAACGGTAAATTCACACCAGCCAGGCAGTTGAAAAGCGATGCGATCGCCCGATTCAATACCGTTTCCCAGCATCCAGTTTGCCAGGCAGTTCGCGGCGTGATCGAGCGCGCCATAGGTGTACGAAGCACCATGATTATCGACAACGGCTATTTTGTCTGGCATCGCGCGTGCAGTCTGCTGCCAGTAGTCGGCCAGCGAAGCATCGCCCCATAACCCTTGCTGACGATATGACGCACGACGTTGTTCGTTAAACGTTAATGTTACTTTCATTTTGGACTCTCGAAACAAAACGTCAGGCCCGACGAGCGGGCCTGTGGGATGCGTGATTAGCCGTAGCGAAAATCAATACCGAAGGTGCCTGCAGGGTATTGCCATTGTTCGAGAATAGTGTTGCCGCACAACACCCGACAGGTGCCGCACTCCAGACAACCGGCGGAATCAAAATGAATGTTTCCCGCGTCATCCTGCTTATACAGTCCGGCAGGGCAGGCTTTCATTAATTTACGAAATTCATTGATATCAGGATTTGCCGCCAGAATGATATGCGGGTGACCCTCATCAACATGGAATTTATTTACGCCTAACTTGACGTCAACGTTGACCGTAGCGTTCTGGCTCATAGCGCGGTTGCTCCCTTAATGCCATCTTTCAGCAGGTTGATCAGCCCGATTTTCTTCGCATGTCCGAGAATCATTTTTCGTACTGGCTGATTTGGTTTGCCATCAATGGTGAACATATCGTTCATGATGTCGGCGACCATGCGCGGGTACTGACTAAACAGACGCGGGTTTTCCATCAGCGCGGGGATCTTGCGAAAATGCTGCATGTCACGAATGACGCAACTTTGTTCCAGCTCTCGTTTGTATTGCGCCAGACTATTAGCAGAGAAATCTGCTCGTTCTTTGGCGGCAATCACTGTTGTGGCGGCAGCCTGTGCCGATGCGATGGCTAAATCCATTCCGCGAACTGTAAAGCCCAGATTGAGGCAGAAACCTGCGGCATCACCGACGATCATCACACCATCATTAACCAGTTGCGGCACCATCGCCAGACCGCCTTCCGGTACCATATGCGCGGAATATTCAAGCAGTTTGCCACCGCTAATCAGCGGGCGAATGGTGGGATGCTGTTTAAAATCTTCCAACATTTGTGGCACGCTTTTTTGCGCATGGGCGATATCACCCAATCCACAAACCAGACCCAACGATATGGAATCGTGATTGGTATAGAGGAATCCTCCTCCCATCAGACCATCAGAAGGGGAACCGGCAAACAGCCATGCGGCACCTTCATCACCTGTAACATTAAAGCGATCGTTAATTTGTTCAGACGTGAGGCCAATGACCTCTTTAACACCAACTGCGTAATGATTGGAGTCAGAGGCGGGAACCATTCCCAGCGAACGACCAAGCATCGAGTTAACGCCATCGGCCAAAATCACCACATTGGCTTCGAGAATATCATCCCCGGCCTGGACGCCAGTGATCTTGTTTCCTTCACGAACCAACGCATCGACGCGAACACCCGGAATAAACTGCGCGCCCGCCTGTTCCGCTTGTTCCATCAACCACGGATCCAGGCGGTTACGTAAGACAGTATAAGAAGCGTGTTGCGGAGCATCTGGCTGCTCACGGTGAAAATCAAGGGTAACGGCGCTTTCTTCCGTTAAGAAGGAAATTTTTTCGCGCGTGACTTTGCGCTCTACCGGCGCTGATGCAGCAAAGCCTGGGATAATCGCTTCAAGCGTGTGGGCATAAAGACGACCGCCAGTCATATTTTTGCAACCGGCGCTGTCGCCGCGTTCTATCACCAGGACATCCAGTCCGGCGCGTGCCATGACCAGTGCGGCAACGCTACCGGCAACGCCCGCACCGACCACAATGGCATCAAATTTGTCATCTGACATGCGTTATGCTCCCTTCCCGCTGCGTTTACAGCGGGAGATGTGGTTGAAAGGGGAATTAGCGGCTCAACTGGCTAATCAGGGCAGGGACGACTTTGTAGATATCGCCCACCAGACCGTAGTCGGCATAGTTGAAGATTGGCGCGTTTTTATCTTTATTGATAGCGACAATCACTTTCGCGCCGTTACCGCCAACCATATGCTGGATCTGCCCGGAGATCCCCAGCGTCAGATAGAGTTCCGATTTCAGCAACACGCCGGAGACGCCGATATAACGTTCACGCTCCATCCAGTTCTCGCCTTCAGCAATTGGACGTGAACAGCCGACTTCAGCATCAAGCGCCGCCGCCAGTTCGTGGACCATTTTCAGATCATCCTGCGCTGCCAGACCACGACCGACACCGACTACGCGTTTCGCTTTACTCAGGTCCACGCTGCTTGCCGCCTTAGCTCGGCGTTCGCGGCAGAGAATTTCATGGTGCGGGGCAACGTACGGCACCGTTTCTGTCGGGCACTGATGAGAAGCATCACTTGTGCCCGGTTCCTGTACTCCGGGAGCCAGGGTAATGATCGCCAGTGGGCTGTTGATCTTTTCCTGTGCGAACGCCAATCCGCCATACATACGGTGCTCGGCACAAACGTGACCCTCGACCACATTAACCGCTGTGGCATCGTTCACCAGCGCTGCATTCAGCTGTACGCTCAACCGTGCAGCCAGGGCTTTGCCGCGTTTCGTTGCGGCCAGCAGCAACATAGAGGGGTGTTTATCTTTCAGTAGGGCAGCAATGCTTTCAGCATAATTTTCAGTGCGTTGCAGCGCGTCGTTTTGCTCAAGAACATAAATACATTTTGGACCATAAGGCATTACTGCCTGCGCCTGGTCTGCATTTTGCACAATGGCATACACCTGTTGGCCCCATTGCTGCGCGCCGCCAAACAGTTCGGCATAACGTTCAGGATTATCGCTAAAGACCCAGACGTTGTTTAATTGACTCATCGTTTCTTCTCCGTAGGCTTTAGTTCAGGGCTTTCTTCAGATGTTCCGCCAGTTCGGCAATCGCTTCCGGCGAGTCGTTATCGAGAATAATGTGTTTACGTTCTGTTTGTGGCGGTACGCGAACGCCGGTTAGTTCGGCAAGTGGCGCGGCCTGGCTCCAGCCGATATCACTCGCCTGCCACTGATTGACAGGTTTTTTACCCGCGCCGAGAATGGCTTTCATTGAAGGAATGCGTGGCACGTTAATATCCGACGTGACGCAGAGCACGGCTGGAACAGAGAGTTCAATAACTTCAACTTCATCTTCAAGAGTGCGTTCAACCACCAGTGTATTGCCCTGACGCTGAATAGCACTCACCGCATTAATCACCGGAAGTTGCAGCATTTCTCCGACCAACAAACCAACCTGCTGGGCATACAGATCGCCGGAACCTTCACCAAAGATCAGTAAGTCGAAACCGATCTTTTCTGCAGTTGCCGCTAGAGCCTTTGCGGTATCGAGAGGCAGCGCGTGCTCGAGTTGGGCATCCTGCACCATATACAGGCTATGAGGGCCGCGGGATAACACGTCTTTGCGTACTTTCGAGTTCTGTAATAATGAACCGCCGACGGTCAGCGCGGCTATCTCATCGTCATCACTAGCCAGTTGGTTTGCGGCTTCAATGGCATTGAGATCGAACTGGCTAATTTTGGCGTCGGCATTGTCGAAATTCAGGGTGTATTCTGGAGTGACAACAATGTCCTGTTCTTCAGGCACCAGCTTAAAGCAGGTTATTATTTTCATGATTTCTCCTGTGGGTCGCATACGGAACCATCTCCGATGGAAGGTAAAATGGCCTGAAAATAGTGTGCGATAGCGGTGCGGGGTTTTCGACGGAGCAAGCTGTTTTCCTTGCCAACAATCTTGCAAAAAAAATGCGATCACTAAAACAAAAGTGTAATTTGCGGCAATATTGTTATGCCGTAACCGTACAATCTTGCATTCAGTGTAAATAATCTTGTTTAGCTCTAGATAAACGCGGTTGTATAACCGTAATACACGCCGTATTTTATCCGGCATATATTGTTTTTGCTTGCTCATGGAATAGGGAGGTTGTCATGTATCAACGCTGTTTTGATAATGCCAGCGAAACGCTGTTTGTCGCCGGTAAAACGCCACGGCTTTCACGTTTTGCATTTAGCGATGATCCAAAATGGGAGTCTGGACATCACGTTCATGACAATGAAACCGAGCTGATTTATGTCAAGAAAGGGGTGGCAAGGTTTACAATCGATTCTTCGTTATATGTCGCGCATGCAGATGACATTGTGGTGATAGAACGCGGCAGGCTGCATGCGGTGGCCTCTGACGTTAACGATCCGGCAACGACTTGTACTTGTGCACTGTACGGCTTTCAGTTCCTGGGGGCAGAGGAAAACCAGTTACTGCAACCGCATTCCTGTCCGGTGATTGCCGCAGGGCAGGGAAAAGAGGTTATTAAAACCTTATTCAATGAGCTAAGTGTGATTTTGCCGCAAAGTAAAAATAGTCAGACATCTTCCTTATGGGACGCATTTGCCTATACATTAGCAATTCTTTACTACGAAAACTTTAAAAATGCTTATCGTTCGGAGCAGGGGTATATTAAAAAAGATGTTCTGATAAAAGATATTCTCTTCTATCTGAATAATAACTATTGCGAAAAAATTACATTAGAGCAGTTATCGAAAAAGTTTCGTGCCAGCGTCAGTTATATATGTCATGAATTTACCAAAGAGTATCGTATTTCCCCCATTAACTATGTTATTCAACGGCGTATGACGGACGCGAAATGGTCATTGACCAATACTGAATTATCACAAGCAGAGATCTCCTGGCGTGTGGGGTATGAAAATGTCGATCACTTTGCCAAACTGTTTTTACGCCATGTCGGCTGTTCGCCCAGTGATTACCGCAAGCAATTTAAAAATTGTTTTGCTGAACAAGAAATCTTATCTGAATTTACTCAACCCATAAGTCTTGCCGGATAAATCTGGCGGCGCAGTTTTATAAAGAGCTGCGCCGCCAGGAGATTATTTGTTCTGATAATCTTTCAGGATCTGCCGCCCTGCAACATAAATCATAATTTCATCAGTACCACCGCCGATTCGTTCACAGCGGACATCGCGCCAGAAGCGAGAAACGCGTGCCTCATCGGTATAGCCCAGACCACCCATGATTTGAATCGCATCGTCAATGACTTCCATCGCCGTGCGGGCACAGTACAGTTTGGCCAGTGCCGCGCTGGTACGCAATGACTGATGCTGATCTGCTTGCCATGCCACTTTCAGCACCATGTTGCGCATGTTGTCGATCTTAATTGCCATTAGTGCCAGCTTTTCCTGGATCATTTGGTTATGCCCAATTGGCTTACCAAAAGCGATACGCTGGTTGGCATAGCGGGCGGCATCTTCAAAGGCACACTCAGCAAAGCCGGTGCTGCGTGCGGCGTTGATCAGGCGTTCCATCTCAAAGTTGTACATCACATTGAGGAACCCCATTCCTTCTTCGCCCACCATGTCGCTCTCTTCAACCTCTACGTTGTCGAGATAAACTTCACAGGTGCTGAGCATATGCCAGCCAATTTTATGCAGCGGATTGATTTTAATACCGGGCTTACTGGACTCGACCCACCACAGGGTGAACGCTTTTTTCGGATCTTTAGGCTCAGGATCGCGCGCCAGCACCAGCATATACGGGTACTCTTTCGCGCCCGTAATAAAGGTTTTCTGTCCGTTGATGTAAACCTTACCGTTTTTACGCGTGTAAGTGGTGGTAGCGCTGTTGTTATCTGAGCCTGCTCCTGGCTCCGTCAACGCCAGAGCATAGGCGGGGTCGCCGGTTTCCATCGTACTTTCTGCCGTTTTGCGCAACTGCTCAGCAGAACCGAAGCGGCGCATGCTGTGAATGCACTGGCCGTTAGTAATCAAAAATGCCGGAGCACCGCATTTTGACACCTCCATCAGCGCAAGCATCTGGGTGACATAATCTGCAGGGATGCCGCCAAATTCTTCCGGCACGCCAAGCATGGAAATACCATTGTCCGCCAGCGCTCGCATAAATTCACGCGGGTATGTGCCGTTTTGATCGCAGGTACGGAAATACTCTTCCGGGAAGTTAGTCGTGATCAGTTCGCGAATACTGGCCAGCAGCAATTCTTGCTCTTCAGTTAAAGAAAAATCCATCGTTATACTCCTGTTAATGAGCCGCTTCAGGCAGGACAAAACCCATTGCTGCATCGATAAATAATCTTTCGTCCATCAGTTTCAGTTCTGGCGAAATAACCGGGGTGAAATCCATCTTGTCGAGAATATCTTTTTGTAAGTCGACGCCAGGGGCGATTTCGATTAAATGTAGACCGTCTTCTTTCAGAGTGAATACGGCACGTTCAGTGATATAACGAACGTCCAGCCCCCGTTCGAGTGCGATTTTTCCACTGAAAGTGATTTCCGGAAGCTCTCGGATAAATTTCTTCACCCGTCCTTCCTGAACAATATTCAATTTTCCGTCGGCAATTTCTGTCTTTAAACTTCCTGCGGTTAACGTACCGCAGAAAATAATCTTCTTCGAGGTGGCGCTGATATCAATAAATCCGCCGGTACCCATGATTTTGCCATTGAATTTATGTACGCCAACGTTACCGTGCTGGTCGACTTCGGCAAAACTCAAATAGCAGACATCCAGACCACCGCCATGATAAAAATCGAACTGGGAAGTCATATCCAGAATAGCGCGGGTATTAACATTCGCGCCAAACGCGATACCCTGCGAAGTAATACCGCCTATTGGGCCCGTTTCCACCGTCAGAATAAAATCATCAGCACAATCTTCTTCCCGGGCGACCAGGCCAATACCATCGGCAATACCGACACCGACATTTCCCACTGCACCTTTGCGCATTTCAAATAATGCGCGGCGTGCGACTAATTTACGCTGATTAAGAGGCAAGCTAAGTTTGGTACTGTCATCCAGAGTGAAGTCACCAGAAATAAAACGATTAACTGGCGCACCGCCATACAGTTGAGTCTGGTCCGGGTCGACCACCACAATATCGACTAGATAACCTGGGATACGGACAGCTTTAGGATGCAGCGTGGCTTTCTTAACCATTTTCTGCACCTGCATCATCACGATTCCGCCGTTATTGTGTACCGCCTGGGCAATAACCAATGCGTCGAGATACATAACTTCATCTTCAAAGGTTGCGTAGCCTTCGCTATCGCAGGTGGTAGCGCGAATAAAGGCAATATCTGGCGCGATCGCTTTGTAATAGAGATATTCTTTATTATCAAACTCGACCAGTTTAATCAGCTCTTCTTTGGTCACTTCATTCAGTTTGCCGCCTTGTTGGCGAGGGTCGACAAACGTTCCGATACCAATATCGCTAATAATTCCTGGCTGGTGGGCAGCAGCGGCGCGCAATGTTTGGGTAAGCACTCCTTGTGGGTAGTTATAGGCAACAATTTTATTTTGTTCCGCGAGATCGGAAATACGCGGTGATTGTCCCCAGTGACCGCATAATGCCCATTTCACCAGACCTTCTTGCGCCAGCGGGCTAATACCGCGATCGGCGCGATCGCCAAGTCCTGTAGGACTAATAATTGATAAATTACGTGGTGTCTGGGTCTGTTTATATTTATCAGCAAGAGCGGTAATTAATGTGGTGGCTTCCAGAATACCGCCGCCTGCACCTAATACACAAAGCGTCGCTTCATCGGGAATATAATTTACCGCTTCCTGTGCCGACAGGACCGGCACTCGTCCATTAGTACGAGGTGGTTTTAAAGGTTTCATCGTTTTTTCCTGATACAGGTGTGGATTTTCCTGCGCAAGAGTGAACAATAGCGCGCAGATACCCACGGAATATTTTTATTAAATACTTTTTAAAAATATTTTTTAATACGACGGGAAGGTTATTCCCGCCGGTACGTTATTTATTACGCATGATGTAAAATAGTTAATACTGTGCGCAAATCATTCACCGATATTTGCCCTGGTGCAGAGGCTTTTTTTACTGCGCCAAATGTTGCTGCTGAACCAAATACTTCACCGGCCAGACGGGAAATGACGCCAGTTTTTGCCATCGACATCGTGATGATTGGTCGATCGGCATACTGCTCCTGCATCTCCAGGGTAGCGGCAAGCAACGTCAACACATCGTTTGTGCTTTGTGGCATCAGCGCAATTTTGGGAATGTCAGCGTCGAAGGACTGCATTTTGCGCAGACGGGCGATAATTTCTTCAGCTTCCGGTGTTTTATGGAAGTCATGGTTGGACATAACAACCTTCACCCCATGTGCATGGGCGTAGGCGACAGTTTCTTTAACCTGATCATCGCCGGTAAATAACTCCAGATCGATCATATCGACCAGACCGCTGTCGATGGCTGCGCGATTGAGTGCAATATAGGCCTCGGTAGAAAGTGCCTGCTCACCGCCTTCTTTGGCGCTGCGGAAGGTAAACAGCAGCGGTTTTTGCGGCATCGTGTCACGCAGGATTTTTGCCGCGGCCATGACAGACTCCATGCTGGAGAGGTCGGCAAAGTGGTCCACGCGCCATTCCAGAATATCGAAGTCCGCTTCACGATAGGCGAGAGCTTCGGAATTGACGCTGGCGATATCTTTCGCCATCAGCGAGACGATGATTTTAGGTGCGCCCGTACCAATGACGAGATCTTTTACAGTTACGGTTTTCATTTTTTACCCTTTCTGCACGCGGTTAGCCTGTCAGGCGCCGAACCCCATGACCTGTTTAACGTATTCCAGAGGGAAATCTTTGCCAGTCCATAAGGTGAACTGTTCTGCCCCTTGCCACAACAACATGCCGTATCCATCAATCGTTTTGCAACCTGCTTGTTGCGCCTGCTGCAATAACTTCGTCATATGCGGGTTGTACACGCATTCAGTGACCAGCAGTCCTGGATGTAACAAACTGATATCATTAACTAATGATTCATTTTCAAGAGGCTTCATACCGACTTTTGTACCGTTGGTTAAAATATCGGCAGAGGCAATGGCTTCAGCAAAGGCTTGTTGATCGGCGAGATCCGTGACCGTGACGATGCAATCGGTGTTTTCGTTAACTCGTTGCGCGAAGGCGAGGGCTTTATCGAAAAACTCATCCCGACGGTTGAAGAGTTTAATTTCTTTTAAACCTTCAATCGCACCCTGCGCGCCAATCGCTGTTGAGGCACCACCAGCACCTAATAGCACCATTGTTTTACCTTTGATATCAAAACCGCTCTCTTTTATGGCACGAATATGGCCTGTGCCATCGGTGTTATAGCCGCGCAGGTAGCCGTCATCATTAACGATAGTGTTGATGGCACCGACCAGCTTTGCCGCTGGTGTTAGATCATCGACATATTCACATGCCAGCTGTTTGTTTGGCATCGACACGCCGGTTCCGCGCATTTTCAAGGCTTTTAATCCTTCAATTGCACCCGGAAAGCTATCGTTATCGACTTCAAAGGCCATATAGGTAAATGGTAATCCCGCTTTTTCTAAGGCTTTATTCTGCATTTCAGGCGATAAACTGTGGCGAATAGGATAGGCCATCAG
>NZ_JAATUR010000047.1 GCF_011881725.1 Escherichia coli | reverse complement strand
CTTCGCAATCCGTGAAGGCGGTCGTACCGTTGGCGCGGGCGTTGTAGCAAAAGTTCTGAGCTAATTGCCGATAACATTTGACGCAATGCGCACTAAAAGGGCATCATTTGATGCCCTTTTTGCACGCTTTCGTACCAGAACCTGGCTCATCAGTGATTTTCTTTGTCATAATCATTGCTGAGACAGGCTCTGTTGAGGGCGTATAATCCGAAAAGCTAATACGCGTTTCGATTTGGTTTGCCTCGCGATCGCGGGGTGAAAATGTTTGTAGAATACTTCTGACAGGTTGGTTTATGAGTGCGAATACCGAAGCTCAAGGAAGCGGGCGCGGCCTGGAAGCGATGAAGTGGGTCGTTGTGGTGGCATTGCTCCTGGTGGCAATTGTCGGCAACTATCTTTATCGCGACATTATGCTGCCGCTGCGTGCGCTGGCCGTAGTAATTCTGATTGCTGCAGCGGGTGGTGTCGCGCTGTTAACGACAAAAGGTAAAGCAACCGTTGCTTTTGCCCGTGAAGCGCGTACCGAAGTCCGTAAGGTCATTTGGCCGACTCGCCAGGAAACATTGCACACCACGCTGATTGTGGCTGCGGTTACCGCAGTAATGTCACTGATCCTGTGGGGACTGGATGGTATTCTGGTTCGCCTGGTATCCTTTATCACTGGCCTGAGGTTCTGAGATGTCTGAAGCTCCTAAAAAGCGCTGGTACGTCGTTCAGGCGTTTTCCGGTTTTGAAGGCCGCGTAGCAACGTCGCTGCGTGAGCATATCAAATTACACAACATGGAAGATTTGTTTGGTGAAGTCATGGTACCAACCGAAGAAGTGGTTGAAATCCGTGGCGGTCAGCGTCGCAAAAGCGAACGCAAATTCTTCCCTGGCTACGTCCTTGTTCAGATGGTGATGAACGACGCGAGCTGGCACCTGGTGCGCAGCGTACCGCGTGTGATGGGCTTCATCGGCGGTACTTCCGATCGTCCTGCGCCGATCAGCGATAAAGAAGTTGATGCGATTATGAACCGCCTGCAACAGGTTGGTGATAAGCCGCGTCCGAAAACGCTGTTTGAACCGGGTGAAATGGTTCGTGTTAATGATGGTCCGTTCGCTGACTTCAATGGTGTTGTTGAAGAGGTGGATTACGAGAAATCTCGTCTGAAAGTGTCTGTTTCTATCTTCGGTCGTGCGACCCCGGTAGAGCTGGACTTCAGCCAGGTTGAAAAAGCCTAACCCAGCGATCAAAAAAGCGGCGATTTAATCGTTGCACAAGGCGCGAGATTGGAATACAATTTCGCGCCTTTTGTTTTTATGGGTCTTGCCCGTAAAACGATTTTTTATATCACGGGGAGCCTCTCAGAGGCGTTATTACCCAACTTGAGGAATTTATAATGGCTAAGAAAGTACAAGCCTATGTCAAGCTGCAGGTTGCAGCTGGTATGGCTAACCCGAGTCCGCCAGTAGGTCCGGCTCTGGGTCAGCAGGGCGTAAACATCATGGAATTCTGCAAAGCGTTCAACGCAAAAACTGATTCCATCGAAAAAGGTCTGCCGATTCCGGTAGTAATCACCGTTTACGCTGACCGTTCTTTCACTTTCGTTACCAAGACTCCGCCGGCAGCAGTTCTGCTGAAAAAAGCGGCTGGTATCAAGTCTGGTTCCGGTAAGCCGAACAAAGACAAAGTGGGTAAAATTTCCCGCGCTCAGCTGCAGGAAATCGCGCAGACCAAAGCTGCCGACATGACTGGTGCCGACATTGAAGCGATGACTCGCTCCATCGAAGGTACTGCACGTTCCATGGGCCTGGTAGTGGAGGACTAAGAAATGGCTAAACTGACCAAGCGCATGCGTGTTATCCGCGAGAAAGTTGATGCAACCAAACAGTACGACATCAACGAAGCTATCGCTCTGCTGAAAGAACTGGCGACTGCTAAATTCGTAGAAAGCGTGGACGTTGCTGTTAACCTCGGCATCGATGCTCGTAAATCTGACCAGAACGTACGTGGTGCAACTGTACTGCCACACGGTACTGGCCGTTCCGTTCGCGTAGCTGTATTTACCCAGGGTGCAAACGCTGAAGCTGCTAAAGCTGCAGGTGCTGAACTGGTAGGTATGGAAGATCTGGCTGATCAGATCAAGAAAGGCGAAATGAACTTTGACGTTGTTATTGCTTCTCCGGATGCAATGCGCGTTGTTGGCCAGCTGGGCCAGGTTCTGGGTCCGCGCGGCCTGATGCCAAACCCGAAAGTGGGTACTGTAACGCCGAACGTTGCTGAAGCGGTTAAAAACGCTAAAGCTGGCCAGGTTCGTTACCGTAACGACAAAAACGGCATCATCCACACCACCATCGGTAAAGTGGACTTTGACGCTGACAAACTGAAAGAAAACCTGGAAGCTCTGCTGGTTGCGCTGAAAAAAGCAAAACCGACTCAGGCGAAAGGCGTGTACATCAAGAAAGTTAGCATCTCCACCACCATGGGTGCAGGTGTTGCAGTTGACCAGGCTGGCCTGAGCGCTTCTGTAAACTAATGCCTTTACGTGGGCGGTGATTTTGTCTACAATCTTACCCCCACGTATGCTAACGAAAGTTAGCAGCTAAAAAGATTTGTTCGTTGGAGCCTGGCCTATCCAGGCCTCCGTCGAAGACCGCAGGAGTTTCGCAAGAAACTTAATCCCCTGCGTAGACGGTGACAGAACGCTAAGATTATTCTTTTATATTCTGGCTTGTTTCTGCTCACCGTAATTAAGACGCTCTCTCCGTTTGGAGGAGTGAAGTGAGTTCCAGAGATTTTCTCTGGCAAACATCCAGGAGCAAAGCTAATGGCTTTAAATCTTCAAGACAAACAAGCGATTGTTGCTGAAGTCAGCGAAGTAGCCAAAGGCGCGCTGTCTGCAGTAGTTGCGGATTCCCGTGGCGTAACTGTAGATAAAATGACTGAACTGCGTAAAGCAGGTCGCGAAGCTGGCGTATACATGCGTGTTGTTCGTAACACCCTGCTGCGCCGTGCTGTTGAAGGTACTCCGTTCGAGTGCCTGAAAGACGCGTTTGTTGGTCCGACCCTGATTGCATACTCTATGGAACACCCGGGCGCTGCTGCTCGTCTGTTCAAAGAGTTCGCGAAAGCGAATGCAAAATTTGAGGTCAAAGCCGCTGCCTTTGAAGGTGAGCTGATCCCGGCGTCTCAGATCGACCGCCTGGCAACTCTGCCGACCTACGAAGAAGCAATTGCACGCCTGATGGCAACCATGAAAGAAGCTTCGGCTGGCAAACTGGTTCGTACTCTGGCTGCTGTACGCGATGCGAAAGAAGCTGCTTAATCGCAGTTATCTTTTTAACGCATTCGCTTACGTATAAACTTATTCTGATATTCAGGAACAATTTAAATGTCTATCACTAAAGATCAAATCATTGAAGCAGTTGCAGCTATGTCTGTAATGGACGTTGTAGAACTGATCTCTGCAATGGAAGAAAAATTCGGTGTTTCCGCTGCTGCTGCTGTAGCTGTAGCTGCTGGCCCGGTTGAAGCTGCTGAAGAAAAAACTGAATTCGACGTAATTCTGAAAGCTGCTGGCGCTAACAAAGTTGCTGTTATCAAAGCAGTACGTGGCGCAACTGGCCTGGGTCTGAAAGAAGCTAAAGACCTGGTAGAATCTGCACCGGCTGCTCTGAAAGAAGGCGTGAGCAAAGACGACGCAGAAGCACTGAAAAAATCCCTGGAAGAAGCTGGCGCTGAAGTTGAAGTTAAATAAGCCAACCCTTCCGGTTGCAGCCTGAGAAATCAGGCTGATGGCTGGTGACTTTTTGGTCACCAGCCTTTTTGCGCTGTAAGGCGCCAGTAGCGTTTCACACTGTTTGACTACTGCTGTGCCTTTCAATGCTTGTTTCTATCGACGACTTAATATACTGCGACAGAGCATCCGTTCTGTGTAAATCGCAATGAAATGGTTTAAGCGTGATAGCAACAGGCATTGCGGAAAGTGTTCCATTTTCCGGTCAACAAAATAGTGTTGCACAAACTGTCCCCCGCAGGACAGATGGGTCGACTTGTCAGCGAGCTGAGGAACCCTATGGTTTACTCCTATACCGAGAAAAAACGTATTCGTAAGGATTTTGGTAAACGTCCACAAGTTCTGGATGTACCTTATCTCCTTTCTATCCAGCTTGACTCGTTTCAGAAATTTATCGAGCAAGATCCTGAAGGGCAGTATGGTCTGGAAGCTGCTTTCCGTTCCGTATTCCCGATTCAGAGCTACAGCGGTAATTCCGAGCTGCAATACGTCAGCTACCGCCTTGGCGAACCGGTGTTTGACGTCCAGGAATGTCAAATCCGTGGCGTGACCTATTCCGCACCGCTGCGCGTTAAACTGCGTCTGGTGATCTATGAGCGCGAAGCGCCGGAAGGCACAGTAAAAGACATTAAAGAACAAGAAGTCTACATGGGCGAAATTCCGCTCATGACGGACAACGGTACCTTTGTTATCAACGGTACTGAGCGTGTTATCGTTTCCCAGCTGCACCGTAGTCCGGGCGTCTTCTTCGACTCCGACAAAGGTAAAACCCACTCTTCGGGTAAAGTGCTGTATAACGCGCGCATCATCCCTTACCGTGGTTCCTGGCTGGACTTCGAATTCGATCCGAAGGACAACCTGTTCGTACGTATCGACCGTCGCCGTAAACTGCCTGCGACCATCATTCTGCGTGCCCTGAACTACACCACTGAACAGATCCTCGACCTGTTCTTTGAAAAAGTTATCTTTGAAATCCGTGATAACAAGCTGCAGATGGAACTGGTGCCGGAACGCCTGCGTGGTGAAACTGCATCTTTTGACATCGAAGCTAACGGTAAAGTGTACGTAGAAAAAGGCCGCCGTATTACTGCGCGCCACATTCGCCAACTGGAAAAAGACGACGTCAAATTGATCGAAGTCCCGGTTGAGTACATCGCAGGTAAAGTGGTTGCTAAAGACTACATTGATGAGTCTACCGGCGAGCTGATCTGCGCTGCGAACATGGAGCTGAGCCTGGATCTGCTGGCTAAGCTGAGCCAGTCTGGTCACAAGCGTATCGAAACGCTGTTTACCAACGATCTGGATCACGGCCCGTATATCTCTGAAACCTTACGTGTCGACCCAACTAACGACCGTCTGAGCGCACTGGTAGAAATCTACCGCATGATGCGCCCTGGCGAGCCGCCGACTCGCGAAGCTGCTGAAAGCCTGTTCGAGAACCTGTTCTTCTCCGAAGACCGCTATGACTTGTCTGCGGTTGGTCGTATGAAGTTCAACCGTTCTCTGCTGCGCGAAGAAATCGAAGGTTCCGGTATCCTGAGCAAAGACGACATCATTGATGTTATGAAAAAGCTCATCGATATCCGTAACGGTAAAGGCGAAGTCGATGATATCGACCACCTTGGCAACCGTCGTATCCGTTCCGTTGGCGAAATGGCGGAAAACCAGTTCCGCGTTGGCCTGGTACGTGTAGAACGTGCGGTGAAAGAGCGTCTGTCTCTGGGCGATCTGGATACCCTGATGCCTCAGGACATGATCAACGCCAAGCCGATTTCCGCAGCAGTGAAAGAGTTCTTCGGTTCCAGCCAGCTGTCTCAGTTTATGGATCAGAACAACCCGCTGTCTGAGATTACGCACAAACGTCGTATCTCTGCACTCGGCCCAGGCGGTCTGACCCGTGAACGTGCGGGCTTCGAAGTTCGAGACGTACACCCGACTCACTATGGTCGCGTATGTCCAATCGAAACCCCTGAAGGTCCGAACATCGGTCTGATCAACTCCCTGTCTGTATATGCACAGACCAACGAGTACGGCTTCCTCGAGACTCCGTATCGTAAAGTGACCGACGGTGTTGTAACTGACGAAATTCACTACCTGTCTGCTATCGAAGAAGGCAACTACGTTATCGCCCAGGCGAACTCCAACCTGGATGAAGAAGGCCACTTCGTAGAAGACCTGGTAACTTGCCGTAGCAAAGGCGAATCCAGCTTGTTCAGCCGCGACCAGGTTGACTACATGGACGTATCCACCCAGCAGGTGGTATCCGTCGGTGCGTCCCTGATCCCGTTCCTTGAACACGATGACGCCAACCGTGCATTGATGGGTGCGAACATGCAACGTCAGGCCGTCCCGACTCTGCGTGCTGATAAGCCGCTGGTTGGTACTGGTATGGAACGTGCTGTTGCCGTTGACTCCGGTGTAACTGCGGTTGCTAAACGTGGCGGTGTTGTTCAGTACGTGGATGCTTCCCGTATCGTTATCAAAGTTAACGAAGACGAGATGTACCCGGGCGAAGCGGGTATCGACATCTACAACCTGACCAAATATACCCGTTCTAACCAGAACACCTGTATCAACCAGATGCCGTGTGTGTCTCTGGGTGAGCCGGTAGAACGTGGTGACGTGCTGGCAGACGGTCCGTCCACCGACCTCGGTGAACTGGCGCTGGGTCAGAACATGCGCGTAGCGTTCATGCCGTGGAATGGTTACAACTTCGAAGACTCCATCCTCGTATCCGAGCGTGTTGTTCAGGAAGACCGTTTCACCACCATCCACATTCAGGAACTGGCGTGTGTGTCCCGTGACACCAAGCTGGGGCCGGAAGAGATCACTGCTGACATCCCGAACGTGGGTGAAGCTGCGCTCTCCAAACTGGATGAATCCGGTATCGTTTACATTGGTGCGGAAGTGACCGGTGGCGACATTCTGGTTGGTAAGGTTACGCCGAAAGGTGAAACCCAGCTGACCCCAGAAGAAAAACTGCTGCGTGCGATCTTCGGTGAGAAAGCGTCTGACGTTAAAGACTCTTCTCTGCGCGTACCAAACGGTGTATCCGGTACGGTTATCGACGTTCAGGTCTTTACTCGCGATGGCGTGGAAAAAGACAAACGTGCGCTGGAAATCGAAGAAATGCAGCTCAAACAGGCGAAGAAAGACCTGTCTGAAGAACTGCAGATCCTCGAAGCGGGTCTGTTCAGCCGTATCCGTGCAGTGCTGGTAGCCGGTGGCGTTGAAGCTGAGAAGCTCGACAAACTGCCGCGCGATCGCTGGCTGGAGCTGGGCCTGACCGACGAAGAGAAACAAAATCAGCTGGAACAACTGGCTGAGCAGTATGACGAACTGAAACACGAGTTCGAGAAGAAACTCGAAGCGAAACGCCGCAAAATCACCCAGGGCGACGATCTGGCACCGGGCGTGCTGAAGATTGTTAAGGTATATCTGGCGGTTAAACGCCGTATCCAGCCTGGTGACAAGATGGCAGGTCGTCACGGTAACAAGGGTGTAATTTCTAAGATCAACCCGATCGAAGATATGCCTTACGATGAAAACGGTACGCCGGTAGACATCGTACTGAACCCGCTGGGCGTACCGTCTCGTATGAACATCGGTCAGATTCTGGAAACCCACCTGGGTATGGCTGCGAAAGGTATCGGCGATAAGATCAACGCCATGCTGAAACAGCAGCAAGAAGTCGCAAAACTGCGCGAATTCATCCAGCGTGCGTACGATCTGGGCGCTGACGTTCGTCAGAAAGTTGACCTGAGTACCTTCAGCGATGAAGAAGTTATGCGTCTGGCTGAAAACCTGCGCAAAGGTATGCCAATCGCAACTCCGGTATTCGACGGTGCGAAAGAAGCAGAAATTAAAGAGCTGCTGAAACTTGGCGACCTGCCGACTTCTGGTCAGATCCGCCTGTACGACGGTCGCACTGGTGAACAGTTCGAACGTCCGGTAACCGTTGGTTACATGTACATGCTGAAACTGAACCACCTGGTCGACGACAAGATGCACGCGCGTTCCACCGGTTCTTACAGCCTGGTTACTCAGCAGCCGCTGGGTGGTAAGGCGCAGTTCGGTGGTCAGCGTTTCGGGGAGATGGAAGTGTGGGCGCTGGAAGCATATGGCGCAGCATACACCCTGCAGGAAATGCTCACCGTTAAGTCTGATGACGTGAACGGTCGTACTAAGATGTATAAGAACATCGTGGACGGCAACCATCAGATGGAGCCGGGCATGCCAGAATCCTTCAACGTATTGTTGAAAGAGATTCGTTCGCTGGGTATCAACATCGAACTGGAAGACGAGTAATTCTCGCTCAAACAGGTCACTGCTGTCGGGGTAAAACCCGGCAGCGGATTGTGCTAACTCCGACGGGAGCAAATCCGTGAAAGATTTATTAAAGTTTCTGAAAGCGCAGACTAAAACCGAAGAGTTTGATGCGATCAAAATTGCTCTGGCTTCGCCAGACATGATCCGTTCATGGTCTTTCGGTGAAGTTAAAAAGCCGGAAACCATCAACTACCGTACGTTCAAACCAGAACGTGACGGCCTTTTCTGCGCCCGTATCTTTGGGCCGGTAAAAGATTACGAGTGCCTGTGCGGTAAGTACAAGCGTCTGAAACACCGTGGCGTTATCTGTGAGAAGTGCGGCGTTGAAGTGACCCAGACTAAAGTACGCCGTGAGCGTATGGGCCACATCGAACTGGCTTCCCCGACTGCGCACATCTGGTTCCTGAAATCGCTGCCGTCCCGTATCGGCCTGCTGCTCGATATGCCGCTGCGCGATATCGAACGCGTACTGTACTTCGAATCTTATGTGGTTATCGAAGGCGGTATGACCAACTTGGAGCGTCAGCAGATCCTGACTGAAGAGCAGTATCTGGACGCGCTGGAAGAGTTCGGTGACGAATTCGACGCGAAAATGGGTGCGGAAGCAATCCAGGCCCTGCTGAAGAGCATGGATCTGGAGCAAGAGTGCGAACAGCTGCGTGAAGAGCTGAACGAAACCAACTCCGAAACTAAGCGTAAGAAGCTGACCAAGCGTATCAAACTGCTGGAAGCGTTCGTTCAGTCTGGTAACAAACCAGAATGGATGATCCTGACCGTTCTGCCGGTACTGCCGCCAGATCTGCGTCCGCTGGTTCCGCTGGATGGTGGTCGTTTCGCGACTTCTGACCTGAACGATCTGTATCGTCGCGTCATTAACCGTAACAATCGTCTGAAACGTCTGCTGGATCTGGCTGCGCCGGATATCATCGTACGTAACGAAAAACGTATGCTGCAGGAAGCGGTAGACGCCCTGCTGGATAACGGTCGTCGCGGTCGTGCGATCACGGGTTCTAACAAGCGTCCTCTGAAATCTTTGGCTGACATGATCAAAGGTAAACAGGGTCGTTTCCGTCAGAACCTGCTCGGTAAGCGTGTTGACTACTCCGGTCGTTCTGTAATCACCGTAGGTCCATACCTGCGTCTGCATCAGTGCGGTCTGCCGAAGAAAATGGCGCTGGAGCTGTTCAAACCGTTCATCTACGGCAAGCTGGAACTGCGTGGTCTTGCTACCACCATCAAAGCTGCGAAGAAAATGGTTGAGCGCGAGGAAGCTGTCGTTTGGGATATCCTGGACGAAGTTATCCGCGAACACCCGGTACTGCTGAACCGTGCGCCGACTCTGCACCGTCTGGGTATCCAGGCATTTGAACCGGTACTGATCGAAGGTAAAGCTATCCAGCTGCACCCGCTGGTTTGTGCGGCATATAACGCCGACTTCGATGGTGACCAGATGGCTGTTCACGTACCGCTGACGCTGGAAGCCCAGCTGGAAGCGCGTGCGCTGATGATGTCTACCAACAACATCCTGTCCCCGGCGAACGGCGAACCAATCATCGTTCCGTCTCAGGACGTTGTACTGGGTCTGTACTACATGACCCGTGACTGTGTTAACGCCAAAGGCGAAGGCATGGTGCTGACTGGCCCGAAAGAAGCAGAACGTCTGTATCGCTCTGGCCTGGCTTCTCTGCATGCGCGCGTTAAAGTGCGTATCACCGAGTATGAAAAAGATGCTAACGGTGAATTAGTCGCCAAAACCAGCCTGAAAGACACGACTGTTGGCCGTGCCATTTTGTGGATGATTGTACCGAAAGGTCTGCCTTACTCTATCGTCAACCAGGCGTTGGGTAAAAAAGCAATCTCCAAAATGCTGAATACCTGCTACCGCATTCTCGGTCTGAAACCGACCGTTATTTTTGCGGACCAGATCATGTACACCGGCTTTGCCTATGCAGCGCGTTCTGGTGCATCTGTTGGTATCGATGACATGGTCATCCCGGAGAAGAAACACGAAATCATCTCCGAGGCAGAAGCAGAAGTTGCTGAAATTCAGGAACAGTTCCAGTCTGGTCTGGTAACTGCGGGCGAACGTTACAACAAAGTTATCGATATCTGGGCTGCGGCGAACGATCGTGTATCCAAAGCGATGATGGATAACCTGCAAACTGAAACCGTTATCAACCGTGACGGTCAGGAAGAGAAACAGGTTTCCTTCAACAGCATCTACATGATGGCCGACTCCGGTGCGCGTGGTTCTGCAGCACAGATTCGTCAGCTTGCGGGTATGCGTGGTCTGATGGCGAAGCCAGATGGCTCCATCATCGAAACGCCAATCACCGCGAACTTCCGTGAAGGTCTGAACGTACTCCAGTACTTCATCTCCACCCACGGTGCTCGTAAAGGTCTGGCGGATACCGCACTGAAAACTGCGAACTCCGGTTACCTGACTCGTCGTCTGGTTGACGTGGCGCAGGACCTGGTGGTTACCGAAGACGATTGTGGTACCCATGAAGGTATCATGATGACTCCGGTTATCGAGGGTGGTGATGTTAAAGAGCCGCTGCGCGATCGCGTACTGGGTCGTGTAACTGCTGAAGACGTTCTGAAGCCGGGTACTGCTGATATCCTCGTTCCGCGCAACACGCTGCTGCACGAACAGTGGTGTGACCTGCTGGAAGAGAACTCTGTCGACGCGGTTAAAGTACGTTCAGTTGTATCCTGTGACACCGACTTTGGTGTATGTGCGCACTGCTACGGTCGTGACCTGGCGCGTGGCCACATCATCAACAAAGGTGAAGCAATCGGTGTTATCGCGGCACAGTCCATCGGTGAACCGGGTACACAGCTGACCATGCGTACGTTCCACATCGGTGGTGCGGCATCTCGTGCGGCTGCTGAATCCAGCATCCAGGTGAAAAACAAAGGTAGCATCAAGCTCAGCAACGTGAAGTCGGTTGTGAACTCCAGCGGTAAACTGGTTATCACTTCCCGTAACACCGAACTGAAACTGATCGACGAATTCGGTCGTACCAAAGAAAGCTACAAAGTACCTTACGGTGCGGTACTGGCGAAAGGCGATGGTGAACAGGTTGCTGGCGGTGAAACCGTTGCAAACTGGGACCCGCACACCATGCCAGTTATCACTGAAGTAAGCGGTTTTGTACGCTTTACTGACATGATCGACGGCCAGACCATTACTCGTCAGACCGACGAACTGACCGGTCTGTCTTCGCTGGTGGTTCTGGATTCCGCAGAACGTACCGCAGGTGGTAAAGATCTGCGTCCGGCACTGAAAATCGTTGATGCTCAGGGTAACGACGTTCTGATCCCAGGTACCGATATGCCTGCGCAGTACTTCCTGCCGGGTAAAGCGATTGTTCAGCTGGAAGATGGCGTACAGATCAGCTCTGGTGACACCCTGGCGCGTATTCCGCAGGAATCCGGCGGTACCAAGGACATCACCGGTGGTCTGCCGCGCGTTGCAGACTTGTTCGAAGCACGTCGTCCGAAAGAGCCGGCAATCCTGGCTGAAATCAGCGGTATCGTTTCCTTCGGTAAAGAAACCAAAGGTAAACGTCGTCTGGTTATCACCCCGGTAGACGGTAGCGATCCGTACGAAGAGATGATTCCGAAATGGCGTCAGCTCAACGTGTTCGAAGGTGAACGTGTAGAACGTGGTGACGTGATTTCCGACGGTCCGGAAGCTCCGCACGATATTCTGCGTCTGCGTGGTGTTCATGCTGTTACTCGTTACATCGTTAACGAAGTACAGGACGTATACCGTCTGCAGGGCGTTAAGATTAACGATAAACACATTGAAGTTATCGTTCGTCAGATGCTGCGTAAAGCTACCATCGTTAACGCGGGCAGCTCCGACTTCCTGGAAGGCGAACAGGTTGAATACTCTCGCGTCAAGATCGCAAACCGCGAACTGGAAGCGAACGGCAAAGTGGGTGCAACTTACTCCCGCGATCTGCTGGGTATCACCAAAGCGTCTCTGGCAACCGAGTCCTTCATCTCCGCGGCATCGTTCCAGGAGACGACTCGCGTGCTGACCGAAGCAGCCGTTGCGGGCAAACGCGACGAACTGCGCGGCCTGAAAGAGAACGTTATTGTGGGTCGTCTGATCCCGGCAGGTACCGGTTACGCGTACCACCAGGATCGTATGCGTCGCCGCGCTGCGGGTGAAGCTCCGGCTGCACCGCAGGTGACTGCAGAAGACGCATCTGCCAGCCTGGCAGAACTGCTGAACGCAGGTCTGGGCGGTTCTGATAACGAGTAATCGTTAATCCGCAAATAACGTAAAAACCCGCTTCGGCGGGTTTTTTTATGGGAGTTATTCAGGGAAAGACTATTTGTCAGAATATTTAATGAATTTCTGGATACCCATAATCGATGTAGAGGTAGCTAACATCCTGAAACTGACTGAACTAATTGAGTCAAACTCGGCATGGATTCGATACTATTCCTGTGTAACTTTCTTAAGGAACGAGAATGAAACAGGAAGTGGAGAAATGGCGACCTTTTGAACATCCGGATGGTGACATTCGTGATTTATCGTTTCTTGATGCTCATCAGGCTGTCTATGTTCAGGATGATGATGGCAAAGAGCCTTTAAAGTATCGCTTTTGGGTTACCTACTCTCTTCACTGCTTCACAAAAGATTATGAGCATCAGACGAACGAAGAAAAACAATCGTTAATGTATTATGCGCCTAAAGAATCCCGCCCCTTCTGCCAGCACCGCTATAACTTAGCGCGGTTGTATTTAAAAAGAACCATTTTGGCACTGCCAGAAAGCAAAGTTATTCATGCCGGGTATGGTAGTTATGCCGTGATTGAAGTGGATTCAGATGGAGGAGAAAAGGAATTTTACTTTGTTGCGTTCAGAGCTTTCAGGGAAAAGAAAAAACTCCGCTTACATGTAACTAGTGCTTATCCCATTTCTGAAAAACAGAAAGGTAAATCAGTGAAATTTTTCGCCATTGCTTACAACTTATTGAGAAATAAGCCGCTTCCTCTGCCCTCAAAATAACAAAACCCACCTTAAGGTGGGTTTCGCCAGAGAATTATCTCTGGTATTCAGAACGCCATTACCGGACTTTGCCTTGACCTTGCGATAATCGCAGGTTGCGGGATGTCTGAATTTCTTCAGTCTGCTGCATCCTGGAAAATGAGAACAAGTGTTCTTATTTTCGTCTGTATCATAGTCGAGTATTAACTCTCTTACAATCAGATCTCTTTCATTGCTCAATAGGCGGTGACTTCAGACTTTGCATTGCAGGTTCTTTAAGAAAGGCAGGGCGAAACGAGGAAGAAGCTTTTCGCCCTGGACAACATTCCTGCTGACCGCACTACCATAAAAAAACGCAATGATTTCAGCAATCTTACGTTTTTTATCTTCCGTAGCTGCTCGGAATAAATTTACGTTGTTACATCCCGTCTCATTGCCTTTGCGAGTTGCGTCCCAGATAGCTGTCCCAGTCTTTCCATACCGGCTGCAAACCCTGTGCGGTTAACGCGGCGGCAACCGCTTCTGGTCTGCGATCGTCGTGCGGTGAGAATTGTTCCAGCTCAGGGTGATTGTCGGCATAGCCACCCGGCTGCGTTTTCGAAAAGGCGCTGACGTTATTGATTGCCAGCGGAATTACGCGATCGCGAAACCACGGTGATTCCCGCGTGGAGAGTGACAGTTCAATCTCTGGCGCAAACAGCCGAAAGGCGCAGATGGTTTGCACTAACTGGCGTTCATCCATAATCGATGCAGGCTCAATGCCGCCAGTACACGGGCGCAGACGCGGAAAGGAGACCGAGTAACGACTTTGCCAGTAATGCTGTTGCAGCCACAGCAAATGCTCGGCAACCATGTAACAATCAACGCGCCAGTTGTCGGAAAGGCCGATTAGCGCGCCGAGGCCAATCTTATCAATCCCCGCACGGCCCAGCCGATCCGGTGTTTCCAGCCGCCAGAAGAAGTTCTGTTTTTTGCCCTTCAGATGATGGCGGGCGTATGTTGCCTCGTGATACGTCTCCTGATAAACCATCACACCATCGAGACCAAGCTGCTTTAACTCGGCGTATTCCGCTTCTGCCAGCGGTTGCACCTCCATCTGTAGTGAAGAGAACTGTTCACGCAGGACAGGGAGATGGCGGCGAAAGTAATCCATCCCTACTTTCGTCTGATGTTCACCGGTGACCAGCAGCAGATGTTCAAAGCCCATTTCCCGGATAGCTGCGCTTTCCCTGGCAATGTCTGCTTCATCCAGCGTTTTGCGCTTGATGCGATTGCTCATGGAAAATCCACAGTACGTGCAGTCGTTAGCGCAAAGATTAGAGAGATAAAGCGGGACGTAGAAGCTAACGACGTTGCCAAAACGCTTACGAGTCAGACGCTGCGCCCGTTGGGCCAGTGGTTCCAGATAGCCACTGGCGGCAGGCGACAACAGCGCCATCATATCGTCGCGGGTGAGTTGCGAGACATTTAGCGCTCGCTCTACGTCAGCAGCCGTTTTGCTGTTGATACGCAGGCGGATGTCGTCCCAGTTTAGTTGTCGCCAGCGATCGCTGAAGGTTTTCATGCTGATGCCTCCAGAAATCCGGTCAGTGGGCTGGTGGCATGAGCAAAATGACTGCGGCTGCCCGGTCCGGACTGACGTGCCAGCAGGCCTGCTTCTACCGCCAGACGAAATGCCTTCGCCATGTTGATGGGATCGTCCGCGACGGCAATCGCCGTATTGACTAACACCGCGTCGGCACCCATTTCCAGTGCCTGCGCGGCGTGGCTGGGAACGCCGATGCCAGCATCAACAACCACCGGAACCGTGGCCTGCTGGATAATAATCTCCAGCATGGCGCGGGTTTCCAGCCCCTGATTAGAGCCAATCGGCGCGCCGAGCGGCATCACCGCTGCACAGCCCACTTCTTCCAGACGTTTGCACAACACCGGATCGGCACCGCAGTAAGGCAGCACGACAAAGCCCTGTTGCACCAGTGTTTCGGCGGCTTTCAGGGTTTCGATGGGATCGGGCAACAGCCAGCGGGCGTCAGGGTGAATCTCTAATTTAAGCCAGTGTGTACCTAACGCTTCGCGCGCCAGATGAGCAGCGAAGATAGCTTCTTCTGCAGTTTTCGCACCAGAGGTATTAGGTAGCAGTGTCACACCCGCCGCGACAAGGGGGGCGAGGATATCGTCGTTGTGCCGGCGCAAGTCGACGCGTTTCATCGCCAGCGTTACCAACTGGCTGCCGGAAGCGCGAATAGCCTCAACCATCAGTTGTGAAGAAGCGAATTTCCCGGTGCCAGTAAACAGATGTGAATCAAACGTTTTGTCCGCAATACGTAACATCTCAACCCCCTGCGATAACCTGAAAAAGCAGGATCTGGTCGCCATCCTGCACGATATGTTGCGCCCATTGCTCGCGCGGGACGATTTGTTGATTAATCGCCAGTGCCGCACCAGCTTGTCGTTGATTGAGTTGCTCCAGCAGTTCGTGAACAGTTTGTCCGGCGGCACACTGCATCGGTTGATCGTTAAACAGGATCTGCATTGCATCCTCCGCATACCGGGCATTCTGTGGCACGACGCAACGCCAGACTGCGCCACTGGCTCGATTTACCGTCGAACAACCGGAGTTCTCCCGCAGGAGTCTCTATACCGCTCAATAACTTAATCGCTTCCAGTGCCTGCAACGTGCCCATAACTCCGACCACCGGGCCAATCACGCCCGCCGTGCGGCAGTTGCGCTCTGGCTCGTGGTTATCTGGCCACAGGCAGCGATAACATCCCCGCTCCCAGGGCGGCGTTAGTACCATCAACTGACCGCCAAATCCGACTGCGCTGGCGGTGATAAGTGGTGTGTTGAGCGCCACGCAGGTGGCATTAATCTCCTGGCGAGTCGCCATATTGTCGGTACAGTCGAGCACCACATCGGCCCGTGCTACCTCATCTTTTAACGCCTCACCCGTTAACCGCTGTTGTAATGCCGTCAGTTGAATGTCGGGATTCAACTGTGTCAGTCGCTGTTGGCTGACCTGCGATTTCGGGCGGTTGATGTCCTCAGTGGTAAAAAGGATTTGTCGTTGCAGATTGCTTAAATGCACATTGTCGTCATCTGCCAGTACCAGCGTCCCGACGCCAGCGCCCGCCAGGTATAGCGCAGCAGGTGTACCCAGCCCGCCAAGGCCGATGATCAGCACCTGGCTGTCGAGCAGTTTTTTCTGTCCTTCAATGGCAATATCGTCGAGCAGGATTTGGCGGCTGTAACGCATAAAGTCACGGTCATTCATCGCCAACTCCTGCAATTTCCAGCAATTGTTCGGTTGCCAACCGCCAGTCTGCGGCCTGGGTAATGGCACTGACGACGGCGATACTGCCGACACCCGTTGCCATCACCGCCGGCGCGCGCGCCAGGCTAATACCACCAATCGCCACGGTGGGATAATCCGCCAGGCGCTCAATGTGCCGTGCCAGCTGTTCCAGCCCCTGCGGCGCGGAAGGCATCTGTTTGGTTTGCGTCGGGAACACATGCCCCAGCGCGATGTAAGAAGGATGTGCAGCCAGCGCGACGTCGATTTCCATATCGTCATGGGTCGAAACGCCCAGCCGCAGGCCTGCCGCGCGGATGGCATCAAGATCGGTAGATTGCAAATCTTCTTGCCCAAGATGGATGCCATACGCCTGATGTTTGATCGCCAGCCGCCAGTAATCGTTGATAAACAGTCGCGCGTTATAGCGGCGGCCCAGCGCAATTGCCGCCACGACATCCGCTTCCACCTCTTCATCGCACAGATCTTTGATGCGTAGCTGGAGCGTTCGTGCGCCAGCGTCCAGCAGACGTTCGATCCACTGCACGCTATCCACCACTGGGTACAGTCCTAAACGAAAAGGTACAGGAGGAAAATCAGGCTGATACATCACGCTTCCTCCTTACGCAGATAGATTTCCCCACCTCTGGCGCGGAAGTTCTCCGACATACCCGCCATTCCCACTTCAATGGTTTGCGCGGCGGCATAATCGCGCACTTCCTGGCTGATTTTCATTGAGCAGAATTTCGGCCCACACATGGAGCAAAAATGGGCGACTTTGCCGGACTCTTGCGGCAGGGTTTCATCGTGATAAGCGCGGGCGGTAAACGGATCGAGAGCCAGATTAAACTGGTCTTCCCAGCGAAATTCGAAGCGGGCTTTCGACATAGCGTTATCGCGAATTTGCGCACCCGGATGTCCTTTTGCCAGGTCGGCGGCGTGGGCGGCAATCTTGTAGGTGATAAGACCTTGCTTAACGTCTTCTTTATTGGGCAGACCCAGGTGCTCTTTTGGCGTTACGTAGCAGAGCATCGCACAGCCAAACCAGCCGATCATCGCCGCGCCAATTCCCGACGTGAAGTGGTCATAGCCCGGTGCAATATCGGTGGTCAGCGGCCCAAGGGTATAGAATGGCGCTTCATGGCAGTGCTCTAACTCCTCGGTCATATTGCGGCGGATCATCTGCATCGGCACATGCCCAGGGCCTTCAATCATCACCTGCACGTCATATTCCCAGGCAATTTTGGTCAGTTCTCCCAGCGTATGCAGCTCGGCAAACTGCGCTTCATCGTTAGCGTCCTGAATTGAACCAGGGCGTAGACCATCGCCCAACGACAGCGAAACGTCGTAAGCGGCGCAGATTTCACAAATTTCACGGAAGTGCTGATAGAGGAAATTTTCCTGATGATGGGAGAGGCACCATTTCGCCATAATCGAACCGCCGCGAGAGACGATACCGGTCAGGCGTTTAGCGGTCATCGGCACATAGCGCAGTAGCACGCCCGCATGAATGGTGAAGTAATCCACACCTTGCTCGGCCTGTTCCAGCAGGGTGTCGCGGAACGCTTCCCAGGTAAGAGCTTCAGCGATCCCGTTTACCTTCTCCAGTGCCTGGTAGATCGGTACTGTGCCGATTGGTACCGGGCTGTTACGCAAAATCCACTCGCGGGTTTCGTGAATATAGCGACCAGTGGAGAGATCCATCACCGTATCCGCTCCCCAGCGCGTTGACCACACCAGTTTTTCCACTTCTTCTTCGATGGAAGAGGTCACCGCTGAGTTGCCTATATTGGCGTTAACTTTTACCAGGAAATTGCGACCAATGATCATTGGCTCCGATTCCGGATGGTTGATGTTGGCGGGAATAATGGCGCGTCCGGCAGCAACTTCATCACGGACAAATTCCGCAGTGATATTTTCCGGCAAGCGTGCGCCAAAACTCATTCCCGGATGCTGGTGGTGCAAAACTTCACTACGAATGCGCTCGCGGCCCATATTCTCGCGAATGGCGATAAACTCCATCTCCGGCGTGATGATGCCCTGGCGGGCGTAGTGCAACTGCGTGACGCGGCGTCCTGCTTTAGCGCGTTTTGGCGTTAAAACACCGCTAAAACGCAGCGCATCGAGGCCATCATCTGCCAGCCGCGCTTTAGTGTAATCGGAACTGCGCACGGTAAGTTCTTCGGTATCTCCGCGCGCATCGATCCACGGCTGGCGCAGCTTTGCCAGTCCTTGCTGCACGTTAATCACGATCTGCGGATCGCCATACGGGCCGGAGGTGTCGTAAACCGGAATCGCTTCATTTTCTTCGTACTGCGGCTGTTCTTTGCTACCGCCGATTAGCGTTGGGCTAAGCTGGATCTCACGCATTGGCACGCGCACACCTGGTTGAGTGCCGGTGATGTAAATGCGTTTTGAGTTCGGAAAGGCGGTGCCTTCCAGAGTGTCGATAAAATATTGGGCCTGGGCGCGTTGTTCGCGGCGGGTCAGTTTTGTTGCAGACATAGCTCATTCCAAAAGTTAAGGACGTGGCTTGTCAGACGACGGATGAAGCAAGAGACGATCGCCGCAAAGGCGATGCGATAGCAGATTAACTCTTGTTCCCTTCGCAGGTATTAGCCTGATCAGGTTCCGCGGATCCCGAATGAACGGTCTCAGCCAGTTAAGGCACTCCGACAAGAAATTAGCCCCGTAAACGGGGCGTTGAATGTAAATTACGCGTTAACAGCGTAGAACTCAAGCAGGATGTTTGACGCGAGCGGCGTCAAGCACCAGCAGAATCAGCTTATCTTCCAGCACAAAGCGCGCTTCCAGCGCTTCGCCGATGTCAGATAAAACCTGTTGAAGCTCAAGGTAATTATCATGTTCGATGGCGGTTTCCAGACTGGAATCGTAGTAATCCATAATTTGTTGTGTGTTGGCGTCCAGCTGCGGCCAAATCTTCGCGGCGCGCGCGAGTTGCCCGTTACCTTCCAGCTTATGAAGAATGCGCTCATAAATACTGAAATGTCCGGCAGACAGGTAATCGACCAGGCTCTGGCAAAAATCATCAAGGGCTTTTTCGTTTAGCCTCATGTACGATTCTTTGCCAGGCTTAATGCCAACCAGATTGTAGTAAGCCACGAGCAGATGCTTACGTACATGTAGCCAGCGATCAACCAGTTTGTTACTTCCTCTGACGCGCTCCGTCAGGTTATCGAGCTGGTTAAGCATGATTGACTCCGCAAGTTTGTATTCAAAAACTGCTCTGTGAGAAATGTAAAAACGATGTTAAACATGCCAGTGATGCAAAGGTAGTGCAAGAGCTATGGATCGTATAATTGAAAAATTAGATCACGGCTGGTGGGTAGTCAGCCATGAACAAAAATTATGGTTGCCGAAGGGAGAATTGCCATATGGCGAAGCGGCAAATTTCGATCTTGTGGGTCAGCGCGCACTACAAATCGGCGAATGGCAGGGAGAACCTGTTTGGCTAGTACAACAGCAGCGGCGTCAAGATATGGGGTCGGTACGTCAGGTCATTGATCTCGATGTTGGGCTGTTTCAACTGGCCGGGCGCGGTGTGCAACTGGCGGAGTTTTACCGCTCACATAAATATTGCGGGTACTGCGGCCATGAGATGTATCCGAGCAAAACCGAATGGGCAATGCTGTGCAGCCACTGCCGTGAGCGTTACTACCCACAAATCGCCCCCTGCATTATTGTTGCCATCCGTCGGGAGGATTCGATCCTCCTCGCCCAGCATACCCGCCATCGCAACGGTGTCCATACGGTACTTGCCGGATTTGTCGAAGTGGGCGAAACCCTCGAACAGGCAGTCGCGCGGGAAGTGATGGAAGAGAGTGGCATCAAAGTCAAAAATCTTCGTTACGTGACTTCTCAGCCGTGGCCGTTTCCTCAGTCGCTGATGACCGCATTTATGGCGGAGTATGACAGCGGTGACATCGTGATTGATCCGAAAGAACTGCTGGAGGCGAACTGGTATCGCTACGACGATTTGCCGTTACTTCCCCCGCCCGGCACCGTGGCGCGCCGTCTGATAGAAGATACGGTGGCGATGTGTCGGGCAGAGTATGAGTGATGATACACTGACCGCCAGACGCACTAAGGAACAGCCAAAATGACCGAACTTAAAAACGATCGTTATCTGCGGGCGCTGCTGCGCCAGCCCGTTGATGTCACTCCAGTATGGATGATGCGCCAGGCGGGCCGCTATCTACCGGAATACAAAGCCACCCGCGCTCAGGCGGGCGATTTTATGTCACTGTGCAAAAACGCCGAGCTGGCATGTGAAGTGACCTTGCAACCGCTGCGTCGCTACCCGCTGGACGCGGCGATTCTGTTCTCCGACATTCTGACCGTCCCGGATGCGATGGGATTAGGGCTCTATTTTGAAGCCGGAGAAGGTCCGCGATTCACCTCGCCAGTCACCTGTAAGGCAGACGTCGATAAACTGCCAATTCCTGACCCGGAAGATGAACTGGGTTACGTAATGAACGCGGTACGTACCATTCGCCGCGAACTGAAAGGCGAAGTGCCGCTGATTGGTTTTTCCGGCAGCCCGTGGACGCTGGCGACCTACATGGTGGAAGGTGGTAGCAGCAAAGCGTTTACCGTCATCAAAAAAATGATGTATGCCGATCCGCAAGCGCTGCACGCGCTACTCGATAAACTGGCGAAAAGCGTCACGTTGTATCTCAACGCGCAAATTAAAGCTGGTGCGCAAGCAGTGATGATTTTTGATACCTGGGGCGGCGTGCTCACCGGGCGTGACTATCAACAGTTCTCGTTGTATTACATGCACAAAATTGTCGATGGCCTGCTGCGTGAAAACGACGGTCGCCGCGTGCCGGTTACGCTGTTTACCAAAGGTGGTGGTCAGTGGCTGGAAGCGATGGCGGAAACTGGCTGTGATGCGCTGGGTCTCGACTGGACGACCGACATCGCCGATGCGCGTCGCCGCGTGGGTAATAAAGTCGCGCTACAGGGCAATATGGACCCATCGATGCTGTATGCGCCGCCAGCCCGCATTGAAGAAGAAGTGGCGACAATCCTTTCCGGTTTCGGTCACGGTGAAGGCCATGTCTTTAACCTCGGCCACGGCATTCATCAGGATGTACCGCCAGAACATGCTGGCGTGTTTGTGGAGGCAGTACATCGTCTGTCTGAACAGTATCACCGCTAAAAGCCTGGTGGACCAGGCGCTAAGGAGCGATTATGGATCTCGCGTCATTACGCGCTCAACAAATTGAACTGGCTTCTTCTGTGATCCGCGAGGATCGACTCGATAAAGATCCACCGGATCTGATCGCCGGAGCCGATGTCGGGTTTGAGCAGGGCGGCGAAGTGACGCGAGCGGCGATGGTGCTGCTGAAATACCCCTCGCTTGAGCTGGTGGAGTATAAAGTGGCCCGCATCGCCACCACCATGCCTTACATTCCAGGTTTTCTCTCCTTCCGTGAATATCCTGCGCTGCTGGCAGCGTGGGAGATGCTGTCGCAAAAGCCGGATTTAGTGTTTGTCGATGGTCATGGGATCTCGCATCCTCGCCGTCTTGGCGTTGCCAGCCATTTTGGTTTATTAGTGGACGTACCGACTATTGGCGTTGCGAAAAAAAGGCTATGCGGTAAATTTGAACCGCTCTCCAGCGAGCCGGGCGCGCTGGCCCCGCTGATGGATAAAGGCGAACAACTGGCCTGGGTCTGGCGCAGCAAAGCGCGCTGTAACCCGCTGTTTATCGCTACTGGTCACCGGGTCAGCGTGGATAGCGCGCTGGCGTGGGTACAACGCTGCATGAAAGGCTATCGTCTGCCGGAGCCAACGCGCTGGGCAGATGCAGTGGCCTCGGAACGTCCGGCATTCGTGCGCTATACAGCAAATCACCCCTAATTCAGGTAAACTGCGGATAATTTCCGTATCTGAGAACTCAACATGTTACAAAACCCGATTCATCTGCGTCTTGAGCGCCTGGAAAGCTGGCAACACGTCACTTTTATGGCTTGCTTATGTGAGCGCATGTACCCTAATTACGCCATGTTCTGCAAGCAGACCGGTTTCGGCGATGGGCAGATTTACCGTCGTATTCTCGATCTCATCTGGGAAACGCTGACCGTTAAAGACGCGAAGGTGAATTTCGACAGCCAACTGGAGAAATTTGAAGAAGCGATTCCTTCAGCGGATGATTTCGATCTGTACGGCGTTTATCCGGCAATCGATGCCTGCGTGGCGTTAAGTGAACTGGTTCATTCGCGTTTGAGTGGCGAAACGCTCGAACACGCGGTGGAAGTGAGTAAGACCTCTATTACCACCGTAGCGATGCTGGAAATGACTCAGGCTGGTCGCGAAATGAGCGATGAGGAGCTGAAAGAAAACCCGGCTGTAGAGCAAGAATGGGACATTCAGTGGGAAATATTCCGACTTTTATCCGAGTGCGAAGAACGTGACATTGAGTTGATAAAAGGGCTTAGAGCAGACCTGCGTGAGGCGGGCGAGAGCAATATTGGTATAATTTTTCAGCAATAAGACCAGAAAACGTGATTTAACGCCTGATTTGTCATACCTGGAGTCTTCCCTTTCGCCCCCCGTCTGGTCTACATTTGGAGGGCGAAAAAAAGTGGCTATCGGTGCGTGTATGCAGGAGAGTGCTTTTCTGGCATTTCCGTCGCACTCGATGCTTAGCAAGCGATAAACACATTGTAAGGATAACTTATGAACAAGACTCAACTGATTGATGTAATTGCAGAGAAAGCAGAACTGTCCAAAACCCAGGCTAAAGCTGCTCTGGAGTCCACTCTGGCTGCAATTACTGAGTCTCTGAAAGAAGGCGATGCTGTACAACTGGTTGGTTTCGGAACCTTCAAAGTGAACCACCGCGCTGAGCGTACTGGCCGCAACCCGCAGACCGGTAAAGAAATCAAAATTGCCGCAGCTAACGTACCGGCATTTGTTTCTGGCAAGGCACTGAAAGACGCAGTTAAGTAAGATTGCGTGGCAGTGAACAGTTTTAACGAAGGGGTGGTTTCACCCCTTTTGTCTTTCTGGCGTCGATCATTGATGCTGGCAGGCGGGGTGTTTCTCACTGCCTGTAGCCACACCTCTTCACTTCCTCCCTTTACTGCCAGTGGATTTGCCGAAGATCAGGGTGCGGTACGTATCTGGCGAAAAGACAGCGGCGATAATGTGCATCTGCTTGCCGTGTTTAGCCCGTGGCGCAATGGCGATACCACTACGCGAGAGTATCGCTGGCAAGGCGATAACCTTACGCTTATCAATATCAATGTTTACAGCAAACCGCCGGTAAATATCCGCGCACGCTTTGACGATCGCGGCGATCTGAGCTTTATGCAACGTGAGTCCGACGGGGAAAAGCAGCAGCTTTCTAACGACCAAATCGATTTATACCGTTATCGCGCAGATCAGATCCGCCAGATTAGCGACGCCTTACGTCAGGGGAGAGTGGTACTGCGTCAGGGACGCTGGCATGCGATGGAACAGACCGTGACCACCTGCGAAGGACAAACCATTAAACCTGATTTAGATTCGCAGGCGATAGCGCATATCGAGCGCCGCCAGAGCCGCTCTTCTGTTGATGTCAGCGTGGCATGGCTGGAAGCGCCCGAAGGCTCGCAATTACTGTTAGTGGCAAACTCTGATTTCTGTCGCTGGCAACCCAACGAGAAAACGTTCTGATTTACCAGTGGCCCATACCCATATGACTGCCACCACCGCCGCAGCCACCGTAACCCATGCCTATTCCGGCTCCGCGTGGAATACCCGCTTCAGCCATCGCAATATCCCGTTTTACCCGTAACTCATCTAACGACTGACGCAAAGTCTCCATCTCTTTGGCGACCGCGTTAATTTTACTGCTATCCGGTGGGGTTGCTGCTAACAGGGCGTTGTATTCATAACGTTTCGTCACCAGCTGCTGTTGCAATGCGCTGCTTTGAGCGTAAAAGTCATTATGGATTTTCTGCCACGCCGTCTGTTGTTCGCTGGTCAAAGGCGCTGCATTTTGCTGCCACATGCCGTGCCCGCCGTGAGCAAATACAGATGTTGATCCCATCGTCATTGCTGAAAGCGCCATTATCACCAGGGCAATCTTCGTGTTCCGTTTCATGGTTAATCCTCCTGTGGTTGTCTTACTTTGGGGATTGCATCTTCCGTGCCAATGACGAAACGCTGATATGACGGGTAATCTGACATGATAAGCGAGTAAAAATGACTCGCCTGCTGTGGGTAGTGAGTCATTTTTACTCATTGAAACTTAAGCGTTTGTGTTACAGCGCAGGGTAAGCGCTGATAAAAGATGGCATGATTTCTGCTGTCAAAAAGGGATGAACAGGCAAAGAAGAAGATGGGTTTTATGCAGCGATCAAAAGACGCCTTAGCCAAATGGTTAAGTGCGATTCTCCCCGTTGTCATTGTTGGGCTTGTGGGGTTGTTTGCGGTGACGGTGATTCGCGATTATGGACGCGAGACTGCCGCAGCCAGACAAACGTTGTTGGAAAAAGGCAGTGTACTTATCCGTGCTCTCGAATCTGGCTCGCGCGTCGGTATGGGGATGCGCATGCATCACGCACAGCAGCAGGCCTTACTGGAAGAAATGGCTGGGCAGCCAGGAGTGCGTTGGTTTGCGGTCACGGATGAACAAGGCACAATCGTGATGCATAGCAACTCCGCCATGGTGGGAAAACAGCTTTATTCCCCGCAGGAAATGCAGCGATTGAATCCGGGTGATGAAGAAGCGTGGCGGCGGATCGATAGCGCAGACGGTGAGCCAGTTCTGGAAATTTATCGCCAGTTTCAACCGATGTTTGCTGTTGGAATGCACCGGATGCGCCATATGCAGCAGTATGCCGCGACACCACAAGCAATTTTTATCGCTTTCGACGCCAGTAACATTGTGAGTGCCGAAGATCGTGAGCAGAGGAACACCCTGATTATCCTCTTCGCGCTGGCGACGGTATTGCTGGCAAGCGTGTTGTCATTCTTCTGGTATCGTCGATATCTGTGCTCGCGTCAGCTTCTGCAGGATGAAATGAAGCGCAAAGAGAAACTGGTGGCGCTGGGGCATCTGGCGGCAGGCGTCGCCCACGAAATCCGTAACCCGCTTTCCTCGATTAAAGGGCTGGCGAAATACTTTGCCGAGCGCGCGCCTGCGGGGGGGGAAGCGCATCAACTGGCGCAGGTGATGGCGAAAGAGGCTGACCGTTTAAACCGCGTGGTGAGCGAGTTGCTGGAACTGGTCAAGCCAACGCACCTTGCTTTGCAGGCGGTTGATCTCAATACCCTGATAAACCACTCATTACAGCTGGTAAGCCAGGATGCAAACAGCCGGGAAATTCAGTTGCGCTTTACTGCCAACGAAACATTGCCGGAAATTCAGGTTGACCCGGACCGACTAACTCAGGTCCTGTTGAATCTCTATCTCAATGCCATTCAGGCGATTGGTCAGCATGGTGTGATTAACGTGGAGGTCAGCGAAAGCGGCACTGGCGTGAAAATCAGCGTTGCTGATAGCGGTAAGGGGATTGCGGCGGACCAGCTAGAAGCCATCTTCACTCCGTACTTCACCACGAAGGCCGAAGGCACCGGGCTGGGACTGGCGGTCGTACATAATATTGTTGAACAACACGGTGGTACAATTCAGGTCGTAAGCCAGGAGGGGAAAGGCGCAACGTTTACCCTTTGGCTTCCGGTCACTATTACGCGTAAGGACCCACAAGGATGACGCACGATAATATCGATATTCTGGTGGTAGATGATGACATTAGCCACTGCACCATTTTGCAGGCATTGCTGCGTGGCTGGGGCTATAACGTCGCGCTGGCGAACAGCGGGCAACAGGCGCTGGCGCAGGTGCGGGAGAAGGTTTTTGATCTTGTGCTTTGCGATGTGCGAATGGCCCAGATGGACGGCATCGCCACGCTGAAAGAGATCAAAGCGTTAAATCCGGCAATACCCGTGTTGATTATGACCGCGTACTCCAGCGTCGAGACGGCGGTAGAAGCACTGAAAACCGGAGCGCTGGATTATCTCATCAAGCCGCTGGATTTCGATAACCTGCAGGCTACGCTGGAGAAGGCGCTCGCGCATACGCACAGTGTTGACGCTGAAACGCCCGCGGTGTCTGCCAGCCAGTTCGGTATGGTTGGCAAAAGCCCGGCGATGCAACACTTGCTTAGTGAAATCGCCCTCGTTGCGCCTTCGGAAGCCACGGTATTGATCCACGGCGATTCCGGCACCGGTAAAGAGCTGGTTGCCAGAGCGATTCACGCCAGTAGCGGACGTTGCGAAAAACCGCTGGTCACACTCAACTGCGCAGCGCTCAACGAATCTTTACTGGAATCTGAATTGTTCGGTCATGAAAAAGGAGCGTTTACTGGAGCCGACAAACGGCGGGAAGGGCGCTTCGTTGAGGCGGACGGCGGCACGCTGTTTCTTGATGAAATTGGCGATATCTCGCCGATGATGCAGGTGCGTCTGCTGCGTGCCATTCAGGAGCGCGAGGTTCAGCGTGTCGGTAGCAACCAGACTATTTCTGTCGATGTCCGGCTGATTGCCGCGACTCACCGCGATCTTGCCGCAGAGGTGAATGCCGGGCGTTTTCGCCAGGATCTCTACTATCGGCTGAACGTAGTGGCGATTGAAGTGCCGTCGTTGCGTCAGCGGCGGGAAGATATTCCTCTGCTGGCTAACCATTTTCTTCAACGGTTTGCCGAACGCAATCGCAAGGCGGTAAAAGGTTATACGCCCCAGGCGATGGATCTGCTGATTCACTACGACTGGCCGGGAAATATTCGCGAACTGGAAAACGCGGTGGAACGGGCGGTGGTGCTGCTGACCGGGGAATATATTTCCGAACGCGAACTGCCGCTGGCGATTGCCAGTACGCCGATCCCGCTGGTGCAAAGTCAGGATATTCAGCCGCTGGTGGAAGTCGAAAAAGAAGTAATTCTGGCTGCGCTGGAGAAAACGGGCGGCAACAAAACCGAAGCCGCCCGCCAGTTAGGGATCACGCGCAAAACGCTGTTGGCAAAACTGTCGCGTTAGTTCTGCTCGCGTTCGATGGCGCGCCAGCCGATATCTTTCCGGCAGAAGCAGTCGTCCCAGTGGATATCGGTCATTAAGGCATAAGCGCGTTTCTGCGCTTCTGCCACGCTATGACCCAGCGCGGTGACGCACAGTACGCGTCCGCCGCTGGTCACTACCTGCTCGTCATCCGCCAGTTTCGTGCCCGCATGGAACACTTTGCCGTCTTCCACTTCTTCCCGCGGCAGGCCGTGGATCACATCGCCAGTACGGTAATCACCCGGATAACCGCCTGCTGCCATCACTACGCCAAGAGAAGCACGTTCATCCCACTCAGACGTTTTCTCGTCCAGCTTACTTTCACAGGCCGCCAGGCAGAGTTCAACCAGATCGGACTTCATGCGCAGCATAATGGGCTGGGTTTCCGGATCGCCAAAACGGCAGTTAAATTCGATAACCTTCGGATTGCCCTGTTTATCGATCATCAGGCCCGCATAGAGAAAACCGGTGTAGGTGTTGCCTTCCGCTGCCATGCCTTTTACGGTTGGCCAAATGATACGTTCCATGGTGCGCTGATGAACGTCATCAGTCACCACCGGCGCAGGAGAGTAAGCGCCCATCCCGCCAGTGTTTGGTCCGGTATCTTTATCGCCTACGCGTTTGTGATCCTGGCTGGTGGCCATCGGCAGCACATGCTCGCCGTCAACCATCACGATAAAGCTCGCTTCTTCGCCGTCGAGGAACTCTTCGATAACAATGCGATGCCCCGCGTCACCAAAGGCGTTGCCTGCCAGCATATCGTGAACAGCCGCCTCGGCTTCTTCCAGCGTCATCGCCACGATCACGCCTTTCCCGGCAGCCAGACCGTCAGCTTTAATGACGATAGGCGCGCCTTTCTCACGCAGATACGCCAGCGCAGGTTCTACCTCGGTGAAGTTCTGGTATTCCGCTGTAGGGATCTTATGGCGGGCCAGAAAATCCTTGGTAAATGCTTTCGACCCTTCCAGTTGGGCTGCACCTGCGGTTGGGCCGAAGATTTTCAGCCCGGCGGCGCGGAAGGTATCCACCACGCCTTTCACCAGCGGCGCTTCCGGACCGACGATGGTTAGATCGATCTTTTCGTTTTGCGCGAAATCCAGCAGCGCCGGGATATCTGTCACGCCGATAGCGACGTTTTGCAGCGCGGGTTCCAGCGCCGTTCCCGCATTACCCGGTGCGACAAATACTTTCTCAACCAGCGGCGACTGAGCCGCTTTCCAGGCCAGCGCGTGCTCGCGACCGCCGTTGCCAATCACTAATACTTTCATCTGTCGCTCCATTAATGGCGGAAGTGGCGCATATCGGTGAAGAGCATCGCAATACCGTGTTCATCGGCAGCGGCAATCACTTCGTCATCACGGATAGAACCGCCAGGCTGGATTACGCAAGTCACGCCCGCAGCAGCTGCGGCATCAATACCGTCACGGAATGGGAAGAACGCGTCAGAAGCCATCGAGGAACCTTTCACTTCCAGGCCTTCATCAGCAGCTTTAATACCGGCAATTTTGGCGGAGTACACGCGGCTCATCTGGCCCGCGCCAATGCCGATGGTCATATTGTTTTTGGCATAGACGATGGCGTTAGATTTTACGAATTTCGCTACTTTCCAGCAGAACAGCGCATCACGCAGTTCCTGCTCGGTCGGCTGACGTTTGGTCACAACGCGCAGTTCTTCTGCGCCAACCATCCCCAGGTCACGGTCCTGAACCAGCAGACCGCCGTTAACGCGTTTGAAATCAAGGCCCGGAACACGCTCGCCCCACTGGCCGCAGGTCAGGACGCGCACATTCTGTTTGGTTGCTGTGATTTTCAGGGCTTCTTCGCTGGCGGATGGTGCAATGATCACTTCGACAAACTGACGAGAAATAATGGCCTGCGCGGTTTCAGCATCCAGCTCACGGTTAAAGGCAATAATGCCGCCGAACGCAGAGGTTGGGTCGGTTTTATACGCGCGATCGTAAGCATCAAGAATGGAATTGCCGATAGCCACGCCGCAAGGGTTGGCGTGCTTCACAATGACACATGCCGGCTCGGCGAACTCTTTCACGCACTCCAGCGCCGCATCGGTATCGGCGATGTTGTTATAAGAGAGGGCTTTACCCTGAACCTGGGTTGCGGTGGCAACGGAGGCTTCTTTCACATTCTCTTCTATATAGAAGGCTGCCTGCTGGTGGCTGTTCTCCCCGTAGCGCATATCCTGCTTCTTAATGAAGTTCAGATTCAGCGTGCGCGGGAAACGGCCTGCGGCTTCTTTGCTTTCGCCGTGGTAAGCCGGAACCATGCTGCCGAAGTAGTTGGCAATCATGCTGTCGTAGGCGGCGGTGTGTTCGAAGGCTTTGATAGCGAGATCGAAACGGGTTGCAAGCAGAAGCGAACCTTCGTTGGCATCCATCTCTTTAATAATGCTGTCGTAGTCGCTGCTCTTCACCACGATAGCGACATCTTTATGGTTCTTGGCGGCGGAGCGCACCATGGTCGGGCCACCAATGTCGATATTCTCAACGGCATCTTCCAGCGAGCAGCCTTCACGAGCAACGGTCTGGGCGAACGGATACAGGTTAACGACCACCATATCGATAGGTTGGATCTGATGCTCTTCCATAATGGCATCGTCCTGGCCGCGACGGCCCAGAATGCCACCATGTACTTTCGGATGCAGAGTCTTCACGCGTCCATCCATCATCTCCGGGAAACCGGTGTAATCGGAAACTTCGGTTACCGGCAGACCTTTTTCTGCTAACAGACGGGCAGTGCCCCCTGTAGACAGCAGCTCCACACCGCGTGCGGAAAGTGCCTGGGCGAATTCGACGATACCGGCTTTATCAGAAACACTGAGTAGAGCGCGGCGGACTGGACGACGTTGTTGCATGGTAAATCCCCTGGATTTGACTATTACAGAGAGCGTTAGCTGAATTTTTCGCAAAAAACTCAGCTAACACCCCTAACGGGGCATCTTTATTTTTCGCCCGCATTGTAACGAAAACGTTTGCGCAACGCTCGCGAATTTTTGTAATTCGATGGCGATCACGATTTTGTCCCTGGTTAGCATGGGAGAAATAGAGAAATAACGCTGATGATTGTGGATAACTCTGTGTGTAAAAAGGTATAAGGCGGGGTTTTGCTGGGGAATGCAGCAGTCAGTCATTTTTCTGCAATTTTTCTATTGCGGCCTCCGGGAAACTCCCTATAATGCGCCTCCATCGACACGGCGGATGTGAATCACTTCACACAAACAGCCGGTTCGGTT